>NZ_JNJP01000093.1 GCF_000701705.1 Bilophila wadsworthia ATCC 49260 | reverse complement strand
AGGGGGAGGAGAACCTTTCTTCAGAAAGGTTCTCCTCCCCCTCCCCAATCTCATATCCCTACTCGCCCACACGCAACTCGTCACCGTGCCTGCCGTACCAGCAGACGTCACGCCAGACGCGGGGCGAGGTGTCGCCTTCGGTGCTGATGAGCATGACGCGTGAATCGGGGCCGAGCCCGAGGGATTCACGGAGCGGCGCGAGGGCGGGATTGCGCATGATGTGATCGAGCGCGCCGAGCGGTGCCGCGCCGGATTCGCCGGAGACGATGGGGGCGTCGCCGCCGCGCGCTGCGGCGTAGAGGCGCATCCCGTTGGCCGCCACGTAGTCGGGGCAGGAAACATAGGCCGAGGCGTAATCGCGCAGGATGGGCCACCCCACGGTGCAGGGCTCGCCGCAGGCCAGCCCCGCCATCAGCGTGGAAAGATCGCCCGTGACATTATGCGGCTGACCATCCCCTGCAAGGGCGGAACGGTAAATGCAGTCGGCGGCGTGCGGCTCCACAATGATCGTCTTGGGGAGCGCATCGCCAAGTTCCGACGCCATGTAGCCGAGCACGCCGGACGCGAAGGAGCCGACTCCCGCCTGAAGGAAAAGATGCGTCGGAGGCTCAAGCTCTTCGGCGCGCCACTGGGCCAGCGCCTCCACGGCAAGCGCGGCATAGCCTTGGATGATCCATGTGGGGATGTCCTCATAGCCGTCCCACGCCGTGTCCTGCACCATGATCCAGCCGTTTTCGCAAGCCATCTTCCACGCGAGGCGCACCGCGTCGTCGTAATTGAGATCCGTGATGCTGGCTTCCGCGCCGTGGCTGCGGATATTCTCCAGCCGCGCCGGGTCGGACCCCTTGGGCATGTAGATGACGGCCTTCTTGCCGAGCTGCTGCGCCGTCCACGCTACCGCCCTGCCGTGGTTGCCGTCTGTGGCGGATATGAAAGTAATGGGCCCGAGCCGCTCGCTCACGGCGGGGGAACAGAGATCGGCGGGCGTCAGATCGTCAATGGATTTTCCGAGCCGTTCCGCAAGGTAACGGCCCATCGCATAGGAAGCGCCAAGCACTTTGAAGGCATTGAGCCCGAAACGTTTCGACTCGTCCTTGGCCCGGATGTTCCCGAGGCCGAGCGTGGAGGCCAGATACGGCAGGGGGACGAGAGGCGTGGGCGCGTACTGCACGAAACCGGCATGGAAACGCCGGGCGCGCCGGGCCTCGGCGGCATTCAGTATATCCAGGGAAGCGCCTGAGCCGGGGCGCAGACGCTGTGCATTGATGTGATAAAGCATGTTGTCCATTGCGAACCTCCTGATGCGGCGGCAGAGTGAGCGGGAAAAATCCGGGCACATCCCGGGATGCTCCTTACCCAAAGCAAGGATGGGGCCAACTTGGACTTTTGCTATCACACCCATTTTCAAGCGGATCTTTCAGCATTTTCAGGCAACGCCATTCCCGAAATGAGAATTCTCCCGGATTGCGAACGCTTTTTTCTCATTACGAGAACAATATGCCCTGCCGTTCCGCATGGGCACAAAAAAACGCAGGCTCCGCGAACGAAGCCTGCGCCATATGAAGCCTTTTCAGGCTACCGGGCCTTATGAGGGAGCGTCCCCCCTATCCGCCGCTAGTCGAGCGCCGGAGCCGTCTTCGGGTCCATCATGCTGAGATCCAGCGGGTAGAAGACCACCACCGTCTTGCGGTTCTGGAGGCCGAGCGCGCCGGGGTGCGTGTTCAGGCAGACCACGAGGTCCTTGGTGCCGTCGTTGTTCGGGTCAGCCAGCGCGAAGTCCACAACAGAGCCCTTGATGCGGCGGGTCTTCCACTGGAGGCCGAGGCCCACGCCGTCCCAGTACAGGGATTCGATTTCACCCTCGGGGAAGAAGCGGTAGTTCTCGAAGAACTGCGCGGACACCGAAATGGGCTTGTTGACCAGCAGCTCCCAAGAGCCGTCCTGCTCCAGATCCGAAGGGATCATGCGCAACGGCACGAAATACTTGGACGGGATCAGGATGTTGTCTTTGCCCATGCCGGGCATCTGCGTCTGTTCGGCGATGCCGATGGCCGATCCGGAGAACTTCTCGTCCGTCTGGTTCAGCTGCGAACCTTTGTCCGAGAACACGCGGAGGCGTTCTTCATCGGTCAGCACCACAAGCTTTTCGGTTTCCTTGCCAGGCGTTCCGGGCAGCCACGCGAAGTTCAGGGCGTTCACGCCGCTCGGCAGATCCAGCTTCTTGCTCTGCACGAGGCTGTTGCCCTGCTTCATCATCTCATACACGCCGCCACGCGAGAAAATACGGGACGGGTCGCCCTTCTGGCCGATCAGCGTGGGCATGTAATCCGGAGGAATGCGAACCACGTTCAGATAGTAGGGGAGGCGTTCCGCCACTTCGGTGAAGGTATTCCCCTTGAAGCTCAGGACCATGGAATACGGCTGCGTGTAGTCTTCTTCGTAGGCCGTCAGGATGATCTCCTCAGCCCTGTCGCGGTTCAAATCGATGCTGCGGAGCGCAAGCGGCATCATGCGGGTGGGAATCTTGTATTCCCCAAGCTGCACGAGGCGCTCGTTCTGCCACTGATACACGTAAAGGCGCTTTTCGCCGAGCACGACCACTTCGTTCTTGCCGTCGCCGTTCACGTCGGCAACGATCATGCCCACGGACGCATAAGGAAGCGTCTGGCTGCGGTAACGCGTGCCGTCGCTGCCCTGATAGCGGAACTGCGGGTTCAGGTAGACCTGGCTCTGCGTGGCGTCCTTCTGGACAAAGTTGGGGTTCGCCTGCCCGGCGCTTGCAGCCGGAGCCGCCGCAACGACGCCGGAACCGCCGCGCCCGAAGACTTCGGCGTTGATGCTGTCGGAAACGCCCTGAAGGCTGGCGATGAGGTCATTGACGCGGGTTTTCGCGCCCTTGCGCCATTCCTTGCCCGCCTTGTCACGGACGCGCACGTCAAGGCTGACGTTGTCGCCCATGACCGTCACGTCGCCCCAGATGACATAGTCGGCACCGGTGGCGGAAAGGGCCTTGGCGGCGCTTCCCGCGTCGCTCACGGCCCCGGCCTTGGCGAGCGCGGCGTCGGCAACGGGCTGGAAGTGCCCCTGCCAGTAGAGGCGGGAGTTCAGCATGGACGGGATGGCCTTTTCCAGATAGGTGAACCCGCTGGAACCGTTCACTTTAAAAGGCAGCACCGCGTAGCTGCGCACATCGGCGGCAAGGGCTTGCGCCACAAAAACCAGCATTGTACACAGCATCAGAGCCGTACGGAATATCAGATGCATTCGTAAACTCCTTGGAAGGATTCGCCGGTTCAGCCCGGTCGACTTTTTTTACCATACTATAGACTTCCCCGTCTCCGCAAGCGCAACGCCGGAAACGGAAAGCGCCAGAAACTCTTTATCGCGTTTTTTCTAAATAGGATAGTATGACCGACACCCCCTCCCTCCGCCGTTCTTTTCGCCTCGTCTGCAACCCGGGACAGATCCCGTCCGTCGAGGCGCTGCTTAGCGCACAAGGCTTCGTTTTCGAGCCGGAACCGTTTTCTCCGCTGGCAAGGCGGCTGCTCCAGGAGCCGTTCCCGCTCGGCCGGAGCCTCGCCGCCTTCTGGGGGTACGTCTACATTCAGGACCGTTCATCCATGCTGCCCCCGCTGGCCCTCGCGCCCGGCGAAGGGGCCCGCGTGCTCGATATGTGCGCCAGCCCCGGCAGCAAGACGGGCCTGCTCGCGCAGCTTGTGGGCCGCGAGGGGTTGGTGCTCGGCAACGAACCGGCCCGCCCGCGCCTCGCGAACCTGCGCCGCAACCTCGCCGCGCTCAACCTCCTCCAAGCCGTGACCTGCTCATGGCCCGGCGAATCCCTGCCCCTGCCCGACGCCTCGTGGGACGCCGTCCTCCTCGATCCGCCCTGCTCCGGATGGGGGACCACGGACAAGAACCCGCAGGCGATCAAGCGCTGGCAGGGCGACCGCCTCAAACCCATGCTGGAGCTGCAGCGCAAGCTCCTGACGGAAGCGAGCCGCCTGCTGCGCCCCGGCGGAAAACTCGTCTATTCAACCTGCACAACCAATGTGGACGAGAACGAGGGCCAAGTCCGTTTTGCCGTTGAAGGGCTCGGCCTTGAGCCGATCCCGCTGGAGCCGTTCCCCGGCTTCGTTTTCGCCGCGCCGGAGCTCCCCGGCTGCGAAGGCACGCTCCGGGTGGACGAGGACGCCTCCAACGCGCAGGGCTTTTATATCGCCCTGCTGCGCAAACCCGGCGACTCCGCCGCCGTGCCCGGCCTCGCCCGGGGAACGACGGCCACGGCGGCCTACCGCGCGATCCCCCCGGCCTTCCTTGCGGAGTTCGGGTTGTCGCCCGCCCTGCTCCCTCCCGGCGATCTGGCGGTGTTCGAGGATTCCCTCCACTTCCTGCCCGCCCCGGCGCTGGCGCATCTGCCCGCCGCCGTGCGCTGGCAGGGCATGGCTCTCGGCAAGGCGTCGGCACAGGGCCTCATCCCCTCGGCGCGGCTCCGGGCTTTGCTTGATCCCGAACCTCAGCGCATTCCCCGCCTCGACGTCGACGACGTGCCCATCCTCGAACGCCTGCTGCAAGGCGGAAGCCTTGATACGGGGTTGCCCGGCAAAGAGGCGTCCCTGTTCTGGCGCGGGCTTCCCCTCGGGCGTCTCCGACTCAAGGCCGGGCGCGCCGTGTGGAGCGATCGGTAAAAGCATATTTCAGGACTAGTAGTGGTTTGGGGAGGGGGAGGAGAAACTTTCTGGAGAAAGTTTCTCCTCCCCCTCCCCAAACCCCACCTCCTTCTCTTCAAAGACTTTTGTGTTTATTGAATCCCTGTTCGCGGCATTCCGTTTTCAATGCCCCCTCCCCGCATCGCGGCTTCTCGTGTTCCCGGCCTTGCAAAAAACCTGCGGGGTCCGCTAGTATGGGGCCTCAAGGAGTGCCCCATGCTGATAGAAATACGCCGCTTCGCAACGCTGCCCCCGCACACGCCCGAAAACGACAGGCTGGACGTGGCCGAGGGAACCACGGCGGGCGAAGCCATGCACATCCTCAACATCCGATCCGCGGAACCCCTGATCCTCGTCAACGGGGTCCATGCCGGGCCGGATCGCATCCTGAACGACGGCGACAGGCTCGCCTTCGTCCCCGCCGCGGAGGCGGCCAACTCATGAATACCCCTTTGTCCTACTCCGTCACCCGCTGGAAAGACGGCGGGTGGCAGCACATCGACGACGCGGTCAGCCCCGAAGAACCCGTATACGTTTCGTGGTCCGGAAGCAGCTGCCGCCTGTGGGCGTGGCCCGACGACCTTGAACCGCTGGCGATCGGGCACGTCCTGCTCGATCGCCGGCATCTCGGCCCGGAAGCCGGCCCTTCGCCGTTCCGCATGTCCGGAAGCGTTCGCGCCGTATCCGTCCCGCCCGGCATCGACGCGAAACACGCCTTTGCCGTGGAACTCAAGCGCATGGAGAAAAAAGGGCACGATGAAACGCCCTCCATCGTCATGACGCCCGACGCCATCGTCAAACACATGGACGCCTTCCTGACGCTGGAAGGCTCCTGCCCCCTGCTCTGGGAATCCACGGGCTGCTTCCACCGCGCGGGGATGTTCGATCCCAAGACCGGAGCCTTCCTCCGCCTCGCCGAGGACATCGGGCGGCACAACTGCCTCGACCGGCTCGCGGGCTGGGCCTGCCTCAACGGCATCG
Organism: Bilophila wadsworthia ATCC 49260; assembly: GCF_000701705.1. Classification (GTDB taxonomy): domain Bacteria; phylum Desulfobacterota; class Desulfovibrionia; order Desulfovibrionales; family Desulfovibrionaceae; genus Bilophila; species Bilophila wadsworthia. The sequence goes on along the minus strand of NZ_JNJP01000093.1, from coordinate 7,764 downwards.
ATCCGGCGGAAACCGTGCTGTTCGTCTCGGCCCGCATCACATCCAGCCTCTACGCCAAGGCACGCCGGGCGGGTTTCTCGTTCCTCATCAGCCGCAGCGCCGTTACCTCCACGCCCGTGGAAATGGCCCGGCAGCAAAACAGGCTCCATCCCGCCCATCCCGTGACCGTCGTCGGCTTCTGCCGTCCCCGCGAGGAACGGCTCACGGTCTTTGCCGGAGAAGGCAGGATCGCATGATCGGCGTGGTGCTGGCCGGAGGGCGCTCCACCCGGCTCGGGCAGGACAAGGTACGCCTGCGCTTGCCCGGCGACGGGCGGGACATGCTGGCCCGCACCGCCGATCTCCTCGCCGCGTGCACGGACGGCGTGGTCATCTCGTGCCGGGCTCCCGATGCGGGCGAAGAAACCCTAGCCCTGCCGGGCATCCGTTCCATCCCCGACGCAAAACCCGGCCTCGGGCCGCTCGGCGGGGTATGGTCCGCACTTCGGGAACTCCGGCAACCGATCCTCGTGCTCTCGTGCGATCTGCCGTTCATGGACGTGCCCACGCTGCGCCGCCTCATCGACGCCCGCGGCGCCCGCCCCCCCGAAGCGCTCATGACGACGTTCCAGCAAGCGGAAACGGGATTCATCGAAGCGCTCGTCTCCATCTACGAACCGGCCTGCCTGCCCTTTTTCGAAGAGGCCCGCGCCCGCAACCTCCGGCAGCTCAACCTCGTGATCCCCGAAAAGCTGCAATCGCGCGTCGTCTATACCCGGGCCGAGGCCCTGCCCTTCTTCAACATCAATTTCCCGGGCGAACTCGAGCAGGCCAGACGCATGGCCGAGGCCGCACGTGAACAAAGGCACAGCACGGCTTGCCACGCCAGCGAGGAGGGGATACGGTGAAGGCTTCTCCCCACCGCGCCGCCCCTTGCGGCGCACAACCACCGGGCAGTTCCATGAACGCAATCCCACCCTTCGCCCATCTGTGCGAACCCGCCGCTTCGCTGGAAGACGGCCACGGCAGGACCGTCCGCTACATCCGCCTCTCTGTTACCGACCGCTGCAACCTGCGCTGCACCTACTGCCGCAGCGGCATGGAGACGTTCATTCCCCACGAATCCGTCCTGCGCTATGAGGAGATGGAACAGCTTGTGGACATGGCGATGGACATGGGCGTGGAAAAAGTCCGGCTGACGGGCGGCGAGCCCTTCGCGCGCAAAGGATTCGCCGACTTCCTCGAACGCCTGCGGGCCGCGCACCCCGCCCTCGACATCCGCGTGACCACCAACGGGACGCTGATCGGCCCCCATATCCAAACATTGAAAGCCATAGGCCTGAACGCGGTGAACCTGTCCCTCGACACGTTCGACAGGGACAAGTTCGAGCAGATCACGGGCCGCGATCTGTTCGGCAAGGTCCGGGAAAACATGGACGCCCTTCTCGACGCGGGTATCCCCTTCAAGCTCAACGCGGTCGCCATGCGCGGCTTCAACGACGACGAGCTGCCCGCCTTTATCGACTACGCCATGCACCACCCCATCGACGTGCGGTTCATCGAATTCATGCCGATGGGCGAAGGCACGCGCTGGTCGGACAGCTGTTTCTGGTCGGCCCCGGATATCCTTGACGCCGTCAAGGGGCTCGTCGCCGTCGCCCCCGTGGAGCAGGAACAGCGCAACGGAGGCCCCGCCCGGCTCTATACGCTTTCAGGCCCGGACGGGCCCGGCCTCGGGCGCCTCGGCCTGATCTCTCCGCTTTCCAGCCATTTCTGCACGTCCTGTAACCGGCTCCGCATCACGTCCGACGGAGCGCTGAGGACATGCCTGTTCGACGACCGGGAATACCGGCTCCGCAACGCCTTGCGGCATCCCAAGCTCGGCATCGAAGCCGTCCGCCGCATCGTCACCCTCGCCACCCGAGACAAGCCCATCGGGGCGCGGCTCCTTGAGCGCCGCCACAATGCCGTGGCTCAGCGGCGCATGACCGCCATCGGCGGGTAGGAACGCTCTTGAGGAATTGGGGAGGGGGGGAGAAACTTTCTGGAGAAAGTTTCTCCTCCCCTCCCCAAACCCCACCCTCTCCTCTTCAAAGACTTTCGACTTTATCGAATCCCTGTTCGTAATCTTTCTTGAGTCTGCTTTCCTTCTGGGGAATGCGTATTTCAATGCTGAAAGGCTTCAAGCGGGATTCATATTAAGACTGCGCCCACGAAAGGACGCCTTTTCCCGTTGGCCCCGTTCAAAAAACAGCACCCTCGTCAACCCCAAAGAACACATTTTTCTGCCACAGGAAAAGCGGTCGAGTGGGATTCGATAAAGAGAAAAGGCTTTGAAGGGAGAGGAGGGAAGGTTGGAGGGGGCGAGGGAAACGTGGGGGTGCCCCCTTCTTCAGAACGTTTCTCTCGCCCCTCAAATCTTTAAAAGGTTCCGGTGAATTATTCCCTTCGCAGCAGCAAGGGGATAAGCCGCCAAAACGCAAAGAACAGCGCGATGAGGTTGGCGGTCCACGCGGCGAGGAACGGGTGCAGGATGCCGCGCTGCCCAAGCGTCGTACCGAGGGTATACACCGCGAAGTACAGGAACGTGCACAGCAGCGCGACGGTCACGGCGATATAGATGTTGTCCTTCCACGAGACAATGGCCGTCGCCACGAAGGCCATGACCAGAATCGATGCCGCATAGGCCAGCTTGGCGTGCCACGCCGTACGGAGCGCCTCCACATTGGAACCGGAAGATTTCAACTGGCTGATGGCGTCCCCAAGCTGCCAGAGCGGCAACTGCTGCGGCTTCGTGCCCGTACTGACGAGCCGGAAGGTTTCGGGATCCTGCCTGAGCGGGAGGACGAAATCCGGCTCTTGCTCCTGCGTGAAGGTGTCGGGCGTGTAGACGCGCACATCCTGCAAGGCCCAGTGGCTGGGCTCGGCGGTGAACGTGGACGCCTGCACGATGCGCTTGATGCTCAGGCCGTCGTCGGACAGTTCATACCCGGAAAAGCCTGTGCCGTGCGCCTGGGGATCAAGCGTACCGAGCGAGACGATCCAGTCCCCATCCGTAAACCAGACATCCTTCAGCACCGTTGCCGCGAGGTTCTTCTTGCGGACCTCTTCCTGCCAGATGCGGGCGGACTCGCGTTCCCCGGCAACGCCCAGATATTCGGAGAAACCAAGCTGGACGCCGCCCCAGAAAATGCCGCAAAGGATCATGGAGCTTGCCACCACGCCGAGGGAGATGCCCCCGGCCTGCAACGCCGTCAGCTCGCGGCTGCGAGCCATGATGCACAGTTGGATGACCGTGGACAGCAGGAAGATCACCGGCAGGATCTGCGAAATCACGAGCGGCATCTTCACGACGAAGTAGGTGAGCACCATGCCCACGGACAGCCCGGCCTCGATGAAGTTGTCAAGACGCTCGAACAGGTCCGTAAGCACATACAGGCCGATGCCGACGGCAAGGGTCGGCAGCAGGATCATCGCGTTGTTCTTGGTCAGATAGCGGAAAAGCAGGCTCATGACGTCCTCCGTGTCCGCAGGTTGCGGAAGAAGGTCGCCACGTGCGGCGTTCGCTCATGCGCCGTCAGCCATAGCCCGTAGATGCCGAGGCATAGGAACAGGATGTTCGGGACCCACAACCCTATGGAGGGGGGGATGGCCCCGGACTCGCCCGTACTGAACCCAAGCGACATCAGGCTGTAATACACGAAGAACATGGCAAGGGCCAACATGAGCCCCGTCTGCCTGTGCAGCCCCTCAAAGGCCGAAGCCAGCGGCAGCACGAAGAGGGTCAGGGCGATGCACGCCACCGGATAGGCCCAGCGCTTGTGGCGCTCCACCTCCAGCTTGTTGGCGTAGTTGGCGTCCACTTTTAGCGCTTCCTCCCGCGTGATGCTGGAGAGCTTGCTCCATGACATCTCGCGGGGCCGCACATCTCCGAGATCAAGGCTCTTGAAGAGGGAGTCCAGCGGCAGCCGCACTTTGTATTCGTCGAAGGCCAGCACCGAGGACCCCTTCTTATCCGTGGTGTAGATCTTGCCGTCCTCAAGCAGGAATACCAGCTCGCCGCGCTCGGTATCGGTATCGAAGCGCCCTTCCGGGGCGAGGATGGTCATGTGGCGCTCAGGGTGCGAACGGTCGTCCACCAGAACCTGCGACATATCCCCGTCACCGGGGTTCACCTGCCGGGCGAAAAGCACCAGATTGGGGAAGTCCGTATTGAAGACGCCGGGCTGCACCACGACACGGGCGCGTGTATTGGCGATTTCAAGGATCGTTTCCCGGAAATGCCCCATGCCCCACGCCAGCCAATGCAGGGATACCCAGAGCGTCAGCAACATGCAGATCACACTGAACAGGAGCGGCGCGGGAAGCATCTGATAGATGTTGATGCCCCCCGCACGCAGGGCGACCAGCTCGCGGTCCGTGCTCATGCGCAGGAAGGTCAGGAAGACGCTGAGCATACAGGCGATGGGAATCACCAGCATGAGGAACAGCGGGGTCATATAGCCGAACAGCAGAACGGTATCCAAGATGCCGAGATCCAGCCCCAGAAACAGTTCCCGCATCTGCACCGCCCGGCTGATGAGGATGAGCGTCAGCAGCACCCCCACGGCGAGAACGAACAGGTTGGCGATTTCTTTAAATATCTGTCTCTGAAGAAGCGAAGGCATCGGGCAACGTCCTGTAGGGGAACAAAGTTAGCGTTTGCACGGGGCGGAAGGCTCCTGTCCTGTTTCGGAAAAAAGGCGGGCAAGCTGGGCCGCATCCAGCGGCGTCAGATTGAAGCGCATACCCGCTTCGTCAAGCAGGGAGGAAAGCGGCGCATCCGGGCGGCGGCAGCGTTCTTCCTGCACATATTCCAAAGCGCGGCGGACCAGTTCGCCGTGTTCGATGAGCGTCATGTGATACCTCCGTGATTAGAACGCGGCGCTATCACCGGGCTTCATGGAGACCAGGCGGACATCTGGAGCCACGGAAGCGAGATGCGACGCAAAGGCCGAGGTGTCCTTCGCAAGGACCGGGAATGTCCCCCAGTGCATGGGGATCACGGCCTTGGGCTTGAGCAGACGCGCGGCATGGGCGGCCTGCAACCCGTCCATCGTGAAGAAGCCGCCCACGGGCAGCAGCGCCAGATCCAGCGGATACAGCGAACCTATCAGCTCCATCGAGGAGAAGAGGCCGGTATCGCCCGCGTGATAGAAGGTAAAGCCGTCCGGCATGGTCACGACGTACCCTGCGGGGGCCCCGGATTCCGAAGTATGGAACGCCTGCGTCATGGTGACCCGGACGCCCTTCACTTCGATGGTGCCCCCGATATTGAAGCCGATCCCGGCGGGAATGCTGGCTTGCGGCATCCCGGCGTCGATCAGGCGTTCGGCCGTGCCGACGATGCAGCCGCAGGTTGCGCCGCTGCTTTTGCAGATCGCCACGGCGTCACCCGTATGATCGCCGTGATCATGGGTGATGAGCACCAAATCCGGCTTCCCGGCCTCATTCCACGTCACGGGGCAGGAAGGGTTATGCGTGAAGAAGGGATCTATGAAAACAGTCACGTCGCCGCAAGAAACCTTAAAATTGGAATGACCGTACCAAGTAACGGAAACGCTCATGGAATACTCCTTAAGATAAAGAAAAAGAAGGGGAAGCGTAACAAACGGATGGACACAAAAACACGGCTCCGACACCAAACGAGCCGCAGCACGCTCCCGGTACCGGAGCATACAGCTTGACAGGACGCGGCACAAGAGCTAGCTTCCCAACTCTGTAGTGTCCCCTTCCGGGGAAACTCCGCGCCCGTAGCTCAGTCGGATAGAGCGTTAGCCTCCGGAGCTAAAGGCCGTGCGTTCGAATCGCGCCGGGCGCACCATGAAATCAACCCCTTACAGATAGCAATCTGTAAGGGGTTTGCTTTTCCCAACGCGGTTTCAAAAATCAGGCTCTTTCCATGTCTCAACTCCCGTTCTTTTCCTAAAATTCCGTAAATTCCCTGCCCAATACCCTGAAAAAATACTTATAATAGCTCCGGTCTAGTACGATAGATGGCTTTCACGCGTTGGCTTCCTCGTATCGTTTCACAAAGGCTTGCCACGGTTATCCGACTTTCATTCGCCAGGTGTGCGGACCTCCTCCGCCTGCGCCGTTCCGTGTCGGCTTGCTCAATTCCAGCCGTACGCATGGTGCGAATATCGTTTCTCCTTAGAAGCGGCTATACTTTCGGATTCCCTCCCTACGGATTCTTCTATCTCTTTGGCCCCCCTTCCACCCCAGCGATACTGAATATAGGACATCCGCTCTTCACCGTATCTATCCAACCGGGCCACCATTCAAAATGACGCCCGCGTAACATATCTTTTGCCTCTTGGCTGTTGTCATTTTGCACTCCAATCATCTTTTCCCGCACACAAGAAAAATAGAAATCGACAGAAATCAACAGAAAACTGTTCTCAATTTATCATGTAAAAACAGAGTGATAAAGATACAAATAGGACTTCCTAGAAACACAAAAAATCAGTTCATAGACTCCAGAGTTAAAGGCCTCGCGTTCGAATTGAGACAAAATAATATAATAATACCCCCGCATAGCGGGTGGTTTTCTCCAGCCCCATAAGGACTTGTTACCGGCAGCGTCTAAAGGCGCTGGCTTTCACTCTGTTCAACAGTGCCGTTATCACTTTGGCTTACCCTTTGACGGGGTTGGCATACTCGCGTGTAGTCAACTTATCTTGCATGATGTCATGCCGTTCTTGTTGCTGGATGTATTTCTTTATCGTTGATTCATTGAGTCCTACCGTACTCACATAATAACCTTTTGGCCCAAAATTTTCTGTTGCCGAATTTGTACTTCAAGTTTGCGTGACTATCAAAAATCATCAAGGAACTTTTGCCCTTCAGATATCCCATGAAACTCGACACGCTGATCTTTGGCGGGATACTCACCAGCATGTGAACATGATCGGGCATAAGATGGCCCCCTATAATATCTATTCCTTTGGGCTTGCATAAATCTCGTAAAATTTCCCGTACACTTTCACGTAGTTGCGAAATATTATTTTCCTTCTAAATTTTGGTGTAAAAATGATATGATACTTGCATAACCACTTGGTGTGAGCTAAACTTTGGGCCTTGGTTCCCATAAAAAACACCTTTCCCTTACGCTGAAGCCTGAACAACTTCTGCGTACAGGAAAGGTGTTTTTTTGTGTATAACACTTGTCTCCACCCGCATAGCGGGTGGTTTTCTATTTCAGTCTCTTCGCTCCTTCAACGGGCTAAACCCACAATAAAATAAATATGTTAAAAAATAAAAACCAATTTTTTTCATGATTAAAAAATTTTCACCCCCTGTTTTCAATATTTAGGCTAAAATTTGAGATGACTCCGTAGCAAGAGTAGCAATAAAACCGTTACGGAGGAGAAGTTATTCAAGAATATTTCTTCCCTACTTATCCTTACTAGGGTCAGGACTCGTTAATGAAGATAAAAGATAACACAGACAGCAAGGCAGATGGCTGAGAAAAAGGTATGGGCACAGCGGTCATAACGTGTTGCGATACGCCGCCAGTCCTTCAGTTTGCTGAACGTATTTTCAATGAGATGCCGACGTTTATACAGCGTTTTGTCGAAAGGAAAGGCTGCATTTCTGGTTTTCCGAGGAGGTATGCAGACCGTCATCCCCCTCGCTTTCAGAGACTCCCGCAACCAGGCCGCATCATACCCTCCGTCTGCCAGAAAGATGCCGTCTTCGGGAAGAAGGTGCTGGAGAATGGCCGCTCCCTTGTAATCGCTGACCT
>NZ_JNJP01000092.1 GCF_000701705.1 Bilophila wadsworthia ATCC 49260 | reverse complement strand
GAGGGAGGAACTTTCTCAGAAAGTTCCTCCCTCCCTTCCCCCGATTTTCTTTACAACGCCAATTTTTCCTCCAGCGAAGGGTCAGGCGTGACGATGATGGCGGGCTCCATACGGTCGATGCGGACGGTCCCGGGCTTCGCGCCGCGTATGGGATGGACGAACTTGGCGAGCGCGGCGATGACGTCCACCTGCGTTTCGTCCTTGCGCCAGCTCTTGAACACGGAAAGGATGGCGGCTTCGGAAATGGTCCGGGAGGGAATTTCCTGCGCGGCGTGATCCCGGCGGATCAGGATGTGCGCGCCCGGCCCACCGCCGGTATGCATCCAGAGATCGTGCGGGGCTGCCAGCTTGAGAAGCTGGGCGTTCCCCTTGGCGTCGCGGCCCCGAAGGAGCAGGAAGCCGTCGCTGCTGCGGAACGGCTGTACGTTCTTGGGCAATTCCGGAGCGCGGAACTGCGGCGCGGCGGGAGAGGGTGCGTTGGCGGGCGTCGGCGCGGACGTCGCGGCTTGTGCCATGAGCCCGGCTTGCTCCGCACGGGCCAGATCGGCCTGTACGGCGGCAAAGCGGCCTTCAAGCATGGAAAGGCCTCGCTTGCCCCGGCTGGCCTTGTGGAACAGCGACGCCATGTTTTCACGGACGGTGAGGCGGGGATCGAGGGCAAGATCGACAGGCCCTCCGGCCCCGTCCAGCGTGACGGAGGCGTGTTTTTCCTCCGCAGAAAAACGGTAAAGCTGCGATTGGAGCAGGCGGGCGGCATCCTGTGCCGCAACCATGTCGCTGAGGCGTTTTTTTTCGCTCTCCAGCTTGAGCAGGAGTTTGCGCAGGCGGTTGGCCTCGGCCTGATGGGGTTTGGCCGCTTCGGCCCGAGAGAGGGCCGCGATGCCGCGCAGGACTTGCGCTTCCCCGGCTGCTGCGCACGCCCGGATGGCATCCTCGACCACCAGTTCCTCACGCGGCGTGCCGTCGGCGTCGCGGCGTCGTTCGGGCGGCAGGGGCCATGCGGAAAGCTCGCGTTCCCCGGCGGCGTTCTCGTAAAGGAAAAGATCTCCGCCTCCGGCCTCCAGATCGAGGAGCAGGGCGGCTTGTTCGTCGGGCGGGAGCAAAGGGAGGGTACGGCGCAAGGGCGGCGTGATGACCGGCCAGTTCCGCCAGCCGTCGCCTTCACAGGCTTCGGCCCAGTGCGCGGGATCGGGCCATGCCGGAATTTCAGGCTCAGGCGGCGCGTCGAAAAGCAACGAGGGGCCTTCCCGCAGATCGAGCGTAAGCCAGCATTCGGTATCGGCGTTGACATGAAGGTAAAGGCGGCGCCCCACCCAGTCGGGCAGCACGTCGATGATCCGGCGATCCGCAAGGTATTTGCGCAGCCGCATGATATCGGCCGGCGGTGCGCTGCCGACGGGGATTTTGTGCGTCGAAAGGAAAAGGAAGGGAGCCTTGCGGCCCGCGCGAAGAAACAGGAAACGTTTGCCGCCTGTGCCGTAGAGCGTGAACAGGGTCACATCCTTGGCCGGGCGGTGGATTTTTTCGATCCGGCAACCCATGAGCGCAGGCGCAAGCTCGTCGCACAGGCGACGGAACACATGGCAGTCCATGCAAAGCCTCGTGAGTTTGGGAGACGGGCGGGCCCGCCGATGAGAAAGAGCCCGCCAAAGCGCGAACTTTGGCGGGCTGTAGAATTACTCGCCCCGAATATTTTCCCCTTCTTCCTGACGGGCCTTGCAGTTGATGCAAAGCTTGGTCACGGGACGGGCCTTGAGACGGGGAATGCTGATATCTTCACCGCAGTCTTCGCAGATGCCGTAGGTCCCTTCGTCCAGCCGCTGGATGGCGGCTTGGATCTTGCGGATCAGGCGGCGTTCGCGGTCACGGATGCGCAGTGTGAAAGCGCGATCCGATTCGGCGGACGCACGGTCGGCAGGATCAGCGAAGAGCTCGTTGCTGTCGGTGAGGTCCTCCAGCGTGGAATCTCCCTTGTGCTGCGCCTCTTCAAGCATATTGTTGAGGAGCGTACGAAAATATTCGATGTCCTTCTGTTCCAAGAAACTACCTCCTGGCAGTCTTCACGATGCGGGCTGAACCGCATCAAGCTTGTGTAGAGTTCCTTCATATACCTGAGAACACTAGGCTCGTAAAGAGGGGCAAGATCCTTTTTCAGAAACAATCACGCAAGGAAAAGGCCTCTTTCGCCCCTTCCGTTCACCGGCCAGTTGGAGTATAAACACCCATTCCGTCGAAACAGCAATCCCCCCAAGGAGTACAGACGCATGAGCGGAAGCAACGCCCGCAGCAATGCCATTAGAGCCATTACCAGCTACAAACCGGATCTCGCCCCCCTGAACTATGCCGACACCAAGCCGACTGAAATCTACGGAAGCAACGTTTTCAGCGACAAGGTGATGAAGGAACGCTTGCCCCGGATCGTCTACAAGTCCCTGCGCAAGACCATCGAGCAGGGGGTCCAACTCGATCCTTCGCTGGCGGACATCGTGGCTTCCACCATGAAGGATTGGGCCATCGAGAAGGGCGCTACCCACTTCACGCACGTATTTTATCCCCTGACGGGCCATTCCGCCGAAAAGCACGATGGTTTCCTCTCGCCCGACGGCAACGGCGGCGTGATCACGGAATTCAGCGGCAAGATGCTGAGCCAGGGCGAAGCCGACGGCTCAAGCTTCCCTTCCGGCGGCCTGCGCAGCACCTTCGAGGCGCGCGGCTATACCGCGTGGGACGTGACCAGCCCGGCCTACCTTATGGAAAACAGCAGCGGCATCGTGCTGTGCATCCCCACGGCCTTCCTGTCGTGGACGGGCGTGGCGCTTGACCGCAAGACCCCGCTCCTGCGCTCCAATCAGGCCCTCAACAAGCAGGCCAGCCGTATCCTCAAGCTGTTCGGCAAGAAGACCTCCCTGCCCATCATTTCGTACTCCGGGCTGGAGCAGGAATTTTTCCTCATCGACCGGAACTTCGTGTTCGGCCGTCCCGATCTGCTCACCGCCGGGCGTACGCTGTTCGGCGCGAAACCGGCCAAGGGGCAGGAATTTGAAGATCAGTACTACGGCGTCATGCCCCGCCGCGTCATGAGCTGCATCACGGAGGCCGAGCGCGAACTCTACAAGCTCGGCGTTCCGGTCCGCACGCACCATAACGAAGTGGCTCCGAGCCAGTACGAGATCGCCCCGGTGTTCGAAACGGCCAACCTCGCCATCGACCACAACCAGCTCATGATGACCGTGCTGAAGAAAGTCGCCAAGAGGCACGGCCTTCACTGCCTCCTGCACGAGAAGCCGTTCAGCGGCATCAACGGTTCGGGCAAGCACCTCAATTATTCCATCGGCAACGCCGAAGTCGGCACCCTTTTCGAACCAGGCGAGACGCCGCATGAGAACGCGATGTTCCTCGTGTTCCTCGTTGCCGCGATCCGTGGCCTGCACAAGTACGGGGGGCTGCTCCGCGCCACCGTCGCCGCCGCGTCCAACGATCACCGCCTCGGTGCCAACGAAGCGCCGCCGGCCATCATGTCCATGTTCCTCGGGGATCAGCTCACCGATATTCTGGAACAGTTCCGCGTCGGTCAGGTTCGCGGCTCCAAGGGCAAGCGCCTGATGAACGTGGGTGTGGATACGCTGCCGCCTCTGCCCGCCGATCCCGGCGACCGCAACCGTACGAGCCCCTTCGCGTTTACCGGCAACCGCTTCGAGTTCCGCGCGCTCGGCTCCAGTATGCCCGCCTCGGCCTCTCAGACGGCTCTGAACACCATCATGTCCGACTCCTTGGACTATGCCGCCACCCGCCTCGAAAAGCTCTCCGGCGGCGATCCCGAAAAGCTCCACGCCGCCGTGGGCAAGCTCATCCAGGAGATTGTGGAGGAGCACAGCGCGGTCATCTTCAACGGCGACGGCTATTCCGAAATCTGGCACCAGGAAGCGGAGCGGCGCGGCCTGCCCAACTACCGGACCACGCCCGAAGCCCTGATGGTGTACACCAGCCCCGATGTGGTGGATCTCTACAGCCGGTATAACGTGCTGTCGCGTCAGGAGCTCAAGGCACGTCAGGAAATCTATATCGAACAGTACTGCAAGACGATCCGCGCCGAAGCGAACCTCGTCATCCGTATGGGCCGGACCATCATCTACCCCGCCGGGCTGCGTTTCCAGCAGGAATTGCTCCGTGCCTGCCTCGACATGCGCGCCTTGAACCGCGAACCCGACACCGTGTTGCTCGACGACATCGACGACACCCTGCGCAAACTCCGCGAGGGGCTTGAGCACCTCGAAAACAATGTGGACATGAAGATTGAAGATCCTGTGCAGGAAGCGCATCACAAGTGCACTGTGGTCATTCCGGCCATGAATGCCATCCGCACCCTTGCCGATCATCTCGAGACGATCGTTCCCGAAGATCTGTGGCCTCTCCCGAGCTATCAGGAGATGCTGTTTGTGAAGTAGGGGAAAATGGGGGAAAGGGAGGAAGCTTTTCTGGAGAAAGGGGGGGCGCCCCACGCTTTCTCCTCTCCTTCCCCAAACCCCATCCGCTCCTCTTTCAAAGATGTTATTATGACAGAAAAGCCTTCCCCGTATTGGGGAAGGCTTTTCTGTCATAAAATGGCCCCCTTCGGAAGGGGCCCACGTTTTTGCTTTTCTATAACACTTCGTAAACACGGCAGAAGACGTTGTCAAAGATGAGCCGGAAATAGGGAGCGAAGCGCGGATCGCCGGGATCGCAGATAAGAAGCTGCACCATAAGGGTGTTGTACATGCGGTCGTCGATGACGAGCTTTTCTCCGGTCACGCGGTTGAACATGAAGTGTACGTTGCGGCGGCGCTCCATGTCTTCCTTCCATGCCTTGATGGCGGCGTTGTCGGGCAGGTACTCGGGCGGCGTCACGTAGTCACGGTGATCGAGCTGCCCGTCGGAAAAGACGTCGATACTGGCGGCGGGGACATTGATGTTGCTCCCCTTCATCACCACCTCCCCCTTATCGAGACGGTAGGAAAGCGCCTGCGGGACGATGCTGATGGCGTAGCCCCGGCCTTCCTTGGACAGGAAGTTCCAGCTTCCGAAGGTGGAAATCCAGAAGCCGAGATCCAGCATGTCGAAGCTGAGCACAAGATACTGCTTGCCGTCGGCCTGAATGAGCGGGTTGTTTGGGTTGTTCAGCCATGTGATCATGTCCGCGGCCTGAGACGCCGTCAAACCTTTGAACACGTTGCCGGGAACATTCCCTTTTGCAGCGGTATATTTGATGATCTGGCGGGCGAAACGCGGATCGTCCGTGGCATAGACGGCTGCGGGAAGATAGAGCGAAGGCCCGCCGTGTTCCGCACCGTCGGCGATGGTGTCGCGCCGCGAAAAATGGTGCGCCGCGTATCCCCAGTCCCACCAATGCCAGATCATGGCGTCTTCGGGGGTGGCCTTGCGGAGTTCGCGCAGTCCGGCGGCGTGGCGGCGGTTGAGGATGGGGCCGTGGGTCATGGCGGGTACGAGATCCGCAAGCGGAGGGATCACGATGGCGAGCATGAGGATGACCGCCGCCGAGCGGTAGAGCAGGTGCGGCCCGATCATGTCAAGCGTGCGGGTCAGGCGCCAGCCCCGCTGGCGCCCGAGCCCGATGACGAACATGGCGAGAAGGCACCCCATGATCACGAAATGGAGCCATCCGAGTGAGTTCCAGAGCTCGATCATGGTTTCCCGGCAGCTCGGTACAAGGAGGATGAGCCCGGCCAATATGAGGCAGGCGAGGAAGAACACCTTGCGAGTGGTCTTCGCCCGGACGTCCCCGAGGGCGCAGGCCAGCCAGTCCACGGGCAGGGTCAGCCCGATGGCGACGATAGGCGCGCCGAACATGACCATCCGTCCGCCCATCTTGGTGCTGAGCAAGGCCAGCAAGGCCAGCGGCACAAGGAAGAGTGCCCCGGAACGGGCGCAAAGCACGAACAGGAATCCGAGCAGCCCGAGGATAGCAATGGGTTGCCACGGATGGAAATAAACCAAGATTTCGGTCAGTGTGAGATCTTGGATCTCGATGATCGACTGGGCTACGGACGGGAAGACCAGCGGATCGGGCGTGCCCGTAGCCACGGCATCCCCGGCGCGCTTGAGGTAGCCTTGCACATGGTGGAGCATCGTGCTCAACACGCTCAGATCGACAAGCAGCGCTGCCGCCATCAGCCAGAACGCCGCCAGTACGGCGGGGCGGTGGAGCTGCGCCACGAATTGGCGTTCGCGGCCCATGATGGCGATGAGAAGCGTGAGCGGGAACATCGCTCCAGTGGGGCCTCCGAGCGCGGGCAGGGCATAGGCGAGCCCTGCGAGCAGGGCCGTGCGGCGTTCGCCCGGGCGGGCCAGTAGAAGCGCCATGCAGCCGATCAAGGCCACATTATAGCGCACGATGTACGGGAACATGGAATGCCATTCCTGAGACCACCAGGCGAGCAGCCCGCTTGCGCTGAGGGCGAACACCCAGAAGGCCGAGATAGGCGCGTACGGCTGATGGCCCGGAGCGTCCAGCGCAATGGGGATGGGGCGTTTCGTCCAGCGCTGGAACCAACGAAACGGCAGGGCCAGCGGGTGGCGGAGGAAATGCATGACCCATACAGCCGGGGCCAGCCCGATAAGCAGGGGCAGGAACAGGGTAACGAGGTCGGTGTCGGCATAGCCGAGCATGGTACGGGCAAGGAAGCCCGGCGAGAGCGAGGCGAGGATGCCGGCGCAGAAACCGGCCTCCATGCTGCCCATGCCCCACGCCCACAGGAAGATGAGCAGAGCCACGAGGCTGGCCATGACCGGAGGCAGCCAGAAGGCGACCTGCGCGGGCTCGGCGCCTGTAATCAGGGCGAGGATACGGAGCAGTTCGGACATGGGATGTCCGGCGCCGAATTCAAACCCCTCAGCCCCGGCGACCCAGTGGTAGGCGTCGTGCGTGGCGAGGAGCATTTCATTACCAAGGCGGTATTCCACATCCTGCCACGACGGCCACTCCTGAAAGCGCAGCAGGAAGGCCACGGCGTAGGTCGCTATGCCGAGCAGAAGGCCGAGGAGCCAGCGCGGTACGGGGCCGAGGGGGATGTTTCTTGATTGGGGAGGCGGGGGTATTGTCACGGCGTATCCCGGAAAAACCGGCGTTCGCGGACGCGGGAATGGGTAAGGGGGAGGTGAGGCCCTCCCCCGGATGTTGTGCGGGAATCAGAAGCCTTCACGTTCCCGTTCTTCTTGGCAGGCGCGGCACAGGCCGACGCCGGGCAGGGCTTCCAGACGTTTCTGGGGAATGGGCTCGCCGCATTCACGGCAGCAGGCCTGACCGTCGATCCACTCCGGCCCTTCCCAGTACTGTGAAGAACGGGCGCGCTGGAGGGCGGTTTCGCGTGCGAGCCGTTCCAGTTCCTGCGCCTGATCGAAAATGTCCATTCGTGTCCTCTTTACTTTAACGTGAAGCAGGGGGAGTCCCTCAAGACGGGCCAGACCTTCCCCCGGGAAGGCCGCAGGTTTGCCCGAAAATCGTTCGCGTTGCAAGTAGTTTTATGAAAGGCGCAGCGACTCGAAGGGAATTTTGCCCACGCACTTGCGCAAGGGGGCCGGTACTCCGTCCACCGCGATGGCCGGAAGATGCGCGTCCCACGGGAAGAGCAGGGCAAAGGTGCCGGGCGAAAGCGTAACCCGGCTGACTTCCGCCGGAGCGGGCTGGAAAAAGCCCACGTCCCGCTGGTCATCAAATGGGCCGTCGAGGGAGAGGCCCGTTGTGGCGGCGTTGAACAGCCATTCCTGGCCTTCCACCACCATCTGCACATCGCAGAAGCGCTTATGGCATTCGTAGAGGCTGCCGGAAAGCGGGCGCGAAGTCAGTGTGGCAACGCTGACGAAACCGTCCGTCAGAGGATGCGTGCCATCCGTGAGGTCCGCAAGGGAACCGGAACCGCCGGGCGCGTAGTTTTCGAGCCAGCGCATCGTTTCTTCCCATGCCGGGCCGAAACCGTAACGCCGCCAGTTGTTGATATGATCGACGATCATCCTGAAATCCTTTATAAAGAAAAGGGGTATGGGGAAGAGGGCCTCTTTGGGGAAGGCCCCTTCCAACCTACCCTCTCAATTGACGGACGGAGAGGCGGGGCCAAAGCGCCCCGTACCTCTTCTCGCAGAAAACGGCACGCTACTTTTTGATGTTTGCGAGGATGTCTTCCAACGTGTCCGCGAAGGCGCGCAGATCTTCTTCCGGGATGTTGAGGGCCGGGAGAAGGCGCAGGACGACTTCGTGGGACAGGTTGCAGATAAAGCCGCGGCGGATGAGCTCTTCCCAAACGGCCTTCGCGGGGAAGGCCAGCTCGATGCCGATCATGAGGCCGAGGCCGCGCACTTCCTTAATCGTTCCGGGGTGGCTTTCGCTGATACGGCGGATGGACTCCATGAACTCGCCGCCAAGGCTGGCCGCGCGCTCGTCGAGATGATCGCGCTTCATGATCCGCACGACTTTGGCCGCCACGGCGGACGTCAGGGCGCCGCCGCCGAACGTGGTGGCGTGGCTGCCTGCGACAAAGCCTTTGGAGACTTCGTCGGTGGTCATCATAGCGCCCATGGGCAGGCCGTTGGCGAGGGCCTTGGCGCAGGAAATGGCGTCGGGCTTGAGATCGAAATGCTGGAACGCCCACGGCTTGCCGGTACGGAACAGGCCGCCTTGTACCTCGTCCACGAGGAAGAGGATGCCCTTTTCGCGGCAGAGCGCTTCAATACCCTTGGCGTATTCGGCGTGCATGGGCCGGATGCCGCCTTCGCCCTGTACGATTTCGACGAGAACGGCGGCGGTTTTGGGCGTAATAGCGGCCTCAAGCACGTTCAGATCGCCCCACGGCACGGTCTTGAAGCCGTCCGGGATGGGCGCGAACCCGTCTTGAAAACGCTCCTGCCCCGTGGCGGCCATCGTCGCATACGTGCGGCCGTGGAACGCCTTGTCCAGCGTAATGATTTCGTAGGCGTCGACGTTCTTCACCCGCTGCATGTAGCGGCGGGCCAGCTTGATCTGCGCTTCGTTGGCTTCCGCGCCGGAGTTGCAGAAGAACGCCTTTCCAAAGTGGCTCAGGGACAGCAGTTCCTCGGCCAGTTCAAGCTGTTCTTCCTGATAGAAGAGATTGCTCACATGGATGAGCTTGCGGGCCTGTTTCTCGATGACCTGAGCGATTTCCTCGTTGCAGTGGCCGAGGCTGGTTACCGCGATCCCGGCCAGCAGGTCGACGTACTCCTTGCCGTCGAGGTCGGTGACTCTGGAGCCTTTGCCGCTGGCGATGCTGACAGGGTAACGACCGTACGTCCGGCAGAGAAGGGATTCTTCGCGGGCCTTGATCGTATCGAGAGAGGAAGTGGTCATGATGGTATCTCCTGTCCGGCGGCCGCCGGAATGCTCATATAAGTACGACGGCGTGTTCTGTGAAGGCCGTCTAGTGTTTTCCCGTATGCCCGAAGCCCCCGGAGCCGCGTCCGGTGGCGCCCAGCGTCTCGCATTCCTCAAGCTCCACCTGCAAGGCGGGCTGGAAAACGAGCTGCGCGATGCGGTCTCCTCGTCGGAGCCGTCGTTCCTCGTTGGACGTATTGAGGAGGACGACGGTGATTTCGCCGCGGTAGTCGGGATCAATGACGCCGACGCCCTGCGCCACGGTCAGGCCCTGCATGGCTCCGAGCCCGCTGCGCGAGTAGACGAACCCGGCGATGCCCGGCGTAAGCGGTTCGACGGCGATGCCGGAAGGGATGGCCAGACGCCCGCCCGCCGGAATGGCGGCTTCGTCTTCTTCAAGGCAGGCCCTCAGATCGAGGCCCACGGAACCTGAAGTGGCGTACCGCAAGCCTTCGTCCCCGTTCGCCGTGTACACGGCCTGCGAATCCCGCAGGTACTGGATGCGCACCTTGGGGTGTGCTGTAATCATGATATGCTCCTTGCTCAAACCGCATCTCTACCGCAACCCGTCCCGCCCCACAAGGAAAAAGAGGGGGACGGGGGGCGGAAAAGGCTCTCCGAAATGCTGGAAATTCCGCAGGCATCCGTGTTCAACGGCAAGCCCGCGCAGGAGAAAGCCCCGAACACCGTTCAAAGGAGGCGGAAAGCCCACGTAGTGCAAAGCATCCTTGCGGCCCGCAAGGATGGAGTAGGAAACGGAAGGGCAAAGCCGTGCTGCGCCGGCAGCGTAAAGGAGGGCGGTGAGGGGGCACCGCCGTCATCTGAAATGGAATGTTCGTCCGCTTATAACATCTTTTCAAAAAAGAGGTGCCCAGTATGGGAGATCACCCCGCCGACTTTCATCGTGCCCGTTTCAGCCAGTTGAAACCCCAACTTTTTGTAGAGCGAAGCGGCGGGAATGTTTTGCGCTCCCGTATCAAGCCTTACCGTTTCGCAGGAATGTTGCCGCGCTCTTTCCATCGCATACTTGACGAGAGAGGTGCCGATGCCTTTCCCTGCGGCTTCAGGGCATACCATGACCAGATGAATGACCATCACCTTCTCGGCAGGGGCGCGGCTTGGCCAATCTATCGTTTCATATTCATCCGGCTGGTTCCTATCGACAATGATACTCCCCAATATGTCCCCATTCTCTTCATAGACATGCAATGCCCCCTTTGACAGGGCTTTCGCCGCATCCGCTCTTGTCGGATACACGCCCTCTTGAAAAACAGTGAAGGCTCCGTGTTCCTTCTCATGCAGAAAATGTTTCTGATACCCTTCTTCAACCTGGTTCAGATCCGCATCTGTTGCCTGCCTCAGCATGTTGCTTTTCTCCTTTCTCCGATTGTCCGATGAAGACTGGTATGGGGTGCCAAAAGCAACATATGCTGGTCTGACAGCGGGTATGCGTTGTTGTCTGTATATTGGGATGATTCAACTTGCCGTGGCTTATGCTCGTTTCCCGCAATCGGAGGGATCGCCATGCAGTTTTTCAAGGGCATGGCCGAGGGCGGGAAGAATGGCGGCGAGGTTTTCGGAAACCGCTTTGCGGCTGCCGGGGAGGGTAATGACGATGGTGCGTCCGAGCGTCCCGGCGACGGCGCGGGAAATGGCGGCGGTGGGCGTCTTGGCGAGGCTGGCCTGCATCATCGCCTGTTCGAAACCCGGCAGGCGGCGCTCAAAGATCGGGAGCAGCGCCTCGGGTGTGGTGTCGCGTGGGGCGAGCCCTGTGCCGCCGCTGGTAAGGATGAGATCGTATCCCTGACCGAGCGCCAGTTCCATGACAAGGGGGCGCAGCGTCTGCGGATCGTCCGGGATCATAAAGCCCTGTTCGTGGCAGAGCGGGAGTTTGGCGCGGGTGTCGGCGGCCATGAGCGGCCCGCTTTCGTCCACGCGCAGCCCGGCGGCTCCTTTGTCGGAAAGGGTAATCCACGCCAAGGCCCAGTGTTCGCGGCGTGCGGCCAAGGTCCGCGTTCCGGCCTCGATGGGCGTGAGCGCCTCAAGCAGCGGACATATCTGGGTGTGCGGAGCATCCAAGGCAAGGATGGAGTGAGGCAGGAACATCCGGCCCGTGACCTTGAGCCGGGCGACGCCCGAAGCGTCATAAAGGCAGGTCCCCACACGCCAGTCCCGGTTGCCGTCGGGAAGGGGGCGGGCCGCCATGCCGTGAACCGCAAACGGTGCGGGAGCGGCGGTGGCGGGCAGGAAGGCAAGCGGCAGGATATCGCCTTCGGCGCAGGCGTGCAGGCTGAGGGTGTAGATCGTTTCGGTCACGGGAACCTCCTGTATGATGCCAACGGGCGTTGGATGAAGATGGCTGAGGACAAAAGGGCCTGCGCATTCGCAGCGGCGTGCCGCCCATCGCGGCATATTCTCCGTGGACGGGGCGAACCTGAAAACCAACCGAAGGGTTCCGGCATCAGGTGGGCTCTCCGCGAACGCAGGGGCGAACCCCTTCCCGCGTCGAGGTCGAGGAGCTGAGTGCTCTCTGCGGACACGGGGCGGGTCCACGCTCAGGGAGCGGAATCCGATGGGCCGCGTATGCACAGGGCTGCTGCTCTCCATTTCCATAATGAAGCCAATCCATGCGATGGGCCGCGTATACGCGGGGGCCGCCGTCACTTGTGCGACGGTTCAGCCTGTTGTATCCTCCCTTACTTTCACAGACAAGCGCGGAATGCTTTTGAGAGCGTTTTCCGTAGCCTTTGCCGGTTCAGGCCGGCCCCAAGGAGTTTTTGCATGACCATGACCAACGGCGGCGACCAGACCGCTCAGCTTACAGTTCTCGGCACCGGTCGCCTTCCGCAGCCCGAAGGCGGCCCGAGCGTCAGCCTTTTGGAAGTCTTCCCCAATCGCTTCCCGTATCGTCCGTATGTCGTCAGCATGGCGTTTCCCGAATATACGTCCCTGTGCCCCGTGACAGGGCAGCCCGACTTCGGCACGATTGTGGTGGAGTTCATCCCCGATCAGAAGTGTGTGGAATCCAAGAGCTTCAAGCTGTATATGTTCGCCTACCGCAACCACCAGTCCTTTATGGAAAGCATCACCAACACCATCCTCGAGGATTTCGTGGAGGCGCTCGATCCGATGTGGTGCCGGGTGAAGGGGCTTTTCTCGCCGCGCGGCGCGACGTACCTGCATGTCTTCGCCGAGCATTACAAGAAACTTGACGACCCGGCCAAGGCCGAGGAAGTCCGGCAGGCCGTTGCCGACTGGAAGCGCGAAGCGGCCCCCCATACGTGGGACAAGTAGCCATGCACGCGCTGCTCATCGACATCGGCAATACGTCCCTGAAGATAGGCGTAGCGGGCATAGAGGGGCTTGTGGCCTCCTATACGCTGCCTACGGATACCCAGCAGAGCGGCGACGGGCTTGGCCTTCAGCTTGCCTATCTGCTCGGTCATGCCGGATTCGGCACGCCCGGGACCGGGCCGGGCAATGTGGCGCTCGACGGGTGCGTGATCAGTTCGGTCGTCCCCGGCATGAACCCGCTGGTGGCCCATGCCTGCGAACGTTTCCTTGAGCTGACGCCCCGGTTCGCGCACCGGGATTTACCCATTCCGCTGGAAAACCGCTATGAGCGGCCCAATGAAGTGGGGGCCGACCGTCTCGTCGGGGCTTTCGGGGCACGCCGCCTGCTGCCGGATGTCCGTTCCGTGGTATCCGTGGACTACGGCACGGCGACGAACTTCGACTGCGTTACCGGAAACGCTTACCTTGGCGGCCTGATCTGCCCCGGCGTCATGTCCTCGCTCGGAGCGCTGGCTACGCGCACGGCGCAGCTTCCGCGTATTGCGCTGACGGCGCACGCGGATGTGCCCATTGTAGGACGGAGCACGGTGACGAGCCTGAACCACGGCTTCCTGTTCGGCTTCGCGTCCATGACCGAGGGGCTGTATGCGCGCCTGACCAAGACGCTCGAAGGGCCGGTCGCGTTCGTCGCCACCGGCGGCTTTGCCCCGGATGTTGCCCGCGTCGTGGATTGCTTCGATCTCGTCCGTCCTGATCTTGTCCTCGAAGGGCTGCGTCTGTTGTGGCTTGAGTCGAGAGATTGATTGAAGATGTGGGGGAAGGGGAGGGAGCTTTCTAAAGAAAGCTCCCTCCC
>NZ_JNJP01000091.1 GCF_000701705.1 Bilophila wadsworthia ATCC 49260 | reverse complement strand
GGGTTTGGGGAGGGGGAAGGGCCCCTTTTCCAAAAGGGGCCCTTCCCCCTCCCCAAGTCAACTTACGCCTTCGCCAAAGCCTGTTCCAGATCGGCGAGGATGTCCTTGATATTCTCGATGCCGACGGAGAGCCGCACCATGCCGGGGGTGATCCCGGCGCTGACAAGCTGCTCGTCGGTGAGCTGGCGGTGCGTGGAGCTGGCGGGATGCAGCACGCAGGTACGGATGTCCGCCACATGCACGAGCAGGGAGGCCATCTTGAGGCTGTCGATGAACCGGGCCCCGGCTTCGCGCCCGCCCTTGAGCGAGAAGGAAATCACGCCGCTGCACCCGTTGGGCAGGTATTTGGCGGCCCGCTCCTTGTAAGGGTTACCCTCCAGCGTGGGGTAGCTTACGGACTCGATCTTGTCGTGCTTCTCGAGCCAGTGGGCGACGGCATCGGCATTCTGGCTATGGCGCTCAATGCGCAGGGGCAGGGTTTCAAGGCCCTGATTGATCAGAAAGGCCCCGAACGGCGTCTGACAGGCACCCATATCCCGCATCATCTGCGTACGCGCCTTGACAATATAGGCAGCCTTGCCGAATGCCTGCGTATAGATGGTCCCGTGATAGGAGTCGTCGGGCTCGGTGAATTCCGGGAACTTGCCGTTCGTCCAGTCGAAGGTGCCGCCGTCCACAATCACCCCGCCCATTTGCAGGGCGTGCCCGTCCATGTATTTGGTGGTCGAATGCACCACGATGTCCGCCCCAAATTCAATGGGGCGGCACAGAACCGGCGTGGCGAACGTGTTGTCCACGATCAGCGGCACGCCGTTCCTATGGGCGATGCGGGCGAACTTTTCGATATCCAGCACTTCAATGCTCGGGTTGGCGATGGTCTCGCCGAACAGCGCCTTGGTGTTGGGGCGGAACGCGGCCTGAATCTCGTCTTCGGAGGCTTCCGGCGACACGAAAGTCACTTCAATGCCAAGCCTCTTGAGCGTCACGGCGAACAGGTTCAGCGAGCCGCCGTAGATGGCGGAGGAACTGACGATATGATCCCCGGCGGCGGCAAGGGTCAGGATGGAAAACGTGGTCGCGGCCTGCCCGGAAGCGGTGCACAACGCCCCTACCCCGCCTTCCAGCATGGCGATCTTCTGCTCGACGGCGTCCACGGTGGGATTGCCGAGACGGGTATAGAAGAACCCGGCTTCCTCAAGGTCGAACAGCTTGCTGACCTGCTCGGTGGACTCGTATTTGAACGTCGTGCTCTGACAGATGGGCAAGGTCTGCGGCTCGCCGTTTTTCGGGGAATACCCGGCATACAGGCATTGCGTTTCGATTTCCATTGTTCTCTCCGTTCAAGATGTTTCCCTCCGCAACCTGCGGACGGGGGCGCTTCGCATTCCCGGCGGCGTTTCCCGTGGGCATCCGTCCTTTCCGGACGGCGGGGCATCTCCGCCAAGGGGCCGTAAATGAAGCGTGTTGCCGCGTGAAGTGGAGGCTATATCACTATACCTTGATATGTCAATTTAAAAACCGCCTCTTCCGCCCGGATTCGACAATGCGGGCCGGGCGGAGTATGCTCTACTCGCTTTTTGTGCGGGATTTCCTCCTGTTGCGCCCCCCTTCCCCGCACAGCCCAAAGAGATCGGAGAAAGACGTGGATCAGAAACGAAACCGCAAGACGCCAAGCTGGTGCGGAAGCCGCAAACGCAAGGCCGCACGCACGCCATACGACGCCCGGATCACCGAATACGCCCATCAGGGGCACCTTGTCCCGCCCAGAAGCATCCTCAAAACGCCCGAACAAGTCGTGGGCATCCGCGAAAGCGGCAAGATCAACATCGCCGTGCTTGACCATGTGGCGGCGCACATCAAGGCGGGCATGACCACCGCCGAAATCGACAGGCTGGTTTTTGAAAAGACCAAGGAGCTTGGCGGCGTCCCCGCCCCGCTCGGCTACCGCGGGTTCCCCAAAAGCACCTGCACCTCCATCAATGAGGAAGTCTGCCACGGCATCCCCGCCGACGATGTGGCCCTCAAGGACGGCGACATCGTCAATGTGGACGTTTCGACCATCTACAACAGCTACTTTTCCGACTCCTCGCGGATGTTCTGCATCGGCACGGTCAGCAAGGAAAAGCGCCGGCTCGTGGACGTGGCCCGCGAATGCGTGGAGCTGGGATTGCAGGAAGTGAAGCCGTGGGGCTTCCTCGGCGACATGGGGCAGGCCGTGCACGACAACGCGAAAAAGCACGGCTACAGCGTGGTCCGCGAAGTGGGCGGGCACGGCGTGGGCATCCGGTTCCATGAGGAGCCCTTCGTCAGCTACGTCACCAAGCGCGGCACGGACATGCTGCTGGTTCCGGGCATGATCTTTACCATCGAGCCGATGATCAACATGGGCAAGGATGCCATTGTCCTGGACAAGGCGAACGGCTGGACGATCCGCACGGCGGACGGCGCGCCCTCCGCGCAGTGGGAAATCATGGTGCTGGTCACGGAAGACGGGCACGAAGTGCTGGCGTACTGAACTTTCATGGAGGCCGCCGTCCCGATCCGGGCGAAGGCGGCCGTCCCCAGCATCTCTTGCACCGTATCCGATACCGGCAGGCCCCCGCCTTTCATTGAGAAGGACAGGGAGTCCTTGCCGTACCACTGCCGCTCTGATACTGAGAGGCATACTGTCTTATGAAAGAGAGCCTGTTATGGAAACATCTGCCACCACGATTGTTGTCCCCCCGACGGCTGAGGAGCAACGCATCGCATCCATCGCCGATTCGATAAACCTCGCCGATCCCTCCCTGACCGTCACGTATGGGACGGAGGCCATGCAGGGCATCTCCCGGTTCGCGGACGATCTCCTTTCCCGCGTGCAGGCCAAGGATTCCGGGGAACTCGGCGAATCGCTCACCAACCTTATGCTCAAAGTGAAGGATGTGAACGTCTCGGAAGTCATGGGCTCGCCGGGGTTCCTCCAGTCGCTGCCGCTTGTGGGCTCGCTGTTCTCTTCCGCCAAGCGCACGGTGGCGAAGTTCAACACCCTTTCGGAACAGATCGAAATCATCGTCGACAAGCTGGACGAGGCCATGATCGGCCTGCTCCGCGACATCGAGACGCTTGAGATGCTCTATGAGCACAATGCGCGGTTCCACGCGGAATTGACGGCGTACATTGAAGCGGGCAAGCGCAAATTGGAAGAGGCGCGTACTGTGGAACTGCCGCGCCTCAAGGCGCAGGCGGATGCGTCCGGCGATCTCATGGAGGCGCAGCAAGTCCGCGACCTTTCGGAGCAGATCAACCGTTTCGAGCGGCGGTTGCACGATTTGCAGCTTTCGCGGACCATCACGGTGCAGACCGCGCCGCAGATACGCATCATCCAGAGCAACAACAGGACGCTGGCGGAAAAAATCCAGACCAGCATACTCGCCACCATCCCCATCTGGAAAAGCCAGATGGTCCTCGCCCTTTCCCTGCACGGTCAGAAGAACGCGGCGGCGCTTCAGAAGACCGTCTCCGACACGACCAACGACATGTTGCGCAGCAACGCGGAACTGCTCGAACAGGCCGCCGTCGATACGGCCCGCGAGGTGGAGCGTTCCGTGGTGGATATTGAAACGTTGCGCGAGGTGCACGAAAAGCTCATCGGCACCATAGAGGAAACCCTGCGTATCGCGCAGGAAGGCCGGGAACGGCGGGCGGCGGCTGAAAAAGAGCTGGCCGTCATGGAAACGGAACTCAAGGACAGGCTTACCTCGTTGGCCGCACGCAAAAGCCGGGAAGAAATCGCCGCCGCATCCGGAACGGAAACGCGGCAGAGCGCCCCCGGACAGGGCGGCATCGGCTCCAGGGTGTAATCCATGCACGAAGGCGAAAAGGAACATATGGTGGTCGGACCGAACGCCGAGGAACCGAAGGGTTCGTTTTGGGATGCGATACGTCGGTTCTTCAAGCGTATCCTCTTTCATATCAGCGCGTTCATCATTGGGGCGATTCTGTCTACCCATGTTCCGCAAATACATCCGGGCGAGGCCGCCCTTGGCGTCTACCTTGGCCTTATCTGCATCGTCGCGCGCGGCGCATCCCGGAAACCGTCGTGGATCGTCCCCGCCGTATCCGGCGCGGGGCTGGCCGTCTTGCTGATCCTTTTCGGTATGCCGTTCCCGTATGCGCTGTTCTGGGGAGGCTTGCAGTCATGGGTACAGCGCCTTCTGGTGAAATCCTTTCGCATGGGCACGGAATGGGTTCCGTTTTCTCTGTTGCTCATCATGGCCTTCTCAGTGAGGCAAACCCTTTCCCTGCCTCTTGCCATGCTGTTTTGCGCCCTCCTCGCCGGGGGACAGGGCGTCCTCTGGGCCTTGGCCCGCAAGCGTGCGGCGGAACTGGCACCCAAGCCCAAACCGGAACCGAAGCCAGAACCAGCCCCCTCCCCGGATGAACCGGCGTCCATGAAGGCATCCCGTACTTCCCTCGCGGAACTTGAATGCAAGCTGCCCGGCCTCCCTGCGGAGACGCAAGCCTCCGTGCGCGCCATCATGCAATCCGCCAACAACATTCTGGGCTGCATGGCTACTGATCCGCGAGATGTGGATCACGGCGCGCGTTTCCTCAAGCGCTACCTCGCCGCCACCCACGGCATCGTGGATACGCACCTGCGTTTCGCCCACGACAAAGACATATCCCCGGATGTCGCCAGCGCCCTTGCCCGGAGCAACGACATGCTCGCCCGGTTGAAGGTCGCCTTTGCCAAGGAGCACGCCCTGCTCCTGCAAAACGACGTCACCGATTTCTCCGCCGACCTCAAGACGCTCGACACGCTGCTCAAAATGGACGGCAACTAGAAGACTAACCGGAATATCCGCTGCAAACGGAACAAAACGAAGCGGGCCGATGAGAATATTCATCGGCCCGCTTTATTTTGCACGGAACGGCGCCACGGAAAAGGCTCTCACTCCTGCGGGGAGACATGATTTGATAAGGCTTGTTCTGTCCGCAACAAAAGTGTGGAGGCGGGAACCCCATACATTTCACCCAACAAAATGAGCACGTTTATTGAGGGAAGAATGATGCCCCTCTCCATGCGAGATACGTAGGATCGCTCTGTCCCAAGAGCTATGGCTACTTGCTCTTGAGAAAGCTTGAGAATGGATTTCCGGGCTTTCTTCAGTTGCTCACCAAGAGCGGCTTTGAGGTAGGGAACTTTTTTCACTATGCTGTCGATTTTCCAAAGCTATTCAGTCAAGGCTGCTCCCTACCCCCCTCAGGCTCTTCTATCACGGGGATGGAGGGCATCAGCTCAACTGTTTTACGGAATAATATACAAGGCTCTATCTCAAGAGCATGGGCGATCACCACAATTGTGGAAAGTACAGGCTCGTTTTCACCTTTTTCCAGCTTGGCCAACTGCTGTGGGGTGCGCCCGATCAATTTTGCCAAACGATAGCGTGAAACACCTTGCTCTATCCGGGCAGCAAGAACAACTTCTCCAAAAGGGCATGGCGTTCTTTCAGTTTTCTCACTCAACAGGCACCATCGGCTCTTGTTGGGCACTCATGGCTTTTGCCGCCTCATTCACCAAAGTTCCCGGCTCCATGCCCAGCGCGTGGGCGAGCAAAATCAGCGCTGAAAGTTGGGGTTCCCTTTCACCGCGTTCAATTTGGCTGATCTGCTGAATGGAACGCCCTGCCAGCCGTGCAAGCCGGTATTGCGTGATACCACGCTCTTCACGGGCGGTTACGAGAATTTTTCCAAACGGGCATGGAGAAGATTTCTTACTCATCTTCTTCCAAGCGCATCAGCCGATCCATTTCGTTCAGCAAGTCACCGGGAGAAACGCCAAGCCCCCGTCCAAGACGAATGATCATCCGGGCTTTGGGCTCTCGCTTGGAGTTTTCAAGCTTATTCAGGTATTCCTCAGCGATACCTGTTCTTTTGGCAAGCTGGTATTGCGATATCTGGAGAGACTCCCGGATATTGACAAGTGCAGATCCGAACAGACATTGCTTTACAGTTCCTGCTCTCATATTCTTTTTTTTACTTTTATTGTCTCCAGCTTCTCACTAAAAATATCAAAAAAGACTCCAGCATCAACACCTGTAGCCATAACCAACTTTACAGCGTTGATAATACCAGGCAATTGCGTTCCTTTTTCCACCTTCTGGAGACTTCTATGATCATACTTTGCTATGGAAGAAATATAATTTTGGGAAAGTTTTGTAACAGATCTACATTGCGAAAGGAGCATTCCAAAAATTTCCGCTTCTTCGAGTGGTGTCAGAACGGAATTCAACTGCTCCTGAAATTCTTTTTGGGATAGCGATGGAATTTTTGATACATCGATACAATGAGATAAAAGAGAGGCTAGCTCCATAAAGAAGCTTTGTATGTCGGCATTTACGGCAAGAAGCATTTTTACGGCAAGAATAACGTTAGGCTCTTGATTTCCCGCTTCTACTTGATTCACATTACTGAGATGTGTCCCTGCTCTGACGGAAATCTCCCACTGCGAAAGAGCGGTTTGAGAACGAGCCTCCTGAAAAAGGCTACCGAATATGCATACTTTCTTAGTCATGCCATAGCAGATGCCTCAAAATTTTAAATCATACCAGATGGCTAAAATCATACTTGGTATTCACCCAATTTGAGGCAAAAAAAACCATAACTGCTCAAAAAACTGTCCCGGCGGTACATCGATCGCAGCAACCAATTTCACCGCAGTCGTTACCAGAGGCTCTTGTTCTCCCTTCTCAACACGTTGCAGGCTTCTTAAATCATAATGGATATTCTTTGCTATGCGCTTTTGAGACACTCCTCTCTGTAATCGACAGTACCGCAGCAACTCCCCATAACCGGAAACCTCATGAGGTTCGGGAGTGCGGGAAAACATGTCCTCCTTTAGAGATTCGAAAAGGTACGGGGCTATTCGCTCAGAAGATGTGCACAGCTTCATTTCTTCAGTTAATTTCGAAAAAAAAGAGTTTAAATCTACATCACATGCGGCAACAAGCCGTACCGCCACATGGACGCGTGGCTCTTGATGGCCTGCTTCAATTTGGTTGACATTGCTCAGATGAGTTCCGGCTTTAACAGAGACAATCCACTGTGAAAGTCCACTGTTCATCCGAACATCTCGAAATAACTGACTAAAAATATACGCTTTTTTACTCATTAAAAATAATTGCCAGAAAATATCGAATCAGGCTAGACGGTCTAAACCACGCTTTGAATTAACCCAACAACATTATATTTTCTGAACTAAGGATGATTTATTTAAACTCTTTTTATCAACGGAGAGAGCAAGTTGAATCTTCTTTATGAAGAGACGATGGCTCGGATTAAAACCGTGTCGCGCACCCAGACACAGACCGAACTAGCCAAGTTACTTGAAGTCAGCCAATCCAGCGTAGCCGAAGCCAAGAGACGGCAATCCATCCCGGCGGACTGGTACCTGAAATTGTTTGAAAAACTGGGAGTGAATCCCGATTGGCTCAAGAAAGGCAACGGCCCGGTATACCTGCGCACAGAGGCCGGATACGTCCCCAGCGACGGGGACGGGCCGCCCATAGATCCCGGCTTGTTGGGATCGCCTCTGGCGCAATCGGCGCTTGCCCCGGTGTACGCCATGTGCGGCGACAGCACGAAAACCGCCTCACCAGCGGCGGCACTTCAACCGATAGGAAAGATCGCCCTCCCCAAGCCATACGCCCGAGAAGGGATCATCGTTCTGGAAATGGACAACGAATCAGCCGCCCCCACAGCGCGCTGCGGCGCTTATGTCGGCATCGACACAGCCGCAAGCCATCCCGCAAGCGGAGAACTGTTTGCGGTACTGCTTCCCTATGAAGGGATCATCTTGAGAAGGCTGGCTTGGGATCGGAAGGAAAAATGCTTTGTGCTGCGGGCGGAAAACCCCGCTTACCCGGAAATTCGGATTCAGGAAGACCTGACGGGCCGGATTCTTGGACGGCTGGCGTGGGTCATGCAGAAAGTCTAGGCGGGGAATTGCTGAAGTCAGGGCTTATCCGAAAAGCATAGGGACAGGATACGTGCAGCCTCTATATACTGCGTCTGACACCTAGTCCTCATCAAACAAGTCCTTGATGTTGACATCCAAGACCTTAGCCAATGCGTCAAGCGTGGACAGTTTGCATTCATAA
This sequence comes from Bilophila wadsworthia ATCC 49260, assembly GCF_000701705.1. GTDB lineage: Bacteria > Desulfobacterota > Desulfovibrionia > Desulfovibrionales > Desulfovibrionaceae > Bilophila > Bilophila wadsworthia. The sequence continues at coordinate 5,781 of NZ_JNJP01000091.1, read as the reverse complement.
ATCAAGGTTCCCCGAGCCCTGTTTATCGTCTCTCCCGCGACGCCGGAAAGCTCCGCAAGACGCCGATACGTCAGTTTTTTCTCTTTCATCAGTTTGGCAAGATTGCTTTTCACCATCCCTGTATCCCCCTGCGCGAGCGGCTTGCCGTGTTTTTCGAGTGCTCTTGGCAATAAAAAAATCCATAACCGCTTTATTTCAAGCTGTTATGGACTACTTTGAAAAATATGGAAAGAGTTTTGGCGGAAGGGGAGGGATTTGAACCCCCGGACGCCTCACGACGTCAACGGTTTTCAAGACCGCCGCATTAAGCCGCTCTGCCACCCTTCCGCTCATGCCGCTCGTCAAGCGAACGACAAGTACTGAACGTCATAAAGCGGAGCGGCCCGTGGGTCAAGTGGAAACAGAGGCGCCTCCCCGCCGCCGAACCGCCTTGTTTTTCCCTTCCTTCCCTTGCTGTTCCCGTGGAAGCTTTCGATTTCATAAAAATCTCATACCGTTTTTTTACATTTTTTTAGCCTTTCCAACACGGGTGATATATTGTACGGTATGACGATTTTGACAGAATTCGCATACTTCGAGAAAAAAAGCACATTTCGGACCCACCCAGAATCTCCTGAAAAAGGAATGCGTTCCGCAAGAACGCTTTTCAGGAACCACATGCTTTTTTGATCGGACGTTTTTTGTCAGGACGGCATGTTCGGCCGGCGGCGGCCGACCGGGGCCACATGTTGCCAAGCGCTTGCCATGCCTTGCGTCTTGACACGTGTTTGCCCGGTCGCCTACACCATGATGACGGTGAAAAAGCGCGTCCGTTCCCCTGTGGGAAGAGGCGCCAAGGACGGTTTTCCTGTCTCATGACGTGTCGCGGCCAAGAGGCGAATGGTTTTCAGCAACACAACCATTTCAAGAGGCGAAGGGTATGGAGGATAGGCAGAACAACGCGCCTTCCCACGAGAAGGCCCGCAGTCTGGCAAAACGACTTGAATTCGGTCCCGCACCGTTCATCGTCGGTCTTGTCGTTGCGCTCGTGTTTGGCTGGTGGATTTTCCCGGAACTTTTGTTCAGCAGACAGGATCAACCCGTGCAGTTCAGCCATGAGACGCATCTCAAGGATGCTTCTCTGGACTGCTCGGTCTGTCACCATCTCCGTGCGGACGGGACGTTCGACGCCCTGCCCTCTACAAAGGACTGTGCTGTCTGCCATTCGCAGATGCTCGGCAAAAGCGAGGCCGAACGGGTCTTCTTCAACGAATACGTCAAGAAGGGCAAGGAAGTGGACTGGAAAGTCTACCAGAAGCAGCCTGACAACGTGTTCTTCAGCCATGCCGTGCACTCGCTGGCAACCTGTAACAACTGTCATGAGTTCTCCGAGCGGGAGCTTTGCTCCACGTGCCATCTCGACATGGCTTCCAGCAAAAAGCCGCCCGTGTTCCGCGAGAACAGGATCTCCGGCTACAGCCAGAACACCATGAAGATGTGGCAGTGCGAAGCATGTCATGCCAATCCCAATCACCTTGGCAGCACCAATGCCAGCAACGCATGCTTTGTCTGCCACAAGTAAGGAGACGCCAATGCTTGACAGACGAGGCTTTCTGAAATTCATCGGCGGGGCCGCCGTGGGTACGCTGGCGACTCCTGTGGTCTGGAAGGGTTTGGACGACATCTCCATCTGGTCGCAAAACTGGCCGTGGATCCCTTCCCTGCAATACGGCAATCACGAAAACACCTATGTCCGCACGGTCAGCAAGCTCTGTCCCGCCGCCGGAGCCACCAAAATCCGTCTCGTGGGCGGACGTCCCGTGCGCGTCCTCAGCGATCCCGAGAGCCCGCTTGGCGGCGGCGTCTCCGCGCTGGCCGTCACCGAAGTCCAGATGCGCTACAGCCCGGCCCGCCTCAAACGGCCCCTGCTCCGCAACTCGGACGGCGGCTACAGGGAAATCACCTGGGAAGAGGCTGAAAAGCTGCTGCTCGAAAAACTCGCCGCAGCCAAGAAACAGACCGAGCACGACAGCGTGGTCTGCATTTCCGGCGACGAAAACGGCACCATGAATGAACTGCTCGCGGGCTTCGCCGCCCAGACCGGTTCGGGCCGCTTCTTTGCCATGCCCAGTGACGCACAGGCCACCGCGCAGGCGTGGAAGCTCATGGGCGGACGTGGGCGCGTCGGCTTCGACATCCCCAACAGCGACTACGTGTTCGCCGTCGGCGCGAACGTGCTGGAAACGTGGGGCTCGGTGGTCGTCAACCGCCACGCGTGGGGACAGGCCCGTCCCGCGGGCGCCGAACCCGCCATGCGTCTGGCCTATGCCGGGCCCGTGCAGAACAACACGGCCGCGGGCGCCGATCTCTGGCTGCCCATCAAGCCCGGCACGGAGCTGTTCCTGCTCCTCGGCGTCGCCCGCCAGCTCATCAAGGACGGCGTGGCCGCCCCCGCCGGAGGGCTGGATGACTTCGCGGCGCTGGTCGCCAAGTGGACCCCGGAAAAAGTCTGCGAAATCACGGGCCTCATGCCCGAACGTTTCACCGCCGTCGTCGACGGGCTCAAAAAGGCCAAGAAGCCTCTCGTGGTCGTCGGTTCCGACATGGATCAGGGCGGCGGCACCGGCCCTGTCCGCATCGGCATGGCGATCAACATGCTCCTCGACCGCGTGAATAAGGAAGGCGGGATGCGCATGATCCCGCTGGCCCCCCCGGCGGTCAACGGCGCGGCGTCCTACGATGTGCTCATGCAGGGCGATCTCGTCCGCTACGCCGCCGACATGGCGCAGGGGAACATGCCCGAAGTGGGCGTGCTCATGGTCTACGAGGCCAACCCCGTCTATGCCCTGCCCGGCAAGGACATTGAAGCCGTCTTCAAGAAAAGCGACTTCTCGGTGGCCTTCACCTGCTTCTTCGACGAAACCGCCCGCCGCTGCGCTCTCGTGCTGCCCAACGCCCTCGGCCTCGAACGCTACGACGACGTGGCCGAGCCCTTCAGCTACGGCAAGTTCGTGTACGCGCTGGTCCGCCCGGTGGCCGAGCCGCTCTATCAGGCCCGCCCCGCCGGCGACGTGGTCATCGACATGGCCTACAAGCTCGGCATCAACCTCGGCGTTTCCGACGTCGTGACCATGCTCAAGGCCAAAGCCTTCAACATCGGCGCCGACTGGGGTTCCCTGAGCGACGGCAACGTCTACGTCAGCGACATTGTGGTCCCCAACAAGACGTTGGCCTACCGCTTCAGTCCCGACGACCTCGCTCTCGTCGAGAAGGCCGAAGCCGCCGCTGCCTCCTCCGGCAAGGAGCTGGCCGTGGCCTTCGTGAGCAAGCTTGGCCTCGGTACGCCCGAAACCGCCATTCCGCCCTTCAACACCAAGCTCATCACTGACGATGAGCTGGACAAGAACATGCTCGTCGCCGCCGTCAACGGGGCCACGCTCAAGAAGCTCGGCCTGTACGAGGGCAACCGCATCGTCCTGACCAGCAAGGCCGGGAAGGTTATGGCGAAGATCCGCGTCTTCGAAGGCGTGACCAACGATACCGTAGCTTTGACCATGGGCTTCGGGCATACGGCTTTCGGAGAGTTCAACGACGGCAAGGGCATGGATGTTATGGCCCTCGTCACGCCCTCTTCCGAACCCGGCTCCGGCCTCTCCGTCTGGAACGATACCCGCGTGAACGTCGCCCAAGCATAAGGATTCGTAATCATGTCCGAAGTGAAAGAATTCGACATCAAATGGACGATGGTCGTCGATCTTGACAAGTGCACGGGCTGCGGCGCCTGCATGGTGGCCTGTCAGGCCGAAAACAATGTCGCCCCCAACCCCGACGGCACGAACAAGGTCCGCTCCATCAACTGGATGAAGGTGTATCGCCTCTCCAACCACAAACCGTTCCCGGAACACGACACGGCCTACCTGCCCCGCCCCTGTATGCAGTGCGGGAAGCCCTCCTGCGTGTCCGTCTGCCCCGTCGTCGCCACCGACAAGAACGAGGACGGCGGCATCGTCAGCCAGATCTATCCCCGCTGCATCGGCTGCCGGTACTGCATGGCCTCATGCCCTTACCATGCCCGTTATTTCAACTGGTATGATCCGATCTGGCCGGAAGGCATGGAAAAGACCCTCACCCCGGACGTTTCCGTGCGTCCCCGCGGCGTGGTGGAAAAATGCACCTTCTGCCATCACCGTTGGATGAAGGCCAAGGACAAGGCCATCGCCGAGGGACGCAACCCCTATGAGCTGGCCGACGGGGAGTATGTGACTTCCTGCACCGAGGTATGCCCCAACGGCGCGATCTCCTTCGGCGATTCCAAGAATCCCGAACACAAGGTGTACGAGCTGATCCGAAGCCCCCACGCCTTCCGCCTTCTGGAGCGCCTGGGGACCGACCCGCAGGTGTACTACCTGAGCAAGCGCGAATGGGTGCGCCGTCAGGGCGACAACTACCTGGAAAACGAAAAGACCAAGGGGTAGGTCAATGGAAGTGAAAAACTACAACCAGCCCGTCGACGCCTCCCTCTTCCCTGAAGGGTGCCCGCGTTGTTCGCTGCTGAAATTCCTGCTGCATCTTGTTCCCGTGGCCGCGGTCGGCCTGTGGGGCGCTTATGCCGCCTTCCGCGTCCTGGCCCACGGCCTCGGCGAGACCGGCCTTGACGACTACTTCGGGTTCGGCCTCTGGATCACCTTCGACCTCGCCGTCATCGCCCTCGGCGCGGGCGCGTTCTTCACCGGCGCGCTGCGCTACCTGCTGAACATCGACGCCTTGAAGAACATCATCAACCTGACGGTCGTGGTGGGCTTCCTGTGCTACTCCGGCGCTATGCTGGTGCTCGTTCTCGATATCGGCCAGCCGCTCCGCGCATGGTTCGGCTACTGGCATCCGAACGTCCACTCCATGCTGACCGAAGTCATCTTCTGCATCACCTGCTACTGCACCGTACTCATCATCGAGTACGTGCCTCTGGCACTGGAAAACCGGCAGCTGGCGAAGAACAAGCTCGCCCACGCCATCGCCCACAACTTCCACCTGATCATGCCCCTGTTCGCGGGCATCGGCGCCTTCCTGTCCACGTTCCACCAAGGCTCCCTCGGCGGCATGTACGGCGTGCTCTTCGGCCGTCCCTACATCCTGCGTGACGGGTTCTTCATCTGGCCGTGGACGTTCTTCCTGTACATCCTCTCCGCCGTGGGTTCCGGCCCCATGTTCACCGTGCTCGTCTGCACGTTCATGGAAAAGCTCACCGGCCGCAAGCTCGTCTCCTGGGACGTGAAGCAGCTCATGGGCAAAATCGCCGGGACGATGTTCACCATCTACATGGTGTTCAAGCTGATCGACACAGCCGGTTGGGTCATGGACATCCTGCCCCGCTCCGGCATGACCTTCGATCAGATGTTCCACGGCTGGATCTACGGCAAGTGGCTCCTCTTCGCCGAACTCGTAGTCTGCGGCGTCCTGCCCGCATACCTCCTCTTCTCGAAGAAGTGCCGCTCCAACCCGGCGCTGTTCTACCTTGGCGGCATCCTCGCCTGCGTCGGCGTGACCATCAACCGTTACGTCATGACCGTTCAGGCCCTCGCCATCCCGGTCATGCCCTTCGACACGTGGGAATTCTACAATCCCAACTGGGCCGAATGGGGCGCGTCCTTCATGGTCATCGCCTACTCGTGGCTTTGCCTTGCCATCTCTTACCGCTATCTTCCCATGTTCCCGCAGGAACGTGAGCTGAACAAGTAGCAAAACTGGGGAGGGGAGAGGGAACCCTTCTTCAGAAGGGCTTCCCTCTCCCCTCCCCAGACCCCA
>NZ_JNJP01000090.1 GCF_000701705.1 Bilophila wadsworthia ATCC 49260 | reverse complement strand
GTGGTATCTCCAGCAGCATATATACATGATCCGGGCAGCATTCCGCTTCGAGAATTGTCACTCCTTTCCATTCACAAAGCCTGCGCAATATCTCGCCGATCTCACGCTTCTTTTCCCCATAGAAAACCTGCCTGCGATATTTGGGGGCAAATACCACATGGTATTTGCAGTTCCATTTTGTGTGGGCTAAACTTTGAACGTCACTCATTGTGACCTCCTTTTGATTTGTTGCCGCTTGCAGTTGCCAGACCGCAAGCTTTACTAACAAATCAAAAGGAGTTTTTATAACATATGCAAAGCTGTAAGCTTTTCGGAACCTCCCGCCTAGCGGGAGGTTTTCTTTTTATACAAGAAAAAAGGAAGCTGCCGCTTCCTTTTCCGTTCGGTAACAATATGAATTGCCGGGATAGGATTCCCGATCCGTTTTACTGACGAAAATCCGTTTTTTCTTCAATCAACCGCGCAACCATCCGGTAAAAAGCCGCCGTCGACTCCGCGAGTTCACCGGAGTTATCGATACGGAGCACCCCGTCCGGATATTCAGCAGGCATCGAAGCCCGGGCAATGCGCTCCTCAATATCCCCGCCCGGCTCCCGGCCCCGCGCCAGCAGACGCGCCCGAAGTACGGAAGCGTCCACTTCCACGAGCACGGGGACGAGGCTGGGGAAACGGCGGAGCGCTTCGGGCAGATACTCCCGCGAGCCGTTCATAAGCACCATGCCTCCGTGGGCGAGAGTTGTTTCTACGCCTTTCCCGATGCCGTACCGGAGGCCGTGGCTTCGCCAGTCCATCACGAACTCCCCGGACGCCGCCATAGCCTCGAACCGTTCCGGGGAAACGGCGATATGGCGTTCGCCCTTAGCAGAGAGGGGCCGCGTGATGTACCGCCGGGCGAAGGCCACCGGGACCCCCCGCAAACGGGGACGCAAAGCCTGCAGCAGGCTGTCCTTGCCCGAGCCCGAAGCGCCCATGACGTAAACAAGCTGGCCCTGCCGCATCAGAAAACCTCCGCGCCTTCCCGCCAGACATTCCGAACCACGGGCTGCCCCTCAACCATGCTCACGCGCACGAGATCCGCCCGCCGCCCCACTTCGAGGCTGCCGCGATCCGTGAGGCCCACGGCTTCGGCGGGATTGGCGGTCACGAGCCCCACCGCAGCCGGAAGGGACATATACCCGCCTTCGCTGAGGGCAAACGCCGCTTCAAGAAGGCTGATGGGCACATAGTCCGAGGAGAGGCTCCCCAGATACCCCGCCTGCGCGATCTCCAGCGCGGAGATATTCCCCGAGTGCGACCCGCCGCGCACCACGTTGGGCGCTCCCATGAGCACGAGCATACCGTTTTCGGAGGCATGGCGCGCCGCCTCCATCGTCGTGGGGAACTCGCTGATGGCGATGCCGTTGCCGAGGGCTTCTTCAACGTGTTCCACAAGCGTGTCGTCGTGGCTCGCCATCGGCAGGCCTCGCTCCCGGCAGAAAGCCATAACGGACGCGGCATTGTCCTCCGCGCAGCCGTCGCGCGCGGTCTGAAGGCGTTCGACGACCTGCTCGAACTCCTCATCCGTCCACGAGGCGATGTTGCTGTAATAGGTGCGGTAGGAAGAGGTATCGCGCCACTGGCGCTGGCCCGGCGTGTGGTCCATGAGCGACACGAGGCTGAGCGCGGGCGTATCGGACAGCGGGAAAAAAAGATCCTGCATCCGGGGATCGGCCACTTCACAGCGCAGGTGCAGCAGGTGTTCGGACCGGAGCTTCCCGGTGGAGCGGCAACTGTTCAGCGCGCCTACGGCCTTGCCGAGCATGGCGATACGGCCTTTGTCGTGGTACTCGCCCACGGACAGGGCATCAAAAACGGTCGTGATCCCGGACGCGACGATCTGGGCGTCATGGGCGAAAAAGGCGGGCACGCCCTGAGGCCAGAGCACTTTGGGGCGCGGGATGAAATGCTTTTCGAGGTTGTCGGTGTGAAGCTCCACAAGGCCGGGCATCAGGTAGTCGCCTTCCAGATCGATGCGTTCCGCGAGCGAGCTCGCGCCGTTGTCGAGAGAGACGATGCGCCCGTCGCGGACGACGAGGGTGCCTTCGACAACCGCGTCGGGGGTGATCAGCCTGGCGTTGGTGAATACGGTTTCGTTCATGGCTGTATGCTCTTGATGAAAAAGGTTACGGGCGCCTGACGGGGATGGTGCGGTCGGCCACGGCTTCGCGGGCCACGTCGTCGTGGAAAATGCCCACGATGGCGGCCCCGTTCCCGCGCGCTTCGCGGATCAGATCGATGACCACCTGCCGGTTCGCGCCGTCCAGCGAGGCCGTGGGCTCGTCGAGCAGGAGAATGGGGGACGGGCGGATGAAGCCGCGCGCGATGTTCACCCGCTGCTGCTCGCCGCCGGAAAACGTGGCGGGCGCGATGTGCCACAGGCGTTCGGGCAGGTTCAGCCGGGCAAGCAGCCCTTCGGCGCGGCTGCGGGCGGCGGCCTGCCCTTCGCCCGCCTCAAGCAGCGGCTCCGCGACCAGATCCAGCGTGCTCACGCGGGGGATAACCCGCAGGAACTGGCTGACATAACTGATGCAGCCCCGCCGCAGCCGGATGACGGTCCGGGGATCGGCGCTGGTGATGTCCACATCCTCCCCGCCGCAGCGGACCCGGATGGAGCCGCCCGTGGGGAGGTAGTTGCCGTAGAGGGCGCGCAGGAGCGTGGACTTGCCCGCGCCGGACGGCCCGTGCAGGGCGACGCACTCGCCCGCGTCCACGGAAAAGCTGATCCCGGAAAGGGCCTCGATCGCCACCCCGCCCTGCTGGTGCAGCACAAAGGTCTTGCTCAGGTTTCGGACTTCGATGATGGGAGTGTTCATGGCTTACCCTTGCAGGATGGAAGAGACGAGGAGTTGCGTGTAGGCGTGATGCGGATCGTCGAGCACCTGATCGGTGAGCCCCGTTTCCACGACCTCCCCCCGGTACATGACCATGAGCCGGTGCGAGAGCAGGCGGGCCACGGCGAGATCGTGGGTGACGAGGATGACCGCCAGATCCATGTCCAGCACGAGATGGCGCAAGAGGTCGAGCAGACGGGCCTGTACGGACACGTCAAGGCCGCCGGTGGGCTCGTCCATGAACACCAGACGCGGCGACGTGACGAGGTTCCGGGCGATTTGCAGGCGCTGCTGCATTCCCCCGGAATAGAGGGCGGGCTTGTCGTCAATGCGCCCGGCGTCGATCTCCACCCGCTCCAGCCACTGCAGGGCCCTGCCGCGCAACGTGCCGTAATGTCGCGCGCCTTCGGCCATCAGCCGTTCGCCGATGTTCGCCCCGGCGCTGACCTGCATACGCAGGCCGTCCGAGGGGCGCTGGTGCACGAATCCGAGTTCGGAACGCAGGAGGCGGCGCTTTTCGCCTTCCGGCAGCGCGTGGATGTTCCGCTCACGCCCGGCGGCGTCGCGGTAGGCGATCGTTCCGGAGGTCGGTTCCATGCGTCCCGAAAGCATGTTCAGGAGCGTGCTTTTGCCCGACCCGGATTCGCCCACGATGCCGAGCACTTCGCCGGGCCAGAGGTCGAAGGAGACGTCACGGCAGCCGATATGCTCCCCGTAACGGCGGGTCAGGTTCCGGGCCGACAGGATGGGGGCGGCGTTCCAGTCTTTCATTGCGCGCCTCCCTGCCCGTCCCGTTCGGCGGCGCGGCGGGCGCAACAGTCGGTATCGGAACATACGAACATGCGGTTCCCCTGATCGTCGAGGATGACTTCATCCAGATAGGTGTCCGTGGAGCCGCAGATGGCGCATGCCTCGTCCCACGACTGCACGGTAAAGGGGTAATCCTCGAAATCGAGGCTTTCCACGTCGGTATACGGCGGGATGGCGTACAGCCGCTTTTCGCGCCCAGCCCCGAAGAGCTGCAACGCCGGGCACTGGTGCATCTTGGGGTTGTCGAAACGCGGGATGGGCGAAGGGCTCATGATATACCGCCCGGCCACGCGCACGGGGTAATCGAAGCCCGTGGCGATGGTCCCGTGGCGCACGATGTCCTCGTACAGCTTGACGTTCATGATCCCGTATTCCTCCAGCGCGTGGAGGGTGCGGGTTTCCTGCTCGCTCGGCTCAAGCCAGCGCAGAGGCTCCGGCAGCGGCACCTGATACACCATGATCTGCGACTCGGTGAGCGGCTGCTCGGGGATGCGGTGTCGGGTCTGGATGATGGTGGCCTCGTCCGTATGGGTCGTGGTGGCGACGCCGGTGGTCTTGCGGAAGAAATCCCGGATGGACACGGCGTTGGTGGTGTCGTCGGAGCCCTGATCGATGACCTTGAGCACGTCGTCCCTGCCGAGGATGCTCGCGGTAACCTGAATCCCGCCGGTCCCCCATCCGCAGGGCATGGGCATCTCGCGGCTGGCGAACGGCACCTGATAGCCGGGGATGGCAACGGCCTTGAGGAGCCCCCGCCGGATCATGCGTTTGGTCGTTTCGTCAAGATAGGCGAACGCATAGCCCTCAAGCGGCACGTCCGCGCAAACGTCGGTCTGTGGCATCTAGATATCCTTGTCGTTCTGCCGCTTGGCGCGCAAGCCGCGGATAAGGGAAAGATCGGCCTGAAAGTCCACGTAATGCGGCAGCTTGATGTGCTGGACAAAACCCGAGGCGTCCACGTTGTCGCCGTGCAGGAGCACGAATTCGGGATTCTGCGCCGGGCCGACGACGGGTTCGTCCAGTTCCTTGGCACGGAGGGCGCGATCCGTGATGGACATGGACAGCGCCTTGCGCTCGTTGTTGCCGAAAACCAGCCCGTAGCCCCGCGTGAAGCACGGCGGGCGGGCCGTCCCGGTGTAGCGGCTCACGGTTTCGCATTCGGTCAGCTCGATTTCGCCGATAACGACATCGAAGCCGAGCTCTTCGGAGAAAAAGGACACTTCCACCCATCCCCGGCGCAGTTCTCCGGTGAAGGGATGCACAGCGCCGAAGCCGCGCTGCGTGGAGTAGGCCATGCCGAGCAGAAACCCTTCGTCGGCGCGGGCCAGCGCCTGAAGGCGCACGCCGCGATCCGCCGGGGCATCGGCGGGCAGTTCCAGAGGATGGCGGGTGATGTCGCGGCAGGCATCGCCCTCCGACGGCTCGGGCCGTTCGAGCAGCCCTTCCGCAACCAGCGCGTCGAGCGCACGCGGCAACGGCCCGCCGAGCGGGGAATCCGTATCGGGTTCTACTGGAAGAGGAGAAGATCCGGCGGCTCCGGCTTCAGCGCGGGAGAGGGTGCGATCCAGCAGGCGGTGCGTGTAGTCGAACGTCGCACCAAGGATCTGTCCGCCGGGGAGATCCTTCCATGTGGCGGAAATGCGCCGCAGCACGCGCATGGCTGACGTGTCCACGGCAAGCGAACTGCCGAACCGGGGAAGCGTGGTCCGGTAGGCACGGACGAGGAATACGGCTTCGAGCAAGTCGCCCTGCGCCTGCTTGATGGCCAGCGCGGCGAGATCCCGGTCATACAGTGAGCCTTCGGCCATGACCCGGTCCACGGCAAGCCGCAACTGCCCGATCAGCTGATCGATCCCCAGATCGGGGACAGAGGGGTCACCCCGCCCTTCCCGGCGGAGGAGTTCATGGGCGGCGGAAATGGCCTTTTCCCCACCTTTGACCGCTACATACATGACGCACTCTCCTGAGGCAGACGTTCAAGGCGCGTGGTGCGCGGCAGACCGGCCACGCCGTCGGCGCCGCACAGCAGCATGTCCACGCCGAGCGGGAAGCCCGACGTATTCTCGCGCCACCGCTCCGCAAAATCTTCGGGCAACGTGCAGGTGAAGGTACTTTCCCCGCAGATGCCGGGGCCGGAACCACGGAAACGGGTTCCCGCATCAAAGGCCAGACCGGCAAGCAAGACGGTTGCGGAACGGTCGGGGTAAGCGGGAACGCCCTGCGCGAAAGCGGACAGGGGCGGCAGTTCGGAAGCGTCCGCCACCAGCGCGAAGGCCGCCTTGTCCGCCTCTTCGACGATCGGGCAGCCGCAGTGGAAACGGAGCCACGTTGTCGTTTCATCCTTCCGCAGGCCCGGAGAAAGCCAGAGCGGAGATTCGCCGTCGCACAGGGTCAGGGCGAGATCCGCCAGCACGGGCGAAAGGCCGTCCGGCACGGACTGCGGGAATACGGGCAGGTGGCAAAGCCGCGCGGGACGGGACATGGCATCGAGCACAACGCGGAACACCCGCTGCATATCGAATACGGGTTGGGAAAAGGCCGGCATCAGTCTTCTCCTCGGACAAGCGTAAAGAAATCAACGCGGGTAGGCTCGACGGCGGCGGCATCCTCCCGCACCCGGCGGGCGCGTTCCGCTTCCAGCGCGGGGAGCAGTTCCCGATCAAGGGGTTCCGCATAGCCGTCCCGCTGCCAGAGGGCGTCGTACAGGGCGGCAAGCTCGGCGCGGCGGGCATCCTCGCCCAGAATCCACGCATACCCGAGGCAGCCGTCCTTCAACGAGACCACGCAGCGCGTCGCAAGCGCTTCGCCCATATTGAAGGCGTCGCCGGTGTTGCCCACGCGGCCCCGGATCATGACCAGCCCGGTTTCCGGCCCGCGGACTACCTCGTAATCCGGCGGCGTAATGGCGGAGAGCCCCGCTTCGAGACGCTCCACGGATGCGAGGGCCAACAGCCGCATCCTTTCTTGTCGAACGGTGAGAGACATCATGCTGTTTCCTGTGCAGTCTGTACGTTGGCGAACGGAAGCCGCGCCACGGCGGAAAAGGGCCGGTTGCGGTTTTCCTGTTTGAAAAGGGTCAGGGCATCGATACGGAGCGGAGCGTCCAGCACGCCTTCCAGCGCCTTGCGCAGGCCCGCGCCCACAAGCGCACGCAATCCCGCGTCGGCAATGCCGTCGGTCAGCGTGATGTGGAACTGGAACGAATCAAGGACGCGGTGGTAGCCCCACATATACAGGTTGCTGCGTTCCTCAAGGGACAGATGGCCGCGCCGGGCCACATCCTCGGTTTTCAGGGGAGCCCGGAAGGCATCCAGATCCATCACACAGGCGCGCTCCAGAAAGGACAGCAGAGAGCATTTCGTCGAGGGAACGAGCGCATAAAAGCCTTTTTCCTCCTTGCCCAGATAGGCGAGGGACAGGGACGGAATTGCAAAGGGAAGGAAGCGGGACGCCACTTCACCCGTGGAGCGCAACAGCTGGCTGTCCATTCCCGAATGGCGGAGTTCGAAAGGCGCCTTGAGCGTCGCGTGCAATCCGTAATGGGCGGGAACGCGGGTGACCGCCTTCCAAAAAACGGGATCCACACCCGGAGGCGTCGCCTGCGGCACATTCAGGCCCCCGAGGGCATCACGGCCCAGCAGCGGGGTCACCGCCTGATGCAGGGTATCGCCCGCCGAAGGCGCGTAGTACACGGCATAGCGGGCGGGCATTACAGCACCCTCTTCCGCAGCTGCTGCGAGAGCATGTCGAAGACCACCACGACCAGCACGATGAGGGCCATGACGGCGCAGGTCTGCTCAAAGGCGAAGCTGCGGATCAGCTCCCACAGCACCATGCCGATGCCGCCCGCGCCGACCATACCCACGACGGTGGCGGAGCGCACGTTGGACTCGAAGCGGTACAGCGAATAGGAGATCCACAGCGGGAAAACCTGCGGGATGACGCCGTATACGACTTCCTCAAGGAAGGAGGCCCCCGTGGAGCGCACGCCTTCGACCGGGCTCGGCTCGATGGCTTCCACGGCCTCGGAGAACAGCTTGGCGAGGACGCCCGTGGTATGTACCCACAGCGCCAGCACGCCCGCGAAGGGGCCAAGGCCCACGGCGACCACGAACAGCATGGCGAACACCATTTCATTGATAGCGCGGGCGGCGTCCATGAGGCGGCGCACGGGATGGTAGACCCACCACGGCACGATGTTGTCGGAAGACAGGATGCCGAGCGGCACGGCACAGACCACGGCGAGCAGCGTGCCCCAGATGGCGACTTGCAGGGTGACGACCATTTCCGTGGCGTACAGCCGCCAGTCCGTGAAGTCGGGCGGGAAGAAGTCTTTAATCAGCGTGAGGATGTTGCCCGACTCGGTAATCAGGGTCATGGGGCGCATTTCCGCCCCCCGCCACGACCAGACGAGAAACGCCAGCGCGACGGCCCAACCCACGAGGCGCAGCAGTTCCATAGGGCGTTTGCGCGGAGGGGACAGAGCAAATTCGGAACTCATGGCAATCCTTTCGGAAAACCGGCGGTACGGGCCCGCCGGGAAAAAGCGGCGCGGGAACCTCCGCGCCGCCGAGGCGTATTACAGGGACAGCTTGTCGAGGGCTTCGTCAATCTTCTTGATGCGCTCGGCCTTTTCCGCCGCAGGCATCTCGGCATTGGCCTGCAGCTTGCTCTTTTCGCGGAACAGTTCGAGCTGACGGAGAGGAACCAGCTGGGCGTTGGTCGAAGGCTTGAACGGCCCCCACTGGAGCTTTTCGAGGATGGCCTTGGCGTGGGCCACATCACCCTTCACGCCGTACCCGAAGATGAAATCGGCGATCTTCTTTTTCGTGCTTTCGGGAAGGCTGTTGCGCCACACCAGCGGATCGCTCGGGATGAGCGGCGAGCGCCAGATTTCGCGGATCTGCGCGGCCTTTTCAGGGTGGGCGATTTCGAGGCGGCCGATGGCTTCGTTGTTGCAAGTCGCCACATCCACCTGCCTGTTGGCGACGGCGAGCGCGTTGGACTCATGGTTGGCGGCAACCACGTTCTTGAAAATTTTCTTCGGGTCGACGTTGTTCTTGGCGAACACGTAGTAGCCGGGCACGAGGAACCCGGAGGTAGAGTTGGGATCGCCGTTGCTGAAACGAAGCCCAGCCGCGTTCTTGAGCACGTCGTCCACGCTCTTGAGCGGACTCTCCTTGTTCACCACAAGCAAGGAGTAGTAGCCGTCCGTACCGTCCGCCGCCGTGGTTTGGGCGAAAACGGAACCGTCGGAACGGTCCACCATCTGGATGGCGCCCTTGTTGCCGATCCAGCAGAGATCGACCTTTTTGAAGCGCATCCCCTCAATGATCCCGGCGTAGTCCGAAGCGAAGAACGCCTTGACCTTGAAGCCGGTGGCCTTTTCCATGTCGGCGAGGAAGGGGTCCCACAACTGTTTGAGGTTCTGGGAGGATTCCGTGGAGATGATGCCGAAGTTCAGGACTTCCGCAGCCTTGGCACAAACGGAACCGCCAAGGACGACGGCCGCCGCCGCAACGGCGATCAGGAAACGTGAAAACATGGCAAATCCTTGTTGTTGAGGGTTAGGCCACTTGAACCTGCGTCAGGGGCGGATTCCGCCGGATGTCGCTTTCCTGGCGGGCGAACAGGGAGTCGCATTCCGTACCGTAGAGCCGCTTGAGGAAGGCGGGGGTCAGTTCCGCGCTCGGCCCGTCGTACACGACCCGGCCATGCTTCAAGGCGATGGTTCGGGGGCAGAAGGACAGCGCGTAGTCGACCTGATGCAGGGTCACGAGCACGGTGAGCCCGTCCTTCTGGTTCAGATCGCGCAGCGTTTCCATAACGTTGCGGGACGATTCCGGATCGAGCGAGGCAATGGGCTCGTCCGCCAGCAGGACGCGGGCGCGCTGCACAAGGGCGCGGGCAATGGCGGCGCGCTGCTGCTGCCCGCCGGAGAGGTTGGAGGTACGCTGATGCGCCTTTTCCATGATGCCGACGCGGGCCAGCGCCTTGTAGGCAAGCCGGGCGTCCTCTTCATGGAAGAAGCCCAGCAGGCTGCGCCACAGCGCCGTGCGCGACAGCGCGCCGAGCATGACGTTGCGCAAAACGGACATGCGATCCACCAGATTGAACTGCTGGAAGACCATGCCGATTTCCGCCCGCATGGTTCGGATGTCGCGGCTGATCACGCCCCTGTCCTGGATGAGGTGCTGCGCGACCTCGATCCGCCCGCCGTCGGCGTCGCCGGGCATGAGCCCCGCGATATGGCGCATCAGGGTCGATTTTCCGGAACCGGACGAGCCGATGAGCGCGACCATTTCGCCGGGCTTGATGTGCAGGCTGACCCGGTCAAGCCCCTTCCCGCCTGAAAACGTTTTGCTGAGAGTATCTATGTGGATCATGTTGAACTCCTCACTTGTCGTTGGGCGCATAGTGGAGGAGCCGTGTGACGCGGGCGTGTCCGCTTTTTGTCGATCGTGGAGAAAAGGAGAGACGGTTGTGCGGAGATTGTGTTACAAAGCAGAAAAAAGTAATAAATCCTAAATAATAACAATATATGCATCCCAAACGCATACAAAAAATCCCGCTCCGGACAAAACGGAAGCGGGATTGTACATCATCGATTGGCAGTGGAATCTATCGGCAAGAAAGGGATTTCACGGGAGGCGCCGAGCCCCAAAACCATGAAAACGGCCGCGCGCCGGAAGGCGCATTTCCCGTCAGGCAGAGCGCCGGACAAAGGGTTTGAGCAGCGGAGCCGACCAGTACCACTTCACGGCAAGGATCAGCAGAAGGACCGCCGTGCCCGCATAAGCCGTATCCATCCCCCACATGTCATTAAGCAGGTAGGCGAGGATCGGCCCGAGGGCCGCGCCGAGATCCACGGCGAACGAGTACCACATCATAAATACCCGCCCTCCCCGCACGGACGCCGTATCCGAAGCCACGGAATCGGCTATCGTAGTCAGTGACGTCCCCGTGAGCTGGATGCCGATCAACACGGCAAGCCACAGCGGCAGGGGCAAGCGCAAGGCGACGAGCCCGAACACGACCACCCCGAACGCCAGCGAGACCACCATCATGGATCGCCGACCGAAGCGGCGATCGGACAATACGCCGATCCCCGGGGCCAGCCACGGCTCCCACCCCCAGCGGATAGCTTGCAGGACGCCCCCGAGCGTTGCCGCGCCCACGGCCACCCCGCCGAGCAAGGTAACGCTGCTCCCGAAATGGATACGGATGAGCTCGCTGAGCGTGGAGGCGTACAGGCCTTGATAGATAAGCGCCACGACAAGCCCCGTCGCCATGACCCACAGGACCGTGCCGTCCTTCCACAGCCACGTCAAAGACCGCTCCTCGGCTTGCGTTCCGGCCGGGACGCCGCTGTTTCCGCGCGGCACACAGAGGAACCCGAGAACAATAGTCGCGGCGGTACACGCGCCGAATAGCATGCACGTCACGGAAAAACCGAGCCAGTCCGCGAAAATCCCGCCGAGGAGCATCCCCGCCAGACTGCCGATCCGGTACAGGCCGTTATACAACCCCATGAAATAGCCGCGATTATCGTCGGACGATACATTCAGGATGCAATAGAAGCCGCCAAGCCGCAACAGTGTCCATGCGATACCCCACAGGCAGCGCAGAAGAAGCCAGACGGCAAAGCCGTCCGCAAAGGCGTAACTGAAGGTGGTGATGGTGGCGAGTACCGTGGCGATGAAAATGCCGGTCCGATCACTGATATGGCGGTACAGCCAGCCTACCATCGGATTGAGCGGGAGCCGCACCAGCCGGTTGACCGACAGGATAATCCCCACTTCCCATAAGGAGGACAGCCCGGCCTGAGCGAAACAGATGGGCAGCACGATGTACAGCATCGAGTCGCCGATCAAACAGGCCGCCGTGATCAATGAAATAACGATGACCTGCCGAGAAGCGCGTTCTTTCTCCGCCATGTGCCGCCCCTTTCCCTCTTGTCCCGGGCGGTTCCCCTTGGGGAACCTATCATACCGGCATTGTCACAGAATCGTAACGTTGACGTGTTAGAATCCAGTAGCGTTCTTTTTCCCAGACGGCAAACGATATCTTGAGAAGCGCTCCAATCCGCCTCGCCATTTGTCCGCCGTGCTCCCGAAAAATCATCATCCCGCAGAGGACGGCATTCTATTCCAGCCGGGAGCCACAAAAGCATACCTCTGTTTCGCTTTCATGACGGCAGAGCCCGCACTCCGAGGAATGCGGGCCCGTATCGAAGATCCGCTTGCGCGAACCCGTCGTCGTGTTTGCTGTTTAGCCTAACGGATGAAATTCGTGGGTGTCCACGGCTCCCGCACCGGATAGGGCACGGTCCCCTTGGCGGCCTCAATGCACTTGAGCAGCCACGCCATGTTGTCGCCCAGGGTCCGCATGATCTGCAAACCCTCCTTGTCCTGCCTCACTTCCTCCGGCGTGTTGCCGTGCACGGAGTTCCAGTACTGCGAGGACACGATGGGCATACAGGAAATGGTAAAATATTTGTTCAGGCGATCAAAAGCCGCGCTGGCCCCGCCACGGCGGCAGCTGACCACGGCGGCAGCGGGCTTGTAGGCGTAGGCTCCGCTTTTCATATAGAACAGGCGATCCAAGAAAGCGCACAGCGCGCCGTTGGGAGCCGCATAGTAGACGGGCGACCCCACGATAAGGCCATCCGCCGCCTTCAAGAGCCCTGAGCACTCGTTGACCGGATCGTCGTCAAACACGCACAGCCCGGTTTCCCGGCAAGCGCCGCACGCGATACAGCCCCGAATGGGCTTCGAGCCGATGTGCACGATATTCGAGCCGATGCCGTTTTTCTCAAGCTGTCCTGCCACTTCGCTGAGAGCGGTGTAGGTGCAACCCTTCTTGTGCGGGCTGCCGTTGATGAGCAGTACGTTCATAAAAAGCCTCCTTTATCCTTTATTGAGGATGTACATGGAGCGAGAAACTTCATTCGCTGGAGAAATCGCTCAGAACCTGAAGCAGGGAGCACAGATTGCCCAGTCTGTCGTCGCCGAGGTATTCCCTGATTTCCCGTTGCGCCTCTTCCCACAGGGGAAAGGCTTCCTCCAGCTTGCCCTGCCCTTCCGGCGTCAGTTCCACCACCTTCTTCCGGGCATCGTCAGGATGCACGCCAACGGCAACAAACCCCGCCCGCTCCAACAGCCCGATATTCCGGGTCGCCGTGGTCTGATCCATGCACAGCACCTTGCCGATATCCGTGATGAACGGCCGACGCATACAGGCGATCCGTTTCAGCAGCGCAAACTGTGTTCCCCGGATGCCCACGGGACGCAGGCAGCGATCGTAAATCTGCGTAACAACACGCCCGGCTTTGCGGAGCTGCATACAGACGCAGACAGGAGAAGCGTATTCCTTCGTGAGGGACTCCATAGAAACTCCATGTATATGCATGAAAATAGCCCGATCCTGAAAAGCCGTCAATCCTTTGAGAAGCTTCTCAGGGGAAGAATTGAAACTTTCCCGGCAAGGCAAAACTCAAGAACGGCATGGTATGAATGAGAAAACAGAATGTATATTTTCTATTTCTGACTGTTAAACCTAGTGTAGTTGCTAACAATCTTATCAGGTCAAGGCTATTCTCCTCCATTGGAGGAGCCTATGGGTAACTGTCAAAAATCTTTTGGGATAACGATTCGTTTGCTGCGTCTCTCACGAAAATTGAAACAGGAACAATTAGCGAAAAAATCCGGTTTGTCCTTGCGGCACATCAAATCTATCGAACGAGGCCTCAGCGATCCGACTTTATCAACCTTGGAAAAAATAGCTTCTGCATTGTCTCTCCGTGTGAAAGAATTGTTCGCGCTTGAGGAGATTAGGCGTTCTCCGAAAGGCATCGGGAAAGATCTGCTTGCACAGTTGGAAAACTGCAAAGAGAGCGAGCTACTTCGATTCTATGCTTGCAACAAAATTCTTTTGTCCAAGTACAAGTAGGATACCTCGCAAAAAGAACCCACCGGCCTAGCCGGTGGTTCTTCATCTGCGCCTGTAAGGCTCTGTTACCAGCAGCGCCCTAACAGGCGCATAGCGAATCTGGCATCGGCATTTCTGTTACTTGCGGCCCGTGAACGGGCTACCCGGGTAGGGAAGGCAAAGCTGCGTACCCAGTTTATCCTCTTCCAGCTGTTTCTTTATGTAATCCCTAATCTTCTCTTTGTTCTTGCCTACCGTATCCACGTAGTAGCCCCGGCACCAGAATTCACGATTGCGGTATTTGAACTTCAGATCGCCAAATCGTTCATACAGCATCAGGCCGCTTTTACCCTTCAGATACCCCATAAATCCCGACACACTCATC
>NZ_JNJP01000089.1 GCF_000701705.1 Bilophila wadsworthia ATCC 49260 | reverse complement strand
GAGGGGAGAAGGGGCCTTTCTCCAGAAAGGCCCCTTCTCCCCTCCCCGGTTCTCCTTTCCCTCCCTCACATTCTCAGTGGTTGCCGAGCGGAAGGATCGCGGGGTATGTTCCGGGAACGTCGAACATACTCTAGCCGAACGGAACGCCGCTGTATGAATGCCTCCCGACTTGTTTCCCTGTTTCTTTGCTTGAGTCTTGCCCTGCCTTGCGCGGCCTTTGCGGATACTGCCCCGGCATCCGGACAGAAAACGGATGCGCCCGCGAGCACGCCGAAACCCGTACCCGATCCGACGCAGGATGTCTGGACTACGCTGCTCCAAAACCGGGTGGAGGAGCTCGGGGCCATTGATGCGGAAACCGTGGCCTTGACCAAACGCCTGCCGGATGCCTCCCGCAAGTTGAATGCGGCGCTCAGCGGTATTGAGGAAGAATACCAGCGGCTCATGACGCTTTCCCGCGTGAGCAGGGGGTTGCCGCTAGAACTGTCCGTCGTCCAGCAGCGGCTGGCACGGCTGAACGACAATCTCTCGGATGTGCTGGAACCGCTGGAAGGCACGCTGAACACGCTGAAAAGCCGGCTCAGTGAAATTTCCCTTTTGGAGCAGGACTCCGCCCCCTCGAAGGATGAAACGGACATTTCTCCGGAATTGCAGGCTTTTTTGAGCGATCTTGCGCAGACGCAGGGGCGGCTGAATACGGTTCAGATCCGCATCAGCCGCGTGCTCGCTCCCGCCCGCAAGCTGCAGGAAAACATCACCTCCCTGACCGGGCGGGTTGCCAAGTCCATTCCCGGGTTGTGGCAGGATTATTATCTCCAGCGCTCGGGCAAGATTTACGACGTGGATTCATGGCTTAATATCCAGAAAAGTATCAATGCGTTGCAGGAGACCTTCTCCGTCCGCATGAACGCGGAACTGCCGTGGACCCTCGCCGGGTGGCTCGGCGTCATACTGCGCGCAATCGTGCTTATCCTGCCGCTGCACGGCCTTATTTTCGTGTCGCGCCGCATGTCGAGGAAATGGCCCGAGTCCTTGCGTACGGGCTGGACCAAGATGTGCGGGCACAGCTTCGTGTGGCTGTCCTTTGGCTTCACGTTCCATTTCGCGGCGTGGTCCCCGAGCGGATCGTACCATGTCCTGTCCATCATCGGCACGTTGCTCCTGAGCCTTGGGCAGATGGCGCTTGCATGGGACTTGTATACATTCCAGCGGAGCGATCTCCAATTGCGCTCGCCGCTGTGGCCGTTGTTCACCCCTTTGCTCGGCGGGCTTCTCCTCCTGTTTTTCAATTTGCCCGGCCCGATTCTCGGCGGCATCTGGCTGCTGATGTCGCTCGTCACTCTGTGGCGTGACTACAAGCGCCCTTTGCCGGACATCCCGTTCCCGCTGGTCATCAATCTTTTGAAAGGGCAGGCCGTTATCCTCTGGATCGCCGTGCTCATGACCCTGATTGGATGGGGGAGGCTGTCGATTCTGGTATGCGTGGCGTATGCGGCGGTGGCCGTGTGCGTGCAGCAGGCGGTGGGCTTTATGCGGCTTATGAATGTCATTGCCGAACACATGCCGCAGGAAGGGGTGAAGGCTTTGTTCAGCGGGTTCCTGCTGGCTCTGGCGCTTCCCGCCATGCTCGTGCTGGCGACGGCGGCAACGGGGCTCTGGATTCTGGCCTATCCCGGCGGCGAGTTCCTGCTGACGCACTTGGCGAACATGGACGTGAGCGTGGGCAAGACCTCATTCAGTATGCTTCAGGTGCTGTTTATCGTCAGCGCGTTCTACGTGACCCGCTCTTTCATTTCGGTGGGGAGGTCGTTCATTGCGGATCTGCCCGCGCATTCCATGCGCCTTGACCGCAGCCTTGTGGGGCCGATTCAGGCCGGGTTCACGTATCTCCTGTGGGGGTTGTTCGGTTTATACACCCTGAGCGCGCTTGGGTTCAGCCTGACCAGCATCGCGGTGGTCGCCGGCGGCTTGTCCGTAGGCATCGGCTTTGGCCTCCAGAACATCATCAACAACTTCGTCAGCGGGCTTCTGGTCATCTTCGGGCAGACCCTGCGCGAAGGCGACGTGATTGATGTGGGCGGCGTCAACGGCATTGTCCGGCGCATCAATATCCGGTCCACGCAGGTGGAGACGTTCGACAATGCCGTCATCTTCGTGCCCAACGCGGAATTTCTGTCCGGCAAGCTCACCAACTGGACGCGCAACGGGCGCATGGTCCGGCAGGAGGTCGCTGTGGGCGTGGCCTACGGGTCAGATATCCAGCTTGTCGAGAAGCTGCTCAAACAGGTGGCGAAAGAGCACCAGAAGGTCCTGACCTATCCCGAGCCGGTGGTTCTGTTTAACGATTTCGCGGCCAGTTCGCTGGATTTCCGGCTGCGGTTCTGGGTGGGGGACATCCTGCACGGCAGCGGCATCGCCTCGGACATCCGAAAAGTCATTGACGCAAAGTTCACCGAGGCCAACATTGAAATCTCTTTCCCGCAAATGGATGTGCACCTGCGCGAGAACGAAACCGTGCCCGTGGAATTGCGCAATCCCCGCAAGGTGAAAGAGCCAACCCTACAGCAAGAGGACAAGAGCGATGCTCCAGAGCAAAACGGATAATCCATTGGATGGGCTTCATCTTGAAACGTATGTCCGGGCCGATGCGGACGGCGTGGCGTCATGCGCCGCCGGGTTGCTGGCCGCCCGCTGTGCGGAGGCCGTATCCCGGCGCGGCGTCTTCACGCTGGCCCTGTCCGGAGGCTCCACGCCGTTGACGTTGTTCCGGCTGTTGCGCACGGAGGCGTGGGCGGCGCGGGTCGACTGGGCGCACACCCGCGTTTTTTGGGTGGATGAACGCTGTGTCGCTCCGGATCATCCCGCGAGCAATTACGGTGCGGCCAATCAGGAGCTGCTGGCGCATGTCCCGGCGGCGGAAATCTATCCGATGGACGGCGAAATCGATCCCGGCGAATCAGCCGTGGCCTATGAGGAACTTTTGCGGCAACACGTTCCGGCGGAACAGGGGATGCCTCGTCTTGATTGCGCCCTGCTCGGCATGGGGGACGACGGGCATACCGCTTCGCTGTTCCCCGGCAGCCCGTTGCTGGCGCCCGAGGCGTTGCGTTCGGGCCGCCTGACCGGTTTTGCCGTGGCCGAACATCTGGCCCCCAAGCCGGAGAGCCGTCGCATCACGTTGACGCTGGAGATGATCAACGCGGCCCGCTGCTGCCTGTATTTGGCGACGGGGGAGGGGAAGCGCCCTCCGCTCGGCAAGGCGCTGGATCTGCTGGCGCCTGCCTCTTTGCCCGTGCAGCTCGTGCGGCCGAAGGGTGGCGAGCTGATTTGGGTTATGGACGAAGCCGCTTGCGGTGGACGGCAGTAGAAGGTGGGCTGCGGAAGGGTATTTGCCCGGAAGCCGTAGGGCGGGATCGCTTCCATGTTGTCCCGGATTCTGTGGGACCCATGATAGATTTTATTTAAAGAAAATCATTCTTATTAGTGTATAAAATATTGTACCATTAGAGTGGCAATTTTGTATTAGAGTACAAAAAATGATACAAAAAAGGATTTTTACGCGGTAAAATGAGTCCTCTCCAGCCCTCCCTCCCATGCGTCATGCCTTGGACGTGGGGGGTGGCTTGTCGTGTGCCTCATCCTGTTTATGGGCGCGCTCCGTTTTTAATCCGTGACTTCTCGATGGGGGAAGCCTCGAAAGCGGCATAGCGTCTCACTTCTCGCCTCATAGGACGGAAATGGCTTCCGGCCCCTTTTCCCCACGGAAAAGGGGCTTTTTTTGTGGGGTCCGTTCATGGGCCGCGTGGGGCGCTCAAACCCTCCGGATCCGTTTTTTTCATCTAAGAAGAGCTATGGCACGCTCTTTGCTATACCCTTACGGCGCGCCCTATGAGCTGGAAAGAAGCCTTTTTTCCGGCTGGACCCAAACAGTCGAGGATAGTTTTTCTATGCGTAACCCATTGGCAGGATATGCTGTTTCTGTGACAGGCACGTTGGCCCTGCTTGCCCTTGTGACGGGTTTTGTGCCCGGCGGAAGCAATCAGAGCCTTGAGCCCGTCACCGGAGCGACCAGCCGGGCCAAAGGGGAAAACCCTCTGCCCCGCCCGCTGCTTCATATTCCTGAGCAGTTTCGGGAAGCCATGAAGCAGAATCTCCCTTCAACGCCCTTTGCCGCTTCCGGGGACCGTTTTCCGGTTCTGGAGGTGCAGAGCGATGGTACGGTAACCATGCGCCCGCTGCACGGGAGCATCCCGGTCAAGCTGGAAACGACCAGTACATCCCTTGCGGCGATGCTGACCGCCGCCCCCACGGAACCCCAGCAGGCCGATTTTGTTCCCCGCGCGGAACTGTTTTCGAATATGCCCCGCATCAATCAGGCGGAACCCGCCCATCTCGATGTGCTGGGCAAACAGCTGGATTTTGATGATCTGCCCCTGCGCTGGAACGGCAGCCAGCAGGCTTTCGAGCTGGCCCCTGAAGTCCTTGAGCGTACGGAAAAATTGCTTGGCGACTTGCGGCAGCTTTCCGGTCTGACCGCCTCCATGCGCCGTCAGGCCGAGCAGTACCGCCCGGTCGTGGAGAAGTATGCCGACCGTTACAATCTTTCGCCGGATTTGGTATTTGCGATCATCTACACCGAAAGCGATTTCGACCCTGACCTGATCAGCAACCGCTCGGCGCATGGCCTCATGCAGGTGGTGCCGGACACGGCTGGCGGAGAAGTGCACCGCTGGCTCGGCCGCACCGGCAAGCCATCCCCTTCATTGCTGCTGCATCCCGAGACGAACATCAAGTACGGCACAGCGTACATGTATCTCTTGCAGAACCGGCATCTGAGCGCGATCGCCGATCCCCAATCCAGGGAGTACTGTGCCATCGCCGCCTACAATATCGGTACCGGCGGCATGTTGCGGACGTTCGGCAAGTCGCGTGATGCCGCCTTTGAGGCCATCAATGCCATGACGCCGGAGCAGGTGCGGAACACGCTCCTCAAGAAGCTTTCCTCGCGGGAAACCAAGGCGTTCCTTGCGAAGGTTCTCAAGTCGCGCGAGCGTTTTTCCATGCTGGGCTGAGCGCCCTTTCTTTGCGCAAAGTACGGGCAACTTTTTCCGCCATACCGGAAAGCCGACGGGATCGCCCCGCGATCCCGTCTTTTGTTGTGGATTGTGGCTTGCGGGGAAAAAAGGTAAGATGATCATTTGGACGGGATTTTTCCTGTGGAAAGTCCCCAGTCGCCGGGTTGCGGCGACGTTGAACCTCTTTGCGAATGGAGTTTCCATGCGTACTATCAGCGCTATCGCTCTGTGCCTCATGCTCGTATTTGCGACGACCGGCTGCGCCGCCAGCAAAATCGCCGTGGTCGATCCGGCCCGCCTTTTCCAGGAAAGCGAACCCGGCAAGGCCGGCATCGAACACCTGAAGCAGCTTGAAGCCGCCATGCAGGAACAGCTCAAGACGGCCCAGGGCATGATCGAAAAGGCTCCCAACGATGAAGCCCTCCGCGCCCGTTTCCAGAAGACCTTTGTTGGTTACCAGCAGATCGTCAATGCCGAGCAGCAGAAGGTTGTGCAGCAGATCAACGGCTTGATGCAGAAGACCCTTGAAGACTTCCGCACCAAGAACGGCTACTCGGTCATCATGAACGCCGAAGGCCTCCTCGCGTTCGATCCCAAGTCCGATGTGACCAAGGACGTGATCGCCGAAATGGACAAGACCAAGGTGACCTTCGCGCCCGTCAAGCTGGAACCCATCACCGCCGCTCCGAAGGCTGACGCCAAGCCTGAAGCCAAGAAGTAAATGTGAGAGAACCGGGGGAGGAATAACCCTTCTGGAGAAGGGTTATTCCTCCCCCGGACCCCTTCCTTTCCCAAGGCTTTCGACGGTGGGGAGGCTGCGCGCCAGCGTTCCCTCCGGAATACAAAGGCCCATTCCGATGTTACGGAATGGGCCTTTGCTTATGGGAATGCATTGAGGACAAAGCGTGCTTGCCTGTGTGCGGCTCAATAGTTTGGGAGTTCGCTCACGGCTCGAAAGATCTCAGGGATTCGAACAGGCCGAAAGTATTGGCTAAATGAGGGGAGGGCCCGCATTGGCATGTCTGGGGAGGGAAGTTTGCTTTAGAAAGGTTGCCTCTTCCCTCCTCAACGTTTCTCTTCTTTCCCCGCTCCAAACGTGATGTCTTGAATGGCTTTTATGGTCTGTCTGGTCACGGCGTCCATGTCGGCATCGTCGATGGTGGCTCCCGCGGCGTTGAGATGCCCGCCGCCGCCGAAGAGGGCAGCCACGGAGCGTACGTCATCGCTGCCGGACGAGCGGAGGCTCAGCTTGCAGCGGTTGCCGGGGTCCTGCCGGATGAGCACGGCGACGCGCACGCCCTTGATGCGGCGCATCTGTTCGGCAAAGCCCTCCAGATCCTCGCGCACGGCCCCGAAAGAGCCGATTTCCTCCATCGTGACGGGGCAAACGGCTACCGTGCCGTCACATTCAAGGGAAAGGGTCTGCATGAGCTTGCCCCAGAGCTTCGTCTTGGGCATGGACCATTGGTTGTCGAGCTTTTCGCGCATGGCGGCGGCGTCAAGGCCGTTGGCGACGAGGCGGGCGGCAAGCGTGAAGACCGCCGCACTGGTGTTGCCGTGCGTGAAGGAACCCGTGTCGGAGACGAGGGAGAGGTAGACGCACTGGGCCAGTTCCCCGGTGAGGGGCACGCCAGCGGCGTCGGCGACGGCGGCCACCATCTGGCCCGTGGCGGCCATGCCGGGGTCCACCCAGTTCCCGAGGGAGGCGAACATGGGATTGCCGAGGTGGTGGTCAATATTGACGGAAGGATACTCGGGAAAGACCGCGAGCAGTTCCTTGCCCATGCGCCAGGCGTCGCCGCAGTCCAGCACGATGATCAGGCCGGGCTTGAAGGGGATGGCGGAGGGCTTGGTGACGAGCTTTCCGGGCAGGGGGACCCACTCCAGATAGTCGGGGATGCCGGTGGCATTATAGAGTACGAACCGCTTGCCGAGCGCCTTGACCAAGGAGCCCATGGCTCCGGTGGCTCCGATGGCGTCCCCGTC
This sequence comes from Bilophila wadsworthia ATCC 49260, assembly GCF_000701705.1. Classification (GTDB taxonomy): domain Bacteria; phylum Desulfobacterota; class Desulfovibrionia; order Desulfovibrionales; family Desulfovibrionaceae; genus Bilophila; species Bilophila wadsworthia. The sequence continues at coordinate 7,077 of NZ_JNJP01000089.1, read as the reverse complement.
GGGGCTGCCGTGCGCCACGATGACGATGTTGTCGAATTGCTGGATGATCGCCGCCATTTCCTCGGCGGGCTGGATGATATGGGCCGTCTGCATGTCTTGTTCGTACACTGTATCAATCCCCATTGATGAATTCCAGGTCACTGTAAACCATCTCTTCGGAACACACGGCCTCCATCATGGCGAGGCATTTGTCCATCCGCGATTGCAGGTGCTGCTCGCTGTTGCTCAGGGAAATGACCATCAGCCGGAGACGGGTCAGGGAATCCTCCGTGCCGTATTCGGCGATGGCGACGTTGAACGTGTTGCGCACCTTCTGCTTGAGGCTGTTGGCGACACGGCGCTTTCCCTTGAGGGAGTCGTTGCCGTGCAGGTGGTACTCGACGGTAAGGACTGCGATGACCATGATTCAATCCGTTGGTAAAATCGTTCTGTGCTACCTTTCTGGAATAATGGAACCACGCAGAAACGCAAGCCCTTTGAGGAGGATTTCTCATTGAGAAGATGCTCGGGGGGGAACCTTTCTGGAGAAAGGCCCCGCCCCCTCCGCCCCCAGAGGTTTTTGACGTTATCGAATCCCTGTTCGTAGCTTTTTCTGGTTTGAGGAGCCGAGAGGGGCTTTTCCGCATGACGCCCGTTTGATGCGTTTCTTGCATGTAACAGGCTGCATGTTACAGAAAAAGCCTGTCCATTTTGTGAAGATATATATCGACTTTGAATCATCCAACCAAAGGAAGGGGCGCCGATCGGCCCGTTACTGAGAACAAAGCCGGAACCGACGCCCGCATACGAAAGTCTTTGGAGAGGGAGAGGGGAGGTTTGAAGGGGGAGGGAGAAGCCTTTCTTCAGAAAGTTTCTCCCTTCCCCCCTCCAATTTCATCTATTCCATGCCACTACAGCGTAGCGGCTTCTTCGACCATTTCGAAGGCTTCGATAACATCGCCGACCTTGATGTCGTTGAAGTTTTCGAGGCTGATGCCGCACTCGTAGCCCTTGAGGACTTCGCGGACGTCGTCCTTGAAGCGGCGGAGCGAGGCAATCTTGCCGTTGTGCACGACCACGCCGTCGCGGAGCAGACGGACGCTGGCATTACGGGTGAGCTTGCCGTCGACGACATGGCTGCCCGCGATGGAGCCGACCTTCGGCACGGAGAAGACTTCGCGCACTTCGGCCTGGCCGAGGTACACCTCGCGGCTGACGGGAGCGAGCAGACCGGCCATGGCGCTCTTGATTTCGTCCACGAGCTTGTAAATGATGTCGTAGAAACGGATGTCCACGCTTTCGTGTTCGGCCATTTCCTTGACTTTCGCCGTGGGACGCACGTTGAACCCGATGATGATGGCGTCGGAAGCCGAAGCCAGCAGGATGTCGGATTCCGTGATCGCGCCGGTGCCGCCGTGGATGATGTTGATGCGGACCTTTTCCGTGCTCTGCTTGTTGAGGGCATCCACGATGGCTTCGAGGGAGCCCTGCACGTCGGACTTGACGACGAGGTTGAGCACGAGCGCTTCCTGATCGTCCGCCTTGCGGGACAGGAAGGTTTCGAGGGTCACGCGGGACTGCTTGGCGAGTTCGCGTTCACGCAGCTTGACGGCGCGGCTTTCCGCGATGCGGCGGGCCAGCTTTTCGTCCTCAAGGCAGATGAACTCCTCACCGGCTTCCGGCACGCCTTCAAAGCCCTGCACTTCCACAGGAATGGACGGCCCGGCCTCTTTGACCTTGCGGCCCTGGTCGTTGAACATGGCGCGCACGCGGCCGCTGAACACGCCGCACACGAAAGTGTCGCCCTGATGGAGCGTGCCTTCCTGGATGAGCACGGTCGCCACGGGGCCGCGGCCCTTGTCGAGCTTGGCTTCCACGATGTGGCCGCGAGCCGGCTTGTCAGGGTTGGCCGTGAGTTCGAGGATGTCGGCCTGGAGGGCCAGCATTTCGAGCATTTCGTCGAGGCCTTCGCGGGTCTTGGCGGAAACCTTACAGACCACGGTGTCCCCGCCCCAGTCTTCGGGCACGAGGCCGAGGGAGGCGAGTTCCTGAAGCACGCGGTCAGGGTTGGCCGTGGGCTTGTCCATCTTGTTGACCGCAACCATGATCGGCACGCCGGCGGCGCGGGAGTGGTTCACGGCTTCGCGGGTCTGTTCCATGACGCCGTCGTCGGCGGCGACGACCAGCACCACAAGGTCGGTCACCTGCGCGCCGCGGGCACGCATGGCGGTGAACGCTTCGTGGCCGGGCGTGTCGAGGAACACGATTTCGCCGCGCTTGGTCTTCACGTGGTACGCGCCGATGTGCTGCGTGATGCCGCCCGCTTCGCCGCTGGTCACGTTGGTCTTGCGGATGGCGTCGAGCAGCGAGGTCTTGCCGTGGTCGACGTGGCCCATGATGGTCACGACCGGAGGACGGCGCTTGAGCTGCTCAGGCGAATCTTCGGTGCGGTGATCGGCCAAATACTGTTCTTCGGCGAAGCCCACCTTTTCCACTTCATAGCCGAATTCGGCGGCTACGACGGATGCCGTGTCGATGTCCAGCGCCTTGTTGATGGTCGCCATGATGCCGAGGTTGAACAGCACCTTGATGATTTCATTGGACTTCAGGCCCATCTGGTGAGCCATGTCGGCCACCCGGATGGCTTCTTCGATGCGGATCTTGCGCTTGACGGCCTTGAGGGGCTGGGTGGCCTGAGAAACAACGCGGCTGGCCTTGGGCCGTCTGCGTCCGCCTCTGCGCGGCACATCATCCATATCATCGCTGCGGCGGCGCCCGTTGTTCGCGGTGTCCTGAAAATCGACGGTACGGCGGGCGGTCTTGTTGCGTTTTTTCTTGCTCTGGCCGTCACGGTCCGGGAGCGGGCCGCCGGGCGTGGCACCGGGAGTGAAGTTTCCGGGAGCTCCGCCGCCGGCAGGGCGCGGGCCCTGATAGCCGGTGCGGGCCGGGCGGTTGTCGTCACGCCCCTGTCCGGGGCGCCCATCACGCGGCTGTCCGGGGCGTCCGTCCCGTGCCTGACCGTCGCGTCCGGCATTGCGGTTGTCGCGCCCGTCGGATTGGGCGGCCTGCTGCGTACGTGCGGCGGCTACGGCCGCGGGGTCGGGGCGGGAAATAACACGGACCTGCGGCGTGGCCGGTTCCTGGGGACGGCGTGGTTTGCGACGATCGCGGCGATCGTCGTCCTCGCCATCGGAAGAGCTGGAACGGTTGCCTTCGGAGACCGGAGGCAGCAGCGAAGGCGCGGAGGAGCCTTCGGGCCGCGCGGAGGCGGCGGGTTGCGCCTTGCGGGGCTTTTCGGCTTCTTCAGTTTTCTTTGCGGCGGCAGCGGCTTCGGCGGCAGCCTTCGCGGCAGCGGCTGCTGCTTCGGCGGCGACCTTTGCAGCGGCTTCCTCAGCGGCCTTTGCGGCGGCGATGTCCTGAGGACGGCTGATCACCTTGGCGACCGGGGCGGCTTCACGCAGCCCGGAGCGCTTTTTCTGCCGGTTGTCGCGCGGCTGGCGCGGCTTCTGGTCGTCGGCCTTGTCGGCTTCGGCAACCGGAGCGGGCTTTTCCTCGGCGGCATCCTTCACCGGTTCCTGCACGGAAACTTCCGGAGCGGCCGGCGCTTCGGGTTCCGCAGACGGGACGGGTGCGGCGTCCTGTGCCTCGGACGCGCCGGGCACGCTGACAATGCGGGCCGTGGGCGTGTGGTTTTCACGCGGGGCCCTGCGTTCCGCGCGGGGCGCTTCTTCGCCTTCGGCCGCAACGTCCTCGGTGGACTGGCGGCGGCGACGGACAATGACGCCGGGCTGTACTTCGCGGCGGTCGCCCTGTTCGGACGTGGCGGAGTCTTTCAGATGGTTCTTCACGCGATCGATGTCCTCCGCAGCAATGTTGCTGGAAGTGCTTTTCGCCGGAATATCCAGCTCACGCAACGCCTGCAAAAGATTCTTGGTCGGTACGCCAAGTTCTGTCGCAAGGTCTTTCACCTTGGTCTTGTCTTCAGTCATGCACTAATCTCCCTTACGCTTCCGCCCGCCTGTGCGGAACCGCCGGAATTTTTCCCGGCAGGCCGTTTCCGAGCATACATACCAGCCGCGTCCGGGCTGGGTTTGGCTCTCATCGACCAGAAATTCCCCCCCCTGCGGGGACAGAACGTGGCGCACGAGCTCCTGTTTGGGCATGCGCCTTCTGCATATGGCGCACATCCGGGTGGGCACATGCCCCCGGTCCATGCTATTCGTCTTCCCCGGCCGCCGTTTCGTCGGCCTTGTCCGCATCGGCATCGGCCTTGTCAGCCGATTCGCCCACTACGGGAGAGAGGAAGTTGATAGCCGCACGCAAATCGCCGATACGGCTGTCCGAGAGGCTGAGCTTTTCGGACAGTTCTTCATCGGTCGCATCCTGGAGCTGTTCCAGCGTGGTGAATCCGGCGCTCACGAGGCTGTCCACGGAGACTTCGGCCACACTGGCGACCTGCTCGAGCCCGCGGCCGATGGCGTTGGTTTCGTTGTAGCGGGTTTCAGTGAAAATATCGATTTTCCAGCCAAGCAGCTTGGCGGCGAGCTTGACGTTCTGCCCCTTGCGGCCGATGGCGCTGGTGAGCTGATCGTCAGGCACGGTGACTTCGAGGAGGTTTTCGGCCTCATCGACCACAATGCGGGAAATCACGGCCGGAGCCAGCGCGTTGCGGGCATAGGTCGAAATTTCGGGGCTCCAGACCACAATGTCGATGCGTTCGCCGTGGAGTTCCTGCACGATGTTCTGGATGCGGGAACCGCGCACGCCAACGCAGGCGCCCACGGGATCGACGTCGCGTTCACGGGAGAGCACGGCGACTTTGGCGCGGCTGCCCGGATCGCGGGCGACGCCCATGATCTGCACGGTGCCGTCGTCGACTTCCGGCACTTCGCGGCGGAAGAGGGCGGCGGTGTAGTCGCGGTGCGAACGCGAAATGACGATCTGCGGGCCGCGGCCTTCTTTCTTGACCTCGATGATCAGGGCCTGCACGCGATCGCCGCGCTTGTAATGCTCGCGGGGGATCTGCTCTTCCTTGGGAAGGATGGCTTCGGTCCGGCCGAGGTTGATGATCCAGCCGCCCTTGTCGCGGCGCTGAATGATGCCGCTGCAGATTTCGCCCACGCGGTCCTTGAACTCTTCATAGATGAGTTCCTGTTCGGCGTCGCGCATACGCTGGATGATCACCTGCTTGGCGGACTGGGCCGCGATGCGCCCGAGGTCGGTCACCTTGAGGGGGAAGCCGATTTCGTCGTCGAGCTGCACGGAAGGATCGAGTTCGCGGGCCTTTTCGATGTCGATTTCGGTATCGGGATCGGCCACGTCGTCAACGACGATCTTGAACTGGTGGACCTGGATTTCCCCGGTGTCGTCGTTGTAGCTGACTTCGACGTCGATGTTCTCGCCGTATTTGCGGATAACGGAAGTGCGGACGGCGTCCTCAAGCGTATCCACGAGCATGTCGCGATCGAGCCCTTTGTCTTTGCTGATCTGGTCGATGGCCTTTTTCAGTTCCAAATTCATGCAGCGCCTCCGCGTGTACCCTTGGAATCTTTGGAGTCTTTCTTGCCGCCGAGCTTCTTGCCCGGTTCGGGGAAATGGTGGACGAGGGTCGCCTTGCGCACAAAGGGCCAGGCGATGGTGACTTCTTCAGGCTCTTCGGCCTTCCGGCTGGTGTCGGGCAGGCTGAGCGTGAATTCCTCGTCGGCGACGGCAGCGAGGACTCCGGAAAATTTCTTGCGCCCCGGCCAGGTATCAAGCGGTGCCGCAAGCACGACTTCCAGTTCGCGTCCTACGTAATTTCTCAACTGGTCGATTTTGAAGAAGGGGCGCTGGAGCCCCGGAGAGGAAATTTCGAGCGTCCAGTTGGTGGCGAAGGGGTCTTCCACGTCGAGGGCGAGACCCGCGAGCCGCGACAGTTCCGCGCACTGATCGATGGTGACGCCCTGCGGGAGCAGATCGTCGTCGGAGGCCTTTTCGGAAGGGGCGGGTTCGGCGCCGGGAAGGACGTCGACGTAAATCCGGGCGATGGGGCGGGCGGCGCCGCCCAGTTCAACGCCCCAGACAGCCAGTCCGAGGGAAGCCGCCAGAGGGGTGACCAGTTCGGTGATGAATTCGATTCTATCGGGTTGACTCATGCGTCTTGATGTTCTCCGTATTGCCCCATTCTTAGGTATAAAAAAGGGGCTCGGCATAAAAAAAAGGGGGCCGTCTCAGGCCACCCCAGTAGGACCGCTCAGTCGCGGTCAGACAGGATGAGAAGAAAAAGTCGCCTCTTTCTTCCGCAGGAGTTCAAATAGCCTCTCTTTTTCCCGCTGTCAAGAGAAATCGGTATTTATCCTTGCGCACCGGGGATTTTGGATGCTTTATCCTTGCGTGTTCGCGTATGCCCGATGTAGAATCGCTTATAAAACCGAACCAAGGAGCAAACGATATGGCAAAAAAGAAAATACTGATGCTGGCTGGTGACTTTGTTGAGGATTACGAGATCATGGTCCCGTATCAGATGCTTCTGATGGTGGGTCACGATGTCGATGTGGTCAGCCCCGGCAAGAAGCCGGGCGACGTCATCGCCACCGCCGTGCACGATTTTGAGGGGCATCAGACCTATACGGAAAAACGCGGCCACAATTTTATGATCAACGCCGATTTCGACGCTGTGGATTGCGCCGCCTATGACGGGCTCGTCGTGCCCGGCGGTCGTTCTCCCGAGTATCTGCGCCTGAATCCGCGCGTCATTGAGATCATCCGTGAGATGGACGGGGCCAAGAAGCCCATTGCGGCGATTTGCCACGGCCAGCAGATGCTGGTTTCCGCCGGTATCCTCAAGGGGCGTTCCTGCACGGCCTATCCCGCCGTGAAGCCCGATGTGGTGGACGCCGGAGGCGTCTGGTGCGAGCCCAACGCGACAGCGACCAACGCCTTTGTCGACGGGAACCTCGTCACCGGCCCGGCGTGGCCCGCGCATCCCGAGTGGATGGCTCTTTATCTCAAGCTCCTCGGCACGAAGATCGAGGCGTAGCGGTCTCGTAGCGAGGTGAATTGGAGGGGGGCGGGAGAACCTTTCTGGAGAAAGGCTTCTCCCGCCCCCCTCCAAACCTC
>NZ_JNJP01000088.1 GCF_000701705.1 Bilophila wadsworthia ATCC 49260 | reverse complement strand
GGGTGGGGTTTGGGGAGGGGAAAGGGAAACTTTCTTTAGAAAGTTTCCCTTTCCCCTCCCCAATCTTCAAAATCTACATCTTCCCGCCTACCATCGTGATCAGACGGAGGAGCTGGTTGGTGAACCCGGCTTCGTTGTCGTACCAGATGAGCACCTTGAGCATGTTTCCGCTCATGACGGAGGTGGAAAGCAGGTCGACGACGCCGCCGTGGGTGTCGCCGTTGTAGTCGATGGACACCAGCGGCTCGTCGGAAACGCCGAAGTTGTCGTTCGCGGCGGCGGTCAGGGCGGCATTGACCTCATCGACGGTCACGTCGCGCTTCATGACGCAGTTCAGGTCCACGATGGACACGTTGGGCGTAGGGACGCGGATGGCGATGCCGTCCAGCTTGCCCTTGAGCTCGGGCAGCACGAGGGCCACGGCCTTGGCCGCGCCGGTGGTGGTCGGGATCATCGACATGGCGGCGGCGCGGGCGCGGCGGATATCCTTCTGGGAACCGTCGAGGATGCGCTGGCTCATGGTGTAGGAGTGGATCGTGGTCATCAGGCCGTGCTCGATGCCGAAGGTATCGTTCAGCACCTTGGCGACCGGGGCGAGACAGTTCGTCGTACAGGAGGCGGAGGAAACCACGTCGTGCTTGGCGGGATCATAGAGGCCGTCGTTCACGCCCATCACGATGGTGATGTCGGCGTCGGATACGGGGGCGCTCATGATGACCTTCTTCGCGCCGCAGGCCATGTGCTCGGCGAGCCCGGCGCGCTTCTTGATGGTCCCGGTGGATTCCACCACCAGATCCACGCCGTAGTCCTTCCACTGCCATTCGTTGGGCTTGCAGCGGGTCACGGCAATGTGTGTGCCGTTGATGATGATGCCGTTTTCGTCATGGCCCACCGTGCCCTTGAAGGTGTGGTGGACGGAATCGTATTTGAAGAGATGGGCCAGAGAAGCGTTGTCCGCGCGGGCATTGATCACCACGGGGAATTCGTTGCGCTCAGCCATAAGGCGGACAAGATAACGACCGATGCGGCCGAAGCCGTTGATTCCGATGCGAGCCATTGGGGTACTCCTTCGATACGCGAAAAGGTTTGCGGCACAATCCTGATGCGCCCGACGCCCGGGCCGGCGCGTCCGCATAAGGAAAGGCGGAACGCCGTATGAAACAAAGGGGAGGCAACCGCGTTACAAGCCAGTGTACCTCCCCCGTGTGACAATTGATTTACGCCTTGCCGGAACAACCCAGCACATGCTTGATCTTGTGCTGGACCATGTCCTTCACGGCCTGCCGCGCGGGCTTCAGGTAGCCGCGCGGATCGAATTCCTCAGGATGCTCGACGAGCTGCTTGCGGATGGAGGCCGTCATGGCCAGCCGGATATCCGTATCGATGTTGATTTTGCAGATAGCCATACCGGCGGCCTTGCGGAGCAGTTCCTCGGGCACGCCCGCCGCCCCGGCGACCTTCCCGCCGTAGGTATTGCACATTTCCACAAATTCCTGCGGAACGCTGGAAGCGCCGTGCAGGACGAGCGGGTAACCGGGCATCAGGCTGCCAATCTTTTCGAGGCGTTCGAAGTCGAGCTTGGCTTCACCCTTGAATTTGTACGCGCCGTGGCTGGTGCCGATGGCGATGGCGAGCGAGTCGCAGCCGGAACGCTCCACGAACTCCACGGCCTGATCGGGATCGGTATAGATGCTGTGCTCGGAAGAGACGTCTTCCTCAACCCCGGCAAGGCGGCCCAGCTCGGCTTCCACCCAGACGCCGTGGGCGTGGGCGTATTCCACGACCCGTTTGGTCACGGCGATGTTCTCTTCGAAGGAGTGGTGCGAACCGTCGATCATCACGGAGGTGAAGCCGCCGTCCACGCAGGCCTTGCAGATGTCGAAATCCGCGCCGTGGTCCAGATGGAGCACAACCGGAAGATCCGCTTCCAGCAGACCGGCCTCAATAAGCTTCACAATATAATTCTGTCCCGCATATTTGCGGGCTCCGGCGGAAACCTGAAGGATGAGCGGGGCCTTTTCCTCGGTTCCTGCCTCCATGATCCCCTGAATGATTTCCATGTTGTTGACGTTGAAGGCGCCGATGGCATAACCTTCTTTGTAGGCCCGTTCAAACATGGCTCTGGGAGAGGTAAGCGGCATAGTTGCTCCTCGCCTCAGCCTTGCGGCTGCGATTGGGATGGTGAAATAAGGCGGCTCCCGCACCGGAAGACCGCAGCGGCGACTCCGCCACACATATTGATGGTCCTATTGTAGCCTATTTCCCGAAGGATTGGAACTAGACGCCGAACCGCTCCTGCAAGCGGCCGAGCAGTTCCCGGTCCGTCCGATCCACCTGAAGCGGCGTGACAGCCACCCAGTTGCCTTCCATCAGGGCGATGTCCGTATCGTCGCCCCCGCTGTCCCGCTTGAGGAAATCGGCGATCCACCAGTAGGGACGCCCGGCGGGGTCCTCGCGGCGTTCGTAGTTCTCGGCCCAACGGCTCTCGGCCATGCGCGCGGCCCGGATGCCCTTGATCTCGGCGACGCGGCAGCGCGGATAGTTGACGTTCAGGACTTTCCCGGCGCAACAGCGCCAGTCCACGGCATCCACCAGCGAGGCGGCGTGACGGGCCAGCGCCTGCGGCGGCTCAAGCTCGGGACGCGGACGCGAGAAGGCCACGGCGGGCAGCCCGCGCAGGGCGGCTTCGGTCGCCGCGCCAACGGTCCCGCTGTAAAAGACGTCCACACCCTTGTTCGCGCCGTTGTTGATGCCCACGACGACCAAATCCGGCGGCTGCGGCAGGAGCGTGGTCAGGGCGAGCTTCACGCAGTCCACGGGCGTCCCCGCGACCGCCGTGCCGCTGAAGCCGGGCTCTTGCACCGGGTACAGGCGCAAGGGATTGTGCAGGGTGACGGAACAGCCCACGCCCGACTGCTCCGTGAGCGGGGCGACCACGTCAAGCTCATGCCCGGCCTCGCACAGCGCGTCGTGCAGCGCGCGGAGACACGGGGAGTGGATACCGTCATCGTTGGAAAGCAAGATACGCACGCAACCTCCCGAAACAGCAAAAACAGTTTTCCCATAGGAAACAGACGGAAAGCCGGAGCCTGGACGGCCCGCAGGCTTTCTGTTGACAACACAGGCGAAAACGGGTGAACTCCCGCCAAACATTCCGACTGTACGGCGATGCTTTCCGCACGGAAAGCCGATCGCACAGTTTTTTATTGTAGGTTGAATATGCAGAAAATACAATCCGCGCCCGACCGCCGGTGGGCCAAAGACGTGGCTCCCGGCGACGAAATCAGAGCGCTGTACCTCATCGGCTCGGCGTCGCAGCTGCAAGCCAAGAACGGCCCGTTCTGGCGGCTTGAGCTGAAAGACGCCTCCGGAGATCTTGAGGCCCGGATCTGGAGCCCCCTCAGCCAGCAGTTTGCGGAGATCCCTTCCGGCGTCATCGCCGAAGTGGAAGGCCGCGCCGAAAGCTTCCGCGACAAATTGCAGGTGAATGTCAACGCGCTGCGCGTGCTCTCCCCGGAAGAAACGGCTTCGGTGGATACGTCCGTTTTCATGGCCTCCAGCAGCCGCCCGCCGCAGGAGATGCTCGACGAGCTCGAAGCCCTCTGCCGCAAGGAATTCACGTACAAGCCGTGGCGCAAGTTCATCCTGTCCGTCCTTGAGGACGAGGCCATCCGCGTCCCGCTGCTCACCGCCCCCGCCGCCAAGAGCGTACACCATGCATGGGTCGGCGGACTGCTTGAACATACGCTTTCGGTGGCGACGCTGTGCCTGCGCTTCTGCGACCATTACCCGGATCTGGATCGCCAGACGCTGCTCGCCGGAGCCATTTGCCACGATCTCGGCAAAATATGGGAATTCTCCGGCGGCCTTGCGAACGACTACACCGACGCCGGGCGGCTGGTCGGGCACATCAATCTGTGCCTCGGAAAGCTTGACCGCCATCTCGCCAAATCCGGGCTCGACGAGGAGCTGATCCTCCATTTCCAGCACCTCATTCTAAGCCATCACGGGCTGTACGAATACGGTTCGCCGCGCCTGCCGCAAACGGCCGAAGCCTTCGCCCTGCACTACGCGGACAACATCGACGCCAAGATCACCCAGAGCCGGAGCCTGTTCGGGGAACTCGAAGACGGCGAAAGCGGCTGGTCGCCCTACCAGAAATCGCTGGAGCGCCAATTGTTCCAGGCCCCCAAGACCCCGGAAGCCGAATCGCGCAAGCCCCGCACTTCAAAGCGCACGGCGGCGGAACCCGAAGCCCCAAGGTTGAACCAGTGTTCATTACTCTAGAAGGCATTGAGGGCTCGGGCAAAACCACGCTCATCGAGAACCTCGCCGACGTGTTCCGCACCCTGAACCATGAGGTGCTGGTGACGCGCGAGCCCGGCGGGTGCGCGCTGGGCCGGGAGTTGCGCCAGATGCTCCTGAATCCGGAAACGGAAATCTGCCCTGAGGCGGAACTGTTCCTGTTCCTCGCGGACCGGGCGCAGCACGTCGCGGAGGTCATCCGCCCGGCGCTGAAACGCGGCGAGGTGGTGCTCTGCGACCGCTACGCGGACTCCACCGTGGTCTATCAGGGCTACGGGCGCGGCCTCGACATCGAAAAACTGCGCTCGCTCAACGACGTGGCCATCGGCGGCCTCTGGCCCGACAGGACCTTTGTGCTCGACATGGACCCCGCCGATGCGCTGAAACGCGCCCGCCGCCGCAACGCGGAGCTGGGCCTCTCCGAAAAAGAGGGGCGTTTCGAAGCCGAGCAGATGCCTTTCCACACCCGCATCCGGGAAGGGTTCAAGCTCTGGGCCGCCCACAACACCAAGCGCATCGTCGTCCTCGACGCCGCCGATTCTCCGGAAGGCCTCATGCATCAGGCTCTGGCGAATATCGATATGTTTGAATAAAATGTGGGGAGGGGGAAGAAGAACGTTCTAAAGAAGGGGGGAGTCCCCCACGTTTTCCTTCCCCTCCACATCCCTCCCCTTTCCTTTCAAAGACTTTTGTATGGGGCGATGGCGGGTTCGGGCCGGTGGATTCTTTCCTTTCCGGCCGGCGTCCCCTGTTTTGTGCCCAAAAAAGAGAAGCTATGCGAAATGTGACGATATTTACGGACGGCTCATGCCTCGGCAACCCCGGTCGCGGAGGCTGGGGCTGCATCCTGCGCTGCGAAGGGCATGAAAAGGAACTCTCCGGCGGCTACGCGCACACCACGAACAACCGTATGGAAATCATGGCGGCCATCGCGGGGCTCGAAGAGTTGAAAGAGCCGTGCGCGGTCACGCTGTACACGGACTCTCAGTACCTGCGCCATGCCGTGGAAAAAAAATGGCTCGCGGGCTGGCGGAAAAACGGCTGGAAGACCGCCGCCAAGAAACCGGTCAAGAACCGCGATCTCTGGGAGCGCCTGCAAGTCCAGCTCGACCGCCACAGCGTCACGCTGGAATGGGTGCGCGGGCACAACGGCCATACCGAGAACGAACGCTGCGATGAGCTTGCCCGCAGCCAGTCCGCCCGCCACGACTTGCCGGAGGACACGGGGTACGAACCGGAATAAAACGTTTTGACGCTGAAAGAGGCATCGCTTCAAAAGGGGTTCACCCTGGCTTTGTTGGTACGGCGGCTCTTCCATTTTCAGGGCGATGTTTCCAATGCCTGTTGCATCTCTTCGCCGCTCCGAAAGCGCCGCCACACAATATCCTTGCCGATTGAATGCCCGTAAAAATGCTGGGGGGCACTTTTTCAAAGGTCCCCTCAGATTTTTTTCTTCTCCGGCCTCTTTATCATAAACGGACAGAAAACGCGGCGATCCCGCGAAATGCTCTTTTCTTCACGTAAAGGTAGCCCTTGCCAGACAAAACGATTCCTGCTATGGATGACGACCTGCAGAATATGCGGGAAATTGATGTGGCCTGGAGGCTGTTTAATGGAAACCATGGAAAACCACGGTATGGACGCGGAATTTAATTTTGAAAGCGCGCTGGAAGACTACCTCAGCACCGACTTCGGTGATCTCGAGGAAGGAACCATCGTCAAGGGCGAAATTGTCCGCGTGGATGACGACAATGTGCTTGTTGACGTGAATTTCAAATCGGAAGGTCAGATCCCCACCGCCGAATTCCGGGATGCCGAAGGCAATCTCGTTGTGAAGGTGGGCGACCGTGTGGACGTCTTCGTCGCTCGCAAGAACGAACAGGAAGGCACCATCACCCTGTCCTTCGAAAAAGCAAAGCGGATGCAGCTCTTCGATCAGCTCGAAGACGTGCAGGAAAAGAACGGCGTCATCAAGGGCCGTATCATGCGCCGCATCAAGGGCGGTTACACTGTGGATCTGGGCGGCGTGGAAGCGTTCCTCCCCGGTTCCCATGTGGACCTGCGCCCCGTGCCGGACATGGACGCTCTGGTGAACCAGGAATACGAATTCCGCGTGCTGAAGATCAACCGCCGTCGCAGCAACGTCATCGTGTCCCGCCGTGTGCTGCTTGAAGAAGAACGCGACTCCAAGCGTCAGGATCTCCTCCAGACCCTCGCCGAAGGTCAGGTCGTTACCGGTAAGGCCAAGAACATCACCGAATACGGCGTGTTCGTGGACCTCGGCGGCCTCGACGGTCTCCTTCACATCACCGATATGTCTTGGAAGCGTATCCGCCATCCTCGCGAAATGGTTACGCTTGGTCAGGATCTCGAACTCAAGGTGCTCTCCTTCGACAAGGACAACCAGAAGGTTTCCCTCGGCCTCAAGCAGCTCGTGCCCGATCCGTGGCAGGACATCACCGCCCGCTTCCCCGAAGCGTCCCGCCACAACGGCAAGGTGACCAACCTTGTTGATTACGGCGCGTTCGTCGAGCTGGAACCCGGCGTCGAAGGCCTCGTGCACATCTCCGAAATGTCCTGGACCCGCAAGCTCCGCCATCCTTCCCAGATGGTCCGTCAGGGCGACGAAGTTGAAGTCGTCATCCTCGGCGTCGATCCCGAGAAGAAGCGCATCTCCCTCGGCATGAAGCAGATCAAGCCGAATCCGTGGGAACTCGTGGGCGAAAAGTACCCCGAAGGCACCATCCTTGAAGGCGTCATCAAGAACATCACCGAATTCGGCATGTTCATCGGCATCGAAGACGGCATCGACGGCCTCATCCATGTGTCCGACATCAGCTGGACCAAGAAGATCCGTCATCCCAACGAGCTCTTCAAGGTCGGCGACACCGTGCAGGCCAAGGTGCTGACCGTGGATCAGGAAAGCGAAAAGTTCACCCTCGGCATCAAGCAGCTGACCGAAGATCCGTGGACCAACGTTCCCACCGCCTACCCCGTGGGCGGCCTCGTGAAGGGCATCATCACGAACATCACCGATTTCGGCCTGTTCGTTGAAGTGGAAGAAGGCATCGAAGGCCTCGTCCACGTGTCCGAACTGAGCAACAAGAAGGTGAAGACCCCCGCCGAACTGTACAAGGAAGGCGAGGAAATCCAGGCCAAGATCATTCACGTCAGCGCTGAAGATCGCCGCCTCGGCCTCTCCATCAAGCAGCTCAAGGACGAGGAAGAACGCAAGAAGCCCCGCGAATACAGCCGTTCCGGCCCCGAAGCCGGCCAGAGCCTCGGCGACCTCCTCAAGCAGAAGTTTGAAGAGTCCGAAAACTAGGCCGCTCGCGGCTTAGCCGACAGCAAATAAAAGAAGCCCGGCGCCTCATGGTGCCGGGCTTCTTCTTTCCCGGGGAAGACACCGGAAAGCGGTTTGTGCGTCTCCCTGCAAAACAGATGCGCCCCCGATCTTCCTTCCCGCGAGTCGGCTTGGGGGAGAAAACGGTGCCCGCGCCCTTCCCTCAGATCTCTTCCATAATCCGATCTTCCGGCACCTCATACAGCACCAGCGCATGGTTCCGCTTGAGGGTTTCGCGCGACAGCAGGTTGCCGCTCCTCTTGTCCACGCACTCGCGGACGATGACATTGTTCCGGTATACCCGATCGCCTTCCCGGACAAAGGTTTCTTCCTCGCTTCTGATGTGCCATGACAACGGCAGATCCGCGTCGGCGCGCAGCTCTCCGCACAGATGCGTATCCGTCGTCCAGACGAGAAGCTGGAACGTCGTCCCCGTCGGGTTCTGAAAGCGGTAATCCAGATAGTTGTAGGAAATGGACGTGCCGATCCCGAAAGGGATCTGCCTTCCGCAGTCGGGGAACAGATCAACCCCATCATGATGGTGGTACTCCACGATACGCAAAGGGGAATGGAGCACCAGCCAGTGCAGAAGGTTGGTGAACTGGCACAATCCGCCGCCGATGCCCTGAGACGGCTGCCCACGCTTGATCATGAGCCCTTCGCGGTAGCCCTTCCGCGCCGAGGTCGCTCCCACGAGCCGCCAGAACGAAAAGACTTCGCCCGGCCTGATGAGCACGCCCGACACTTTCGGCGCGGCAAGCCGCAAATTAACGGCCTTGTTTTCTTGGAGCCGCATGTCCACGTTGCCGAGCCGCCGCCGGATGAGCGAGGCATGGCGATATGCCAGTACCGGAAGCGGCTCTTCCCGCCGCGACCGGGCAAAGGGGCTGGAGCAGCGCAAATCCTGCAAATGCCGGAATGCAATGCCCTTCCAGCGCGAAAGCTCGTATGTAAGCGGGCACAGATCACAAAACAGCTTACGCGCCATCGCCCGCCGCCTCCCTGATCCGCGCCCGGGGCAGCATCTCCGCAATATCCGTCGCCGAGTTGCCGCGCTGGGGGAAGGTCTCACGCAGCAGCCTGCCCGCCCGCGCGTGGAGGTGGACGCCCATGCACGCGGCAAGAAAACTGGAGCTTTCGCAGCCCTCGGAAGGATGCGCGGCGGTCTGCGCCATCAGCGTGCCGAGGCAACCGGAAAGGACATCTCCTGAGCCTCCCACAGCCAGATTGGGCTCCGCGTAGGGGGCGATGGTCACGGGCTGGCTCTCCGTGCCGATGAGCGTCCCCGCGCCCTTGAGAATCCATACGGAAGGGGCCAGACGCCGCAGCCCCACCAGCGCCGCGAAGCGGTCCGCCTGCACCAGCGCGGGCGTCGTATGCAGCAGGGTTGCGGCCTCGCCGGGATGCGGGGTCAGCACGTCACAGGCCCGCAGGGAAGACAACGCCTCGGGATGCATGGCGAGCGCGTGCAGCGCGTCCGCGTCCACCACGGCGGACGGGCGCGAGGGGCACATCAACAGGGCCTGCACGAATGCCGCCGTTTCCGGTTCGCGCCCGATGCCCGGCCCCAGCGCCATCGCCCCGCACTGGCGCAGAAACGGCAGAAGCTCCTCAAGCAATGCCGGGCTCCACCGCACGTTCCCCGCAGGGCCGAGGGCACGGGTCATGATGTCCGGGCAGTCCGCCTTGATGTCCCGGCACAAGCCGTGCGGAGCGGCGACGCTGATCAGCCCGCCTCCGGCACGCAAGGCGGCCCGGGCGGCCAGATGCGGCGCGCCCGTAAGCCCTTCCGAACCGCCCACGATCAAAATGGCCCCGGCGGTCCCCTTGTGCCACCCCGGAGCGGCTTCCGGAAAAGCTCCGGCAATGGCTTTCGTGATCATCTGATAGGAAGCGGGATGCTCCCTCCGCACCATGGCCGGAATGCCGATGGGCCGGATGTGCAGCCTGCCCGTGTACGGCGCGGCTTCCGGCAGGACAAGGCCGGGCTTCGCCGCCTCGAAGGTCACGGTGGCGTGGGCGCGCACGGCGACGGGGCACGGACGCCCGGTCAATCCGGAAAGGCCGGACGGGATATCCAGAGAAAAAATGAAGGCCCGTTGCGCCAGCGCGTTGATCCGGGCCACCAGCCCAAGCTCCAGCGGCCTGAGGCTGCCGGAAAAGCCCGTGCCGAGTATCCCGTCCACGACGATGTCCGGGCCGCCCCGCTCGCAGACGGAAGCGTCGGCATACACATCCCACGGCGTATTGCGGTATTTTTCGGGCCAGCCCGCAGCCGGGGCAAACGCCACGCCGCAACGCCGGGCCAGCCGCACATGCTGCCCCGTCACGCCCCGGTAGGCCCCCAAAGGCCGGGTATGCAGCACAAGCACCTCGGCGCCTCCGTCGTGCAGATGCCGGGCAAGACAAGCGGCGTCCCCGCCGTTGTTGCCGCCGCCCATGAACAACAGGACGCGCTTGCCCGGCATATGGCCTGTTTCAGCCGAAAGCACATGCAGGGCCTCGCGGGAGGCGTTTTCCATCAGCAACAGTTCGGGCAAGCCCAAATCAATGGCGGCCCGATCCCAGCCGGACATTTCCGCCGGAGAGGGAAGCGGTGCGAACATACGAAAACCTCCCGAAGGCCCGGCTGCCATAAAAGAACGCGCGGGCCGTTTTTCCTTCTGTCTTACGGGCCGGAAAGCGAGGGGTCAAGCGGCCCTAACGAGGGACGGTAACAGGATAAAACCTACGCGTGAAACCCTTCACTATTTGACCTTCCCCCAGACATACAGTAATGGTGAATATCACGCCGGATTCCATTTTCAACATCCGGTGGAGCCTTATGAGGCAGCCGGGAGCTGCTGTCGCCAGAACCCCGTCTTTCCTGTGCGAACTGTATCCGGGCCTCGCGGTCCCTCACATACAGCCCCCTCACCATTTGATCCGGAGGAAATCATGCCCAGCGCATCCCTCGTCAAGGAATTCGAAAACCTCATCGGCAAAGAGAACGTCTTCACCAGCGAAGCGGACAGGCAGAGCTACGCCTATGATGCCGCCGTGCTGCCCTCGGTCGTTCCCGGCCTTGTCCTGCGCCCCACCTCCACCGAACAGCTCGGCGCCCTCATTGAGCGCTGCTACGCCAACGGCCTGCCCATGACCATCCGCGGCGCGGGGACCAACCTCAGCGGCGGGACCGTGCCCGACGCCGACAAATCCGTGGTCATCCTGACGCAAGGACTGAACAAGATCATCGAGATCAATGAAGAAGACCTCTTCGCCATCGTCGAGCCCGGCGTTGTGACGGCCCAGTTCGCCGCCGCCGTGGCTTCCAAGGGCCTCTTCTATCCCCCGGATCCGGGTTCTCAGGCCGTCTCCACCATCGGCGGCAACATTGCGGAAAACGCCGGCGGCCTGCGCGGCCTGAAATACGGCGTCACCAAAGATTACGTCATGGGCCTCGAATTCTATGACCACACCGGCGAGCTGGTGAAAAGCGGCTCCCGCACCGTCAAGTGCGCGACTGGCTACAACCTCGGCGGCCTGCTCGTGGGTTCCGAAGGCACCCTCGGCATGATCAGCCGCGCCATCCTCAAACTCGTGCCCCCGCCGCAAGCCTCCAAGGCCATGATGGCCGTGTTCGACAACGTGCAGAAGGCTTCCGAAGCCGTGGCCCGCATCATCGCCGCCCACATCCTGCCCTGTACGCTGGAATTCATGGACAACATGACCATCAACCTCGTCGAGGACGACGTGAAGATCGGCCTTCCCCGCGACGCGCAGGCCATCCTCCTCATCGAAGTGGACGGCCATGCCGGTCAGGTCGCCGATGAAGCCCTCATCGTCGAGGAACAGCTCAAGAAGAGCGGCGCCACGCAGATCGTGGTCGCCAAGGACGCCGAGGAAAAGAACCGGATCTGGGAAGCCCGCCGCAAGGCCCTGCCCGCCCTGGCCCGCTTCAAGCCCACGACCATCCTTGAAGACGCCACCGTGCCCCGCTCCAAGATCCCGGCCATGATGAAGGTCATCAAGGGCCTCGGCGAAAAGTACAACCTCACCGTCGGCACCTTCGGACATGCCGGGGACGGCAATCTGCACCCGACCTTCATGTGCGACAAGCGCGACAAGGACGAATTCGAACGCGTGGAACGCGCCGTCGACGAACTTTTCAACACCACCATCGAAATGGGCGGCACCCTTTCCGGCGAACACGGCATCGGCACCGCCAAGCAGAAGTGGCTGGAAAAGGAAACCTCACGCGGCACCATCGGGTACTCGCGCCGCCTGCGCAAGGCCATCGACCCGAAGGGCCTGTTCAACCCCAGCAAGCTGGTTGGAGTTTAAATCATGGATGAGCTGACCCTTCTCGCCAACGCCCTCATGGCGCTTGACGACAAGCTCGCCGCCTGCATGAAATGCGGCATGTGCCAGTCCGTGTGTCCCGTTTTCGGCGAAACCATGATGGAAGCCGACGTGACCCGCGGAAAGCTCACGCTGCTGGAAAAATTGGCTCACCGTCTCATTGAGGACCCGGACGCGGTCAACGAAAAACTCAATCGTTGCCTCCTGTGCGGCTCCTGTCAGGCGAACTGCCCTTCCGGCGTTTCCATTCTGGAAATCTTCATGGAGGCCCGCGCCATCGTTGCGGCCTATAAAGGCCTTTCGCCCCTCAAGAAGGCCATCTTCCGTACCCTGTTGCCGAATCCGAAACTGTTCGGCTTCCTGCTGAAGATCGGCGCTCCTTTCCAAGGGCTGGCCATGCGCGACGACAACAACGCGCAGGGCACCGCCACGTGTTCCCCGCTGCTGCGTCCGTTCCTCGGCGAACGCCACATGCAGCCCCTCGCCAAGCAGACCCTCAGCGCCAAGATCGGCGCGGTGAACTCCCCCGCCGGGAAAAGCCGCTGCAAGGTGGCCTTCTTCCCCGGCTGCATGGGCGACAAGATCTTCACCAACGTTTCCGAAGCCTGCCTCAAAGTGTTCGACTACCACGAAGTCGGCGTCTATCTGCCTACCAACTATTCCTGTTGCGGCATTCCCGCCCTCTCGTCCGGCGACCTTGAAGGTTTCGAAAAGATGGTCATGCACAACGTGGACGTATTGAAGGAAGGCTCCTTCGATCTCATCGTCACGCCCTGCTCGTCCTGTACGGAAACCATCCGGTCCCTGTGGCCCAAGATGGCGGGCAAAATGCCCTACAAGTACCGCGACGCCATCAATGAGCTCTCCCAGAAGGCGATGGACATCAACGCCTTCCTCGTGGATGTGCTCAAGGTGAAGCCCCGCGCGTCCGGGCGCCACGGCCAGACCAAGGTGACCTATCACGAGTCCTGCCACCTGCTCCGCTCTCTCGGCGTCAGCGCGCAGCCCCGTGAGCTTATCCGCATGAACCCGGATTACGATCTCGTGGAGATGAAGGAAGCCGACCGTTGCTGCGGTTGCGGCGGCAGCTTCACGCTTTCCCACTACGATCTGTCCCGCAAAATCGGTCAGCGCAAGCGCGACAACATCGTCGCCAGCGGTGCGGAAGTGGTCGCCACCGGCTGCCCCGCCTGTATGATGCAGCTTTCCGACATGCTCGCCCACAACGGCGACAGCGTGACCGTCAAGCACACGATCGAAATCTATGCCGACTCGTTGAAATAAGGGGAGCCTCCGGCGGCAAGGGTGGCTACCGCCCCCCTTGACCCCCTGTCCGGGGGGAATGATTCCCCCCGGACCCCCTCAAAGGCGAAAAGAAACGGTTCCCATGCAGCTTACGCCGCATGGGAACCGTTTCTTTTCGCTTGGGGAACTCCAAGTGTCGTATTCTAGAAGAACGTACTAACGAGAAAACTCCAGAATCATGTCATACCAGACGGCCCCGCCATGTTGCGACAGGGAAACGCCCAGATTCCTGAAACCGAATCGGGTATAATATGGCAGGAGATGCTCCTTGCACGTCAGGATGCAGCCGCAACGCCCGTCTTCGCGGGAATGTTCGATGAGCGCCCGCATGAGCTGCCCGGCATACCCTTTGCGCCTGTGTTCCGGCAATACGTCCAGCCCGAACACGCTCTGCCATTTCCCGTCTTCCTTGTGGAGTTCGGCCTGCTCGAACATGACGTCGGAAATGGTACGGTCATCCGTCACCATGCCGTTTACAAAGCCGATGAGTCTCCCCCCATCCTCCAACAGAAGGAAATGACGGGGAAAAACCTTGAGCCGGGCGGCAAACGATTCCCGTGTGCCTGCCTCGCTCGCGGGAAAACAGATTGCTTCGACCCGGCAAATAGCATCCAAATCATCCTGTGTAGCCGTCCGTATCCGCATGAACTCCACCTTGCATCAATATATTCCTAAAACCCAATCCGGCTTTCAGGAAAACGCCTTTCCATCCCGATTCCCTTTCCCAGAGGGCGCCGCCCTTAGAGTATTTTTTCAAATTACATGTAATTCCAATATAATAAAAAAACACTCAAAGACCAATACGCTCCTTTCCCAATGATACGCCGGACAAAGATAAACAACAAATCCTCCCCCGACCGGACAAGAGGGATTCGATAAAGCCAAAAGTCTTGGGAGGGGAAAGGGGGAGGTTTGGAGGGGGGAAGGGGGACCTTTCTCCAGAAAGGTCCCCCTTC
>NZ_JNJP01000087.1 GCF_000701705.1 Bilophila wadsworthia ATCC 49260 | reverse complement strand
GTTTGGGGAGGGGAAGGGAAACTTTCTTTAGAAAGTTTCCCTTCCCCTCCCCAATATTTCTACCAGTCCAGCGTCGCTTTGAAGGCATGGGCCAGCGCTTCGACGGGGGCGGAGAACAGCGCGCTGTCGGCGGAGGCCACGGTAAGGCGGGCATCGGAAGTCACTTCGCCGATGAAGGGCGCGGAGGCCCCGAAGAGCGCTTCGAACTCGGCGGCCTTGTCGGGAGCCACGGACACCAGCAGACGGCTGGCGGATTCGCTGTAAAGGGCTTCCGTGAGCGTGAGCGCGCCGATGACCGGAACGCGGTTCAGCGCCAGATGCGCGCCAAGGCGTCCGCCGATGCACATTTCAGCCAGCGACACGGCAAGGCCGCCGTCGGAGAGGTCATGGCAGGCCGAGATGAGGCGGCTGTTGATGGCCTGATGGAGCTTCCGGTAGCTGGCGAGGGCGGACTTGGCATCCACGCGGGGCACGGTGTTGCAGGCAATGCCGAGCTGATCGGCGATTTCGCTGCCCGCCAGTTCGCGGGCCGTGTTGCCGATGATGTAGAGGCGGTCGCCCGGCTTCTTGAAGTCGGAGGTCACGGCCTTCTTCACATCGTCCATGATGCCGAGGACGGAGAAGAGGACGGTCGGCGGAATGGAGATCTTCTTGCCGCCGCCGGTGTAGTCGTTCTTCATGGAGTCCTTGCCGGAAATGCAGGGCACGCCATAGGCCACGCAAAGCTCGGAGAGGGCCTTGCAGGCGCGCACGAGCTGGGCAAGCTTGTATTCGCCGTCCGGGGTCTTTTCGGACTGCACCGGGTCACACCAGCAGAAGTTGTCCACGCCAGCCATGCGGTCGGGGTCGGCACCCACGGCCACGGCGTTGCGGATGCCTTCATCCATCGCGTTCGCCATCATCCAGTAGGCGTCGTAATCGCTGTACTTGGGGCAAATGCCGTGGCTGATGACCAGACCGGCCTCGGATTCGAGGATGGGCCGGATGACGCCCGCGTCGGACGGGCCGTCGCGCTTCACGCCGGTGAGGGGCTTCACCACGCTGCCGCCCTTCACTTCATGGTCGTACTGGCGGATCAGGTATTCCTTGCTGCAAATGTTCAGGCGGCCGAGCATGGCCTTGAGGAGTTCCGCCTGATCCACGCCGCCGTCTTCGATGCGGGCGTCGGGGTGCACGGGCGCTTCCCATACGGCGTTGAGCTGGTACTGGGGCACGCCGTCGTGCATGAATTCCATGTCCAGATGGGTCACGAGCTTGCCGTTGTAGGTCACATGGAAGACGCCGTCGTCGGTGAATTCGCCGAGCGGGGTAGCTTCCACATCCATGCGCTTGGCAAGGGCGAGGAATTCGTCGAGCGCCGCCGGAGGCACGGCGAGGGTCATGCGCTCCTGCGCTTCGGAAAGCAGGATTTCCCACGGGCGCAGGCCGTCGTATTTGAGGGGCGCGCGGGCCAGATCGATGCGGCAGCCGTTGGTGTCTTCCGCCATTTCGCCGATGGAGGAGGACAGGCCGCCCGCGCCGTTGTCGGTAATGGCGTTGTACAGGCCGAGATCCCGGGCGCGCATGATGAAGTCGTACATCTTGCGCTGGGTGATCGGGTCGCCGATCTGTACGGCGGTGGCGGGAGAGCCTTCGTGCAGCTCTTCCGAAGAGAAGGTCGCGCCGTGGATGCCGTCCTTGCCGATACGGCCGCCGGTCATGACGATGATGTCGCCGACCTGCGCTTTCTTCTCATAGCCCTTGCGCGGCTTGCCGTCCGTGGAGGACTTGCTGGCGGGCACTTCGGCGGGGATCAGGCCGATGGTGCCGCAATAGACCAGAGGCTTGCCGAGGTAGCGCTCGTCGAACACGATGGAGCCGTTGACGGTGGGGATGCCGGACTTGTTGCCGCCGTGTTCCACGCCTTCGCGCACGCCTTCGAAGACGCGGCGGGGATGGAGCAGGCGGGGGGGCAAGGCTTCGTCATGGAAGGGGGACGCGAAGCAGAACACGTCGGTGTTGCAGATGAGTTCCGCGCCGAGGCCGGTGCCCATCGGGTCGCGGTTCACCCCCACGATGCCGGTCAGCGCCCCGCCGTAGGGGTCGAGGGCCGAGGGGCTGTTGTGCGTTTCCACCTTGATGCAGGCGTCGTATTCGGGCGTAAAGGCGATGACGCCCGCGTTGTCCTTGAACACGGAACGGCAGAAATCCCTGTCGCCGAGGCTCTCGCGGATCTGCTTGGTCGTGTTCATGATGCAGGTTTTGTAGAGGCTGTTGATTGTTTCGCTGGTCCCGGCTTCCTTGTCGGTGTAGGAAATCTTGGACGCGAAAATCTTGTGCTTGCAGTGTTCCGACCACGTCTGGGCGAGCACTTCGAGCTCGGCGTCGGTGGGATCGGCGGGCAGGCCGAGTTCCTTGCGCTGCGCGGCGACCTCGGGGCTGGAGAACCAGTTCTTGATCTTGGTCATTTCCTCAAGGCTGAGGGCCAACGTGTTCTTCTGGCTCACTTCCATGAGCTGCGCGTCGCTCATCGAGGAGAGCGGCACGATGTTCACTTCGTCGCAGGACGCGCCGGTCACGCGGGCGGCCTTGGGGGCGAAGCCGGGGTCGGCGTCCCACTGGGCGCGGCTCTTGATTTCGAAGCGCTGGATGAGTTCGTTGGCGAGGAGGTCGCGGGCGATGCGGGTGACCTGTTCTTCCGTCAGCGGGCCGTGGAGGCGGTACTGGATGGAGGTGTATACGGCGAGGCTGCTGCGGTCTTCGATGCCGAGCACGAGCGCGGCGGTATCGCGGGCGGTACGGCCTTCATTGTCCGTAACGCCGGGGCGGTAACCGACTTCAATGATCCACGATGTGCCTTCTTCGGGCAGGGGCAGGGGAGACAGGGATACGGCCTGCAACACCGGATCGTGCAGCACGCTTTTCGCCATGAGCGTATTCACCTGTTGCGCGTCGAGCCCCTCCAGCGTGAACACTTTGATCGTGCGCACGGACTTGACGGGGATGCCGAGGGCTTCACGGATGCTGGCTGCGGTTTTACGGCCGATCGTGTCGTCAAGATGGGGGAAAAGGCCGGCTTCAATGCGGTAGAGCATGTCTGTCTCCTGAAAAGGCTGTTTGAGTAACCGTGGAAAAAGGTTGCGTGGAAAAAATCAGGCGTCGCGGTTGCGGACGTAGCCGATAAAGCTTGTGAGGATTTCCCCGTACGGCGAGGCCGGAAGTCCGGCGGTGAGGGCGTCGAGGTTTTCCTGTGCCTTACGCAGATAGGTATCGGCGATGCCGCGCGTCTTGTCGTCAAAGCCCTGAGCGCGGACGGTATCAATGACGTGCCGGACGTCTTCGTCGGTAAAGGACTGTTCCGCGAAACGGGCGAAGAAGGCGTCACGCTCGGCCGGAGCCAGTGAGTTGGCATAGAAGAAGATGGGCGGCGTCAGTTTGCCTTCGCGGACATCCCCGCCTTCGGGTTTCCCGGTCAGGCTGGAGGGAGCGAAATCGAGCGCGTCGTCGACGATCTGGAAGGCCATGCCCAGATTGAACCCGTAGTCGGTCGCTCCGGCAACCTGTTCCGGCGTACCGTTGGCCCTGACCGCGCCGATGTTGCAGGACGTCCGGATCATCCACGCCGTCTTGCCCGCAATGATTTGGTTGTAAATCAAGAGATCGGGAGCGTTCTTCCCCTGGTTGGCGATTTCCAGGATTTCGCCGTTGGCAGTCTGGGCAATGGCATCGGACGTGGCGGCGGTAAGCCTCGGATCGCCGAATCCGGCCACGATCTGATTCCCCTTTGCGAGCAGCGCGTCCCCGGCAAGGATGGTTTCGGTGACGCCGAAGACCTTGTGCGTGGCCGTGCTGCCCCGGCGCATCTCCGCATTGTCCATGACGTCGTCATGGAGCAGGGTCGCCACATGGAACATCTCCATCGCCGCGGCAAGGGGATAGATGTCGTTATCGGCATAGCCGAGCAGACGGGCCACGAGTACGGTCAGCAAGGGCCGCAGCCGTTTCCCTCCGTTCCCCATGGCGTATTGGGCGATGGGCATGATGGAGACGGGGAGTTCGGCGGCCGCCTCGGCCAGCGCCGCGTTGATGCGGGGTTGTTCCTGTTCGATAAAGGTACGGAGTGTGATCATGGGCAGATGAGGATAAAGTTAGTGGCTGAGGATGCGGTCCCGTCACGAATCCGTTCTACATAGCTGTTAGCCGGTTGATGTGCAAGTAGCTTTACAGCTTCCACGGCTTTTCCTACAAGGGAACTTCGTTTCGTCCACCTCTTGCAGCGAGGAGCGCATGGAGTTCAACAGCAAGCTTTTTTTCAGTGCACTCGGGCTGGCCTTCATTCTGGAAGCCCTTCCTTATACACTCTTTCCCGAACGAATGCGGCAGGTTCTGCAAACCCTTGGTGAGGAGGGCGCTTCCGGTCTGCGCCGGATGGGGCTCTTTTCCCTTGCGGCGGGGCTCATCGTACTCTGGCTCACGCTTGGGTAGCCCTTTGGGGGCGATCCTCCGCGTTGTTCCGGAAAACCGGAGGCGCCTTATGGAGCCGGAGTACGTTTCCTTTGCCTGTTCCCTTGGAACGGAAAAGCCCCTGAAGCGGGATTGCATTCAGGGGCTTTCGTTACGCTGAGGCCGTTCTTACATGAAGAACAGATAGGTGATGAGGGCGAAGCAGGGGAACAGGATACCCACGGACCACAGCATGTAACCGAAGAAGCTGGGCATCTTCACACCCTGATCTTCGGCGATGGAGCGGACCATGAAGTTCGGGGCATTCCCGATGTAGGTCACGGCACCCATGAACACGGCACCGGCGGAGATGGCGGAAAGGGTTTCGGTCCAGTCGGTCATCAGATGCACGGCATCGCCGCCGGCGGTGTTGAAGAACACCAGATAAGTCGGGGCGTTGTCGAGGAACGAAGAGAGGATGCCGGTCAGCCAGAAGAACATGGCGTTCACGGGCTGGCCTTCGTGGAAGACCATGTTGATGACCCCGGCGAGGGCGCCGTCGGTACCGGCGCGCAGAATGGCGATAGCCGGAATCATGCTGATGAAGATGCCGATGAACAGCTTGGCGACTTCAAGGATAGGTTCCCACGTGAAGTTGTTCAGCTTGCGGCATTCCTTCGTGGTCAGAGCCAGGGAGGCGCCGGCGAGGGCGAGCAGGATAACGTCGCGGGCGGCGTTTTGAAGCTCAATGTGCGTGCCGTAGATTTCGAAGCCGGATTCGGGCTTCCAAATGCCGGACATGAGTACCGAGATGACGACGCCGATCAGAAGCAAGAGGTTGACCTTGCCGTCGAGGCCGAGCTTTTCATTGGACTGGGTGGCAGGTTTGGGCTTGCCTTCCTTGCTGAACAGGAACGTATCCAGAAGGAAGAAGATGCCGAGCAGGATGACGGAAAGCAGCACGGTTTTGCAGAACAGATGCACGGTCGTCCAGAAGAAGGACACGCCCTTGAGGAAGCCGAGGAACAGCGGCGGGTCGCCGAGGGGGGTCAGGGAGCCGCCGATGTTGGCGACAAGGAAAATGAAGAAGACGACGATGTGCATACGGTACTTGCGGTGCTCATTGGCCCGGAGCAGGGGCCGGATGAGCAGCATGGCCGCGCCGGTGGTTCCCATCCAGCTGGCGAGGATGGTCCCGAGGGCGAGCAGCCCGGCGTTCACCACAGGCGTGCCCACGAGCTGACCTTTGAGGCGGACGCCACCCGCGATTGTGAACAGTGCGAACAGCAGGATGATGAACGGGACGTATTCCATGAAGAGGACATGGACGAACTGATAGACAGCCAGTTGGAGTCCGAAGACCATGGCGCAGGGCACGAGGAAGGCGAGGCCCCAGAAGAGGGCCACCTTGCCGAAATGGTGATGCCAGAAATGCGGCACGGCAAGGGGGCCGATGGCGATGGACAGCAACATGCAAACAAAGGGAACAACCCACAGGATGGACAATTCCGCTCCGTTGAGGTCGTGACCGCCGGAAGCCTGGGCAGACAGGGGTACCAGCGCCGTCAGCGCCAGCGCCATAAACATGGCAAACAGTCGTTTCATCTCGGGTCAGCTCCTTGGGAAAACTTTTTTTATCAGACGTTCCTTTAGTATGAAAATGCAAGAAGATCAAGATGCACACCTACAAAGAGCTTCTTGTCTTCATAGGAAAGGATTCGTTTTCAATGCGCTTCGGAGGCTTTATTTTCTTTTTTCCGTAAGTCCGCGAATGTGACGGGAAGGTCTCTTTTTTCCTGTGGGGCATAGGCCTTTTGGAAAATTTTCGCAGCTTCGCGGATCTCTTCGGCACTGCCGAAGCCATAACTCGCCGTTGGTTTTGGCGTGTCCGTGGTGTAGAGGTCAAGGCGATGCATCTGCCAGTCGCTGTGCCCGTGAAGGCGTTTGATGTCGACAATCATCCCGGCGGTACCATTGATGATCCATGAGCCTTGCCGTTCGTCGATGAGCAGATAACCAGCCCCGGTGTTCCACCATGTGGGGTGCATACCGAGCTTGCGGATAAGACGGCGCGTTTTCCAGTAGGGGAGGGTACGGCTGACGAGGTTAAGGCCACGGAAGAAAAAAAAGATGGCGAGAACGGGTGTAATGCCGATGGCCACGAGGCCGGGCAATGGCGACCAGAGGTAGAGATGCCATGCCCCCACGGCGAAAAGGACCGCCAAGCTCCATCGGAAGAGCCCGCGAAGCAGGGGGAGTGGGCCAAGGATAGTGTGAATCGCGACTGACGGCATGACGGCTCCGGAAAAGTCCGCGGGACGTTTCGGCTGGGTAAGGCAACGGATGTGTATAACCCTGTACCTAGCGCAACTGGTGACGTGCGGCAACCGTTTTTCGTGCTTTCTTCACGGAAGGAAATCATTGTTTACAGATGCGGTACCGGTGCGCTAGCATAACTGCCTGTTCTCCTCTAACCGTTCGGGTATCATATGTCTTGTGCATTTTCTTCTGGTCCCTCTTTTCAAAGATCTCAGCTCGTGTGCTCCAAGCGTTCTCTTGCATTGCTGGCTGCGGATTGTCTGGCACTTTTCGGGACCATGTTTTTGATAGGCGTTATTCGGGTTCTCTTGGGTGGGGAAATCTCGCTTTCACAGCATGTTCCGTTGGCATTGTTTCTATTGGTGGTTCCCGTAGTTAACGCTTTTGAAGGATTGTACAGCGGGGTTCCTCCGGCATTGCCGGAAGAAATGCGTCTGCTCGGGATATCGACGTCCATCGCCTACTTCAGTATTGCTATTTTTCTTTTTCTCGGCCGTGGCGATCTCCCCTCGCGTACCGTTTATGTCTGGTCTTGGTTTTTGAGCCTCGGGACGGTTCCTTTGGTCCGTTGCGCATTGCGTTCCCGTTTCTCCCGGGAGGCATGGTGGAGAGTGCCCACAGTGGTGTTTGGCGCGGGAGAGCTTGTTCCTCGCGTAACGGAGTATCTTAATAAGCATACTGAGGCGGGGCTGCTTTTAAAAGCCCATTTTGTCAGCCGGAAATGCACGGAAGCAGAAAAGGAACAGAAGAATACGCCTCAGGATACCTATAGCGGGCTTGAACCGTTGTATAGCCGCTCAGACTTGGATACTTTTGTCCGCCTTTACCCGAGAACGTGCGCTATCGTCGTCATGGAAAAAGATGCTCCGCTTGCATGTCGGCAAGAACTGATTGATTTAGCAAGCCTGCTGTTCAGTTCGGTCATTATCATCCCTGAAGATTTTTCGGAAGGGGAAATTCCTTTCTGGGTACGCCCCGTGGAGATCGGGGACGTCCTTTGCTTCAAGGTGCGGCAGAACCTGCTCGATCCCAAGCGATTGGCCCTGAAGCGTGCTATGGATTTGTTCCTCTCGGTCGTGGGTGGCATCGCCATTTTTCCTATTCTTGTGCTTATCGCCCTTGCCATCAAACTTGAATCGCGCGGCCCGGTTTTTTTTAGGCAGAATCGCATAGGGAGAGGAGGGCAGACCCTCCATATTCTAAAGTTCCGCACGATGGTGTGTAATGCAGAGGAAGTTCTCCAAAAGTATTTGCGGGAAAACCCTGATCTGCGTGAAGAGTGGGAAGCGGATCAGAAGCTGCGCAACGATCCCCGCATTACAAAGGTCGGGGCTTGGTTGCGCAAGACAAGCCTGGATGAATTGCCTCAGCTCTGGAATGTTGTATGGGGAGAAATGAGCCTGGTAGGGCCGCGTCCCATCGTAGACGATGAGATCGTGAAATACGGTTCGGCTTTTGCCTCCTATACACGTGTGCGGCCCGGTATGACCGGGCTCTGGCAGGTTTCCGGGCGAAACGATCTTTCATACAAACAACGGGTTCACCTTGATCGTTTTTATATCTGCAACTGGTCAACATGGCTCGATATTTTGATTTTAGCAAAGACGTTTCCCGTTGTCCTCGGGCGCAAAGGGGCTTATTGATATTCCCAAAATACACGCAAAATTTCATCTGGTTAGGTAAAAAGGTCAGGAACGTTTTCCGGGCCTTTTTTGTTTTGAGGAAAGAGACGATCGGGGTGGAGGATTCAGAAAACGCCGTGAGGAAGGCAGTGGGGCTTTCCCATGCATCCAGAGAATGTTCCTGAGCATTATGAATGGGCGGAGGAAAACTGTGGTGGGGCAGTATCGTGGTCTCTGTTTTTTCGCGAGATCGAGGAGGAAGGGCGGAAGATTTTGCGGCCTTGCCCGGATAAAAAACGAGGCCATGAATTGCTTCATGGCCTCGAAAGCACACTTTGGATGATGCTTAGTTGGCGGGCTTGTCGGCAGCGGGAGCCTCAGCGGGCTTTTCAGCAGGAGTTGCGGGAACCGTGGCAGCGGGAGCGGCAGGTTTTGGGGTGTCCTCCAGACGGACGTCAAGAATGGTGGATTCCTGCGCTTTGTGGGAGCTGGACACGTAGTTGTAGCTCAAGGACGTGACGATAAACAGTACCGCCATGAAAGCGGTCATCTTGGCCAACAGACCGCCCGCACCGGAGCTGCCGAATACGGAGGCGTTGCCGCCGCCGAAAATGACGCCCATTCCTTCCTTGCCCGCTTGGAGCAGGACAAGGATAACGAGGGTTACACATACGATGACATGCAAGGAAAGAATCAGGGTCTGCACGGTGGGAACTCCTCAGCAGGCTGGACAATGCCTGCGCTGAACCGGCTGTGCCAGTAAATGTATGGGCCGATGCGTTGGCCGAAGATACGCCGACTTCCTGTCGGACGGGAACACGGTGTTCCGCTCAAGAACAGGATTGGTATTGGCGTTCCGAGGATCGGAAGGCGGAATCCTGCGCGCCTGCCGTTCTTCTAGGCCAGATCGGCACGGACGATGTCGGCAAAACTTTGCGCCTGTAAAGAAGCGCCACCTACCAGAAGACCATCAACGTTGTCAAGAGACAGAATGGCCTTGGCGTTGTCCGGCTTCACGCTTCCGCCATATAAAATCTGGATGCCGATGCCGTTGGAACCCAGCAGGCTGCTCAAAAGTTCGCGTACCAGCGTGTGCACCATGCGGATGTCTTCGTCGGAAGCGGTCTGGCCCGTACCGATGGCCCACACGGGTTCGTAAGCCACGGCGAGGCGGGAATAGTCCGCATTGGGGCCGAGCCCGGCAAGCCCTCTTTCGAGCTGGAGCCAGAGGATGCTGTTGAGTTTCCCGGCCTTGCGTTCGGCGAGGGTTTCACCGATACAAAGGATGACGGAAAAGCCTTGTTCCAGCGCGAACGCCGTCTTCTTGCCTACGAAGTCCGGGCTCTCCCCAAGTACATGGCGGCGTTCGGAATGGCCCGTGAGCACCCATGTGCAACCGGCTTCGCGGAGCATGGCCGGGGAAATCTCGCCGGTGAAAGCCCCGGATTCGGCGGGGTACATATTTTGCGCGCCGACGAAGATGCCGGGGGCCCCGTCGAGCCCTTCCCTCGTGGCTTCCAGAGCGGTGAACGGCGCAAACACGACGACATCCCTATCGTCCGGCGCGCCGCCAAGGATAGAGGCGAGTTCGTGCGCGGTGGCTTTGGCTTCCGTGCGGGTTTTGTTCATCTTCCAGTTGGCGGCGATAATGGTGCGCATAGAATTCTCCCACGAGCGTAATTTATGGATTCGTCCGAGTCTGTCCCATATCCAAAGTATAAATGAGCGCGTCTTCTCCGGTATCTTGATAATACCCGCGCCGCTTGCCCGCCTGCCGGAACCCGAAAGATTCATACAGATGGATGGCGGGCGCGTTGCTGATCCGCACTTCAAGCACTCCTTGTAGTATGCCTGTTTCTTTGGCATCCTGCAAGGCTGTAGCCATGAGCAGGCGGCCGTATCCGTGGCGGCGCCTGTCTTCCCGTACCGCAATATTGAGGATTTCAACTTCGTCCGGCGTGTGGTATACCGCGATGTACCCTGCAAGCTCCCTTGGAGAGAGCGGCGAGGCTGTTTCCCGGATGCCGAATGCATGAAAGGTTTTTCCCGCGAAAGCCTCGGCAAAGGCCTGTTCCGTCCACGGAAGAGCGAAACAGCGGCTCTCCAAAGAGGAGAGGGCGGGGGCATCTTCAGTCGCCAGCCGGACGCAACGGACGGCCCGTTTAGGAGAATCATGCATCATACGATCGTTCCCGAACCATGTGAAAATGATGAACCGTTGATCGAATATGTGGACGAACGTGATCGCCCCCTGCTGATTGCCCCTTCCTCAGACGCCTTCCCTTTGCGTAAAAAGGCGGTCTGTGCCGTCCTGTGCGACAGGCGGGGCAGGGCGTTCGTACGGAGGCGGATGTCCGAAGAGGGCATGGAAACGTGGGACATTTCCGCTGAAACATTCGTCCGTTCCGGCGAAGCGAGGGAAGAAGCCGTAGAGCGCGCCGTACGGGAGACGTTGGGCCTGTCCAATGTACCCTCGGGGGTGGCGGTTTCCGCGGCCTTCAAGCCTGCCGGGGAAACTGTCTCACTCACACTGTTCATTGCCGAACTTCCGGGAGGCTTGCCTCCGGTCTCATTGCCGGAGGGGCATTTTCTGGACCGTGAAGAGCTTGAGGGAATGACGGAAACGTTTCCCGATTTGTTCAGCCCGGCATTGCTCTGGGCAATCCAGACAGGCTGCCTTTGGAAGCACCGGGGACCCCGCGTCAGCACTCGATCAATAAATCCCTGTACTTTTCGGGATCGTCCAGTGTGATGCCCGCGCCGCGCAGTACCGTGGTCAGCGGATCGGAATCCACATACACGGGAATGCGTGTAGCCCTGGTGATACGGTCGGCAAAGCCTCTCAGCAAGGCTCCTCCCCCTGTCAGCAACATGCCTTGGCGCATGATGTCGGCCCCCAATTCGGGCGGAGTGACTTCCAGTATCCCCATGACCGCGCTGACAAGCTTTTCGGTGATGGGTTGGAAGGCCTCACGAGTATCCGTATCGGAAAGGGCAATAGTCCGGGGGCTCGCGGTTGCGAGATCCTTGCCCGAGACTTCGAATGACAGCTGTACGGGAAGGGGCGCGACGGAGCCGAGGGCGATTTTGATACGCTCAGCCATGTTTTCGCCCACGACAATCTGGTATTTTTCCCGGACAAAACGCTGAACTGCCGCGGTCAGGGCGTCACCCGCAAGCTTGAGCGAAGTGGAGCAGGCCATACTGCCGAGCGTGATGACCGCGATGTCGGTCGTCCCGCCGCCGATGTCCACAACCATGCTGCCCACGGGGTCGAGCACGGGCAAACCCGCTCCTACTGCCGCGGCGACGGGCTCTTCAATGAGCTTCACGTTGCGGGCTCCGGCCTTTGTAGCCGCTTCGGCCACGGCACGACGCTCCACATCCGTGATGTTTGTCGGCACACAGATGACCACATCCGGTTTTATCGGCCAGCTGCCGATGACTTTTTTCAGAAATGTGGCGATGAGCGCCTGCGCCGCGTCAAAATCAGCGATGACGCCGTCTCGGAGAGGACGAATGGTGGAAATGCGCTGCGGGGTCTTCCCGATATAGTCTTTGGCTTCCTTGCCCACGGCAATGACGCGCTCGTTGATGGTGTCCACTGCGACAACGGAAGGCTCATTGATGACGATGCCTTGGGACTGGACAAAGACCAGCGTGTTCGCAGTTCCCAGATCGACCGCTATGTGCTTGCGGAGCATGGGATCAGTCTTCCTCGCTCATGGGTGCCGATGGCGCCGTGTCCGGATCATAGGCCATCGCGCCGTCGCGGTGTACTTTTGCGCGCGGCAACAGGCTTTTGAGGCGGTGGCGAAGATACAGCATCTCAAGGTACTGCGCCAGATAGGTTACGGCGATCTTGGTAAACGTCCGCAAATTCTGGGAAAGGGAACGGGGATTCAGCCCGGCGAAACACAGAACGCCGCAGGTGACTTTATTGAGATGCACGGGGAGGCACATGACGGATTGGAAGTTGGGCACTCCCGGCAGCTTGCCGAAGAGCGGCGTACTGGGAGAACCATCGGCCCCTTCCGCATGTACGGGCACTTCGTTGCGGAAAACCCAGCTGACGAGGCCGCCGCTCGTGAGAGGCAGTTCGGGCATACCGTCTTCCGTAATGAGCAGAGGCGTGTTTTCGCCTTCCACCGTATACGTGGAGCCGCCTTCCTGCGCGGTAGCAAACGCGACGTATTCAAACTCCGTGCTCTCGGCCATCAGGCGGAGGAAGGCCCCGAGGTAATCACGCCAATGCGGGTTCTGCGCACTGAGCTCGGAAAGCTGCTCCAGCCGGGTGAAATAGCGGCGCAGGTCTTCGGCGTCGCAAGCCAGCCCGGCGGAATGGACTTGCCGGGCGAGGTGCCGGGCGAAACGGTGGAGGAGAAGCTGGTCTTCTTCGGTGTAGGCCCGTGGGCGCACGCTGTCCACGCACAGGGCTCCTCCCTCGGGAATATGGCAGCCCATGAATGCGGAAATGGCGCCTTCGTCGTTTTCATCATAATAACCGAGGAAGGTGTGCCGCATATCGAGGTTGTTCACGATGACGGGCTGCTTATGCCGTAAAATCCATCCGACAAGCCCCTTCCCCGGCGCAATGGTGACTTCCTGCACGCTGGGCTCATTGTCCGTGGAGGAAAGCGCGACCGTATAGTTGCCGGATTGATCCGGCAGGAAAAGGACGGCACTGTGCGCGTCGAAGGTGGTTCTTACGAGAGCCAGGAGCGTGTTGTCATTATCGTGAAGCGTTGCCATGAAAATCTCTTTCAGGGATAGAGTGTCGATATGAAAGCGCTAAAGGAGCCGCTTCCGTTTCGTTCGGAAGCCAAGTCCTCATACAAACACGTCCTTCAACATATCAGGGGGAGGATGCCCATGCAACCGTCTTTTACAGTAGAATGTACCGTCCCCGTTTTTAGAAAGACATTATAGTCTATCTATGGGTAAAAATAAACTCTTTTGGGAGACCACGAACGAGTGTGGCTCAATGGGGTTTGTCGCTGTCCATAAAAGTGAGGGCAATCCGCCGATCGCGTGACGGAGTGCAAGACATTTGAAAGGGATAAAAGAGGGGCGGTATAAGGAGCAAAAAACGGCGAGGGTGGGCCTCTTGAGTTCAACCGCACCTTTCCTCCAAGGAGGCTGTTCCATAATCCTCACTCAGCGAGCAATGACTTGATACGTTGCACCCGCCAGCCCTTGTTTTTCTGCCTATACCTTTTTTCCCATCTTGGGGTGAGGATACATATTATCCTATAACCTAGCTTTCAACGGACAAGCCCCAAAGAACCGGCGTAGAAGAAACATGAAGTTTCAATCCGGAGTATTCTCGGAAGCATTCCAATTGACGGAAAACACTTTTCAAACTTATAAAGAAACATTCTGAATACGGTTAACAGATGGGAGAACGCCTTTTGAAAACAGCAGTCTTATCCGCGACACTTGGTATTGCTCTGATCGCTTTTTGCGGTATGAGCCTCGCTTCCGACGACTTTGCCGGAGGGTGCAAACGTAAGGAGCAGGCCATTGAGACAAAGATGGAATACGCCAGAAAACACGGGAATCAGGAGCAGCTCCGTGGACTGGAAGAAGCTCTCAGCCAGGTCCGCCGGTGGTGTTCGGACGGCACGCTGCGCTCCAAGGCAGAACTCAATATCTTGGAAAAGCAAGATAAAGTAAAGGAGCGGCAAGCGGATCTCGACAAGGCTGTCACGGAAGGCAAGGGAGAAAAGAAAATCGCCAAGCTGCAGCGCAAGTTGGGCGAAGCCAAAGAGGAGCTGGCGCAGGCCGTTGCGAAGCGTGACGCATTGGCTCAGTAATACTCCCCTATAGAAGCTGCCATGTGGCCAGTGTTGAAGAATCCACGGCCTCATTTCTGGATATGAAGTAGCGCGGTCTCCAGCACGGACAGAAAACCACGCGAGAGAGCCGTACAGTATGCCCTGTAGAAGCTTTCTATGGGGGAATTGCCTTTCAGGGAGTGAACCCCTCGGGCCATCTTCAAGCTTCTTAGAAGCGTTTTAAAAAAATTTGGATTCTAACCGGAGCGAAAACACGGTAGAAACGGGGATCGTGGGGCAAAAAAATCAGAAAAAAAATAAAAAGTCGTTGACAGAGGCGGCGTGGAGGTGCATAA
>NZ_JNJP01000086.1 GCF_000701705.1 Bilophila wadsworthia ATCC 49260 | reverse complement strand
GGTTCGGGGAGGGGAAGGGGGGCCTTTTCCAAAAGGCCCCCCTTCCCCTCCCCGGTTGCTTTATTCTTCGCCGTCGAAAGCGAGGTTGGCGCCCATGACGGGGCCGTAGTACATGGCGGCGTCGTCAAGGTCTTCCTCGATGCGGAGAAGCTGGTTGTACTTGGCGAGACGGTCGCTGCGGCAGAGCGAACCGGTCTTGATCTGACCGGCGTTCACGCCCACGGCGAGGTCGGCGATGAAGCTGTCCTCGGTTTCGCCGGAACGGTGGGAAACGACCGTCGTGTAGGCCGATTCCTTGGCAAGCTGGATGGCGTCGAGGGTCTCGGTCAGGGTGCCGATCTGGTTCACCTTGATGAGGATCGAGTTGGCGATGCCCTCTTCGATGCCTTCGGCGAGGATATCGGGGTTGGTCACGAATAGGTCGTCGCCCACAAGCTGGATGTTGTCGCCAAGGGCATCGGTCAGTTCGCGCCAGCCGTCCCAGTCGTCTTCGGCAAGGCCGTCTTCAATGGAGATGAGCGGATACTTGGCGGTGAATTCCGCCAGCCATTCGATCATTTCCGGGCTGCTCAGAGCGCCCTTTTCGCCGATCATGTACTTGCCGTTCTTGTGGAACTCGGAAGCCGCCGCGTCGATGGCAAGCACCACTTCGGAACCGGGGTTGTAGCCGGATTCCTCAATGGCCTTCAGGATGTAGCTGAACGCCTCGTCGTGGTTCTTGAGGTTGGGAGCAAAGCCGCCCTCATCGCCCACGCTGGTGATGTGGCCATCGGCGGCGAGGATGGTTTTCAGAGTATGGAAGATTTCGGAGCCCATGCGCAGGCCGTCGGCAAACGTGTGCGCGCCGACGGGCATGATCATGAATTCCTGAATGTCCAAGTTGTTGGGGGCGTGAGCGCCGCCGTTGATGATGTTCATCATGGGAACGGGCAACACCTTGGCGTTGACGCCGCCGATGTACTGGTACAGCGGCAGGGCCAGGGATTCGGCGGCGGCGCGGGCCGTGGCGAGCGACACGCCGAGCATGGCGTTGGCGCCGAGGCGGGACTTGTTGTCCGTGCCGTCCAGATCCAGCATGGTGTTGTCCACCTGCACCTGGCGCAGCGCGTCGAGGCCCACGATCGCTTCCGCGATCTCGGTGTTCACGTTTTCAACGGCCTTGCTGACGCCCTTGCCTTTATAACGAGCCTTGTCTCCGTCGCGCAGTTCCAGCGCTTCGCGGGTCCCCGTGGAAGCCCCGGACGGGACGGCGGCACGGCCTACATGACCGGAATCAAGGGAAACTTCTACCTCTATCGTAGGATTGCCGCGCGAATCAAGAATTTCGCGGGCCCAAACTGAAGCGATCGTGCTCATGGTCCAGCTCTCCGTTCTGCCCCTGAACAGTGTGTGACCTTGGGGACAGGGGCAAGCCTCCCGGTCACGGAACATCTTTTTTCACATACCATCAAACGCGGGGCACTGCAATGAGCCGCCGTTCCGGATCCCGCATCGCCTTGCCATCGCAACACATTTGCCACAAAGCCCTCTGGAGGGCAGGCATGGCGAACACGCTCCGCCCCCTCACATGGCCATCACGCACAAACGGATGAAGGCACCGGAAGGGAAACTCTCCCAAGCGGGACAAGGCGGATTCAATGGCTTTTCAGAGTTCATGAAAGCTTCCTCCATATGTGGAAAACGTATTTCCCTTTCGGAACGCCTCGTCTTGAAACGTCTTTCCAAATCGTTTACCGTCCATTCTTTGGAGAAAACCCGGGAAGCCCTCCCGGGAACCGTGTTTTCCCATATCCCAGGAGATATCCCATGCGTACACTCGTGCTCTTGATGGCCGCCCTGTTTCTTGCGGCCGGGCTGGCCTCCGCGCCGGCCCAGGCCATAGGCGTCCAAAAAGAAATGAAGGTCGGCTTTATCTATATTTCCCCGATCGGCGAGGGAGGGTGGTCATACGCGCATGATCAGGCCCGCAAGTTCCTGAGCTCCCTGCCCGGCGTGACGACCTCGTATGTGGAAAGCGTACCCGAAGGGCAGGACGCCGAGCGCATCATCCAGAACATGGCCCGTAAGCATTACGATATCATTTTTGCGACCAGTTTCGGCTACATGGATTCCATGCTCAACGTCGCCGAACAGTTCCCGAATTCCACGTTCATGCACTGCTCCGGCTATAAGACCGCCCCCAACATGAGCAACTATTTCGGCCGGATCTATCAGGCCCGTTACCTTACCGGCCTTGTGGCCGGTTCCATGACCCAAAGCAACGTCATCGGCTACGTGGCGGCCTTCCCCCTCCCCGAAGTCATCCGCGGCATCAATGCGTTTACCCTCGGCGTGCGCGCCGTGAACCCCAAGGCCGAAGTCCGCGTGGTCTGGACCAAGTCATGGTATGATCCCGCCATGGAAAAGAGCGTAGCCAAGAACCTCATCAAAGAGGGCGCGGACGTCATCGCGCAGCATCAGGACTCCAGCGGGCCGCAAGAAGCCGCACAGGAACAGGGGACCTACTCCATCGGTTACAATACCGACATGAGCCGGGTCGCGCCCAGGGCTCACATGACCTCCGCCATATGGTCGTGGAACCCCGTCTACGAAAACGTCGTGGAGCAGGTCCGCGCCGGGACGTGGAAAAACGGCTCCTTCTGGTATGGCATGGAAACCGGCGTGGTGGATATCGCCCCCTACGGCCCCATGGTCCCGCAAAACGTGCGCGACTTGACCGAGGCGGCCAAGGCCGACATCAAAAGCGGCAAACTCGTTGTCTTCACGGGCCCCATCAAAGATCAGAAAGGCGTTGAGCGCATCCCCACGGGCATGGTTCCTTCCGACAAGGAACTGCTCGGCATGGATTGGTTCGTTGAAGGCGTCATCGGCACGATCGACTAGAGAACGCGTCTTGAAAAGGAGGAGCCCCGGAATGGCAGGATTCCCGTTTATGAGACAGGCGGAGACATTCCTAAGCTCCTTGCCGTTTATCCTGCTGCTGGCCGTTTTCATCCTGCCGTGCCCCATGAGTGCGGCGGCGAAGCCACGGCCCGCCATTGCCTTCGTCCATCTGCTCCTGCCACCGGGCGGGGAGCCCCATGCCTCCCCGACGGGCTGGATCGGCAGCCTTGACCGGGCGCGCGATACGTTGGAATCCCTGCGTATCCCCACCATCGTATCTTCCGCCTCGCCCGGGAACGCCGAAGATCTGAACGAGCTTTCCGAGATGGATCCGGAAGTGCTGATCACCACAAGCCCCCTGCTCTACGCCGCGGCCTGCGACGTGGCGAAACGGAGCCCGAATACCGTGTTCTTCGCCTGTACGGATGAGACCGTGCATGACAACATGAGCGGGTTTCAGGCCCGCACCTACGAAGCGCATTACCTTGCCGGGCTGATCGCGGGCGCGCTTTCGGAGGATGGGGTCATCGGCTATCTGGCGAACGATCCCTACCAATCGAAAGCCTCCCGCCTTCGCAACGCCAATGCATTCACACTGGGCGCGCAAAAGTCCAAGGCGGCAATCCGGGTGCTGTACGCGCCCGGCAACGACCCCGATGAAGAACTCAAAACGCTGATTGCAGCCGGGGCCGATATCGTCGATTTGGAACGGGCACTCCCGTCCCTTGTGGAGCGCCTGCGCGAACATTCGGTGCGCTATGTGGGGACGGCGGGCCGTACCGTCGATCCTCTATGCCTCGCCGCGCCGGAATGGGAATGGAGCAATGCCTTCGGAGATCTGCTCACGCAGGTACGTTTCGGCATCTGGAGGCCGCGCAACGTCTCTTACGGCATCAAAGAAGGCGTCGTGGGGCTTTCCCCCTTCGGCCCGGCCGTACCCGAAACCGTGCGGGTTCGTGTCCGCGAGGCGAAGGAGGCCATCCGTAACGGGGCTTCCCCATTCGAGGGGCCTGTCCGCGATGTTTCCGGGTCCCTGCGCATTGCGGAAGGGAGCGTCCCGGATGACGCAACCCTGCGCGGCATGGACTGGAGAGTCCAAGGGCTGGAGCCTCTTCCGCTCACACCGGACGGCCTATAAAGGCAAGGGCTTTAAGGATGCCAGGAGCAGGGGGAAGGCCTTTTATGAAGGGCATCATCCCTTTTCCAACGCATCCGCCTCTTTTACATCCTCTACCGGAAAACGAGCCTGAAAAAAGCCGCACCCTATTGAAACGCGCATCACGCATCTTCCTTTCCGTTTCACGCCAGTAGGGAAACAGCACCAGCCCTGCGGCATATCAGCCGACTCCCCATCAACCGGGAGCCTAGCGGATTGGGGGGAGAAAAAGGGGGCACGGCGCACCTCTCCCCTTTTCTCTTTCCAGCGGCCTGTTGCTGCCATTGAGCCATGCCATACCCAAATTGACGACGCTATGCGGCTCCTGTATGGCTACACCATGAGTGACGAACTGGAACATTCCGCAACACTCCGGGCTCGTGCGGCCTGCCTCAGGGAACACAGGCTTCACTTCATCCTGTGCTTTGGGGCGTTCCTTGCCGGAGCAACCGGAAGCCTGTTGACGGCGTCGTTTCTCAAAGCGAACGTTGCCGCCCCAAACGGCACACTGCTCGCCGAGGGGCTTGCCATGCTCGGTGTCATCGGTCTGGGCGGCCTGCTCTCCGCTCTCTTCCGCTGCCTCTCTTCCCGGCACAGCCGCCTCGGCAAATCCGTCCTCTCCCAATACCCTGCGGAATCCGTGGATCCGAAGGCCGTTTTTCAGGAAATCGATGCCGATATCCTCCAGCACGGCAAACGGTTCGGCGGGCTGTCCATCGGAAAGGAATGGGCCATTTTTCAAGAGGCCATGCTCATTTCCCGCATCCGGGGCATCTTCTCCGACATCCTCGAACCGGAACGCGAACACGGCGAAACGGCATACCTCCTTTGTCTGGTGGACGCTGACGGCTCCATACTGGAAGCGTCCCTTCCTTCCCGGAGCGTACTGGACAAAGCCCGCGCCTGCCTGCTCGAAAGCGTGCCCGACGCCGTTTCCGGCGGCTTTGAAGCCATGACCGACTTCATGAACATGGACGACGAGGGCAGGCGGGAAATCAACCGCCGGGTGAACGCACGCCGACAGGCCGGAAAGCCCGTTTCCTTTTCCTATGCCGGGCCCGACGGCGTTCCGACGTCGCTGGCTACGGAACAGACCGTGGAAGAAGGCATCGCCCGCATCAAGCCCGGCGACATGCTGGTTCTGACGCCCCTTTCGCCGCTGTTCCTGCCTTCCGGGGAGGAATGCCTGTATATCGCCTGCGAGCAGGACGCGGGGCAGACGGAAACGCTGCGGCTTTCCGCCTACATACGTCGCGGTGACGACTACCTGCGCGTGTTCAGGGAGATGCCCGGACGCGAAGCCGGCCTCCTGTTCCGGGACTGCTTCATGCGCCGCGCCGTCCCGGACATCGCCGATTGGCATGTGCAATCATGGGAAAACGATTGGCCCGAAGAGCGCCCGATCCTGTTCGTGGACGACAAGCGTTTCGAAAACACATCCTTTGAGGACGTGGAAGCCGCGCTCGACGGCGTGGACGGCGGCGATTACGGCTCGTTCTTCCTGATGTTCCCGGGCGGCTATGATGGCTACCTCTCCCTCAACGGCAGGCAAGGGGACAACTATGTGGTGGAAGCCGCCCTGCCTGACGAGGACAGGTACTTCAGGATCGCCACACCGCGCCGGGCTCAGGTTCTCTTCTGGTTTTCAGGCTATTACGAAAAATCAAGGCTTCCCTATATGGAAGAATGGAAAGACGTCACCAAAGAAGTGAAAAAACGGCGCGGGGAAGCCGACTGAGGGGAAGCCCCGGCTGAACGGCCCCTGTGGAGACAGGATCATGGAAAAGGTGTTTTCGGACAAGACCGAAGAGGGCATCCGGCTTATATGGATGCAGTTCGATCCTGAAAAAACGGCCGAGGGCGTGCGGCTCCTGCGCGAGGCTGCCGATGCGGGAGACCAGGACGCCTTGTGTTTCCTCGCCCGCACGTACATGGGCGAGCGGTACGTTTGGGAATATGCCGCGTTGGAAATCAACGGCGAAAAGGCCGCGTCCCTCCTGAAAGAGGGAATCCGCCGGGGCAGCGCCTGCGCCGTGCTCCTCGCCATGCGTTGCGGGGAGCTGACGCCGTCGGCGCGCAAGGCCATGCCCTTCGCCTCCCTGAAAGAAGCGCGGGACGACGTACTGGGCAAGGCCGAGGCGGGGCATCCGTTCTGCCAATACATGATCGGCAACACGTATTACTTCGGGGACTGTTTCGAAATCGACGGCATCGATCCCCAAACGGCCTTCCATGACCCGGACGGACTGCGCGCGGATACGGCCCGGCGGGCCCTTCCTTGGCTTGAAAAGGCTCTCAACGGCGGCCTCTCCGATGCGGCCAAAAACCTCTACAACCTGTTTTCCGGTTCGGAAGGCTTCCCCAGGGACCGGGGCAGGCAATGGGAAATAGCCCTTCGGGGCGCGTCGGCAGGCAATCCGTACTGGGAGGAACGGTGCGGGAAAATGTGCCGCGAAGAAAACGGCAGGGAAGCCGAAGCCATGCGCTGGTTCCGGCAGGCCGCGCATCACGGGCAGGCCAGCAGCTGGTTTCACATAGGCTCCCACTATGAGCGCGGCCTCGGCGTAGACAAAGATCCGGCCAAGGCCGCCGAAGCCTACCGGAACGGCGCGGAAAAAGGGTCCTCCGACGCACAGCAGGCGCTGGGCATCATGGCCGCTTTCGGGCGGGGCGTGCCGCAGGACCCCGCCCAAGCCGCCTATTGGCTGCGTCTGGCCGCTGACGACGAAAAGCCTCTTGCCTACGGCGTATTAGGGCACTGCTACCTGCGCGGCCTCGGTGTCCAGCAGGACGATGGGGAAGCCTTTGCCCTGTTGGACCGCTTTGCCGAGGCATACGACAGGGAAAAGCCCGATGACGGAGAAACAAGCACGTACCCTGACGAGCTTGTGGGCATCGTCTACAACGGCCTTGGGGAACTGTACGCCGATGGGCGCGGGGGCCCCGTGGACATCAAGGAAGGCATACGATGCTTTCAGGCCGCCGCCGAGCTGGGCAACGGCGACGCCCGACGCAATCTCGGCCGATTCAAAAGGAACTGGTTCGGCAAGTGGGTGAGGAAATAGCCGCAAGCGAAGACCTCCGCCTCCCCCAGCAAGATCATGCGCATGTCCGGCGGACGGTTTCATCGGCACCCCGGTGTCCGCGTCGTTTTTCCCTTTCCCCTTCGCTTTCCGGGCCACCGTGCCCGCCCGCCTTCTTTCCCATCCTCTTTTCATGGCCCCCAGTACCCGAGGCGGTTCCCCCGTCAGCCCTCCTTCTCGGCAATACCGCTACATATCAATAGGATACTGGCGCACGTTGCTCCGGAGCGCGGCCCTGCTCAAAAAGCCCTCTCGAGAAGCTCCCAAGGGTGCCACCCCACTTTGCCGTCCCAACCGAAATACGGCCTTCGTGTGGCAACAAGCCGCTGCTCCGCAAGCAATTGAATGGCCACCGGCGGCGTGGCGAGCTTCGAGGCCTTACGCTTCGCGCCGTCGAGCGTCCCTTCGTACTCAAAATGCCTCCCATCGCCCAAACGGATGATAAACAGGTGTTCTGACTTCATATATAGGGCTCCTGTTAGTCTAATAAAGAAGCCATGCTATGATAGAATATACGGTCTTTCAAGGACGATGAGATGTTTTATGATTCAAGGTGGTTTCATGCTCATGATACGAAGCGGCCTTCCCTCCGGCCCGCTTTCGGGCCATCTCTCTGCCCCCTCCTCGCCAGCCGCCTTGGACACCCCGATCTTCCTTGCGCCGCGCCCCATTCACCGCCTTCTCGTGCATCTCCACTTTGAAATCGTCACATCCCGAAGGCAGTGTGCGGGAAAAAATTGCAGGCACAGGATCCGATACGTACGGAAGCCTTTGGAGAAGGACGGATAGCGGAATGGAAAAAGGAAGAGGCCGCTCTGACGGGCTTGGAGAAGGGGAAACTTTTTTCGAGAACTCCCCATCCCCAATGCCTCCAGACGCTTTCAGCGCTCATCCGTTTTGTATCCTGTACGGCGACGCCCGGACGCCCTTCCTCCTTCACGGATACCCACGCATACGGATTGTTCGTACAATCAATACAAACGTCACAATAAGGCCACTGTTCCGCCACGAACGGCGTCTAGGTTCTCCCTTGCCTCATCCTGAAACGGATCAACAAGGAGAACCTCCATGAATGCCGATCACAGTCGCCGCACCTTCCTGCTGGGCGGGCTGGCTACCGGAGCCGTGCTGCTCGCCGGGAAAACCTTCCTGCACCCTTCCGCAGCCCACGCCGCCACGGAAGCCGTCACCCTTGACGCATGCGTCAACATGACGCCCGGGGAAATGGCGGACAGATCCCAGTACGTCATGGCCGCGTGGAAATACCTTCAGGACGCCGCCGCGGAAA
Organism: Bilophila wadsworthia ATCC 49260; assembly: GCF_000701705.1. GTDB lineage: Bacteria > Desulfobacterota > Desulfovibrionia > Desulfovibrionales > Desulfovibrionaceae > Bilophila > Bilophila wadsworthia. Next base: position 6,137 of record NZ_JNJP01000086.1, on the reverse strand, counting down.
TCGGCAACCCCGGCTTGCGCGCCGCCGTACTGGACATCATGAAGAACCCGGCCCCGCTGCTGGCCGAAGGTGACGCCAAGGCCATCATGGCGGAACTGAAGGGGCAAGGGCTGCTCGCTCAGGACGCCAAGGCCGTTTTCCCGACCTGCGCCAGCACGAAGAAAAGCCCTCAGCCTTTTTACACCGCGCCCGGCAGCGGCTGGAACAGCCATCATATTTATCCCGGCGGGCTGGTAACGCACACGGCCCTCAACGTTGCCTCCTGCAAGGCCCTGTACGACAACTATGCCGATATGTTCGGCCTGAAGCTCGACCGCGACGTGGTGCTCGCCTCTCAGCTTCTCCACGACCTCCACAAGCCGTGGGTCTTCCAATGGCAGGCGGATGGAACCTGCCGCAAAGAAGAGCCCCTTGCCGCCACCGGCGAACACCACGTCCTCAGCATCGCCGAAAGCTTGCGGCGCGGCCTGTCCCCCGAACTGTGCGTGGCGCAGGCCTGTGCCCACGATCACCCCGGCGCGGCCGCGTCCGAGCAACTGGTGGTGGGCTGGCTGAAGGCCGCCGCCGTCATCAACGGCAAGGATCCCTTCAAGGCCGGGCTTGTGGGAAAGGACGGCAAAACCCTGCCCATGCCCCGCCGTATGGAAGGCTTCGTCACCCACCTCGCCGACCATGACTGGGTGCTCAGCGTACCCGCCGCCCAGTGGACCGTGGACGCCCTCAAGCAGGTCGCCGTCCGCTCCTATGGCATCAAGGAAGCCGACCTGACCAAGAAGCCCTTCAACCAGTTCCGCAACTACGTGCTTTCGCAGAAGACCGCCATGCAGCTTTACGGCGCGTACAGCACCAAAGGGCTGGACGGATTGACCGCCGAAGTCGCTGAAATCGTACGCGCCTGATTTTCACTGTGCTTCTCAACAAAGGAATCTTTCATGAACACACGCATCATTCCCGCCCTGCTGGGCGCCCTGCTTTTCTCCGGCGTCGCGGAAGCCGCGCCGAGCATTTATCCGGTGGATACGGCCCGCTTCCTGGGCGGGAGCCGTTTCGACTTCAAGGTGGAATTTGACGGCGAACTCGCCGAAAAGGACGCCAAAGTCCTGATCAACGGGCAGGACGCCAAGGCCGTTCTGGGCGCGAAACCCGAATTCATCGCCAAGGAAAAGGGGGCCGACGCTTCCGCGCTGTTGCTGCGCGGCGCTTCGCTCAAGCCCGGACAGTACAAGGTGACGGTGGAGAGCCCCACCGGGAAAGCCTCCGCAAACTGGGACGTATACGGCACGCCCGACAAGCCCGTCGCCAAGAACGTCATCCTGCTCATCGCCGACGGCCTGAGCATGGGCCACCGCACAAGCGCCCGCCTCATGTCCAAAGGCGTGACCAACGGCATGTACAACGGCAAGCTGTCGATGGACACCCTGCCCTACACCGCCATGCTCGGCACATGCAGCGTGGATTCCATCGCCGCCGACTCCGCCAACACCGCCTCCGCCTACATGACCGGGCACAAGTCCAGCGTGAACGCCCTCGGCGTCTACGCGGACCGTACCCCCGACTCGCTGGACGATCCCAAGCAGGAAACCATCGCCGAACTGCTCCGCCGCACGACCGGCAAATCCATCGGCGTGGTTTCGGACGCCGAAATCGAGGACGCGACCCCGGCTTCCGTGGTCGGGCATACCCGCCGCCGCGCCGACAAGGCCGAAATCGTGGATATGTTCTACAGCGTGAAGCCCGACGTCATCATCGGCGGCGGTTCCGCCTACTTCCTGCCTCAGAACGTCCCCGGCTCCAAGCGCAAGGACGACAAGAACTACGTCGAAATGTTCCAGAAGGAAGGCTATGCCCTCGCCACGTCCAACACCGAGCTTTCCAAGGCCGTGAAGGGCAACCCCGACAAGCTGCTCGGCTTGTTCCATACCGGTAACATGGACGGCGTGCTGGACCGCAAGTTCCTCAAGAAAGGGACCGTGTCCAAGTTCCCGGATCAGCCCGATCTCACCGACTCCATGCGGGCCGCCCTTTCCGTGCTTTCCAAGAACCCCGAAGGCTTTTTCCTGATGCTTGAAGCGGGCCTTGTGGACAAATACAGCCATCCCCTCGACTGGGAACGCGCCGTCTACGACACCATCATGTTCGACAAGGTCGTCGCCATAGCGCAGGAATTCTGCGACAAGAACCCCGATACCCTGCTCATCGTCACCGGCGACCATACCCATTCCATCAGCGTCATCGGCACCGTGGACGACAACCTGCCCGGCGAGCTCATGCGCGACAAGGTGGGCATCTACGCCGAGGCCGGCTATCCCGCCTATAAGGACGAAAACGGCGACGGTTACCCCGACGACGTGAACGTGTCCAAGCGCCTCGCGGTGTTCATCGGCAACTACCCCGACCATTACGAAACCTACCGCCCGAAGATGGACGGCCCCTTCGTCCCGTCCGTCAAGGATGAGAAGGGGCATTACATCGCCAACGCCGCCTACAAGGATGTGCCCGGCGCGCAGCTCCGCATCGGCAACCTGCCCCGCACCGAATCCACCGGCGTCCACTCCATCGACGACCTTGTGGTCGGCGCGCGCGGCCCTCATGCCGACGCCTTCCGGGGCTTCATGAACAGCACGGAAGTCTTCCGGATCATGTCCGAAGCCCTCGCGCTCGGAAATAAGTAGGAAAAAGCCGAAGGGAGGGCGCTTCCTGCCGAAGCCCCTCCCTCTCCTTTTCCCTTCTTCCACAGGAACCATCCATGAAAAAACTGCTCCTCCTCTTTTTTGCCCTGCTCTGCCTGACGGGTACGGCGAAAGCGGCGACGCCGGAACTCTCGTTCGACGAACTGTACAGCGGGGGCGGCGTCCTCGGGCTCCAGTTTTCCGACAAGGTAAAAAACCTTGCCGGACAGCGCATCACGATCAGAGGCTTCATGGCCCCGCCGCTCAAGGCCGAGGCAGCCTTCTTCGTGCTCACACGCGAACCCGTGGCCCTGTGCCCGTTCTGCCAATCCGACGCGGACTGGCCCGACAACATCCTCGTCGTCTACCTTTCCTCCAGCCAGAGCTTCGTCCAGAACAATACCACCATTGAAGTGGAGGGCGTGCTGGAAATCGGATCGCACCGCGACGGAGACACCGGATTCATCAGCCAGCTCCGGCTGCGGGACGCCCGCTTCCGCACGCTGTAACAGCCGACCCAAGCAAGGATCTTGTATGAACGGGCTCGAACTTCAGGACATCCTCCTCACCTTTCCCGAAGGCGGGCGGAGGCGCACGGTCCTCGACATACCGTACCTTAAAGTGACCTCCGGCGAGCACATCGGCATCCGGGGCGCCTCGGGATCGGGCAAAAGCTCCCTCCTCAACGTCGTGAGCGGGCTTGTGCTTCCGGACAGGGGAACCGTACGCTGGGGCGCGACCGTACCCGGCGCGCTGTCCGAACACGAACGAGATCGCTGGCGCGGGCAACATATCGGTTTCGTCTTTCAGGACTTCCAGCTTTTCCCCGAGCTGGAAGCGCTGGAAAACGTGCTCCTGCCCGCAACCTTCACCGGATGGCGCATCCCGGAAGCCTTGATCCGGCGCGGGCGCGGCCTGCTCGAACAAATGCACGTCTGCCCCACCCGGAAAGTACGGGCGCTGTCGCGTGGGGAAAAGCAGCGGGTCGCCATTGCGCGGGCCGTGCTGCTCAAACCGGGCATCATTCTGGCGGACGAGCCCACGGCAAGCCTTGACGAAGCCAACGCCGGGCAGGTGAGCTTGCTGCTCTCCGGGTACGCCCGGACGCTGGGCAGCACGCTCCTTGTCGTGAGCCATGATGATGCCGTGCTGGCGGACATGGACAGGGTGCTCGATCTCAACCGGGGCATTGTGCGGGAGGCGGCATGAATCCGTTGATGCTGATCAAAGGCGAACTGCGCCGCTCCTTCGGGGGCATTCTGGCGCTGGCACTGGTCCTCGCGCTGTCCCTCAGCCTCGGCGTCGGGGTCAGCATGACCGAACGGGCGGTACGGCAGGGCACGGCGCGGGCGGGCGACGCCTTCGACCTTCTGGTGGGCGCGCAGGGCAGCAGCGTACAGCTCATGCTCGGGGCGGTCTATCTGCGCCCGCAGTCGCTGCCGCTGGTTCCTGGGGGCGCGGTTACGGAAATTCTGACGCAGGAAGGCGTCGTCTGGGCCGCGCCGCTGGCCTTCGGCGACCGTTGGAACGCGTCCCCGCTGGTGGGGACGACCACGGATATGGTCACGCTCGGCGGCAACCGGACGCTCGCGGAAGGCAGGGCGTTCGCAGCACAGGACGAAGCCGTACTCGGCGCGGGTGTCCCCCTGCGGCTCGGAGAGGCGTTTTCCCCCATGCACGGGCAGGTCTCCGCATCCCACAACGAACACGGACATGTCCGCTACAAGGCCGTAGGCCGCCTGCCGGAAACGGGCACGCCGTGGGACAACGCCATCCTCATTCCCATCGAATCGGTCTGGGCCGTCCACGATGCGCTTCCCGATGCGGGGCATGTCCTGCCCCTCGGGCATCTTTTTGAAGGGAAGGGTTCCCCGCTGCCCGGCGTTTCCGCCGTGGTCGTCAAGCCCGAAAGCATCGCCGCCGCCTACCGCCTGCGGGCCTTTTGGCAGACGGCGACCCTCCCAGATGCGGACGGCAGGCCGGTGAACATGCAGGGCGTCTTTACCGGCGAGGTGCTGACCGAGCTGTTCGCCACCCTCGGCGACATGCGCGACATCATGACCGGCATGGCCTATGCCGCGCAGTTCGTGGCCCTGTGCGGGGTCATGCTGGTCGGCGGGATGGCGGTATCCATGCGCAAACGGATGCTCGGCACGCTGCGTGTGCTCGGTGCGCCGCGCGCCTATCTGGTGCTCAGCGTCTGGTGCGTGGTCAGCGTCAGCATCGCCGTGGGCACGCTGGCGGGCCTGCTGTTCGGCTGTGGCCTTTCCGAAGGTGCGGCGCTGCTCATGTTCCGCCAGACCGGGATCATGCTCTCCCCGCAACTTACCCTCGCCGAAGGTTCCTTTGCCGCAGCTTCCTTCGCGCTCGGCTCCTTGTGCGCGCTGTTCCCCGCCTATATGGTCTACCGCAAGACGGGAGCCGTCGCATTGGGGGATAGCGAATAGCCCTTTCCCAAGAACCGACGCGGCATTTTACCGCTTCCGCGCAGGCAAAGCGAGCCGGTACCTCTATCCATTGGCTCCGGAATCCGCACGACTCCGAAAACTGGAACACGGACCAGACGCAAGGCTTCTATTCCGACTTCTACCAGTTCGAGGAAGACGCCCTCGACGAGGACAAGCTCGGCTCCAACGCCCATCCGCAGGATCAGGAAATAGCGACGGCACCATAGCCGCCCTCGTCGCCGAAGCCTATCCTCCGCACGAAAAAACTCTCAGTGGAGCGATAACGGCACAGCCCGCATCGAATGAGACGGAAAGCCTCCCCCGAAGACAGAGGAAGGCTTTCCTTTTGACATGGGGTGGAACGGGAGGCACGGAGTAAGCGGAGGCAAGATGTCCGGGGCTACGAAAAGGCTCTACCCCGTCTGCAGGCGCATTACTTCGCCAGAACAGGGGGAGATGGCTCTTTCCTGCCGATAGGAGAGGTCCAGGGAGTTCGCGGATATGGCGGAACTCCATCCTGGAGCCGCCCGCAAGATTCGCAGTAGGCTGGAGGGTGCCCGCCTGCTCACGATAGGGCTAGAAGGGATGGTTTTTACCCTTTAAAACTAACGCGGCGCGCGATTTGGCACAGTTTAGCGCGCGATTTGGCACACCCTTGACATGCGCTTCTATTGTATTGGCACACTGTATGCAGAGAGCCCGGAGAAAAATCTCCAGGCTCTCTGCTTTCCGTTTGTCAGAACTCCATGCCTATTCAAGATACCACTTCTGGGCTTCTTGCTCGGGAACAAGCCCGTACTCTCCACTCTCGGATTCAAAGAGCCAAATCCCTTTGTTCAACTTCTTTGCCCGACCGATATAAAGCCTTTCGGATGCCTTGGGAACCGATACGCTGACGGTGAACGGTTCGGCGGCGAGAGACTCCCATAGCTCGTCAAAACCACGGTAATGGGGAACTCTTCCGAGCCATACGCCACTCCAGAACTGCTCATACGTTAACTTCCCCATGTTATACGAAATG
>NZ_JNJP01000085.1 GCF_000701705.1 Bilophila wadsworthia ATCC 49260 | reverse complement strand
TTCCCCTCCCCCTCCCCAGACCCCACCCCCTTCTCTTCAAAGACTTTCACGTTTATCGAATCCCTGTCCCCAGCGTTCCCTGAAGCCCCCCTTAAAACAGTATTTCCAAGATAAAAACACTCTATACCGCAAAAAATACCAGACATAAAAACAGAGAAAGGCGGGACGCGTTCAAAGAACGTCCCGCCTTTCTTTTTGTCCCGGCTTGAGGCCTGTTCTGAAAAAATGACGAAATTCGGCCTCCTCGTCAAGCTGCCGCCTCATCCAACGGAACTCCCGCCGCGCAGCCTCCCCGCCAGTCAAAAGTCTTGGGAAGAGGAGGGATGGGGGTCCCCCCCGGTTCTCCCTTCTCCATCCAGACATTCCACAAAAACGTCCCCCCGGGCTATGCGCTTGACAGGCCCGCCGACCCACGCGGCCCAACCTCCGGGATAGGCGGATCCGTCCGGCACGACACGCAGCGGCTCACCGCCCGGCTGCATCAGCGACAGCTCCCCCCCGTCGCCGTAAACGCCCCGGCAGACGATGGACGCAGCCAATGTCCCGGAACCGCAGGCCGTCTCGGCGTAGGTCGTCCCGGTCCCGCGTACCCATACAAAAGGCGTAATCCGCAGGCCGGACGGTTCACGATGAAGCCAGATGCACCCGGCGGCATCCTCACCCAGCAGCCCGAAACGGGCAAACAGCGCGGCGGTGTCCCGATCCTTGTCGGCGGGGAGCGGATGCGCGGCGGCATCCAGCACCAGATGCGCAATGCCCGGCACCCGGACAAGATACATGCCCGGAGCCACGTTCTCCAACGGGGGCGCTTGCGGCAGATCCAAGAGGACGGAGGACTCGAAACGGTGGGCGGCCAGACGCCGGACGTGGACGCGCAGGCGTTCCGGCATCCCGGATACGCTCACGATCCCGCCAAGCCCGCCGCTTTCCGGGCTGAGCTTCCCCTCTTCGGCAAGCAGCGCCGCAAAGGCACGGGTCGCGTTCACGCAGAACTCCCCGCCCATCATGTCCAGCCTCGGGACGGGAGCGGCGGTGTCCACATACCCGGCCTGCTCCGCTTCCAGATGCCCCGGCGCAATGATTTCGGCGGCGACGCGGGCCCTGTCCGCCGGAGACAAGGAGGACTCCCGGACAAGAATGGTCGTGTTTCCGCAAGGAGAATACTTCGTGAAAGGCAAAACGCGCATGACAGACCTTGCGGAAGCTCAGGCTTCCGTATAATTCGCCACTTCGATCAAATTTCCGTCAGGGTCACGGAAATACACGGAGGTAATGGGCCCGAGGGCGCCTTCGCGCCGCACCGGCCCCTCTTCCACAGGGACACCATTGGCTTTGAGGTGATCCAGCATTTCAACGGCCGGCGTCCGGGAAAGGAAGCACAGATCCGCCGTGCCCGGAAGAGGATTGTGGGCCTGAGGGGGATACCCCTTGCCCACTTCATGAAGATTGATCTTACGGTTGCCGAACGAAAGGGCGGTGCGCCCGTTGCCGAACGTGAACGGCGTCATGCCGAGCACCTGCTGATAAAAACGGCACGTAGCCTTGATGTCGGCGACTGTAAGCACCAGATGATCGAGGTCTTCCACGCAAAGAACGGCCATAGGCATCCCATCCTGTTGCTTGATTAAGAACGTGAAGAAAAGCGACGGGCGGATTTCCACGCGCGGCATTCCACGGCCGGAACAACTGCCAAAACCCGCTTCAAAAGACAAAATACCTTGTATTATCTGGAAAAGAACAATAAACGCCGAAAAACGGCGGACAGGTTCCTTTCCACGGCATATTCCCATATCGGATTGAGGATATACTGAAATCAAACGGGAAGCCAGTGCCGGACAAACCACTCCCGCTCTTGTGCCGAAAAACTTTATGCCGTAACATAATGCGGATAGCCATCCCCAACGCTGATAGCCCGAAGGAGGACCTATGTTGCGGAGTATGACCGGCTTCGGCCGTTGCGTCATGGAAGACGCGGACTGGACGCAAACGTGGGAAATACGGAGTGTAAACAACCGCCATCTGGATCTCAAATGGCGGCTTCCTCTTCAGGCGCGGGGGCTGGAATCCCGTCTGGAACGCGTGGTCCGGCGCTTTGCCGCGCGGGGCCGCATGGAAATCACCCTCACGCTCCAGCAGCGCGGCGCGGCGGCCAACCTCCGTTTTGACGCGGCGCAGGCTTCGGCCATGCTGGATCAGGTGGCCGCGCTCGCGGACCTGCACGGGGACACCTTCGAGCCGGACTACAACGCCCTGTTCGCCATCCCCACGCTCTGGGAACGCGAAAGCGAGGACGGGGACGACGAAATGGAAGAACGCCTCGAAGAGGGCCTTATCGCCGCGCTTGAGGACTGGAACGAATCCCGCGAAACGGAAGGCGCGGCACTGGCCCGCGACATGACCTCCCGCATCGCCCAGATGGAAGAATGGGTTTCGCGCATCGACGAACGCGCGCCCGAGATCAAGGAAGAACGGTTCGCCGTGCTCCGCGAGCGTCTTTCCGAAGCCCTCGCCGCCGTCAACGGTGAACTGGAAGAAGGCCGCTTCCTTCAGGAAATGGTCGTCCTCTCGGACAAGCTCGACGTCAGCGAAGAACTCACCCGCCTCCATGCCCATCTGGAACGCCTGCGCGATCTCCTTGAAATCGGGACCGACGCCGGACGGCGCCTTGACTTCACGCTTCAGGAGTGCTTCCGCGAAATCGCCACCTGCGGCAACAAAATTCAGGACGCCCAGACGTCCCGCCTTGTGGTGGACTTCAAGAACGAACTGGAAAAATGCCGCGAGCAGGTCCAGAATTTGGAATAACCATGTCAAAAGAACGGATCATCAACCTCGGGTTCGGCAATTTCGTGGTCGCTTCCCGCGTCGTGGGCATCATCAACCCGGCGTCTTCTCCCATGCGCCGCCTGCGTGAGGATGCCCGCACGGAAGGCCGCCTGGTGGACGCCACCCAAGGCCGGAAAACCCGTTCCATCATCATAACCGATTCCAATCACGTGATCCTTTCCGCCATCCTGCCGGACACTCTGGGTCAACGTTTCATGCAGGAGGAGGACAATGCCTGATACGACGCCAACCATAACCGCCCGCTCCGGAGTGCTGCTCGTCGTATGCGCTCCTTCAGGGACGGGAAAGACAACGCTCATCCAACGCCTGCGGGACGAATTCCCGAACTTCGCCTATTCCATCTCCTGCACCACCCGGGCCCCGCGCGGCCATGAAACGAACGGCGAGGACTACCATTTCCTTTCGGTCGAAGAATTCCTCCGCCGCCGGGAAGCCGGATTTTTCGCGGAATGGGCCAACGTGCACGGCAATTATTACGGGACGCCGCTGGCCCCCGTGCTCGAAACCCTGAAAGCCGGGCAGGACGTCCTGTTCGACATCGACGTTCAGGGCGCGGCCCAGCTGCACCTTTCGCTCCCGCGCGGGCAATACGTCTTTCTCCTGCCGCCGTCCCTGAGCGAACTGGAACGCCGGCTGCGCGGGCGCGGCACGGACGACGAGGCGAGCATCGCCCGCCGCCTGTCCAACGCCGCCTCCGAAATCCGCCAGGCCCACTGGTTCGATGCATGGATCGTCAACGACAATCTGGACAAGGCCTATGACGAGCTGCGCGCGGTCTACCTTGCCTCGACGCTCCACCCCGCACACCGCCCGGGGCTGGCAAACACCATTCTGGAAGGATGAACTCATGGCGCAACTCATTGTAGCCCTCGACTATACCAACGCCGAAGACGCCCTCGCCACCGCCGAATCCCTGCGCGGCTGCCCAATCTGGATGAAGGTCGGCCTTGAACTCTTCACCCACGAAGGCCCCGCCGTCGTCAAGAAGCTCAAGGATATGGGCTTCAAGGTCATGCTCGACCTCAAGATGTTCGACATCCCGAACACGGTCGCGGGCGGCGTGCGTTCGGCCTGCCTCATGGGCGTCGACCTCATCACCCTCCACGCGCTCGGCGGGGAACGCATGATCCATGCCGCCGTCGATGCGGTCAGGCAAAGCGCCGAGGAAGGCGGCCCCAAGCCCCTGCTCTTCGCGGTGACCGTGCTCACCAGCATGGCCCCTGGCGAACTGCCCGGTTATGGAGAGAACCTTTCCGGCCTTGCCGTCGATCTCGCGGCGGGCGGCCAGGCGTGGGGGCTGGACGGCGTGGTCTGCTCCGGCCACGAAGTCGAAGCCATCAAATCCCGCTGCCCCGGCCTGATGTGCCTGACGCCCGGTATCCGCCCGGCATCCGGCTCCGCTTCCGACGACCAGCGCCGCATCATGACGCCCGCGCAGGCCGTGCGCATCGGCAGCGATTTCCTCGTCGTAGGCCGCCCCATCACCAAGGCCCCCGTCCCCGCCGATGCGGCCCGGGCCATTCTGGACGAGATGGAAAAGGCGTAAACGCGAATGTTGGGAGGGAGAGGGGAACCCTTCTTTAGAGGGGGCTCCCCCCCCCTCCCAACACCCCACCCTCTCCCCTCCCAAGACTTTCGCGCGCGGTATCCAGCCTGTCTTCATATGCGGGAACGGGCCGATCGGAATCCATCCCATTGAACTTTTTTGGATTCTTCAACTCCTGACGCGCAGCCTCCCCACCAGTCGAACGTCTTTGAAGAGGAAGGGGGAGGTTCGGAGGGGGAGGGAGAAACTTTCTACAGAAAGTTTCTCCCTCCCCCTCCGAGTTCAACATCCAACACACTGGTATCACCATGAAAATATGGAAATTCCGCAACCAGCCCGATAAGGGTCCCTGCCCCGCCGGATGGGCGGACAAGCTGGGTGTCCCTCAGGTCGTAGCCGACCTGCTCTGGCAGCGCGGGCTGGAAACTTCCGCTCAAATGGATTCGTTCCTCTCGCCGGGGCTGCGCCACCTCGCACCCCCGGACTGCTGGCCCGGTATGCAGGAAGCGGTCGACGCGCTGGAACAAGGCATCCGCGAAGGCCGCAACGTGCTCATCTGGGGCGACTACGACGTGGACGGCATCACCGGTGCCACGCTCATCCTGCAAACGCTCCGCTTCCATGACGTGCCCTCCACGGTACACCTCCCGGACAGGCGGAAAGAAGGCTACGGCCTCAACATCCCTGAAATCGAACGCCTCGCCGCCGAAGAAGGGCCGGGCATCCTGCTGACCGTGGACTGCGGCATCAGCGATGTGAAGGCCGTGGAACGGGCCAGGGAGCTGGGCTTCATGGTGGTGGTATCCGATCACCACATGCCGCCCGAGGAGCTGCCGCCCGCCCACGCGATCACCAACCCGCGCCTCAGCGAAGACAACCCCTGTCCGCATCTGGCGGGCGTGGGCGTGGCCTTCTTCCTCATGGCCGCCCTCAACGGCAAGCTGGAAGCCATGTCGGGCAAGCGCATGGACATGCGGCAGGTGCTGGACCTCGTGGCACTCGGCACGCTGGCGGACATGGTTTCGCTCACGGGGCAGAACCGCATCCTCGTCAAGAACGGCCTGCTCAAAATCGCGGAGGCCAAACGCCCCGGCCTCGCCGAGCTCAAGGGGGCCAGCGGCTTTTCCCCCGTGGCGGCCCTCGGCGCGGGACAGGTGGTTTTCAATCTCGCCCCGCGCATCAACGCCGCCGGGCGTCTGGGCAGCCCCACGCTGGCCCACGACATGCTGCTCACACCCTCGCACGACGAGGCAGCCAAACTGGCCCAAACGCTGACCTCCCTGAACGACGAGCGCCGTTCCGAAGAAGACCGCATCTACAAAGAAGCGCTTGAACAGGCCGAGGCCAACCCAAAACGGCTGGGCTTCGTGCTGTACGGCAAGGACTGGCATCAGGGCGTCATCGGCATCGTGGCTTCGCGTATCGTGGAAGTCTACTACCGCCCAGTGCTGATTCTCTGTTCCGACGGGGAAAGCCTGAAAGGATCAGGCCGCTCCGTTCCGGAATTCGACCTCCACGCGGGCCTCACGCGCTGCGCCGACATGCTGCTCGGCTTTGGCGGGCACAGGCAGGCCGCAGGGCTCCGTATCGCTCCCGGCCGTCTGGACGAACTGCGCGAGCGTTTCGATGCCGTCATCCGGGAGGAGCTCGGGGAGGCACCGCTCACGCCATCCTTGAAGATTGATGCGGAAATGCCTTTTTCGCAGGCCTCGGATTTTACCGTGCTGAAGGGGCTCGAACTGCTCCAGCCCTTCGGCATCGGCAACCCCGAGCCCATTTTCGCCTCGCTGCCCCTGCGGGTGAAAAAGCGCAAGGCGTTCGGCCATTCCCGCGAACACATCTCGCTTGAGGTGACGGAAGAAGGCTCCGGCATCACCTTGCAGGCCAAGGCATGGCGGCAGGCGGATCAAATCCCCGAAAGCATACAGGGGCAGCGCATCCGGCTCGCGTATACGCCGGGCATCAACGCCTACAACGGCATCGCCTCGGTCGAACTGCGCGTCAGGGACTGGGAAGTGCTGTAGCCGGGGAGTGCGCGTAATCCGCTTTTCAAGCGGCATCCTCTTCCCTATACTAGGGGGAGCCGCCGCATCCGGCGGACTCTTTCATCTTTTATGGAGACAATCATGCAGAGCATCCGTATCGCCGTTCTGGCGCTCGCCCTGTGCTTTGGCGCGAGCCTTCTGCCCGTTCAGAGCCATGCCGCCGCGCCCCTGCCCAAAGTCAAAATCGAAACCAGCATGGGCGACATCGTCGTTGAACTGAACCCCGCGAAAGCGCCCAAAACCGTCAGCAACTTCTTGTATTACGTGAAATCCGGCTTCTACAACAACACGATCTTCCACCGCGTCATCAACGGATTCATGATTCAGGGCGGCGGCCATACCGCCGACATGCAGGAAAAGGCCAACTCCCGCAAGCCCGTGGTCAACGAAGCCGGGAACGGCCTCAAGAACGACGCCTACACCATCGCCATGGCCCGTACCAACGATCCCGACTCCGCCACGGCGCAGTTCTTCATCAACGTGGCGAACAACGACTTCCTGAACCACAAGAACGAAACGCCGTCCGGCTACGGCTATGCCGTGTTCGGCAAGGTCATTCAGGGGCAGGACGTCGTGGACCGTATCAAGAGCGTATCCACCGGCAGCTACGGCCCCTATCAGGATGTCCCGAAAACGCCCGTGATCATCAAGAGCATCGTGCCTGTCCAATAGCTGATTTTTCTCATACGTTTTCCGCGTATTAGAGACATTTCGAAAAAAATTCGGAAAAAAAGCGAAAAAAAGCTTGCCAAGACGGGAGAGTTTGCGTAGTTACTCTCCCTGTCGAGCCGGGGTAGCTCAGTTGGTAGAGCAGGGGACTGAAAATCCCCGTGTGGGCAGTTCAATTCTGTCCCCCGGCACCACTTGGAAATACAGGACTTGTGTCTTATGGGCACAAGTCCTTTTTTCGTATCTGTCTGCGTACCCTTCTACCCGTTCTGCCAATACGACGAGCTACGGGTTCTCCTCACAATGCCTTTGAGGGAGCGCCCTGTTTCTCATCCCCTTTCGTCTTGCCCACAAGAAAAATCGAATCTCTATGTTTCATTGACTCATAGTGGTCAGCTTACCGCTATTGCCTTGTCTTGTTCAAAGCAAACAGGATGCTGTTGTAGATATGCTCAAGCGATTTTTCATCGGTTTGAGACAGGGCTTCAATCAGCCTTTCTTTGATCTCGCTCGCTGCAAGGGGGCTCTTATCAAAAATAAACAGATAAGGCGCCAACCTAGCCCCTCGCCTGCCGCGAACCGGCCCACGCGAGGATCAGGCCGAGTACCGCTCCGAGCAAGGCGGCGAACAACACCCGGAAGGCTTCTGGCAGCAGAAACGTAATGGTATGGACGGGGATCCAGAAGAAGAGCACGGTGCGGAACAGCACCAGCCGCCACATGACGTCCCAGTTGACGGACTTCAACAGCCCGCCGACGTCGGGAAGGTGCCACAAGCAGCGCAGCGTCCCCTCATAACGGGCGATATGCAGATCGCTGACCTTATGGGCCACCATGAGGACCGGTGCAAACAAGGTGTTCAGGCACAAACTGATGGCAAACGCCGTGAGCAGTTTCTCCGTGCCGAACGGACCGGCCAGCGCACGCGCGGCCCAATCCATGCCGATCCGGGACATGGCCAGCGGTACGCCAGCGGAAAAAATCATGAACGCCAGCGTGATGCATATACCGAGAACGCCCCATGCCAGCGCGCGGGGCACGAGGCCGAAACGAGGCGGCAGGTAACGCCCTACCAGCATCCGCTGCGCAAGGCTTTCCCCGAACGTTGCGAGCAACGCGAACTTGCAGAATCCCGCCGCAAAGGGGTGCGCATCCGTCAGGGCCACATACGCCCGCAATACGGTATCGGAAAGAAGCAGAGACAAGACGAGAACAAGGCCGCACCCAAGACACCAGCGATCCGCCGGACGGTCCAAACGAAACCCTTTCATGGATTTTACCTCGAAGCAAACGGTCCTGATCCGGGAAATTCAACGCCAAAGGCATCTCAGCGCCAGCGAAGACAAAGAGCCAAGCCCACCCTCCGTTACCCAGAGATAACTGTCATTCCTCAATGGCAATGGCAATGCCTACGATGGTTCTCTTCTTTTATAGTATCCAACCCGGCGAAATCGCACAAGCGGTTAATGGCACACACCACATTGCTCTCTTCAGGTGCTGAGATGAAAACCGACAGCGGCATTAACCTCATGCTCAGCCCAAAGGGAGTTGCTTTTCGTCCAATTACGGTAAAAATCGTGGTAAAACAGATGAATATCCCCATAACCCCACCAGGCCTTCACGTGACGTTTTGAGGTGTTTTCCTCCGACCCTGCAAAGGAAACCTTCCGTCTATCGCTGAATACAAAAAACCGCGCAACGGAACTCCCGTCGCGCGGCCTCCCCGCCAGTCGAAAGTCTTTGGAAGATGAGATGAGGGAGGGCCGGGGGAGGGGAGAAGGAACCTTTCCTCGGAAAGGTTCCTTCTCCCCCGCGCGTCACTCTCCCCCTTCCGAACCTCAGCAAATCCCGCCGACCGTATCGGCCTGCTGCAACTGCTCTTCAAGCACGGCGTCCTGTGCGGCCTCGAACGTGCGGAGGCTCTTGTCAAACAAACGCATGTAGTACAAAGAATTGCCGAAAAGAGCGACCATAAGCGTACCCGCCTCGATTTCCTCGGGCGAGGTATACGACTTGCGATTGCCTTCCATTGTCTCAAGAGCCGACCCAAGCTGTTTGATCAGCTCTTTGATGCCCATCTGCGGGACGTCCACACCGTCGACCTCACGCGTCGGGTACTTCCTTTCCGTATCCATAAGCCCTCCTCCAAATAGGTTGGCCGATCCTTTATGATGATTGTCCGTTTCGCACAACCCGTTGCACAAAAACGGGCAGCGGCTTGACAGAGCGCTTCCGTTTGCGTATTGGGTTGTGTTCTGCCTTGCCTGTTTCATCGCGCCCAAGAGGGCGACTCTGGGAACAGGCCATAGTCCACAAGGAGGATCTTGGCATGAGAAAGTTTGAAACCTTGCTGCTCCTTTCCCCGGAGCTGGCTGCCGATGCGCGTGAAGCGTTGCTTGGCACCTTCACGGGTGTCATCGAACGCGCCGGCGGTCGGTTCACCGCGGATCACTGGGGTATGCGCGACCTCGCCTACCCTGTCCGCAAGCAAATGCGCGGCTACTTCGTGCGCCTCGAATATGTCGCCCCCGGCGACACCGTGGCCGAACTCGAACGCATCATCCGCATCAGCGACGGCGCGTTCAAGTTCCTTACCGTAAAGCTGGCCGACGCGGCCGAGGAGGTTGCGTAACATGGCCTTCAAGAAAAAGTTTGCTCCTCGTCGCAAGTTCTGCCGCTTCTGCGCCGACGCGGATCTGCCGCTGGATTACAAGCGCCCCGACATCCTGCGCGACTATATCACGGAACGCGGCAAGATCATTGCCCGCCGTATCACTGGCACCTGCGCCAAGCACCAGCGCCTGCTCTCCACCGAGATCAAGCGCGCCCGTCAGATGGCTCTGCTGTTCTACACCGCCGGCCATTCCTCTGACGTGAAGAAAAAGAGCAACATCTAAGGAGACCCGGTATGAAAATCATTCTTCGTGCCGATGTGGAAAACCTGGGTCGCCTTGGCGATGTGGTGACGGTTAAGGCCGGTTATGGCCGCAACTACCTGTTGCCTCAGGGCCTGGCCATGCTGGTCACCCCCGGTAACCTCAAGGCTTTTGAACTGGAACGCAAGAAGCTGCAGGCCCGTATGGACGCCCTGCGCGCCGCCGCCGACGACATCGCCGGCAAGCTGGAAGGCCTCGTTCTTCCGATCGTCATGCGCGTGGGCGACAATGACAAGCTCTACGGCTCCGTGACCACCGCCATCATCGGCGATGCGTTGACCGCTCAGGGCATCGAAGTGGATCGTCGCCGCATCCTGCTCGACCATCCCATCCGTACCCTCGGCGATCACCCCGTCCG
Source organism: Bilophila wadsworthia ATCC 49260 (assembly GCF_000701705.1). Lineage (GTDB taxonomy): Bacteria > Desulfobacterota > Desulfovibrionia > Desulfovibrionales > Desulfovibrionaceae > Bilophila > Bilophila wadsworthia. The sequence continues at coordinate 4,371 of NZ_JNJP01000085.1, read as the reverse complement.
CGTGCGTCTGCATGCCGACGTCGTCGCTTCCCTCACCGTGAAGGTTGTCTCCGAAGACAAGGCGCACCTCGTTGAAGAGGAAGCCGCCGAAGCTCCGGCCGAGGCCCCGACGGAAGAAGCCGCCGAATAGTTTCTCGCGCCGCCCCCGGTTTTCCCTGGGGGCGGCGACTCGGCGGTGAGCTCCTCTGCTCTTCTTTTTCACGCGTCCCCAACAGAGGAATTTCCGCATGGCATCCCCTGCCGATCCCAACCGGGCGACGAACGATCTGCTTCGTCGAGTCCCCCCCCACAGCGTTGAGGCCGAACAGGCCGTTCTGGGGGGTATTTTTATCCGTAACAGCGTCTTCCACACGCTCGTGGACACGCTTTCCTCCGACGATTTTTACCTCCCCGCGCACCAGACGCTGTACACCTGCTTCCTCGAACTCTATCGCAAAAACGCGCCCATCGATCTCGTTTCGGTAGCCAGCTACCTCAAGGATCATGGACAGCTCGAAGCAGTGGGCGGAGCGGCCTACCTTTCGGAACTGGCACAGACCGTCGTCAGCGGGGCCAATGCCGAATATTATTCCACCATCGTCCGCGACAAGTCGCTGCAACGCTCCCTCATCGGCGCGTGTTCCGACATCATCAGCAACTGCTTTGACCAGTCGCGCAGCGTGGATGCCCTGTTGGACGAGTCCGAACAGGCCGTCTTTTCCATCTCGGAACGTACCTCCGGCAAGGTCTTCAAAAGCTCCAAGGAACTGGTCAACCGCGTTTTTGAGGAACTGACCAAACGCTTCGAGCAGAAGGAAGCCGTCACCGGCGTCACCACAGGCTACAACCGCCTTGATCAGATGACCGCCGGGCTCCAGCCTTCGGACCTTATCATCGTTGCGGCCCGTCCCTCCATGGGCAAGACCGCCTTCGCCCTGAACATGGCCATGCGCGCCGCCGTGCAGGACAACGTGCCCGTCGCCATCTACTCCCTCGAAATGTCGATGGATCAGCTCATGATGCGTATGCTTTGCGCATGGGGCAAGGTGGATCTGGGGCACCTGCGCCGGGGCTATCTCGACTCCGAGGAATGGAGCAGGCTCTATCACGCCGCCGACGTGCTCGGGCAGGCCCCCATCTACATCGACGACACGCCCGCGCTCTCGCCGCTGGAACTGCGCGCCCGCACCCGTCGGCTCAAGGCCGAATCCGGCGTGGGCCTGGTGATGGTGGACTACCTCCAGCTCATGCGCGGATCCAAGCGGACGGACTCCCGCGAACAGGAAATTTCGGAAATCTCCCGCTCGCTCAAGGGGCTGGCGAAGGAAATGGATATTCCGGTCGTGGCGCTTTCGCAGCTCAACCGTAAACTGGAAGAGCGCACGGACAAACGTCCGCTGCTGTCCGACCTCCGCGAGTCGGGCGCCATCGAACAGGACGCCGACGTCATCATGTTCATCTACCGCGACGAAGTATACCACAAGCAGCCCGACAACCCGCACAAGGGCTCGGCGGAAATCATCATCGGCAAGCAGCGCAACGGCCCCATCGGCACGGCGACGCTCGCCTATCTTGGCTCCTACACCGCATTTGAGGATCTCGAACCCGGACTGTCGCCCCAGCCTTCCGAAGCGGGCGGCGAATAACCTTCCCGAGGTACGCCATGAAACCACTCGCTCCCATAGCGCCAACGTCCATGCCCGATCTGGATCTCGTCGTGGAACAGTTGTGCGCGCCTTCCTCGCTTGAGACGGTTCTGCACCATCCGCTGCACGATTCCCCCATGCCCTCGCTCGAAGAACTCGGCGAGATCATGTCGCGCCTCAAGGCCACGCTCTTTCCCGGCTATTTCGGCGTTTCCTGCGTGCATGTGGAATCCATGCGCTACCACCTCTCGGCCAATCTGGACTCCATTTTCCGCAAGCTGGCCGAACAGATCCGGCGCGGCGGCTGCTTCGCCTGTGCAAGCTACGCCACCGACTGCATGAGTTGCGAAGAAGTGTCCATGCGCAAGGCCATGGAGTTCATGCAGCGCCTCCCCCACATCCGCCGGCTGCTGGCGTCCGACGCCAAGGCGGCCTATGAGGGCGATCCCGCCGCGACCAGCGCCGGGGAAACCATTTTCTGTTACCCCTCGCTACTCACCATGACGCACCACCGCATCGCGCACGAGCTGTACAACCTCGGCGTGCCGGTCATCCCGCGCATCATTTCCGAGATGGCCCATTCCGCCACCGGCATCGATATCCATCCGGGCGCGACCATTGATGAAGAATTCTTCATCGATCACGGGACAGGCGTGGTCATCGGCGAAACCGCCGTCATCGGCAAGGGGTGCCGCCTCTATCAGGGCGTAACCCTCGGCGCGCTGTCGTTCCCCAAGGACGGCGACGGCGTGCTGGTCAAGGGCGTTCCCCGCCACCCCATCCTTGAGGACAACGTCACCGTGTACGCCGGGGCGACCATCCTTGGACGCATCACCATCGGCAGCGGTTCAATCATCGGCGGCAACGTCTGGGTGACGAAGGACGTGCCCGCCGGAACGAAGCTCGTACAGAAGCTTTCCGCCCAGCCCACCGAAGAATCGCTTATGGGCAAGGCATAGCCATGAGAGCGCTGCTGCTTTGCGCCTGCCTTCTCGCCCTGCTTCTCGCCGGGTGTTCCGAGTCGGCCACCGTACGCGCCAAAGGCCAGTGGGAAGGCAGCGTATCGACGGGCGGATCGTTTTAATCTGTGATTGGATTGCTAACCGGGGGAGGGGGAACCCTTCTGGAGAAGGGCTCCCCCTCCCCCGCCCCCCCTCCTCTCTCCCTCCCAAGACTTTCGACTTTATCGAATCCCCCTTTCCGGGGAGTTCGTATGAAAAGGGCCTGCTCCTTTGCGGAGGCGGCCCTTTCTTATTTTCATCCAGGCACCGTCGTTGCGGTTTCCCGAAATGAGAATTTTCTCAAACTGAGAAGCCTTTTGGAATGTCAGAGGACGTGGAGACTCGTTTAATCGGTTTGTTTTATACGCTATCATGAAGGCTCATAACGTTGGCCCGACAATTGCTTTCTTGGGAAATAGACCGGACATCCGGCATCATTCCTCTGGAGGCTTCCCATGAGCACCGTCGATTTTTCCCGTGTTAACGAACTCGCCAAAAAGTATGAACCGGAAATGACCCGATTCCTGCGCGATATGATCCGCATCCCGAGCGAAAGCTGCCAAGAAGAAGGCGTGATCCGGCGTATCAAGGAAGAAATGGAAAAGGTCGGCTTCGACAGGGTCGAAATCGACAAGATGGGCAACGTCCTCGGCTTTATCGGAAGTGGCCCCCGCATCATCGCCTTTGACGCGCACATCGATACCGTGGGCGTCGGCAACCGTTCCAACTGGACCTTTGATCCCTACGAAGGCTACGAAGACGCCGAAACCATCGGCGGGCGCGGCGCGAGCGATCAGGAAGGCGGCATGGCCAGCATGGTTTATGCCGGGAAGATCATCAAAGAGCTTGGCCTGTGTCCCAAGGACTGCACCATCGTCATGGTCGGAACCGTGCAGGAAGAGAACTGCGACGGCCTGTGCTGGCAGTACATCATCAACGAAGACGGGCTGAAGCCCGAATTTGTGGTATCCACCGAACCCACCGACGGCGGCATCTATCGCGGCCAGCGCGGGCGCATGGAAATCCGCGTGGACGTAAGCGGCGTATCCTGCCACGGTTCCGCCCCGGAACGCGGCGACAACGCCATCTACCGCATGGCCCACATCATGACCGAGCTTGAACAGCTCAATGCCCGGCTCGCGGACGACCCCTTCCTCGGCAAGGGCACCCTCACCGTTTCCCAGATTTTCTACACCTCGCCCTCCCGCTGTGCGGTGGCGGACAGCTGCGCCATTTCCGTGGACCGCCGCCTGACCTTCGGCGAAGACAAGGATCTCGCCATTTCCCAGATTGAGAATCTGCCCTCGGTCAAGGCCGCCGGAGACAAGGCCAAGGTGTCCATGTACACCTACGAAGTCCCCTCGTGGACCGGCCTCGTCTACCCCACCGACTGCTACTTCCCCACGTGGGTCCTGCCCGAAGACCATGTGGTGACGAAATCCACCGAAGAGACTTACCGCAGCCTGTTCGGACGCGAACCCCGCACCGACAAGTGGACCTTCTCCACCAACGGCGTGTCCATCATGGGCCGCTACGGGATCCCGGTCGTCGGCTTCGGCCCCGGCAAGGAAAAGGAAGCCCACGCTCCCGACGAAAAGACGTGGAAACAGGATCTCATCGAGTGCGCGGCCCTGTACGCAGCCTTGCCAGCAACTTACGTCGCCAACTCCAACTAAATACAGGCAACTCCCTGCGGGCCTCCTCCCCACCAGTCAAAAGTCTTGGGAAGATGAGGGGAGGGGGTC
>NZ_JNJP01000084.1 GCF_000701705.1 Bilophila wadsworthia ATCC 49260 | reverse complement strand
TGCCGTGCGCGCCGCCGGGCACGGACACCGCGGCGTCCGCCGTCACTTCAACGCCGTTGTGGTACAGCTTGCCGTTTTCCACCTTCAATTCGGTGCCGCCGATGGTCACCGTGGCGTCCGCGCCGTGCAGCTGCATGTGGAACGAGCCGTCCGTCGCGGCTCCGAAGGGCTGTGTGGCCGACGTCTCGTGCTGCGAGCCCTTGCCGGGGATGTTGCCTTCGTCCGTGGTCACCACGCTCGAGCCGCCCGAAGGGGCGTCGTTGAACAGCGGGCGTTCGGGCACTATCACTTCTTCAACGACAGTCTCCTCTTCCTCCACGCCTCTGTTGCCGTAAGCTTCTAATTCACGATCAGGTTCAGCAGCGCGGTTCAAGCCGAGATCAAGGCCGCCAAGACGTTCGACCCCATCCATAAGGGAAGCGTCCGTGTACTCGTGGAATCGGCCGCCGTCGGCGTTTGAAGCCGCTACCGCCGGACCTGCCGCGGGCATCAGATCGGGTTCGTTAAGGGCTGCAAAAAACTCGGATCCGGAAACGGACGTTCCATCCACGATGAAGTCCGGGATGCTGTCCTTGGAGAAAGTCGTGTAAAAATCAGTAAGGGTAATCCGGCTTCCGTCTTCAAAGGAAAGAAGCAGATCATTGCCTTCCTTGGAAAGAACCACACTGTCCGAAGGAAAATCGAACGCGATGTGGTCAAATTTTTCGCTAGGGATAACCTGATTAGCTCCATTCGCAGGATGTCTGAGAGTAAGGTCTGCCATCATATGCTCCGAATACTGTTAAGTGGATGAAAAAATATCGTTTGGCGAACACCGCGGAACGTTCGCCTCTCATGCCGGACTGAGTATCGACTTCTTGTCCATCACCATGATGGCGCCTTCCTTGTGCCTCATTTCGACAGCGCCTTTGGGCAGGCCGTTCAAAGAGTACGAAAGGAACCATCCATTATCTTTCGTGAAACCAAAAAGTTTATTACTATCAACCCAAAGGCCGAGGCAGGCTTTCAGGTCACCGGGGGCGGCTATCGGCAGAGGCGTGTCAATGAACACATCAATCCCTGAAACGGAAGCAACGCCTTCCCGTCCGTGTTTCAACAGTACGTCCAACACCCCTTTTCCGATGAGAAACGTGAACTGCCCGTTGCCGTCTATGAAATAATCCGTGGGATCATACTGAATGATTTCTAAAGGGATATCGCCTTCGTCCAGAGGCGCCTCTTCCGCAAACGCACAAAAAAGGGGCACATCATATTCTTCCTCCGGCCATGTGCAGGACTCAAGAGAGTGCTCTCCCTGCGCAACGGATCCGCACATGGCATGTAAATTCTCTTGAACGGTGCCTTCATGAAAGGGACATGCTTCCCGCCTCGATGCCGCATCGTCTTTCCGCAACATGGAAACTCCCAAGAGAAGATGGACTAGAAAAATCTGTCCGCCGTGCTTCCAAGATTTCCTGAAAAAACAAAACGCCCCGTGCCGAAACGATGTTTCGGCACGGGGCGTTCTTATCCTGATCGATAGAAGACAATGGGCCCAGAAAAATCAAGCAGAGAGAGAGAGAGAGAGAGAGAGAGAGAGAGAGAGAGAGAGCATAAAAAAACCTGCCGATCCAATGGGTTACTGTGTGCTTCATATAGAAAACACACGTCTGCACACCAACTTACTCAGTTGCATGCAGCTCCCCAATAAATGGCAGGGAACTTAGGGGATTCATTACTGGAATCCCCATAAAATTATTGTTTAACAGATAACGCTATCACGCTATAGTGTCAAGCTTTTCTAGAACTATAGCATTTTCTATATATTATAAAGAGATAGTTCATCGCGGTATAGAGAACATAAAAAGATTTCCTCAAAAATACCTATGGCCCGCGTGTATTACCTCTTTTGTTTGTAAGATTTTTTTGTAATCAAAACAAATTATTATGATATATTTTATCCAGCAGCATCAAAATACAAACCCAATATGAAAGCGGCTCCGCCCGCTATAGGTTTCAAAGCGGAGAACACACCCCCTCCACTTAGGGCACGGGGCCGCCCCACGGGATATCCCTCCAAAAACATAACCCCCCTGCCGACGACGGGGGAACGTCCTCGGCAGGGGGCCGGATAGGCAGGGGCCAAGAGGATCTGCCGCCGTGCTCATCAGCGGCATGAAGAACCCCGGCCTTTCCGGAAATCTGATGTACACAAAAGGCTGTATCGCGTTCCGCCGTTTTTCGGCACAGGTGAAACTATCCCGGCATCAAAGGGAATGCCCCTCTCAAGCATTTCCACCTTGAAATTTTGTGCCTGCAAAAACTGCGAACTGGGATTCGTAACCACAAAAATTTTGAGGAGAAAGAGTGGCACGAGCACGTTGGCAATTCTGGGGAGGGTAGAAACGTGGGGTGTTCCCCTCTCTTCTCTAGAAAGTTTCCCCTCCCCCATGCCTCTATAGTCTTTTCAAACACATCCAAACCGTCTCCGGAGGAAACCCGCCGGAAAGCGGAGTGGCCTCTGGGCGGGCTTCCCTCCCGGGGACGCGTCCGATTGGGGAACAGAGCCGGATATCAGCCTGCCAAGACGTCCGTACGGCCCTGCCCCCCTTCCAGAAAACCGGGATTTCCCGCTTTCCTAGAACTTGTAGCCGATGCTGAAGGTGCCCTTGAAGTTGTTTTCCTTCGCTTCGTAGCCCACGCCCTTCCACAGATCCTTATCCAGATCGAGGCGGATGTAGCCGAGTTCCACGAACAGGGAGAGGTTCTTGTACAGCTTGTATTCCGTGTCGAAGTTCACTTCCACGGCCTTGTCGCCCGTGGTCAGGTACATCATGCTGTCCTGGGTGTGCTGGGGGTTCGAGATCATCTTGTTGCGGACCATTTCCTTGTTGTTCGTGCCCTGATAGTACACGACGCGCAGGACGTGGGAGAGGTCTTCCATGAACGAGATGTCCTTCACACGAGCCATCACGGCCCATGTGCCGGAAATGCCGTAACCAAGCGTCTGAGCCGCGCCGCCGTAGTTCGTGCCGTCGAAGCCGTAGGAGGTCACGTACACGTCGGGGTCGATGGAGGGCAGACGTTCGGAACCGTTGTAAGGGTTGGCGTCGTCGCCCGAGGAATACCAGAACAGCAGGCCGGGGGTGCAGGATTCCAGCTTGTATTCGGCGAGGAACGCGGCGTACCAGCCGGAGCGCTTCACGTCGAAGTTCTTGTCCTTGTATTTGCTGGTTCCCATATCCACGCTGCCGTAGGCGGCGTCGAGGGCAAAGCGGAAAGGCTCAAAATAGGTCACGTCCGCGGCGATGCCGCCGTACCAGATGCTGCCGTGATCCTTGTCGGAGGAAGCGGCTATGGCCGCGTCGCCGCCGAGAGGCAACATGCCGGGCATGGCGATGCCGGTCATGTCAGGGCCGCTGCCCTTGAAACTGTCCTGCCCGATGATGCCGCCCATGCCCCACGGGGTTACCTTCACGCCGTCAAAGGTCAGCGGCACGGTCAGGCCGATGAAATCCAGCGCGTCGTGGGCGTCGTGCTTCGTCATTTCGGGATCATTGTCGTTCGCGGCGCGCAGCCAGAACAGGTTCGTACCCACGTTTTCAGTGAACTGGTTGCTGATGGTGATGCCCGCGCCGTCAGCGTCGAGGATCGGGGAACCGATGCCGGTAAAGTTCGGCAGCGTATACTTCTGGAGGCCCATGCGAACCTTGACGTCGGTCTGCGGGACAACCCAGTCCACATAGCTGTAACGGACCTTCACTTCCTTGCCGTCCGTGCCAAGGGCCGCGCCCTGAGCGGACTTGCCCCAGTTCTGGTGGCCGATTTCGAAGAACATCACGCCCTTCAGGGATTCCGAAGCGATCACGTCGATCTGGGTACGCAGACGGCTGGCCGCCCGCAATTTGTCATCGCCGTTGTGTTTTTCGAAATTACGGTCAGCGAACGATACACGGTGCTGCCACAAGCCCGAAACCTTGAAATCGACCGCCTGAGCGGCGGAGGTTGCGCCAAGAATCAGGCCAGCGGCGAGAATCAGGGTTACAATGCGCTTCATACGTTCCTTCCTTCCGTTAGAGGGTTAAGACCGGACAACTCCGGCCGTTGTTTGCCGTTATGGGAAAAGCGCCGTGAGGCGCACATTCGCTTTGGGAAGGGGGCGGCCCTCCCCAGGCCGCCCCGGATGCCTTAGAAGGCGGGCTTTCTGATCATCTTGAGGAAGTACATGACGATGGGGGTCACGACCGTCACGGCTACGAATATCCACAACATGGGGAAGCCTTCCACTGGGACGAACGGCATTGACCATGATATCGGCTTAAAGAGGATGGTGGCGAACACGTTCATGAGGCCCACTTCAACGGCAACCGGAGTATCGAATTCGGGGTCGACGATGCGGAGCAGAAGCAGGCCGGAGGCCGCCGTTCCGGTGCAGTAGCCGAACAGGGTCAGGCCGCGTTCGAAGCCGTGTTCAGGGGAACGGCGGCCAAACCACAGGCAGATGAACAGGGTGGCGATGGTACCGAGCACGACAGCAATGAGGAACGGCATGGCCACTTCCTGGAGCTGGCGGACCTGAATGCCCATGAACACGGCGCAGATCATGAAGTCCACGGTGGCGCCGGTCAGGCGGCGGGTCGTCTCGCCGTCGAGGAGGTGGATGAGGTCGAACTTGGCCATCAGCTTACGGGCGATCATGGCGAAGAACATACCCCACGCGAAGATCATGCCGATGCCGAGGCCGTTGATGCCCTTGGGCATCGTGCACAGCCACCACACGCCGAAGGCATAGGCGAGGGCGTACAGAGTGGCCATGATTGCGAGGTGGAAGGCCACGCTGTCAATGTTGGCGGGGTGGGTCGTGGAGCGGGCGCAGGTGGGGTTGTCGCCCTTGTCCATGAGGCCGCGCAGGAAGCATTGGGGAAGCTTTCCGCCTTCGATGGAAACCCAGCCCTTCTTGATGCCGTAGAAGGCCAGCGGCACGCCCACAAGGCCCGCGACAAGGAAGCCGACGGCGGCGAAGGCAAGCCCCACGTTCAGCGAGTTGCTGATCTTATACGTGGTTTCCCAAATGCTGGCGTACGCCTGCGTCTGGCCGGGGCCCTGCGTAAAGCCGGCGCCGAGCAGATAGCCGTTGCCGGTGAAAAAATCGCCGCCGAAGAGCAGCTTCCACACATCGAACGTCCCCTTGCCGACCATCGCCTGCACCGAGAAGAGCAGCCCGAAGATGAGCGCGATCCACAACGCGCCTCGGGCCACGACCTTACCGCTGGTGCCGCTCTTGGCCTGCAAAAGCCCAATGCCCACAAAACCGAAGGCAAACAGGTGGAAGGTGATCGTGCTGAACGTCACCGGGGTGATCGTCTTCCAGCCGGTGGAGCTGGGGATGCCGAGCCAGCCCGCGTTCAGGACGAAAAACCCGATGATGCCGCCGATAAGCGAGGCGGGGAAGAGAAAGGTCTGGAAAAACTTTACCTTTGCGCGGATGATTGTGCCGATCAGGAGAAAGAGGCCAGTCCAACCGAGTGCGCCCAGATAAGGATAAAATGTGCTTTCCATACTCGTTCCTTGCTTTTGTTACAGTATACCCGTCAGGGTTTGCGTTTTATGGAAACGCCGGAGCGGAGGGGAGGAAGGGTTGCCCGCCACCCCGGCGGCGAGGGAGGAGCGTTTTAATCCAGCGAGCCGTAGACGACTTCGTCGCCCACGATGGTCGCCGAAATCCCGATATCCTTGATGGTTTCCTTGGCAACCGTCAGAGGATTGGCTTCGAGGATCACGAAGTCGGCCAGCTTGCCGGGTTCAAGGCTGCCCTTGATGCGTTCTTCGCAAGCCTGATAGGCGGCCCACGAGGTCACGCTGCGCAGCGCATCCATGACCGGGATGGTCTGGTTTTCGCCGAGGATGCGCCCGCCGCTGGTGCGCCTGTTGACGGCGGACCAGACGGAAAGCAGAGGATCGATGGGAGTCACGAACGTGTCGTTGTGGTTGCTGAACGGGATACCGCGCTTCAGGGCGCTGCGGAGCGGGCTGATGCGTTCGGCGCGGTCCTGGCCGAGGAACATTTCATAATGGCGGTCGCCCCAGAAATAGGTGTGGACCACAAAGAACGAGGGCACCACGCCAAGCCGCTTGATGCGGTCGAGCTGATCCTCGCGCACGGTCTGGCAGTGGATGACGATGTGCCGGGCGTCGGCGCGGGGATAGCGCTTCTGCGCCTCTTCGTAGGCGTTGAGGATCATCTGGATGGCGTCGTCGCCGTTGCCGTGGATGGCGAGCTGCCAGCCCTGCCGGTGCAGGCCCACGACCTTTTCGATGAACTGCTGTTCCGGTTCCATAGGATAGCCGCGCCACATGGGGCCGTCGGGCAGATCATAGATGACCTTGTGGTACGGATTGCTCAGGTAGCCGGTGTAGCACTGGAGGCTGCCGTCCGCGAGGAGCTTCGCCGCGCCGAGGCTGATCTTGCCGTCGGCGGTGAGCTGCGTACCGGAAACGTGCGTGTTGAACGTGTTGATGTCCATGCGCGACACGCCGGGCAGGATCTGCACGCGGTTGCGGAGCAGCCCGAGTTCGTGCGCCCGCTTCAGCGCGCCCCAGTCGCCCGTGGCGGTGAAGCCGTCCTGCGCCGTGGTCACGCCCTTCGCCGTATACGCGGCGCAAGCGGCTTTGATGCCTTCCATCCAGTCGGCTTCCGTGGGAGCGGGGATATGGCGGAACACGGGTTCGCGTGCCGGGGGTTCTTCCAGCACGCCGTTGGGGTTGCCGTGCTCGTCGCGGCGGATCACCCCGCCCACCGGGTCGGGGGTATCCTTCGTATAATTGGCCTTCGCCAGCGCGAGGCCGTTGCAGGCGGAGAGGTGGCCGGACACGTGGCGCAGGAGCACGGGATGCTCTGGGGCGACTTCATCAATGTCCGAGGCCAGCGGGTGGCGCTTGTCCTCAAGGCCGGTGTCGTCGTAACCAAAACCGAGAATCCATTCGCCCTTCGGGGTTTCTGCGGCCTTCGCGCGGATCAGTCCCTTGATCTCGGCGATGTTCTTCACGCCGCCCACCGGGGGCGAGGAAAGATCGAGCTGCGTGGCCGCCATGAGGCCGGCGGAGACGAAGTGGCTGTGCCCGTCGATGAAACCGGGGAGCATGGTCCGCCCGCGCAAATCCGTAACCACCGTATGCGGATCGGCAAGAGCCATGATTTCCGCGTCGGAGCCGACGGCGAGGATGGTTTCCCCGCGTACCGCGAGCGCCTGCGCCTGACTCCCTCCAGAATCCATAGTCAGGATGGTCCCGTTGCGATATACGTGTGTTGCAGATGCCATCTGAAAGTCTCCTCTCTCAGTTACAAGTTGAAAACACGTTTCCTTCCGCCGCCTCATGTTCCCGGATGGTCGACGTCGCGGCAAAAGCCGCCAGCAACAGGATGACCATCCCCATATATGCCATGTTGTAGTTGCCCGTGAGGCTGTGGGAGAGCCCGACAGCGGCGTAACCGAGGGACTTCACAGCCACGAACAGGGAAATGTACTTATAGACGTGGGGAAACTGCTTCTTCCCGTAGAGATAGGCGACCACGGAGGGGAATACCGTCCAGATGCCGCCCATGCACACGCCGTACCCCACCACGAACAGGATGACGTTGAACAAGGTATGGGGCAGGAAGATGCAGGCCAACGACAACGTATTGCACAGGAACAACAGCTTCGTGGCGAACAGCGGAGTGGTGCGGTCACAGACCCAGCCCCATGCGTACTTGCCCACGGCCCCGAGCAGCGCGGTCAGGCACATGAACCCCATCGCCACATACGAACTCATGCCGGTATCCACAAAGCGGGGCTTGAGCTGGCTGAGCACGCCCCCCACGGCCATCAGGCCGATGCCGAACGATACGCCGATGATCCACATCTGGCGGCTGGCCACCAGCTCCCGCCAATTCATGGGAATCACCTTTTCCTCTTCCCGTGCCGCTGCGAAAGGGTTCGCCGCCACGCCGTCGACGGTCAGGCCGATATCTTCGGGCGTATTGCGGATAATCCGCCAGCAAAGGGGAAAAAGCAGGAAGGCGAGGCCACCGAGTATCGAAAACGCCCATGAAACGCCCAGCGTATCCACCAGTACGAGGGCCACGAACGGCAGGAACGCCCCGGACAGGGAAGTCCCCATGTTGACCAGCCCGAAAGCACGGCCCCGGTAGGCGGCGAACCAGCGGTTCATAAGCATGGTGGCGACCACCCCGCCGCAGATCTGCCCGCACACCCATACGATGGCGAACAGCGCCGCGAACAACCGAATGTCGTCAACGTAGCCGAGCCCGACATAGCTCAGCCCGCCGATGAAAGCCCCGAGCGTCATCAGAAGCCGGATGCTTATCTTGTTTGTGAGCATAATCCCTATCGGCATACTCAACGTCATCATGGCCGATGCGAAAGTCATGCTCAGACCGATCCCGGCCCGACTCCAACCGTGCAGTTCGACCAAGGGTTCGATAAAGGCGTTCATGGTATAGAACACGCTTCCCTGAAGGAGCAGATTCCCGCAGGAACCTATGGTCGCCAACTTCCATCCGTAGAACACGAGGAGCCTCCTCAACGAGTGATGCCTTATGAAGAGCAAGCTCCATGCCATGTTACGGAAAAAAGATTTTACTAGTGAAAAAATAGACTTGTTGGCATTCGACACGGGAAAGGGCAGGAAAGCGTTTGTCCAGATTCTGGACTTGTCCAGTTTTTAGACTTGTTTTGTCCAAAATTTATAATGGACAATGCCTGATGCCATTGACGCACCGTAGGCGGCACGCTACTTTGAGACAAATTTCCGCAGGGGGAGCGCGGGTATGCAAGAATCAACATCTCTCTTGATTCTCTGGCTTTTGTCGTCTCTGAAACAGGAACGCTCGACGCTGTGCCTCATCCAGATGCTCGAATGTCCCGCCGCGCAGGCGGAAATAGCCCTGCACAGAGTGACCGCCGACGGCCTCGCGGAACAGCGGGACGAAACATGGAACCTGACGCAAGCCGGGGCCGACCATTTGAGGGAGGCTTTGCCGGCCCTCCTGTTCCGCGACACGGGCTCGCCGCTCGAAGAACTCATCTCCGCCTGCGAATCCAAAATGCCGGAAACGGCCTGCGAGATATGCACGAAGCGTATGCGCGTCCTGCGGCGCAGAGCCGACACGGCCGGAAGTGCCGGATATCTCGAGCTGCTCCTCAATCAGCTCGCGCAGTGGCAAAACCGCAGGCTCACCGCCCCGGAAGCCCGTTCCTTCGTCCATTATGCCTTTGCCGCCCACGACGCCTCCCTCTATTATATGAAGAACGCGGCCCGCTCCTCCGCCTTCATGAAAAAGGCCGCCGAATACGCCGCCTCCGCAGGGGATAAACGTACCCTCGTGCTCATCCGGTTCGCGCAGGCTTCCGCCACGTTCTTCACGGGCACCATCCATTTCGAACGGGCCCATGAAACGTTCCACTCCGCCATGGAGCTGCTCAAGACGCTGGACGACAAGGAGCTGTATACCCGGATCACGCCCTTCCTCATCCTGATGCACTTCATCCGGGGGAACTTCCAGCAGGCGCTCGAATGCTACGAAATGCTCCAAAAGAGCACCCATAAGCCCGTACTGCCCCTCTTCGAATCGCAGCTCGTGCTCCAGGCGGCATCCTCAGCCGCCTACTCCGGCCACTTCGCCCACGCCCTCGGCATGATCAAATCCGCCATCAGCACGGCGGAACTGGAAGGGAACATCATGTCCGCCCAGATCTTCCGCCAGCACCTCGGCGTCCTCTACGCCTACATGCGCCGCGAGGATGACGCCCTGGAAACCCTCCAGACCGTCGTCTCCCGTTCGACGATGGCCGCCAACCCCAAGCTGATGCTCCGGGCTTTCGCCGCCATCGCGCTCTGCTATTCCCGCATGGGCCGGGCCGAAATGTCCTATAACCTGCTCTCCGATACCCTGCGGCAAGCCGAGCGCCACCCTTCCTTCTCCCTGTCCTACAACTACCTCTGGATCCTCGAACTCGCGGTGTTCTATGCCGAACACGGCTTCCCGCCCCTGCCCGGCATCGATCTCGATACCCTGTTCCGCGAGGCCGAGATCAGCCCGAGCCCCATGATGAGGGGGCACGCACTGCGGCTGAAGGCGATCCTCCTCCGCAAAAAATCGCCGCAGGACGCGCTTGACCTGCTCGACAAAAGCCTTGAAATCCTCAAAGATGCCAACATGCCCATCGAGTATGGGTTCACCGAACGGCGGCGCTCCGAGCTCCTGAATACCCTCGGGCGCGAAGCCGAAGCCGAGGCCGCCGAGGAAACCTCCCTCATGCTCCTCAGCCGTATCGGGCTGGGCAGGAAACGTTCCCCGTGGCCTTCTCCGGAGCAGAAAGAAGCGTCCTTCGATGTCTGCTGCCGCGAAGTCGGCTCGATCCATGAATGGGAAACTCTTGAAGAATATTGCTACCAGCTCGCGGCCTGCCTGCGTAAGGTCTTCCGCGCCGAACGCACAGCCCTTTTCAGTATGGACGGTGAAACCCTGCTCTGCCGCGGCTCCTGTAACCTCTCCGGCTCTGAAATCGCCTCCGGGATGTTCGTGACGAGCCGCGATCTGATCCGGGAACGCATCCGTGAGGAAGCCCCTTTCTCGGCCCAGCAGAACGGGCTGGATCTCCTCTGCCTGCCTTTCCGGCTTCCCGACGGGAACCCGTGGCTGCTCTATGCGGACAGTTCCGCGCACTCCAGCCGGATGCTCCATTGCGCCCAAGAGGATCTGAGCCGCGTCGGGCTCCTCTGCGCTTCGGAACTCAAAAATGTCCTCCGCCTGCTCGAAGCCCGCAACATGCGCGCCGAAGTGCGGCAGATCCATGCCGTCACCAAGATGGCGCAGGAGGAACGGCTCGAGCTGTGGGGCAAGAGCCTTTCATTCCGCATGTGCCTTGAACGCGCCAAAGTCGTCTCCGCCACGGACGCCGCCGTGCTCCTGCTCGGGGAAACGGGCGTGGGCAAGGAGGTCATGGCCAACTACGTGCACCGGCACAGCGGCTGCAAAGGGCCGTTCGTCGCCGTACACCCGGCCTCGGTTTCCGAGCATCTCTTCGAAAACGAGTTCTTCGGGCATGAAAAAGGCGCCTTCACAGGCGCCACGGGACAGAAGATCGGCTTTTTTGAACTGGCGGACAACGGCACGCTGTTCATCGACGAAGTGGGCGATATCCCCATGAACATGCAGATCAAACTCTTGCGCGTGCTGCAGGAGCACCGCTTCATGCGCGTGGGCGGGACCAAGGAGATCCATTCCTCCTTCCGGCTCATCGCCGCCACCAACCGTGACCTGCCCCGCGCCGTGCGTGAGGGGACCTTCCGCGAGGACCTTTATTACCGCATCTCGGTCATCCCCGTGACCATCCCGCCGCTGCGCGAACGCCTTGAGGACCTGGAAGAACTCATCATGGCGTTCACCGACCATTTCTCCCGTCGCTACGGCAAAAAGCTCCCCTATCCGGATGAGGAAACCTTGCGCCGCCTCTCCGAGTATCAGTGGCCGGGCAATATCCGGGAACTGCGCAACGCAGTGGAACGCGCCGTCATCTTGTACACGGGCGGCCCCTTTGATCTAGCTGTCGGAGGGCAGCACGAAGCACGGGATCACTGCCAACGCGCTGAAACCTCCCTCTATGCGGACACCCCCACTCTCCTGGAACTCCAAAAGCGGTACATCCAATATATCCTCAACAAAACCGGAGGGCGCATCAGCGGCGAAAACGGCGCAGAAAAACTGCTCGGTATGAAGCGATCCACATTGTACCTCAAGCTTCGGCAGTACGGTATCAAGCCAGGAGAGAGAGAGAGAGAGAGAGAGAGAGAGAGAGAGAGAGAGAGAGAGAGAAAACAACGCGGGTATAGCGGAGAAAAAAACGAACGCGTACCGGGAAGCCCCCCTCCTGCCGTCGCAAAACGCTTCCGTGGAAGCGTTTTGCCGATGCCTTCGGGTATATCCAGAACAGATGGGCTTCGAAATGATCTAGTTTTCAGAAATGTACCGAGCGATCACGGCAAGGAAGGCGTCGCCGTATTGCGCCAGCTTCCTTTCCCCGACCCCGGCGATGCCGAGCATGGCCTCGCGGCTGGCCGGCTTTCCCGCCGCCATTTCCCGCAGGGCGCGGTCATGGAACACCACATACGGCGGCACCTGCGCGGCTTCCGCCAGCCTGCGGCGTTCCGCGCGCAAGAGCTGGAACAGCGTATCATCCACATCCATGTCCTGTGACGCTCCGTCGCGCTCCGCCCGGTTTCGGCGGGCGCGCGTTTCCACGATCCGCAGGGCACGGAACGGAGCCCCCCGCAGCGTCTCCCATCCGGTTTCGGTAACGCGCAGATATGGATACTCTTCACCTTCTATGGCAGCCAGCCCCTGACGGGTCAGGGCATCGATCAGATACTTCCAGAAACGGCGTGTCCGATCCTTGCCCACGCCGTAGGTGGGCAGATGCTGAAAGCCGGTTTCCCGGATGCGGCGGTTATCCGCACCCATCAAGATGTCCATGATGAGCACCCGCCCGAAGCGGCACCCGCTCCGCACCATTGCGGAGAGCGCTTTCTGCGCCTCAATGGTGTAATCTTCCTCCTGTATCTCCCCGGTGCATACGTCGCATCCGCCGCAATTGGGTTCCTCGAAATCTTCCCCGAAATACGACAGCAACGCCTTGCGGCGGCACTGGTTGCGTTCCGCATACTCCAGCATGGCGTAGGCGTGCTTTTCCGCAATACTCCTCTGCTCTTCGTCCTCCGTCTGACGCGCGAAATAGAGCAGCTGCGCCATATCCGCCGCGCTGTAAAGCAACAGACAGTGCGCGGGATCGCCATCACGTCCGGCCCGGCCCGTTTCCTGATAATAGCCCTCCACGTTTTTCGGCAAATCAAGGTGTGCCACAAAACGCACGTCGGGCTTGTCGATGCCCATGCCGAAAGCCACCGTCGCCACCACGACGGGGCATTCGTCCCGCCGGAAGGCCTCCTGCACGCGCATACGCTCCGCATCGGGCAAGCCTGCATGGTAGGCTTCGGCCTTCACGCCTTTTTTCTGAAGGAATGCTGCGGTCTCTTCGACTTTTCGGCGCGTGGACCGGTAGACGATGCCCGATTCCCCCTCATGGCCGCCGAGAAACGAAAGCAGCTGGGCATGAGGTTCCTCTTTGGGCAGGACATGATAGAACAGGTTCGGACGGTCGAACGAAGCCCGGATCAGCCGGGGCTCCCGCAGGCCGAGCCGGGAAAGGATGTCTCGCTCCACCTCGGGCGTGGCCGTAGCCGTGAACGCCGCCACCGGGCATTGGGGGAACCGCTCGACAAGCCCGGAAAGCGCCAGATAATCCGGGCGGAAATCATGTCCCCATTGGGAAATGCAGTGCGCCTCGTCGACGGCGAAGAAAGAGACCGGCCATGAGGCCAGCGCGTCCCAGAAGCCGGGCGCGCTCAGGCGTTCGGGCGAAATGTACAGCAAGTCCAGTTCACCGGAGGCCAGCGCCTCCCGCACGGCCCTGTGCTCGCCGGGGGACAACGAACTGTTGAGCGCGGCGGCCCGCAGCCCGTTGGCGCAGGCGGCATCCACCTGATCCTTCATCAGCGAAATCAACGGGCTGATCACCACGCACACGCCATCCATCAAATGTGATGGCAGCTGAAAGCACAGGCTTTTCCCTCCGCCCGTGGGCATGATGGAGAGCGAATCATGTCCGCCGAGAATCCCCTTTACGATCTCAATCTGATGCGGGCGGAACGCCGTATAGCCGAACACCCGGGCCAGTGCCCCGTGCAGTTCGGCATCGCTCCATCTTCCTGCTCCGCCCTGTTCCATCATGCCTCTCCTTGTGATCATCACAAAAACTTTCCATCAATCTTAATTCAATAAAGAAAACGTGTCGGTCAGGCTACCCCCGATCCCCCCTACACCCGTTCCCTCAACATCTGGCCGACGCTCAAAAAGACAGAGGACGCGGCGTCCCGAACCTCCGGCGCGGCATTGGCCACGGCGTGGCCGTTGAAATGGCGGATCATGGGAAGGTCGTTCATATCGTCGCCGATGACGAGCACTTCCTTGGCTTCGCCCCAGCGCCGCAGCTCGAGCAGGTGCGTCATGCCCGCGGCCTTGCTCACGTCCGGGGCGGTGATGTCGATACAGATATTGCTGAAATGCACGCCCGCATTCTCGCCGCAACCTTCCGTAAAAGCTTCTGACCACGCCGCCGATTCGCCGGGCTCGGCGTAGGCGAGGCTGATCTGATGCAGGCCGGGCATGTGCAGAGCCTCAACGGGAGAAAGCCGGGGGAGCACATGCTCTTTAAGGATCCAATAGTCCGTCTTGCCCGCGTGGGTGAAAATGGCAGTTCCCGCGAAGAACGCGCACTGTGAGCTTGCCCGCATACCCGGATGATCCATGATTTCAGCGCGCACCGGCTCGGGCAGAACCGCACAATACACGTCCTGCGCCTGCTCGTCGCAGATCATCGCACCGTTATTGCAGATCAAAAAGTCGTAAGGGATGCTGAACCGCTTCACATCGCGCAACAGTGTGTTCCGGCCTCGGCCCGTCACGATCCCGAAAGCGTTCCCCGAACGCCTCCAGTCCGCTATGGCCTCAAGGTCCGCTTCGCTCACCACACCATCGCGGAACAGGGTTCCGTCAAAATCGCAGGCCGCTATCTTCATGCCGCTTCCTCCTCGTCTACCTCTATAGCCGAACCCCATCCCGCGCAACCCCAGGGGCTCCGCCCCTGGAATCCTGGCAGAGGCGCTGCCTCCGCACTCCGCAAGGCGCGAGCCGCGCTGACAGGGGCGAGCCGCCCCTTGACCCGGCGGCGCGTTTGCTTCGGCGGCAAGACGCCGAAGCAAACGCTTGATGGGGTAATGGAGGTTACGGGGATATCCCTCTTTTGTACGGCGCAAAGGAATTCTTTCAAAACCAAGCCGGAACGGACTCCCTGCGCGCCGCCTCCCCACCAGTCGAAAGTCTTGGGAAGGTGGGAGGTGGGGGTCCGGGGGAGGAGGGA
>NZ_JNJP01000083.1 GCF_000701705.1 Bilophila wadsworthia ATCC 49260 | reverse complement strand
GTTTCCCGTTGTCCAGTTCGATGATCGCGCTTTTCGAGGCACAGATGACCAGAGGGCCGCGCCAGTTGAACGGTTTTGACCTCCATTCGATGGTCTTTTCCCCGATGACGATCTGCGACGCGAACGGCCGGCGCACTGACAAGGCTTTCATTTCCATAACTCACTCCGATGAGAAGCCGGGGGATCCACCCCGGCCTTGTCTGTTACCTGAACCATTCCGCCAGCCATGCCGGGGCCGTCACCAGCATGGGGCGCGGGCACTGCATGATCCGCGATTCCCCCGGTTCGGCCTCCACCCGGTAGCTTTCCCGTTTCTTCGGCGTCTTCGCCTTCTTCGGCTTCGGTTCCTTCTTCCTGATGCGCTCCGCAATCGTCCGGCGTGGCTTTTCCTGTTCCAACATTCCGTGCCCCTTATGTAAAAGCCCCCGTTTCCGGGGGCCATCCGTCTACATTCCCATTTCCCTGATGAGCATCGTCACGATGCCGAGCACATAGCCGCACATCCAGATTTCGAGGCGGGTGATCGGGGGCATGGCTAACACACCGTTTCCGCTATCTGGCGAAGCTCGATAGCGTTGTTGAGCGCATTGCGCGCCGCATCCACCATTGTGGCAGAAATACGCACTTCGCGCATCACGGCGTCATAAAACCGTGAGCAATTTCCGTCGCGCAGGGGGTGGGTGCCGAGACGCGCCTGTGAGAACTGTACATCAAGTGCGTTTAGCCTCGAAAGAATGGTATAGGCCGCCTCAATGCTCGCCGCGTATCGGTCATAACTTGCGAAGCGCGGCAAGCTCCTCATATCGGGCAGGGCGGGGTCCGCTATCTTGAGCTCCAGCTCGATCAAATACTCCACGGCCTCGGCCATCCTCTCCGGCGGCAGTTGCGTGTACTTGCCGATCTCGAAGTGCCGGGCGAAGTGGCTCCACACTTCGCCGTAGCCCTTGCGCTGGTGCTCCTTCGGCAACATGCCGACCTTGGCGTCGACCAGTGCCTTGAGTTGCGCCTGTTGCGACGGGGCGAGGGCGTCGGCGGGCGGCAAGGCCCCTTCCCGCTGGCGCTGCAACTCGGCCTCCAGCGCGTTGAAGGCTTCGATGTTGGCCAGCTTGAAGCGCATAGCCTCGGGGCCTGTATAGCCCATCACCAAGAGAGTGAAGCCGTCCTTGAAGATGATGAACATGGGGCGATTCTTGGCTTGATCATCAATATAGTTAGCCCCACAAAATTGTGGTGGCTAAACGGTTCCGGTCAGTTATCCATAATATTACGAACATCCCGCAATACAACATCGTGACGCTTCTTGAAAAACTTGGCGATCTCCAGAGAGGTGGTGGGGCGTCCGTCGTGTAAGACGACCAAAGGCGCGGGCATGGGCATGAGTTCACACTGTGACATGATGCACCTCCTACAGGCCCACGGCGGGGGTAAGGGTCGCGGGGTAGTCGACGCCCGGCAGAACGCCGGAGTCTTCACGTGGGGCGGGGTCAGCTTCATAACGGCGAGTTACGAGAACGACCGTTGCGCCCGTTCCATCGGCGGCGAGTAAGGAAGGGGAACCTCATGATAAAAGATTCTTCGATGAGCCCTTCTAAACCGCCTACACGGCGGACAACTAGAGCCCCAAGCCGTGGAGTAGCCGCGGGGACTTCTAAACCGCCTACACGGCGGACAACGTTTTGAGGATTTCATTACAGGTGGTCCTGATCTTCTAAACCGCCTACACGGCGGACAACTAGAGCGATACGAGACAATATCTTTATCTTTCAAAGGATTACATCTTGGCACCTCCAATAGCTTCGTCCGCATCGCTTCTTTTTAACTACTTTATTCCAAAAGGTTTTTCCGAACAACTTTTTTTGAAGCCAAAAGGAAGCTACAAAAAAGATGAGATGCTGTTCCCCGTGTCATATTGCTCTCATCTGTATAAACCGATACCTTTTCTTCTATGCACGTCATCTTCATTTCCGCTTGCCAGAAACGGGCTATTCCCCGCAGCCGCGCCATACTGGACAGCTACGCCCTGCGCGCAGGGGAACGTTGCTGGATGTCGCCTATGACGACTGAAGGGTTGCAGGAAGTGCGCGCCGCTTTAGCCCGAAGCGCTACACGACAGACTTCCGTGGCCTGCTACCAGAACGATGGTCGCCGCCGTATGAAGTTACTCTGGATAGTGGGCGCACGGGGACGTTTCGGGCCTGAAGGCCATTTTCCAGCAGGGTATCGCCGGATTACCACTCCTGTGCGTGTGTCCGAGTGGGTTCGCTATGCCGGGTTAGCGGCGCGCTTGGCGGGCCTGCTGCATGACTTGGGCAAATATTCTCTGAAGTTCCAGGAAAAGCTGCGAGGGAAAGCGGAGTTGGCCGATGCCGTGCGGCATGAATGGATTTCGCTCAAGTTATGGCAGGCGGTGCGATCCGGCATGGACTGGAAGACGGCATGGGCGAACGTGTATACAAAACGCCTCGAAATGTTCATAGGAGAACGGGAGATTTGCAACGCCTCGCGCTATGGACTTGCTTCGGCACAGGAATGCGTGGATGCGCTTGTTTCCACACATCATGGCCTGTTCTCCTCTCGTCTGCCCTGCCCGGAAGGCAGGCTCGTACGGGAAAACCTGCCCTGCCCGCCTGATGACGCGCTTTTCACCCCGTGGTCCGAACCTGAAGGTTCCTTTGGGGAACTCGCGCAACGGCTGGACAAACGCCTTTCCGCAGCGGCTGTGGGCATGGCGGGTGAAGCGTGGATTCCATACTGGAGATCCGTTTTCCTGTATGCACGCGCGGCTCTTGTCTTTGCGGATCACACGGTATCGGCGCTGGAGTGCCCGCCAAACAAAGATACTTCCCCCGCCTTCGCCAACACGCATGTCGCACCCGATGGACGCCGCTTGAATCAACGCCTCGCCGAGCATTTGTCCCGCGTTTCGGAAAAAGCGGCGGATCTGGTTTGGCGCATGGCGAACCTTGTGGAGCGTCCCGAAGCATCCCTGACGGGCCTACAACCCTGCTCGCTGGAGGCCGTTTTGCGCCCGGCGGATCCGGAAAGCCGTTTCGCATGGCAAAATACGGCGGCTGATGCGCTGGCCGAAGCGCGGGAGGCGTACCCCACAAGCGGTGCCCTTGTTTTCAACATGGCGGGAACCGGCAGCGGCAAGACACGCATGAACGTGCGCGCTGCCTGCGTTCTCTCCCGCAGCGTCGCTCCCCGGTTTTCCATCGCCTTGAACCTGCGTAGCCTTACATTACAAACGGGGCGGGCCCTGCAATGCCAGCTTGGCCTTTCCGACAGCGATCTCGCTACGGTTATCGGCGATGACGTGACGCGGAAACTGTTCAATGCTTCCAACATCAAAGAGAAAGAAAACATTGCCGCCCCGTGGTCAGACGATGACGGCAATCCTGCGGAAACGGAAGCGCTGACCTCCGGCGGAAACTGGCCATTGCCCGCATGGCTGGAATCCTTCTTCCCCAAACCGCAGGAGCGGCGCATCGTTGGCGCTCCTCTGCTGGTTTCCACCATCGACTACCTGATCGCCGCCGGAGAACCACATCGGCAAGGGCATCACGTCAAAGCTCTGCTGCGCCTCATGAGTGCCGATCTTGTCCTCGACGAAATCGATTCCTATGACCCCGAATCCCTTGTCGCCGTACTGCGCCTTGTCCAATGGTGCGCGTTTTTCGGGCGCAACGTCATCTGTTCCTCAGCCACACTGTCCCGCCCCGTAGCGCAGGCCGTGGAAGCGGCCTATGCTTCCGGCGCGGAAATGGCGTGCGCATTGCGGCATGGCAAGAGCGCTTGCACTGACGAGGAAAAGCCCCGTTCCGAGGCAAAGACGCTGTATGTGCTGGCGTTCATTGATGACGCCCTGCCGCCGCTCATAAAAGCCGTACCCCATGTGCCGGAAAAAGGCCGAGCGGAAAGGGCTGCGGCCCTGCTTGCACTGTACGACAGCCGGGTGTCCGCACAGTTGGAGGCCATAGCCGCCTTACCCGTGTACCGCCATGCCGAACTGCTCCCGATGGCTGAAGAAAGCGTCAGCACATGGATGGGTGCCGTGACCGCGGGAGTTCAAAAACTGCACGCCCGCCACGCCCTGACGGATGCCCGCTCCGGCGTGGCGTACTCCTTTGGCTTGGTACGCGTGGCGAATATCGCAACAGCCGTGGACGTGGCCCGGCATCTGGCGAAAGAACTGCCACAGGCGCGTGTTGCTTGCTATCATGCGAACGACTGGCACATCGCCCGCTTCCACAAGGAAAAGAGGCTGGATTTTCTGCTTTCACGTGCGGAAGGCGACAGGCATATCGTGGCTGACCACGAGATCCGCGCCTTTCTGGATGAAGCCGCGCACGAAGAGCGCCCAGACGTGCCTTTCATCGTGGTTGCCACTCCGGTGGAAGAGGTGGGGCGGGATCACGACTTCGACTGGGCCGTACTGGACGTGTCCAGCGCCCAATCGCTGGTGCAGGCCGCCGGCCGGGTCAACCGTCACCGCCTGCGCCCTTGCGGGGATGCTCCCAACATTGCCGTGCCGCAGTTCAACTGGCGGCATTGCCGCAACAGCGATAGGGGCGAACCGCGCGCGCCCGCGTTTTGTTGGCCCGGCTATGAAGGGAAAGACAAGGAAAGGTACTCCATCCATGATCTGGCCCAAATCCTGCCGTGGCGCGAAGGGCGGCTTGTCATAACGGCGGACGTACGCCTTGGCGAGGATTGCCGCCTTGCCAGACGCGACGACAAGGCCATTGCAAAACGGCTGTTTCCGTATTTTGGGCCAGAGACCGGCGAATACTCTTTCGTTGCGGAGCATTCGCCGGCCGCCCTGCTTTCCGAATGGGTTTACAACGAGACACCGTTGCGCAATCGTATGGGAAGAACGGAAACGTGGCGCTTGGGACGTGACGCCGAACGCCTTGGCGATAGTTACGAGGCATTTGTATATCAGGGAGAACGGCGTGGCTCTGGCGGACAGTGGGTGGAGCGCGACGAGCGTTCCTTCCGTGAAGTCGATGCCCTGCCCAACGCATGGCTGTGGCTGGATGCCGAAACCATGCGCGCCCAATGCGAAGCTGTCGGGGTGGACGAAGAACGTGCGCTCTCGGCCGAACTGGTTTCATACAGCGATACCGACAGATGGGAATATGACAAGGGGTTCGGCATTGTCCGCCGTCCGGCGGCGGAATGACAAGGAGAGAAAGGATGGATGAAGCGAACATGGAGGCGGACGGCGGACAGCAGGAACGCCAAGCCAAGAATGAAAAACTGTGGAAAGCCTATCCACCAGAAACCTATCGCAACACAATCGCGGAACTTGTTCATTTCAGCTCGAAAACGGTCAACTCCAACGCGGCCCTCGCGGGGGTGCGCCTCGCTTCGGACGATGCTCTGGATGCCCCTTATGTCTCGGCCCGTACGCTGATGGCGCGGGGGGTGTCCCTTTCGCTGGACTACGGCAAGGGCGGCGCGGCGGTGGCGGGCATCTGCAAACAGGTGAATGCCGTGGTACGGGGCAATCCCTTTGCGGAAGCCGCATCGTCAGAAGAACGCCGCGCCATCGAGGACGCCATGACCGGGGCGTGCTCCTCGGCTTTCAGCGTCGGCGTTGAGCATGTGGATCACCGTTTGCGCCAGATCCTGATTCCCAAAGAAGGCGCTGAAGGTGGTTATGTGTCCATGACGCCCATGACAGCGGGCGGGATATCCGAACTGCTCTTCGAAAAGGACAACGGGCTGGTGCCCCGCCATAATGTCGCGTGTGAAGAGGAAGGAAAACGCATCGGAAAGCCCGAAAACGGAGAGGATGCGGGAAACGCCCCCCGCATGAAGATGCGCAAGCTACGGCAGGCGCAGTTCGGCATCGGCGGCTCCAATCCCCAGAACGTGGGTGGGCTTGTACAGGTCATGCAGCGCCCGCTCTTTGTGGATGCGCCATGCAGCGCTGATGACTTGCGAACCGCCTTCTCCCTCTATTACAAGGGGATTTCCCTCGATTTCTCCTCGTCCGGCCCTCTGCGGCAAGCCCTGCTCGCCTACGCGGACTTTCGGCGGCGGTGTGGATTGGACAATGGAGAGTCCGCCACGCCCAGGCGAACCGATTTGAAAGCGCGGGAGGAAGAGGAAGCCCTTCTGGGGAACATCGCCGCCGCTGTCCTGCAACAGGCTGACGAGGCACGGGAAATGCTACGGGATTATGCCGTTATGCTCCCGCAGGAACAGAATCCTGAAACAGGAACCGAGGCGCTGGTCTCGCCGGAGTTGAGGCCGATTGCGATGCGCGGCTTGCTTGATCCCGCCTTACGTGACGGTACATGGCCCCGCGATATGGCGTGGCTGGTGATCGGCGGCATGGAACATGCCTCATATGCCAACGGAAACCGAGTGATGGTTCTGGATGTGACGGCAACCGCGACGGTTGCGGGGCTTTTGGAGGAGGAGTTTCGATGAGCTATCTTGTCTTTCCCCGCGTGCGGGTTCAGGCCGCCAACATGCTTTCCGCATCTTTCCTGATGGGCGGGCCGCCGGTCTTCGCTGCCTACGGCCTAGGAGAAGCGCTCTGCTTTCATCTGGGTGGAGGGGCTAAAGTGACGGGCATGGCTCTGATCCACCATAACCGTGAGGCGCTGGGGCAATCTTTTAACGGCGTCTTTTCGCCACAGCAACGGCGAGCCGCCGCGTTCACATTTAATAAGCAAGCATTTTTTGCCAGTAAGACCCCCCCTCCGGGCAGCGACTATTCCTCGAAGAACCCGCACGCCCTTTCCTTGCAGCCCGTGGCCTGCGCCCATCTGCGCGTGAGCATTATCTGGGAGCTGGAGCAGGTGGCGGGTATGATGGAAGCCCGTGAGTTCCTGCACCGGGCGCGGCTTTCCGGCGGCCTCGTGACGGGGCACGGCGAAATCGTCCTCGAAGACTCTCTGGAGGCCGCGTTCGATCGCATCGGAAACGGGTATGTCGTCAAGGACAGGAGGGATATGCTCGAAAACCGGGGCAAGAATCAGGCCGAACTTCTGGTGGAAGCGCTGGGAGCGCAGCCTGCGGCTGGAGAGGACAACACATGGCTGTCCGCAGCCTGCCTCGGCTACGCGGCGATCACACCTTTCGAGCACCGCAGCGGAGCGCGCTGCGGCTATATACATGCCTTTGCCGAGCCTCTGATCGGCATGGTGCAATACCGTTCCTTGCGCCAGTGGCGGAAGGAAGCGGATGCGGAAAAGGCTTTCTGGCGTCCCGTGTGGCTGGATGATCGGCGGGGTGCATTTGTGCTGCGGCAAGAACAAGCGGAACCTGAGGATATGTAAGGAGACAAATATCATGGCAAAAAAATTGAATAAACTTCCGGGCGTACTGTCGTTTCAGCGCTGCCTTCTGGTGACGGATGGCCTCTTTTACAACGAATTGGACAATGGGAACCTGAGCCCTCTGTGGGTGATAAGACACGGCATCCGTGGAACGCAGAACATCAACAAAGCCAGCAAAGAAGGACAAGCGGCTTCCGCCAGCGCCAAACGGGAAGAAGTATCCAATATCCAGACGACGGACAGCGCCAAACTCGACGCCAATGCGTCGGCCCTGCAAGTGCGTTTCAACCTGCGCGGCATGGATATCAAAAAAGCGTTGTTCGCCTGCGCTCCGGGACAGAAAGACTCCATAGATGACCTGAACGCCTTCAAAGCCGATCTGGCGGCGTTTGTCGACCGGGCCAAGGAGAGTGAGGCGCTGGTTCATCTGGCCTGCCGCTATGTGCGCAACATCGCCAACGGACGTTTTTTGTGGCGTAACCGCACAGTGGCAAGTTCCGCTACGGTTGAGGTGCTCTTGCCCGACGGTACGAAAAAAATGTTCGACGCGCTGGCGACTCCCTTCAATCATTTTGAAGAGGTAAGCGATGACGAGCGTGCTGTGACCGAAGTGCTGGCGTGCGGCTGGAAAGGCGATCCGGCAACAGAATTGCGGGTGACGGCCCACGTCGATCTGGGAGTCGGTGGGGCCGTTGAAGTCTTCCCTTCGCAAAACTACCTTGAGAATAAGAATAAAACACGCGGTTTTGCCCGCCCCCTGTATTGCGTGGGAGGCGCGCCGGATGGACAGGATCAGCACAGCGTACGCATCATGGGACAGGCGGCCTTGCGTGACCAGAAGATCGGCAATGCCCTGCGAACCATCGATACATGGTATCCGGCCTATGGGGAGCGCCGTGTGCCGCTGCCCGTGGAGCCCAACGGCGCAAGCCTCGATGCACAGGAATTCTTCCGCAACAAGGGCGATGCATCCGGCTTCAAGTTGATGCTCCGCGTGAGCGAGCTGGACCCCATGACGCCCGATGGGCTGTTCCTGCTGGCCTGCATTATCCGTGGCGGCGTCTTTTCGGGGAGTGAATGATCATGAGGCCCCAATGGTATTGTGATGCCCTGCCGCTGATCGTGGGAGGCGATACGGGCGCAAGCGGGCCGGTGCTGCGGAACCGAATGTTGAGCTTGCTGCACGGCATATTCACCCAGCGCCCCGGAGCATTTGCCGTCGCTTTCCCCGGGAGGGAACAACTGGCCGTATTGCCTCCCCCCTTGACGGGGGCGTTGCGCGTTTTCGCTTCCTCCCGTGAAGACATGGACTGGCTGGCGGAAAACGTGATTTCACAGCCGTGGTTCCGCGATTACGCCCGGTTGTCCTATCCACGGGCTGTCCCTGCCGACTTTTGCGGTGAGTGGGTACGTTTCGTCAGATACAGAGTGCCCTCTCTATCATCGGATCGTCATGAAGGCGAGGAACAAGGACTGTTGAGAAGACGACGCATGGAAACCGCCCGCAAAGCCAAAATGACGTATTTCATACTGCGCAGCGCAGGAACGGGACAGCGGTTCTCACTGGTGGTGAACCGTGAACAAGGAGAACCGCAACGGGAGGAATGCACACCCAACGGTTATGGGTTTTGTGTGACCAGCAGCCCCTTTAGCCTGCCGGAGTTGCCGTGGGCATGAAAAGGCACAGCGAACCACGGCCGCTTCAACTCTCCAAACGGGCCAATGTCTTTTATCTAGAACATGCCCGGGTAGTGCAGCAGGATGACCGTATCGTCTATCTGACGCAGGACGGGGGTGAGTTCGAGCAGATGTTCAACATTCCCGAACGGAACACGGCATTCCTGTTGCTGGGCAAAGGCACTTCCATCACGGATGCCGCTATGCGGCGTATGGCGGCATCCAACGTGATGGTGGGCTTTTGCGGAACGGGAGGATCGCCGCTGTTCAGTGTATGCGACATCGCTTTTATGACGCCGCAAAGCGAGTACCGCCCGACGGAATATATGCAGGCATGGGCGGAAATGTGGTTTGACCCCGCACGCCGACTGGAGAAAGCCCGTTGCTTCCTCAGGCGGCGCGCGCAGATGACGGCGGAGTGCTGGCAGGAAAACAGCTACCTGCAAAAACTGGGAATAGTACTGTCCGATGCCGTACTGGAGCGTTTCCATTCGGATCTGGAACAGGCCAAAGATGTTCAGGAGCTTTTGCTGGCGGAGGCACGCTGGGCCAAACGTTTGTATGCGGATCTGGCGCGAGGACATGGATTTTCATTCGTTCGCGAAGAAGGCGCGCGGCGTTCAACCTCAAAAGCGGATGTCTGCAACGGCTTTCTGGATCATGGCAACTATATCGCGTATGGATATGCCGCTGTGGCGCTTTGTGGTCTTGGGATCAGTTTCGCCATGCCCATCCTGCACGGGAAGACGCGAAGAGGCGCGCTGGTATTTGACCTCGCGGATGTGGTCAAGGATGGTTATGTCATGCCTCTGGCCTTCGAGTGTGCCAAAGAAGGAGAGACACAAAAAGATTTCCGGCAACGCCTTATCGAGCACTGCCAAGAGGAAGATGTTTTGGACTTTCTTTTTGACTTCATGAAAAACCTGTGTGTAAAAAACACATGATATAAATGTGTTACATCTAGCTCACCAAAACGAAACCTTCAGAAGGATTTGAAATACAGTCTGCTGAAAAATAAGTATATTGTTTTCAAAAACTCTAGTTATCCGCCGTGTAGGCGGTTTAGAAGTATAAACGACCCTCATAGATTGCCAGGTGAGTGTTATCCGCCGTGTAGGCGGTTTAGAAGTTGACCGAATTGAGCAGCGGCATCCGAAATGCGTTATCCGCCGTGTAGGCGGTTTAGAAGGATCGGCATGAAGAGCGAGTTCCGCAACATCGGTTATCCGCCGTGTAGGCGGTTTAGAAGGATGAGGCGCAACGGCACATACCAATGATGAAGTTATCCGCCGTGTAGGCGGTTTAGAAGTGTATGAGCAGCTTGAGCATGGATACGGCCTCGTTATCCGCCGTGTAGGCGGTTTAGAAGAAGGGGATGCTGCTGGCGCAGTTCCGCACGGTGTTATCCGCCGTGTAGGCGGTTTAGAGGAAAAGTTTCGCTGTCCACACGGTGAACGTAATCAGGCGTTGATGCTCTGCTCGCTTGATTGTGATTTGTCCGGTGCTCATCCCGATAGAAAGGCGAAAGCGGATGGTCGGTTTATCATCACGTCGTGGTGGTGCCTGCATAAGTGCAGGTGGCTCCCGGAACATCGAGACGAGATTCGATTTGTGGCAAAGAAGTCGGACTGAAGAAACCAAAAAACTCCACCTTCCGGCATGAATCGGAAGGTGGAGTTTTTTGGTGATTCAACATATGAAATTCCGTGGAACAGTAATCTCGGGAAGACACCTTTTGCCGTCTGCACCACATATTTTGGTGTAACATTAATGTTACATGTTGAAATTCCTAATTAACATTCTTTTTTTATGGAAAAGGGAGGACCACCGCCTCGTTCGGCGCCTCCCCATTGGGGCTATGCCGTCGGGCAATCCCCCCTCAGGAGCATTACCAGCCTTGTGATGACCATACCACAGAAAACCACCGTCCACGCCCCCAGCGCCACGTACACGAAGACTTCCGGCAACGGCAACAGGAATTCCAGATTCAGGGACTTCGCCAGCATGGCCGTACATGCGGTGTACATCCCCAATGGGAACACCATGCCCCAGTATTCCGGGGTGTAGGCCGCCGGGTATTGCTTCACGCTGTGCCGCCAGAACCCGAGCAGAAAAAGCATCGGGATCCAGAAGGTCGCCGTGGCCCACGCCATGAGCGTCAGCCCTTTGATGAACGGAAAAAACTCCATCAACAGCGGCGATGCGCCCGGATGCGACAACAGTTCCGCGCCCGCCAGCGTCGTAATCGCCACGGCCCCGGCGTTGATCCAGTAGGTCGGGCTGAGCTGCGCCGGTTCCAGCTCCTTGAACGCAAACCGGTAAAAAATCATCGTGATCACGAACAAGTACAACATGAATCCAAGCAGAAACAGCGCCGTGAACGCAAAGAAGGCGATTTCCTTGTCCCACGGCATATGATCGATGAGGATACAGCCGAGGATCACAATGGCCTGCGTGCTCACGGTGGCGACCAGCCACGCGCCGTTAATGCCTTTTTCCAGCGGCGGCTTGGGTTCGTCGGAGAACACGAAGTAGAACACGCCCCACAAAATCACGATCCACAGGACGCTCCCTATCCAGAACAGCGCCTCGCCCATAGCCGGATCTTTGCCGAGCAGCACAAACTGGTTGCCCAGAATGCATATGCCCGCCACCACCGTCAGGAAGCCCGGCCCCGCGCCGTGGCTCCTGAAATCTTGGACGAACCGTTTCGGAAACACGAACAGCCGTATGATGTACAGGATCGCCAGCCCCACGCACAGCGCCGCGTTGAGCCAAAACAGCAGACGTGCGCCGATGGGATAATCCAGCAGGTGCAGGGCCACGGACACGATGCCCGTGGACATGACCATTGCGAAGTTGGCGGGGGCCTGCGCTTCCAGCATGGTCAAAAAACGCCCGCCGACAGTGTTCTTAAAGTCCGGCATACCGCCTCCGATAGATCTGGAACGGACGCAGCGCGTATGTGACCGGCACGCTGAAGATGTGCACCAATCTGCTGAACGGAATCAGCGCGAACAACGTAAACGCGCTCACCACATGGATTTGCAGGAACAGCGGCACCGTTTCCATCAGAACCACATCAGGCCGGAAGACGACAAGGCTCCTCAGCCACGGTCCAACGGTCACAAATACCGGAAAATGCGCCACATACGCCTGATAAAACCCGGTACAGCCGTTGATCAGAATGAGCAGCACCACCAGCACGTCCATAGGAACGGTCGTGGCCCAGACATGCTCGTTCGTGATTCTCCGCCACAGCAGGATGCCGAGGCCCACCACAACCAGCGGAGCCAGAATCATACCCATGCCCACGGCAACCACGGTATGGGCTTCCATGGAGATCCGCAGGGCGTGCATTACGCTATCGGGCGTGAGCAGGCCCACAATATGCCCAAAGAAAGACAAGATGATCGCATAGTGGAAAATGATTGATCCCCGGCGCAACCATGTCTTCTCAAAAATCTCGCTGGAACGCGCGTTCCAGTCGCCCGGATCCGTCACGTACCGGAACGCCAGCCCCGCCAGCAACAACGTTATGCAGATGTATGGATAGTACGCAAAGAAAAAGTGCATATGAGCTCCTTAAGAATGCCTCCCGGCGTATGGGACCATCGCCCATACCCGCCCGGAGGGAATGCTTTCCGACCGATGGGAAATGACTCTACAACTCCTCTCTATCCAAATATATTGCGAAATATATTGGAACGGCTGTAACCGGAACGAGCCTCCGCAATTCCCCCATCAGCCAGAAACTTTGGGGAGAAAAGGTGGAGAGAGGGAAACCGCGCGGGCGAGCCCTACGCTCAAAAACGTTTCCTCCTCTTCCCCCGATACCCTCTCTCCACCTAAACTTGCTCCAAACGCTTCGCGGGAAGGCGTTGATCCGGGACAAGGCCGAGAACCGCGACGATCGGCCGGAACAGAGAGACATAGGAACTGTCGGGATGCCGGGCCTCAAGCGCGGCATAAATGCCGATAAGTTCCTTGCCGAACCCGTCGAGCAGCACCACCCGAGCCCAGTCAGGCGCGGCCGCGAAGAACTCGAGCACCAGCGGCAGATAATCCGGCAGCAAGCCTTGTACGGGCTCAAAGCCCGCGTCGCGGTACAATTCGTTCAGGCCCGCCAGCGCGCGCCCAAGCCGGGGATCGTCCCCGTAGCGGTGCCATGCAAGGGACAGACTGCACTTGCTGTCCATGTCGAAAATGGCGACGTGCTCTTCGCGCAATCTGGAAAGGCCTTTCGAGCGGGCCGACCGGATGAACTCCCGCAGCGGGCACGCCCGGACCACGGACAGCAAATCGCACAGTTCCTCAAACGAGCGCGCCTGAACGAAAAAATCGTCCTCGGGGTAATGCAGCAGCCCCGACACGGCGAGCAGAAGCTGACGATCGGAATCGTTCATGGCCTTTCCTCCATTTCACCCTGCGCCAGCCCTTCCGAGCCTTTCATGGCCCAGACATCATCGCGGTTTTCACGTCCCGAGCTCGGAACCACAAACCGGTCCTCATAGCGGGCAATGGCAAGAAGATGATACATCTCGGCAGCCTGTTCCGGCGTCAGACCGGCATCGGCCAATACTCCCGACGTATCGGGATGCGCGCGCAGGGACGGGAACGGCGCGGAAGCCGTGGACTGGAATTGACCGTCCCGCATGTGGCGGCGCATGGCGAGCAGACGGGAAAGCGCCGAGCGCACCGGCTCCTCATCGCCCGCCGCCAACAGGTTGGCGAGGTAGCGGACGGGGATCCGCATCCGGTCAAGT
Source organism: Bilophila wadsworthia ATCC 49260 (assembly GCF_000701705.1). Lineage (GTDB taxonomy): Bacteria > Desulfobacterota > Desulfovibrionia > Desulfovibrionales > Desulfovibrionaceae > Bilophila > Bilophila wadsworthia. The sequence goes on along the minus strand of NZ_JNJP01000083.1, from coordinate 1,416 downwards.
CCCTTGGCGTCTTCGACGCCGCCCGAGACGAGCGGGCTGGTCGGCGGCACGTACCACACCATCGGCAAGGTCCGAAATTCGGGATGCAGCGGCAGGGCCAACTTCCAATCCACCACCAGTTTGCGGATAGGAGAACGCCGGGCCGCTTCCATGACATGCCACGAAATGCCCTTGCGTTCGGCTTCGCGGCAGACGGCGGGATCGTTGGGATTGAGGAACACCTCAAGCTGTGACTGATACAAGCCCTGCGGCTGGGGGTGCGAGGCGGCCTCGCGCACCCGGTCGGCATCGTACAGCATGACGCCCACGTACCGGATGCGGCCCACGCAGCTGTGCGCACACAAGGTCGGCTCGCCCGCTTCGATGCGCGGATAGCAGAACAGACACTTTTCCGAACGGTGCGTCTTCCAGTTGAAGTACACCTTCTTGTACGGGCACCCCGATACGCAGTAGCGCCACCCGCGGCAACGGGACTGGTCCACCAGCACGATCCCGTCTTCGTCGCGCTTGTACATGGCCCCGGACGGACAGGACGCCACGCACGCGGGATTCAGGCAGTGCTCGCACAGGCGCGGCAGGTGCATCATGAACACGTTCTTGAAATCAAGATAGGCCTTGGCTTCGAGCCCCGCGAAGTTGCGGTCGGAAAGCCCGGTGACGGGCGCGCCGCCGAGGTCGTCCTCCCAGTTGCTGCCCCACTGCGGGTTGAACGCCTTTCCCGTGACCGCCGAATAGGGACGGGCCACGGGCTGATGCCGCGAAGCCGGGCTGTCTGTCAGCCGTTCATAATCGTATTTCCACGGCTCATAGTAGTCGTCGAGGGCCGGCAGATCCGGGTTCGCAAAAATATTTGCCAACTTGTCGGTCTTGCCGCCCGCCCGCAGATGGAGCTTGCCGTCCCTGATTTCCCAGCCGCCCTTGTAACGGTCCTGATTTTCCCATTCTTTGGGATAGCCCACGCCGGGCTTGGTTTCCACGTTGTTGAACCACATGTATTCCGTGCCGGGGGCCGTGGTCCACGCGTTCTTGCACGGGATGCTGCACGTGTGGCACGCGAGGCACTTGTCCAAGTTCAGCACCATGCCCATTTGCACCTTGATATTCATACGCACATCCTTTTAAGGGGAGAAAGCGCCGGGGGAGAGACCTTTCTTCAGAAAGCTCCTCCCCCGGCCCCCTCCCCAAAGACTTTCGACTGATGGGGAGGGGACACCGAAGCTTTCCCGCCACTGTTCGCTTGTTGATCCGCGTCTTCGGAAAAACGTATTTCCTCAGCACTCTTGATGCCGTTTTCCTTCTTCCTTCAACACTGTTCCCGCACTCCCTGCAAACAGGGATTCGATAAACACAAACGTCTTAGGAGGGAGAGGGGTGGGGTTTGGGGAGGGGAGGGAAAAGCTTTTCTTCAGAAAAGTT
>NZ_JNJP01000082.1 GCF_000701705.1 Bilophila wadsworthia ATCC 49260 | reverse complement strand
CACTCCCAGACCGTATGACTTAAACTTTGTAATTGCTTCATAAAAAGCCTCCTTGTTCTGCCTTGAGCGGTTCGGACAAGGAGGTTTGCTGTTTTAGGGAATTGTCAAACTGCAGGAGCCCCCCGGCTTAGCCGGGGGATCACGTCAAGGATTCGACCTTATCGAATCCCTCATCTCAAGCGGGGGAATGGCTGCATTTTGGGGAGAAAAGCTTCTGATACGGCGCGGGTTGCTCGGAACGATAATCATGTTTTTGTATTTCATTGTATTTATATTAAATAATAAACATTTTGCAGGTAATCACCTGATGCAGGCAGAAGCGATCCGTTTCCTTTCAAACGAAGTGCGGAAGGAGACGGATCACACTCGCCGGGGTCCGGGGGGGGGGGGCGCTTGCCCCCCGGGCAGGGTCAAGGGGCGGCAGCCCTTGCCGCCGGAGGCATCATCCCTACCCCGGCCACGGTTGCGCAAAGGCCCGGGGGGACGTACAAGCGAGCCATGCAATACAAAACAATACTCTTTGATCTGGACGGGACGCTGACGGACTCGGAGCCGGGGATCGTCAATTCGGTGCGGTACGCGTTGCGGAGCTTCGGGATGGAAGCGGAACCGGTGACGCTGCGGTCGTTTATCGGGCCGCCGCTGTACGACTCGTTCCGGGGCACAATGGGCATGAGTGACGCGGATGCGAAACGCGCCGTGGACACCTACCGCGTGTATTTCCGCGATAAGGGGATTTTCGAGAACGCTCCGTATCCGGGGGTGCCTGAAATGCTTGAAGCCTTGCGCGCTGCGGGTAGGCGGCTCATCGTGGCGACCTCGAAACCGGAGGTGTTCGCCAAACGCATCGCGGAGCATTTCGGGTTTGCGGGGGCGCTGGAGGGCGTATACGGCGCGGATATGGAAGGGAAACGTTCCTCCAAAATCGACGTGATCCGCTATGCCATGCGGGAGCGGGGCATAACCCCGTCGAGTGCGGTCATGGTGGGCGATCGGAAGTACGACATCACGGGTGCGCGTGAGGCCGGGCTTGCGGACATAGGCGTGCTGTACGGCTACGGATCGCGGGAGGAACTCGTGGAGGCCGGTGCCACGCGGCTGGCGGCAAGCGTTGCGGATCTGCGGGAAATGCTGAGTTCTTCGGACGGTTGAGGGCCTTGTGGCCGTTTTGCGCGATGTCTATGCGCAGAGCGCAGGACAGGAAAACTCCGCCATCCGTGCCAACAGTTTTCATGTGTTGCACAAAAAAGCCATAGGGGCGTCATGAAGCCGTCGCGTTGTGGGGGATACATCCGAATCCACGGAACAACCCCCGCAAGTGAGGAACGGTATGAACACCTCTCAATTGGCTGCATTGCGATGGATGATGGAACGGGAACTTTCGGCGTTGCGGTCGCCCCGGATGTCTCCGGAGATTTCTCTCAAATGTCCCGATGAAAACGAACTGGCCTCGCGTCTGAGCGAGCGTGCGGTGGATGAGCGGCTGACCGCCCGGCGCGTCGAGCGTATCCGGGATCTGGAGAACGCCCTGCGGCGTATCGAGGTCATGGGTTACGGCCTCTGTGAGGCGTGTGGGGAGCCCATACCGCTCCTGCGGCTCTTGGCGTCGCCTTCGGTACGGTACTGCGTGGCTTGCCAGCAGGAACTCGAAGAAGAGGAACGGGCCGTGGTCATCACCGGATCATTTGACGCTCCGCGTCCCCGGCGTACAATGCCGCCGCGTCCCGTCACCCCGCCTATGCCCTTTTTCCTGCCCCGACGCAGACAGGCAAGCCATTGATTCGAGCAGGATCAATGGCTTTTTTTGAAGAAGTCTGGGCGAAGAGCGTGGACTGCGGCTTCACTCGGGGCCGTGGGATATGCCCATCCTCCGTGAGCAAGGAAGGGGAGAGCGTCAAGTGGCGATTACCCCGTGTGCATAGAGGGAGTGGGCTGGCCAGGCTCTCGCGGCGCCCCAAAACGGATTATTGCCGATAGGGCGGGATGCGATTTCCCCGCTTTTTTTGTTGCTGTGAAGGTTGGGTAAAGCGGGTCGGCGATGTTTGAGAAAGGGGTCCCGTCCCGGCAAAAGCGCCGGGACGGGACCCTTTGTTTCAGGATTGATGGATAAGGTGTTTGGTGCAGCCGGAAGGCTTCCGGCTGCGTTTCAGGATCAGCCTTGTCCGTGGTTCAGCGTGTTCTGGACGATCTGCTGCGCCAGGTCGTCAGTGGCCGGCGTACCGGACTGCACGAGGATCGTAATGTCTCCGTGGTCGCTGTGATGGGTGAACTCGGCGTAATTGCCGAGGCTGATTCCGTGTTCCTCTCCTCCGATAGCCGTCGGTGCCCAATCCCCGGAGAGGTGGAGCTTATCGCCCTCTATGGAGATGCCGATGCTCTTCAGATCATCCAGATTCGTAAGGCTCAGGCTGTCCGGCTTGGACGTGATGAGCACTTCGATATCGCTCTGGATGGGATTGTTGTCCGGGTTGGCGAACAGGCTGTCCAACGTGTCCTTTTCGGCTCCGACGAGGAAGTCGATGCCTTCACCGCCGCTGGCGTGGGCCATGCCCTGGTTGTAGACGAGGATATCGTTTCCGGCCCCGCCGTAGAGCGAGTTGTGGCCCGTCCCGCCGTCGAGGTAATCGTTACCCGCGCCGCCGTACAGGATGTCGTCGCCCGTGCCGCCGAAGATCTGATCGTCCCCTTCGCCGCCGAACAGCCAATCGTTGCCCGCGCCGCCGTGGATGACGTCATCGCCGCCTTCGCCGAAGATCACCTGTGAATGCGCCGCTGTCTGGTCGCCGAGCGTATCGGCTCCGGCGTGGCCGAGCTGCGTGTGCAGATCCGTCAGGTTGATTTCCAGCGAGCCGTTGGAATGGCCCTCATGACCGCTTACGGTATATCCGAAGGATTCCTTCAGGGCGGAACCGTCGGCTTGTGCCTGCGCCAGCTTGTGGAGGCCGTCCTCCGAGGTGTCCAGAGTGTAGGTGTACTGTCCGGTTTCCGCATTGAAATGCAGGCTCCCGAATTCTCCCTGGATGTTGCCGTCCACGGCCTTGTCGAAGGCGTAGGCGAGCTGGTGTCCGTCCGCATCCATTCCGGGCAGATGATCGTCTTGGGCCATGCCCGGCGTCAGGTTGCCCAGATCCATGTCCGCAGGGGGTGTACCCGTGCCCATGAAGCTCACAGACAGGGAATCTTCGCCTGCCGGGGTCATCGCCGTGGCATGGCCGTCATTGACGATGATCTGGAAGTCATGCGTCACGAGGCTCCCCAAAGCGGCCCCGGCTATGGCCTCTGGGCTGGCGGTGAAGGTGTAGTGCCAGTTGCCGCCGTCGCCCTGCATCAGCTCGAACGTGCCCAGGCCGTCGATGGTGACGGTGCCGTGCGTGCCGGTGGAGTCCAGCGTTACGCCGTGTGCCTTGCCGTCGACGCTGATGGCGAAGGAATGCGTATCGTAGAAGGAGCCATCGGCCTTTACATCGGCATCGGTGAAGATGAAGGACCCCGTGGTTCCGTTGTCAGTGTGCGACTCCGTGATCACCGGGGCGTCGTTGGTGCCGGTGAGATTGACGGTGATGGTCTGGGTGGCCTTCCCGCCGTTGCCGTCGTCCACGGTGGCCGTGAACGTTTCTGTGTACTTGTCTCCCTCTCCGAGCGCGTCGCTGGTCAGGGTGTACTTGTAGTTGCCGTGTTCATCGATGGTCAGCGTACCGTACTTGCCTTCGGCTGCTGCACCGTTTTCCGCCTCGGCCGCTCCGGCGGGCCTGACCGAGAAGGTGTGCGTGTCATAGAAGGTTCCGTCGGCCTTCTTGTCCGCATCGTTGAACGTGATGGTACCGGTTATTTCGGCCTGCCCGCTGGCCAGTTCCGTCAGGTTGAGTACGGGGGTAGGGCTGGTGATCACAGGGGCGTCGTTGGTGCCCTGAATCTGGATCTGCAGGTCGGAAGGCGTCGTGGTTTGCGCTCCGTAGGTGTCGACGGCGACGACGTTGAAGTGCTCGGCGGCCATTTCGCCAGCGCCAAGATGCTGCGCCTGCCCGTTGTTGAACGTGTAGGTGTAGTTGCCGTCCTTATCGATACTGATGGTGCCATACTTGCCGGTGAGCGAGTCGACAAGCTCGCCCTTGTCGTTCACGAACTTGAAGGCAACGACGTGGTCGCCTTCGTCGTATTCGCGGGCCGTCACCTGTCCGGTCACCTTGGAGACGCCGCCGTCTTCAACCAGCGGAGCCGGATTGGCGATGATGACGCCGTGCTCGCCGCTCGTGATGACGGGGGCGGTGTTGGTGCCTTCGATATTGACGACGAGTTCCTTTGTATCTGACAGTCCTGACGTGTCAGTGACGGTCACATTAATAGAAGTCTCGTACAAACGGCCCGCCGCCATCTTGAGCACGGTTTCGGACGTGTTGTCGAGCGTGAACGTGTATGCACCGGTCTTGGGATCGATGGTGAACGTACCGTATTCGTTGGTTATTTCAGTAAGAGGATTGCCGTCGGCATCCTTACCGAAGGAGTAGGTCAGGTGCCCCTGATCCGCGATATCCTTGTCGAAGCCCACGGCGGTGTCACCAACGGCGTCAGCGTCGCCTTCGCGCACTGAGAGGACCTTGCCGAGTGTGAGCTCGGGCGTGTCGTCGGTGCCCTTGACGTTGACCGTGACATCAACGGTCGTCATTTCCCCGTGCTTATCCCTTACGGTGATCGTGAAGATTTCCTGAATGTTGTCCTCGGAGTTGAGGCCCTGCACTTCCGGGTCGGCATTGTTCAGGGTGTAGATATACTTTCCGGTAGCCGGATCGATGTGCAGCGTACCGTACTCGCCTTCCACGACCGTTCCCTTGCCGTTGATGGAAAAGTGCAGGTTGTTCAGCCCTTCGTCATCCTTGATGATATCGTTCAGGTTGCCTTCCTGCGAGACGGTCACGTCCTCCACAACGTTCAGGGCGTGCTCGCCCGGAACCACTTCGGGCCCGTGGTTGGTGCCGTTGATGGTGACGGTAATCTCCTGCTTAACCACCTCGCCGTGTGCGTCACGCACGTAGATGATGAACGAATCGGGCAACGCCTTGCCCTCAGTGAGATGGTCGGGCAACTTTGCCCCGTCGGTCGTGTAGGTGTAGGTGCAGTTGCCGTCCTTATCGAAGGTCAGCGTGACAGTGCCGTACTTGGTCGTCAGCGTGTTGGTTCCGCCCTCGAAGTAGTACTTGAGCGTCGAGGTTTCGGTTCCCTCAGGGAGGGGCTTCCCGTCAGTTCCCAAAAGCTTGTCGATGTCATGCGCCTTCAGGGTTTCTGAGGTCGTCAGATTGCCCAGCCCATCGTCGCCTTCCTGAATCGTCATATTCTGGTAGCTGTCGATGACCGGTGCGTCGTTGGTGCCGTGGATGGTGATGGTGATCTTGGAATCCGTCTCCTTGCCGTTGAGCATGACGTCGAAGTCTTCCTTCACCGTCTGCCCTTCGGCGAGGTCTTGCACCTTGCCCGGCTTGCCATTTTCGCCGTTGTACAGGGTATAGGTATACTTCCCGGTAACGGGATCGACGATGAGGTAGCCGTACTTGCCTTCCGCGGTTACGAAACCGTCGGCGGCGCTGCTCTGGATTTGCTTTCCGGTTCCGAGCCCAAACTCATCCTTTTCTTCGATGCCGAAGACGCGGTCGGGAGGCGTTCCGGTGTGGCCTTCGCCGTCCCACTTGGCATGGAGCTGGCCTTCGAAGATCAGGCCTTCCGTGACATCAGGCGTTTGCGGCAGATCCCTGCCGTCCTCGACCACCGTGCCGTTGAACTCACTCTTGTCGGCGTCGATGATGAGGCCCGCTCCGCCGTCCCATCCACCCTCGCCGCTGTCGGGCTTATGGATGTTGATGGTGAGCTCCTTCTGCTCCTCGGAAACCTTGCCGTGGGGGTCGACCACCACGACCTTCGCGCCGTCGGGCAGCGTCTCGCCGGTCTGGAGCTTATTGAGGGCTTCGTCGAGCTCCGTGCTCTCGTTGTCCAGCGTATACTTGTAATGCGTGATGATCGAACCGTCCGCCGCCGTCTCGTAGGTGAGGACGATGGTGCCGTATTCGGTCTTGAGTTCCGTGACGGGCTTCCCGTCCTTGCCGACCAGCATGAAACGGAGCTGGCCGTCCGGGTCGTCCACGTCGGTCGCGCCGGAGAGGGTCCCCGTGAAGACCACGCCGGGGACGCCGCCGTCGCTTCCATCGGGATCGACGAAGGCATCCTGCTTCACGTCGCCCTCAAGGCCGGTAACCGTATCCGTAAAGGTCGGGGCGTCGTTGGTGCCCTTGATGGTGATGGTGATGTCCTTCTCGACGATCTTGCCGCCTTCGATCTCCACCTGCACCTTGAAGGTTTCGGTCTTGACGTCGCCATCGTTCATGGACTGGACGATCTTCGAGCCGTTTTCGGTCAGCGTATAGGTATACTCGCCCGTTTCCGGATCGATGATGCTCAGCGTGCCGAGCGGCTTGCCGTCCGCGCCCGTGGCGAAGCCAGTCTGTCCCTTGTTCGTCCACGTCAGGTTGCCGCCGATATCCTCGGCGTCGACCCTGCCGCCCAGCGTCAACTGTCCGGTGATGGAGGGATCATGGCTGTGATCGCCTTCCGAAGGCGTTACGATCGCGCCGTTATCCTCAGATATCACCGTGTTATTGAAGCTGATGGTCGGCATATCCGCCGTTCCGGTAACATCGATGACCAGCTTGCCGGAGCTGTGGGCCCCGAGCGGGTCGGTGACGCGGACGTCGAACACTTCCTGTGGGAGCTTGGAATCGGTGAGGCTCTGGCCTGCATTCAGCTCCTTCAGCAGCTCGGGCTTGGTGATCTCGTAGGTGTAGCTGCCATCCTGATTGAGCTTGAGGATGCCGTACTTGCCTTCGATGATCTGCACCAGCTTGCCGCCGCTCTCGATGCTGTAGCTGAGGTTGCCCGCCGCGTCGCCATGGCTCTTGTCGGGGTCGTGGGCGCTCAGGTTTCCCGAAAGGGTGTGGCTGCCGTCTTCCTGCAACACGCCTTCACTGGTCTGGTCGGAAGTGATCTTCGTGAAGGTCTTCCCGTTCGCGTCGGTGACGACTTCGGCGATGACGTTCCCGTTTTCGTCGGTGAAGACGGGCCGGTCATTGGTGCCCTTCACGTAGACATCCACGTCCTGCGTGGGGATGAGGTTCGAGTTGCCGGTATTGATGTTGAACGAGCCGTCCGCGTTGGCGCCGCCGTTCACGAGGGATTCGTGGGCGGAATCGTAGACGCCGACCTTGAGGTTGTCGAACAGCTTTTCACGCTGGCCCGCGTCGAGGGCGTCGAGGTTCGCGGCTTCCTTCGTGCCCGGTTCCGGCAGGATGAAGGAGTAGACGATCTTGGACACGCCGTTCTCGGTGATGACTTCGGCGTGCAGGGTCCCGTAGTCGGTGTGCAGGTCGCCCGCGTAGAACTTGCCGCCCACGACGAACCCGGCGATCAGATGCCCCGCGCCCTCTCCTGTGTCGACCTGCTTGACCTCGAACGAGCCGAGCTCGTGTCCGCCGCTGTTGAAGAAGCCGTCCACGAGCTTGCCGTTGACGTGGATGGAGCCGTCCACATCCGTATTGGTGTTGGGCACGACGCCCGCCTCGGTGATTTCGGCCATGATCGCGTTGGGGAGCTTGCCCACGAGGATCGGGGCGTCAGCGCCGCCCGTCACGTTGATGGTGACGTGCTGCTGCGACCACGCACCCTTTTCGTCGCGCACGAAGATGGTGAATTCATCCGTGTACTTTTCGCCGTAGACCAGGTCTTCGTTCGGCGTGTAGGTATACTTGCCGGTGGACGAGTCGATGGTGAGCACGCCGTGCTCGGTTTCGATCCGGGTATGCGCGTTGCCCATGCCCTTGTCGCCGTCAAAGGCCGCCTTCAGGTCATTGATGTCGGCACTGTCCGCGTCGCCGATATGGCCTCCGGCGATGCCGTAGGTCAGCCTGGAACCGAAGTCCACGTCCGTTCCCTTGGCATTGGCCGAGAAGGACTTGTCATCTTCGGTCATGGTGATTGTGGCGTGGGTCGTCGCGTTTCCGTCGGGCGTCGTACTCGTGGAAATAAAGAGGCGGTGATCATCGCCGCCGAGCAGTTCCAGTTCGGGCCGGTCGTTGGTGCCCTTGATGGTGACGCCGAATGAACCGTTGAAAACGCCGCCGTGCGGGTCGGTGACTGAGAAGTTGATGGTCCGGTTGGAGGAGTTGTCCGCGCCGAACATGTTCACGATCATGCTGCCCGCCGAGCCGTCCGGGGGCAGGGTAAAGGAGTATGAACCGTCCGGGTTGACGGTCAGGGTGCCGAGCGCCACCTGAGAGAGGATGGAAGCCGCGTTGCCGTAAGTGAGATCCTGATTCTGTCCCAGCAGCCCTTCGGCTCGAAGCTGCGCTTCGAGCTTGTCGAAGGCGTCCTTCGGGAAGTTGGAGTTGAAGAGGGTGGCCCTGACGTTGTTGAAGTCTCCGCCATTGCTCAGCAGGTGAGTCATGGTCCACGTGCCGTCGGCATTGTGGCTCGGCGTGCCGCAATTGCCCGAGCCCCGCAAGCTGATCTTGAACTGATCCTCTCCGGTTCCGAACCCCTTGCTGATGTCGTCGTCCACGTCCTTGAGGTTCGTTATATTCAGCGTACCGGAGGTGACCCGGTGCTCGCCAGCGCCGAGGGTGCCGTCCGTATCGGCCGTGGTCGCGGTGTTGCCGTCATGGACACCCGCCTCCTTGACGGTGATGCCCTGCATCGTGGCGGAAGGCCGGTCGTTGGAGCCGTTGATCACGACGGTGACGTCATGCGTGCTCGAAGCCGTTTCGCCGTGGGAATCCTTCACGCTGATGGAGAAGTCGAGTTCCACCTTGTCGCCGAGCTGGAGCTGATCGGTGGCGTTGCCGGTGGATTCGGTCTTCGTGAACGTGTACTCGCCGGTCTTGGTGTCCAGATGGAACGTGCCGTAGTCGGTTACGATGGTTCCGTCCGGCTTGACGGAGGTAACCGTGATCTCGGTCTTCGTACCGTCGGCGAGCGTCAGATGGCCGATCACGTCGCCCTTCCCGAACGTGACGGGGTTGTGAGCCTTGTCGGAGAAGTAATACGTCAGCTTGCCCTGATCGCTGGTGTCCACGTCGGTGGCGTTCACCTGTCCCTTGTCCGACTTCGTGCCGATGATAGTACTGTTGTGCTCATCGAAACCGGATTCCGTCACCGTGAGCGTATTCTCGGTCTTGGCGATGACGGGCGCATCGTTGGAGCCGTTGACGGTGATGGTGATGGTCTGTTCGGACCATGCTCCGTGCTCGTCGCGCACGTAGATGGTGAAGGTATCGTAACCCTGTTCCGGCGTGCCGTCGGGCTTGAGGCCGAGCTTGTCCGCAGCGCCGCCCTTGGCGGTGTCCAGCGTGTAGATGTACTCGCCGGTGCTCGGATCAATAGTCAGGGAGCCGTACGTACCCGTGGCCGAATGATGTCCGCCGCCCATGCCGGGGTTGTTACCGTTCGCGTCGAACGCGGTGTCCCGGTTGCCTGCGCTGGTGCTTACGCCGTATTCGAGCGTGGGGTTGGAGTCGGGGTCAGCACCCTCGAAGGTACCGGTGACGGTGAGGTCTTTCGCGACTTCAGTATGGTCCTTGTCGTAGCCGGGATCACTGACGACCGTGTCGCTCGTCGGAGTCAGAGTCAGGGTAGGCCGGTCGTTGGTGCCCACGATGTTGATCGTGATGTCCACGGAGGCCGTGCCGCCGTGCCCGTCGCTCACGGTGATGGTGAAGGTTTCCTTCTCGGTCTGGCCCTGCGAGAGGGACTGCGTCTTGTCTTCGTCGATCGTGTAGGTATAGGTCCCGTCCTTGTGCAGGATGATGGAACCGAATTCGGTTTCCAGCGTAATGTTGCCGTTGGCGTCCGTCTTGGGATCGCCGATGAGGGTCGTGCCGGAGCCTTCCTTCGCCCCGATGTCGAGGGTCAGGGTGTCGGTGGTGTCGGTATCCTTGACGTGGACCTGACCGGAAATTTCATTCCGGGAGAGGCTGTTATCCGCGTCGGTCAGCTCGCGGGAATCGTCGGAGGGATCCGGAGTCTTCGCCGTGTCGGTGGTGGAGCCGTGGTCCGTCGAGGTGTCCACGACGCCCGCTTCCTTGACCCAGTGCTCGGCGTCGTCAGCCGTAATCGTCGGCGTGTCGTTGGAACCGGTGACCGTGACGGAAATGGGCTTCGCCGTCCACGCGCCGTGCTCGTCACGCACGTAGATGGTGAACTCGTCGGTTCCGGTCTGCGGGTTGCCGTCGGCGTCGAGGCCGAGACGGTCGGCGTTTTCGTTGGTCTTGTAGGTGTAGGTATTGCTCTCCGGATCGATGGTCAGCGTGCCGTACCTGCCTTCAATCACGATCTTGCCGCCGACCTGATGGAGCGGTTCGCCCATGCCGGGCTTGCCGTCGGAACCGGAACCGAAGGCGAGGTTTCGGCCCGCTTCGGACTCCACGTCCTGCTTGCCGAGCGCCACGCCGTAGCGCAGGTTCGCCCCGCGATCGTCGTCGTCGGACTTGAGCGTCCCGGAAACGGTGGTGTCGTTGGCGACGTCGGCCTTTTCGGTGATGTCGAACTTGACTTCGCCGGTCTTATCGTCGGTCACGACCGTGACGTTGTCGCCGTGGGTGGGTTCAACCAGATCGAGCCTGGGCCGATCGTTGGTGCCGCGGATGGTCACGTCGAGCCTATTGTCGGCGTTTCCGCCGTTTTGGTCGTTGACGGTGGTGTGGAAGCTGAACTCGAGCTCTTCGCCCGCCGCCAGCTTGTCGGCGTCGGAACCGCTGATGTCGAAGGTAAACTTGCCGGTCTGCGTGTCGAGGGTGAGCGTGCCGTAGTTGGTCACGATGGTTTGGATGTGAGTATTCGGGTCGGTCGTGGAGGAGAGGATTTTGACGTCCACGTTGTTGGAGGCGTCGGGATCGCCGTTCTTGATCGTGACGTTGAGGATGCCATCGGTAGCGCCGATCAGCCCGGAAATGCCGAAGATCGGCTTGTCGTTGATGTCGTCGTCCTTCCACGGGAGTTCGCCCTCAACGAGGGTCCGGTGCTCGTCCTGTCCGGCCTCGCCCGTGTTACCAGGCGCTTCGTGGGTTTCTGTATTGGAGGTCTCGCCGGGCTGTTCCGGAGTGAGGATGACACCTTCTTCCTTGAGATCAATGGAGGTCTGGCCGAGCCACGGCGCATCGTTGATCCCGTTCAGAGTGACGGTGATGGTCTGGGTGGAGGTCGCGCCGTGCTCGTCGGTGACGGTCACTTCGAAGGTCTCGATCTTGGTTTCGTCCTTGCCGAGTCCCTTGATCGCGTCGGGGTTGGCTTCGTAGGTCCACTGTCCGGTGGCGGGATCGAGGGTCAGCGTGCCGTAGTCCGTGGTGAACGTGGCGTTCGTGTCGCCGTCGGTCCCGTGTGCGCCGTCAGTGCCCGTGCCGGAGGTGTCCTTGCCGCCAGCGATATGGAAGGCCTGATCCGTCCCGGCGTCGCGGTCGTTGTCGGTGACCGTGAAGGTGCCGTCGATGGACAGATCGCCGCCCTGCGTGATGTTCCAGTCGCTACCCGTGATGTCGAGGGTGGGGATGTCGTTGGTGCCGTGGATGGCCACGGTGACGGTCTTCGCCGTCCACGCATTGTGCTCGTCGCGCACGTAGATGGTGAAGGTTTCGTAAATGGTGTCGCCTTCGGCGAGCTGATCAAGGGAGTTATAGGTCTTGCCGTCGAGCTCAAAGCTGACGTTTTCGCCTTCGCCCTTCATAGTGTAGGTGTAGGAGCCATTGGAGTTGATCGTCAGGCTGCCGTACTGGCCGCCCGCAACCACGGAAGAGGCCGCGCCGCCCGTGGCGGTGGAGTCGGCCGTGTTGAATACGGAAGGATCGAACGCCTCGCCGGTTCTGTCGCCCGCAGCCGCACCGAAGTGGAGGATATGCCCTGTGTCGACGTCATTGCCGCTGGCGGTTCCGGTGTCGGTGGTATGGCCCGTGAAGGAGGTGTTTTCCTTGCTAGGATCAGTGGTGGGGGTGTTGGCGTCGTCACGGCCCACGCCGTCCTCGACCACATGGAGGTTGCCGTCGCCGCCGAGCAGATCGTTGAGATTGTCGTTGGACAGATCAAGCGTGGGGACGTCGTTGGTGCCGTTGATGGTGACGGTGATGGTCTGGGGCACGCTCCGGCCGGTCTGGGCGTCGGTGACGTAGACGGTGAAGGTCTCGGTCACGGTCTGGCCGAGGGAGAGGTTGTTGACGGCATTGCCGTCCGCGCCTGCTTCGCCGGGATTCTTGTTGTTGAGCGTGTACTCGTAGGAGCCGTCCGCGCGGAAGGTCAGGGTGCCGTAGGCGGAGGTGTAGGCATAGACGATGTCCCCGGTGCCGGGGGTTCCGGTTCCGGTCACAGTGGTGGAGGCGCCGCCGTCGGTCAGGCTCGATCCTGCGTGCTCGACGTGGAAGTTGAGCTTGTTGACATCGTGCTCCGTGGAGCCCGCCCCGTTTTCCTTGTCGGTATCGGAGGCGAAGATCCTGCCGGAAAGGGTTCCGGTCTGATGCTGCCCTTCGCCCGTTCCGCCGGGCGTCGTGGGCGTGTTGCCGTCGCCGTTTTCCGAGGGCTGGTAGACGCCTTGTTCCTTGAAGTCGAGATGGAAGTTGCTCTGATCGGTGTCGATCTCCGGGATGTCGTTGGTGCCGGTGATGGTAACGGAGATGGTCTGGGTGGAGGTCGCGCCGTGCTCGTCGGTAACGGTCACTTCAAAGGTTTCGACCTTGGTTTCCCCGGCATTGAGCTGCTGGACCTTGTCGCTGGCGTTGTTGAGCGCATAGGTCCACTGCCCGGTGGCGGGATCAAGGGTCAGCTTGCCGTAGTCCGTGGTGAACGTGGCGTCCGTGCTGCCTGTGGCGGAGTGGGAACCGTCGGAAGGGCTGGTGCCGTCGGCGGCGGGCGTGTTGCTGCCGCCTTCGATGTGGAACGTCTGGTTCTGCCCGCTGTCGCTGTCCGGGTCCTGCACGGCGAATGTGCCGCCCACGGAGGCTGTGTCTTCGTGGATGCCCTGCGCGGCGTTGGCGATGGAGAGTTCGGGCCGGTCGTTGGTACCGGTGAGAGTGACGGTGATTTCCTGCGTGGCGAGGCCGCCGCGTCCGTCGCTCACGTAGACGGTGAAGGTTTCGGTACGGGTTTCGCCAAGAGCGAGGCCGTTGGTATCGGGATCAGCGTTGTCGATGGTATAGGTGTAGGTCCCGTCGGGGGCCATTGCCATCACGCCATAGGGGGTGACGATGCTGGTCACCTGCGCCCCGTTCGCGTCGATGAAGCCGAAGGAAAGCGTGTCGCCGTTGGCGTCGGTGCCGGTGGCCCTGCCGGACATGGAGGGGACGCCCTCGTAGAGTTCATTGCCGCCGGGGAACACGCCGGATTCGATGACGCCGAGCGAGCCGCTGACGCTGAGGGTCGGCGCGTAGTTGGGGGTATCGTCGCCGCGCAGGCCGCCCCACGGGTCGCGCTCGGGGAAGAAGGCGCGGTTGCTGCTCAGGTCGAGCCCGTCAAGGCGGTTTACACCGTTGATGAGGGCGTCGTCGGCATATTCGCGGAAGCGTCCGCCGTCCGCGCTGGCGGCGTTTGCCGCCGGACCGGCCGCGGGCATGAGGTCGGGTTCGTTCAGGGCCGTGAAGAATTGCTCGCCCGCGATCGGAGTGCCTTCGATCACGAAGTCGGGCATGGAGTCCTTGGTATAGGCCGTATAGAAATCACGCAGGACAACGGTGCTGCCGTCGTCGAAACGGAAAATAAGGTCATTGCCGGAACGTTCCAGCGTTGCCTGATCAGTAGGGAAGTTGAGGTCGATTCGGCTGTCCCCGGCCGCTTCGAAGACGGCCTGAGTGCCCGCTTCCGGCTTATTGAGAATGATGTCCGCCATATCAGGACTCCTTAACGGTAGGAGGAAAAACAAAAGAGGCCTCTGCACGTAATGTGCAGGGCCTTATCTACGATGGGGCAGTCCTGATGATGTCGGGCTGGGAGAGGTGCGCGAAGGCGCGTTTCTCAAGAATGATGGGCATCCCCAAGGGGGCGGGATGCCGAAAACTTTTCTTGTTTATAAGCAGTCGTGCATCGGCTGTCAATGAGACTTGTTTCTATTTGGCGTCCCGGCGGGTGGGTATCATCGGGACCGTCGCCATTGAATCCATGCAGATCTTTAGGGCTTTTTTACTTCGGAAGAGAGAGTCTCGCCCGAAGCCGCTGCTTTTTGCTGTGTTCCGGGCTCGCCGGGGATGCCCTTTTGCCGGAGGTGTGAGGCTCCGGCAAAAGGTTTGGGCTGATGTGGGATGGCGGGTATACATCCGTCCGGGTTGGTGCCGGAAACGGACGAATGCCTATCGGAGGTATGGAGGTTCGGCGAACGGTATTTCCAAGGTGGGGCTGCCAAGGGGGAGGCCGTTCCGCCGCACGGGCGACAGGCCTTCAAGGGAAACCTCTACCTTATAATAGGAGGTACGGTTCCGAACAGGCTGCCGGGGACACGGTAGCGATGATGCCGATGGAATCGAAGTAGCGCCAGCCGGCCTTTTCCATCATGCCGGCATCGCGCTGTGCATAGGGGTTGTCGCACTGGAGCCAGTCCTCCCATGCGGCTTTGTGGCTGCGGAGGGAGAAGGCGTCCCGTACGGCGGCGCGGGTGGACTGTTTCCAGAGTTCGGCCCACCATCCGGCGGAGTGGAAATTGATATCTTCCTTCCAATAAGGCCGGAGCTCGTCGGGGATGTCCCCCGTGAATTCCTGCCGGAGGCCCGGGATGGCGGCGGCGATAAAGCCGCCCGGCTTGACGAGAGGAGCGATGTGGGCGTCGAGGTACTCCGGAGCACAGCCGAAAAAATGGTAGGCATCGATACAGATCACGGCGTCGAAGTACCCTTCGGCAAAGGGCAGGGCATGTCCTTCGGCCCGGAGGGGGATAACGGCGTCTTCAAGCCCGAAGTCCCGGAACCGCGCAAAGTTGTCCGAAGGGTTTATCCACAGGTCCGCGGCAAAGACCCGTACGCCGAATCCTTGACGTGATCCCCCGGCTAAGCCGGGGGGCTCCTGCAGTTTGACAATTCCCTAAAACAGCAAACCTCCTTGTCCGAACCGCTCAAGGCAGAACAAGGAGGCTTTTTATGAAGCAATTACAAAGTTTAAGTCATACGGTCTGGGAGTGTAAGTATCATATAGTGTGGATTCCGAAATACCGGAAAAAGGTTTTGTACGGCAAGATTCGTGAGGAGTTGGTGGGCGTATTTCATGAATTGGCCAA
>NZ_JNJP01000081.1 GCF_000701705.1 Bilophila wadsworthia ATCC 49260 | reverse complement strand
GAGGAAAAATGTGGGGGAAGGGAGGGACCCTTCTCCAGAAGGGTCCCTCCCTTCCCCCACATTTTTCCTCTTCCCGATCAACCTTTCTGCATCCCGCGACCGGCCATGAAAGCCGCATGGTTGAGATCCCAGAGCGCCGGCTTGCGCGAGATGCCCCTGAGGGCTTGCAGCCAGACGGCTTCGGGCACGACGTCGAAGGGCGGCAGGGTGCTGAGCACGCCGAGCATGGCTACGTTGGCGCAACGCCCTTTGGGGTCCCCGAGGTTGAGGGCGATGCTCAAAACGTCGACGCTCACGACCCGGTAGCCTTCAAGCTGGGCGGCGATGGCCTCGTCGGAAGGGTAGGCTTCGGGCTTCAGGCCGTGCGGCAGGATGCGGGTATCGGCCATGAGCACGGTCCCGCCGGGTTCCAGCAGATCGAGGAAGCCGGGGCGCAGCACTTCGGCCTTTTCCATGGCAATCAGGACGTTGGCGGTCCCGGGCACGAGCGCGGGGCTGAACACTTCGCCACAACCGAAGGTGCTGATCACCGGGCCGCCCATCTGCGCCATGCCGTGGGTTTCGCCTTTGAGGATGTTGCGGTCGTCGTACCCGGCGAGGAAGGCCACTTGCGCCAGCACCTTGCCGAAGAACAGGTTCCCCTGCCCGCCCACGCCGCGGATGGCGAGGGACAGGCGGGGAGGACGCCGGAAGGAATCGGCGGGAGGAACGTCGATGACCTCTGGAGCATGGGGAAGCGTGACGGTTTCGAGAGCCGTTTCCGTGTTGGAGCCCGCGACGGAAAGGGCCTTGAACGGGCACATCTGGAGACAGGCGGGCGTGCGGGATACGCAGCCGGAACAGAGGTTGTTCCAGCTGGGCGTGCCGTCTTCGGAGGCCTCGATGCCGGGGCAGATGTGGCAGCGTCCGCACTTGCGGCAAAGCTCCTTGTCCACGGCGAGCTTCTGCCCGTAGGCCGAGGCCGGGACTTTGCGGATGCATGTTCCCCGAATGATCAGGATGGCGAAGAGGCCTTCGGCGGCCAGCTTGAGCCCTTCTTCCACGCGGGCTTCGATTTCCGCCTTGTCGTAGGCGTCGGCGGTGATGACGTGTGCGCCTTGGCTCTTGAGGGCCTCGTCAAGCCGGAAGGCATTGGGCTGCCCGGCGAGGTTGCAGGGCGAGGACGGCGAAGGCTGTCCGCCGGTCATGGCGATCCATTCGTTGTCGAGCACAATCTTGAGGCCGGGGACTTGGCGGAACACCGTATTGCGGGTGGCGTCCATGCCGCTGTGGCATTCGGTGCCGTCGCCGATGATGCTTACGCAGCGGGCGGCGGCTTCGGGCTTCGAAAGGACATAGCCCATACGCATAGCCTCGCTCGCGCCCATGCACAGGTTCACGTCGAGGGCGTTGAGGCCCTTGATCAGCGTATTGCAGCCGATGTCGCCGAAAATGGCCTCAATGTCCCCGCGCTTGTGCAGTTTGCCGAGATGCAGGGCCGCGAGGCGGTAGGGGCATCCCGCGCAGATCATGGGGGGGCGGGGTACGGAAGGCGCGGGCGTCCCAGCCTTGGTTTCCCTGCCGAGGAACGCGGCGATGCGTTCGGGCGTCCATTCGGTCACGGGGCTGAGGGCGTCCTTGCCGCTGACGTCGAGCCCCGCCGCGAGGCAGGCTTCCTGTATGAAGCGGTAGCCGTCCTCAATAACGCTGACTTCACCCTTGATGGACGCGCAGAATGCCCGGATGCGCTCCATCGGCAGCGGGTTGGTAAAGGCTACTGAAAGGATGTCGAGATCGGGATCGAAGCGTTCCTTGTATTCACGCATGAGCAGGGTGGTCGCGCCGCAGGTGATGACCCCGCGCCGTCCCGCTCCCTTATAGTGGATGTTGAGGGGCGATTCCTCGACCATGCGGACGAGTCCGGGCATACGTTCCGCCATGACGGTATCGTAGGAGATGCGTGCCATGCCGGGCAGGGCGTGCTGGAGCGCGAGCGGGCCGACTTCGGCGAGCGGGCGCGTATGCTGTTCGGCGAGTTTGACCAGCCCTTCGCTGTGGCAGAGGAGCCCGCCCGCGAGGATGACGACCGGGGTGCGGTGCGTGCGCGAGATGTCAGCCGCCAGCCCTGCCGCCTCGTGCATTTCCTGATGCGTACGCGGCTCAAACACGGGTACGAAGCAGCTCTTGAAGAGGTAGCGGGGATCGATGACGTGCTGTGTGGAGCTTGGGGTAAAGTCGCTGGCGATGTAGTAGATGAGCGCTCCCTTGGGCTGCATGTAGCAGGAAACGCTGGTGAAGGCGTCGCAGGCCTGATAGAGGCCGGGGATTTTCATGGTGACGACGCAGTCGCGCCCGGCCATGGCGTGTCCCACGCCGACGCTGACGGCTACGGCTTCGTTTACGGACCAGCCCACTGTGATCCTGTCCTGTGCCTGCGACAGGCCCTTGTCGATGGCCTCCGTGCTTGGCGTGCCGGGATAACCGTCCGCCGCGTGGATACCCGCGCGCACGCAGCCGACCGCGAACGCGATGTTTCCTTGCAGGACTTTATTGGTTCCTGCGGCCTCGTCGCACAGTTGCTGGATTTCGTTCATGGCGTTTTCCTTTGGAAGGTTGGGAGGGATGCCTCCGGCGGCAAGGGGGGCGGCAGCCCCCCTTGACCCCCTGCCCGGGGGGCGAGCCGCCCCCCGGACCCCGGCAGTGCCGTTTCACTACGGTGAAACGGCTCCGTCGGCGTCAGGAGTTTCTCTTTTGGGATATTTTTCAATTGTTCCTTGGAGAAAGGCGGAATGCGCTGGTGTCGCATCGTCTTGCGTCAGGCACATTGTCGACGTCTTGCCTTTTGCCATTACCTTTATCGTTCTCTGTCTACAAGTAAACCTGTGAACAGGGATTCGATAAGGCCGAAAGTCTTGGGAGGGGGAGAGGGGGAGTTTGGAGGGGGGAAGACGACCGGATGGCGGCCTCCCCCCTCCAATTTTCGCCTCCTATCCTCTATCTCACGTTCATGTGCATTGGGCGCTCGCCGTCGAGGAACTGGAAAACTTGATCCACGGCGATGCGGCTCATCTTTTCGAGGGCTTCTTCGGTGAACGCGCCGACATGCGGCGAAAGGAGCACATTCGGCAGGGCGGCGAAGGGCATGGATGAGGGCGGCTCCTGCGAAAAGGCGTCGAGTACGGCCCCGCTGATGTGGCGGGCGGTGAGGGCGTCATAGAGGGCGCTTTCATCAACGATGCCGCCCCGTGCCATGTTGACGAGCACGGAGGAGGGCTTCATGAGCCCGAGTTCGCGGGTACCGATAAGGTTTTCGGTCTGCGGGGTGAGGGGGCAGTGGATACAGACGAAATCCGATTCGCGGAGCAGCGTGTCGAGATCACGGCGTTCGATATTCCGTTCGGCGGCGAAGGCTTCCGGCCAGTAGGGGTCGAAACCAGTGACGCGGCCTCCGAAACCTTGGGCGATGGACGCCACGCAGCGCCCGATGGCCCCCATGCCCACAATGCCGAATGTGCGCCCCTGCACTTCGCGCCCGAGGATGGCGCCTTGTTCCCATTTGCCGCCGCGCATCCCGGCATCGCAGCGCGGGACTTGTCGGAGCAGGCCGAGCAGCAGGGCGAAGGTGTGCTCCGCGACCGCCACGTCGTTGGCCCCGGGCGTGTTGCAGACGATGATGTCCCGGGCGACGGCGGCGGGTATGTCGATCATGTCGAGGCCCGCTCCGAGCTTGGCGACGCAGCGGAGGTTGGGCAGGGCGTCGAGCAGAGCGGCGTTGAGATGGAGATCGTTCCCGGAAATCACGATGTCCGCGCTCTGGAGGCGGCCCATGAAGGCGGGATCGTCCACAGCGCCGCCCCGGCAGTCCAGAACCTCCACATCCGGGCGGGCGGTCAGACGGTTGAGTTGTTCGTCGGAAAAGGCCGCGAAGGGGCGGGCTTCTAGGCAAATGGTATGCTTCTTCATCGGGCGTTCCTTTTTCCCGTTTATGGAAGACGTTGGGGAAAAGGGCTTCTCGCGCGCTCCCTGAGCCGGGGCGCGGGAGAAGCCCCCGGCGGCCATAGGGGGAAGCAGGCCGCCGGGTTGGGGTGTGGGAGGGCACAGGTTCGGTTTGAAAATGTTCTTGGATGCTACGTTGCGGACGGGGTTAAGCCCTGTCCGTGGGGCTTTCCTGTCCCACATGGAAGGGCTCCCTCCGCGCAGCCTCCCCACCAATCGAAAGTCTTGGGAAGGGTGGGGCGGTCGGGGGGAGGGATAACCTGTGCGGGTGTTCCCCGCTCTTCTGAGGGTTTTCCCTTCCCCGGCACGTCGCGTCTCCTCATCATCCGTCACACAAACGTGCTCAACGGCAGCCGGAAGAGATCCACGGCGTTGCTCTGGAAAACCTTGCGGCGATCCCCCGGAGCGAGATCGAGGGCGTCCACGGCGGCGATGGAGTCGCGGATGAGGCGCAGGCCTTTCTGGTTGCAGAAGGGGAGATCTGTGGCGAAGACGAGCTTGCCGATGCCCGCGAAATCCATGCCGCAGCGGAGCCCGGCGGGATAGCCGTTGTTGGCGGTGTCGTAGTACATGCGGCGGAAGTATTCGAGCGGCTTGTGGGGGAAGAGGATGTCCTTGTGCCCCATGCGCATCTCGTTGAAGTCGTCGTTCCACTCCATGCGCCCGGCAAGATAGGGGATGACGCCGCCGCAGTGGTGGGTGACGATCTTGAGGTTGGGGAAGCGTTCCATGACCCCGCCGTAGACCAGCCGGAACATCGCCATTGAGGAGGCCACGGGCCAGCCGAGCTTCGTCCACGCCCGGTAGCGCGAATTTTCCTCGCCGGGATAGTCGGGCAGGGCGGGCGAGCGCTTGGGATGGATAAGGATGGGCAGGTTGTAACGTTCCATCTTTTCGTAAATGGGGTATAGGGCCTCGGCGTCGAGCGGCATCCCGTTTACGTCGCTGTACATCTGGATGCCCCGCAGGCGGAGATCGCGGATGGCGCGGTCGATTTCCTTAAGGCTGGCGTCGAGATCGTTGAGCGGCAGGGCGGCGATGGCGGCGGCGAAGCGGTCGGGGTACTTTTCGACCAGTTCCGCCATTTCATCGTTGGCGAAGCGGCACAGATCCACGGCGACTTCGGGCGAGGCGACGGATTCCACCGTGGGGGCCGCCAGCGTGAGCACCTGCATGTAGCCTTCCACGCTGTCCATGAGCCGGAAACGGGCGTCGAGGTCGAGCAGTGTGGGGACCGTTTCGGCGTACCGGGACAGGTTGGAACTCATGTCGCGGTTGGGCACCTTTTGTTCGAGGACGGCCTGATACTTCTTGGGCAGGATGTGGTTGAAGGCGTCGATATACAACATGGACGGCTCCTTACATGTAGGGGTTGCTGCTGGCGTTGTAGAGCGTGTTCAGCGGGAAGCGCAGCGTGATGGCCCCGGACGGGCATTCCTGGCGGCAGGAACCGCACATCCAGCATTCTTCGGGATAGCGGATTTCCGCCTTTTTCTCGTCCTTGTTGTAGTAGATGACGTCCAGAGGGCAGGAGCGGTCGCATCTTCCGCAGCCTGTGCAGGTCTTCGTGTCGATCATGGCGGGCATGGATGGCCTCCGGAAAAGGGCTCCGTCGCCGGAGCGTTTGGCCCCGATGGGGGGGGGCGTACTGTGCGGAGCGGGGCCGCTGGGGGGCGGCCTTCCGCGTTGCTGTTACGCATACGGGTTGTCGGTGCGGCGGAGTTCGAGCTTGAGCCTGCCGTCGGATTCGGCGGAAATGACCACCTGTCCGAGGAAGCGTTCGTCGTCCTGCTCAGGGAAGTCCTCGCGGAAATGGCAGTTCCCGAACCGGCTTTCCTGCCGGTACAAGGCCGCGTCCACGGTGCAGCGTCCGATGGTGAGCAGGTTGTGGACTTCGTGGAGCCTGAGGAGATCGTGGAGATCCTTCGCGCCGACGAGCCCGCTGGCGGCCTGCACCTGTTCGAGCTTTTCCTTGGCGCGGAGCAGCTTCTTTTCGGTGCGGCAGGGGCCCGCGCCTTCGGTGAGGATGCGCTGGAGGGTCATTTCGAATTCCTTCCAGCCGATGGAGCGTTCGGGATCGAGGGGCGCGTAGACGCGCTCGTGGATACGCTGGATCTGGGCTTCGTCCGGTTCGGGGGCGGAGGCGAGGGAGGCGCAGTAGTGCGCGGCCATGCGTCCGGCATGGATGCCGCTGGTGACGGCCATGTGCAGGCTGCGGCACTGGTCGGCGCCGTTGCCGCCCGCGTAGAGGCCGGGCACGTTGGTGCCGCAGTCCTTGTTGATCTTGACGCCGCTGCCGCAGACTTCGTTGGGCCCGCCCTGCATACCTTCGGAGGTGTCCACCTCCATAGGGGTGGTGGTAAGGTCGATGCCGAGCTGTTCGAAGTAGTCCTTGAACGAATCCTTGTCGCAGGAAAGGGTGGCGATGAGATGCTTCTGGGCTTCGGGAGCGATGCCCCGGCAGTCCATGTACACGGGGCCGCGGCCTTCGCGCATTTCGTTGAGCACGCCCTGCACCATCTTGTAGCGGGGGCCCTTCATGCCGAGGGGGTGGTAACGGTCCATGAAGGCTTCACCCTTGGCGTTGATGAGCACGGCCCCCATGCCGGAGAGGGCGTTGAGCCCGGCGGCGTTGAAGCTGCGGGGCACCACGGTCATGCGCAGGAATTCGATGTTGGCGAGTTCCGCGCCCGCGCGCAGGCTCATGGCTTCGCCGTCGCCGGTGTCGGCGGGGCACATCCATGTGTTGAAGCTCATGCCGGAAGGGTTGCTGTAGAGGCGGTTGGTGCCGCCCGTGGAGATGATGACCGCCCCGGCGCGGATGATATGGAAATCGCCCGTGCGGATATCGAAGCCCGCCGCGCCGCAGACGGTACCGCCGTTGGTGAGCAGATCGGCGGTGACCACGCGGTCGAGCACGGCGCACCCGGCCTTGCGGGCGGCCTTGGCGAGGAGAGGCTTCATCCTCTTGCCGTTGAAGTTGATCCACCACGGGCCGGGCTGCCCGTAGGACTTGGTGCGGTAATAGGTGCCGTCGGGCTGGCGGAGGGTGCAGTTGATTTCTTCGAAACGCTTGAGCGCGTGGGGGAGTTCCTGACAGTACACGGAATCCACGACGTCGATGTTGGTCACGCCCCGGGCGCTTTTGCCGGTGAATTCGAGGTAGGCTTCGCGGGTGTCCCATTCCGCGCCGGTGTTCATATAGGCGAGGAAATGGTCGATGCCGCCCGCGATGTGTCCGCTGCGCTCAATGACGGCCTTGTCCATGACGATGACGGATCGGCCCTGCTCCCGGGCGGTGAGGGCCGCGTTGAGGCCGCACACGCCGCCGCCGATGATCAATATGTCCGCCTGATGACGATGGGTTTGCATCGCAATGGCTCCTTGTTTCTAGAGGTTGTTCAGGAAGGCGCGGATACGGCGCGCGCCCTCGGCGCAGTTTTCCGTGCTGGTGGCGTAGGAAATGCGGATATGGCCTTCGCCGGACGGGCCGAAGTCGTCGCCGGGCACGCAGGCCACAAGCTGCTCCTCAAGGAGGCGCTTGCAGAACGTCACCGAGTCGAGGCCTGTGTCGCGGTGGTCGATGAACAGGTAGAACGCGCCTTCTGGGTTGTTGAAACGGATGTTCGGCGCGCCGGTCAGCCCTTCGATGAGGACCTTGCGGCGTTCCTCAAAGGCTCTGCGCATGGTTTCCACGCATTCCTGCGGGCCGTTGAGGGCTTCGGCCCCGCCGTATTGGGCGAAGGAGGTCACGCTGAGCATGTAGTTCTGCTGGAGGCGGGCCAGGCGCTCGATGAGTTCCGGCGCGCCAGCCACGTAGCCGAGCCGCCAGCCGGTCATGGAATAGGTTTTGGATAGCGAGCCGACGAGGAGGGTGCGTTCGCGCATGTCGGGCTCGGCGGCCAGCGAACGGTGCCTGGCGTCGCCGTAGAGAAGGCGGTCATAGGCTTCGTCGCTGATGGCGAGCAGATCGTGCTTCTTCACGAAGTCGGCGGCGTCGCGCATTTCTTCTGCGGAGAAGACCTTGCCCGTGGGGTTGTTGGGGTTGTTGAAGATCATGAGCTTGGTCCGGTCGCTGACGGGTGCGCCGTCCCAGTCGTAGTCGGGTTCCTTGAGCACGTAGGGCACGGGTACGGCATGGAGCATGGGGATGCTCGAATAGTAGAGGAGGAAGCCCGGCGAGGGCACCAGCACCTCGTCGCCGGGATCGAGCAGGGCATGAGTGCAGAGCATGAGGGCTTCCTGCGCCCCGGCGGTGATCATGATTTCGGTCTTGGGATCGTAGTCCAGCCCGTTCTGGCGCTTGAGGTAGGCGGCCACGGCCTCGCGCATGGGCAGGATGCCCCGGTTGTGCGTATAGTGGACGAATCCCTTGGCCAGCGCGTCGTTGGCGGCGGCCTTGATGTGCTCGGGCGTGTCAAAGTCCGGGCGGCCAATGCTGAACACGAGCACTTCCTTTCCCTCACGGCGCAGGGCGTCCGCTGTCTGGGTGACGGAGCTGATGGAAGCGGACTTGAGGCCGTTGGCGATGCGTGAAAATCTTTGCGTGTCCATAAGGGTTCCTTTGCTGTTCCGGGCGGCCCCGGCGGGGCGTGCCGTTTTTAGGGAACGGCTTCCCGTTGCCGGGGGAGCCGTGCTCCGCAGGGGAGGCTCCTCCGGGGCCGCTTATGCCCGGAATGGGGTTGCGTGGTTGAAGCCGGGGCCCTGCGGAGGCCGCATTCCCGCAGGGAGTCCCCGGCGGCTAGGCTTCGGATTCGGCGGGCGAGTTGCCGGCATCCTTGTTGATCTTCCAGATGGCGAACCCGGTGAAGCCGTAGGTGAGGGAGAAGATGGGGACGATCCAGTTGACGAAGGCATAGGGGATATACTGCATGGCGTCGATCTTGAGGACGCCGACGATGAAGAAAGCGGCCATGGAGTACGGCACCAGCGCGATGCCGAGGGTGACGGCGTCTTCAAGCGTCCGCGAGAGGACCCGCGACTGGATGTCCATGTCGCGGAACTTCTTTTCAAAGGCGCGGGCCGGGACGATGATGGAGAGCATGCCGTTGCCCGTGCCGATGGTCATGAGGTAGCAGGAAACCAGCGTGGCGAGGATGAGCCCGCCGGGGGAGGTCACGGAGCGGGTCATGCGGTCCACGACCACGCCGAGCGCTCCGGTACCTTCGAGGATGCCGCCGAGCGTCATGGCGATGAGCAGCAGGAAGACCACGAAGGACATGCTGGTCAGGCCGCCTCGGGAGAGGATCTTGTCCACGAGCGGGTGCCCGGTCTGGGAAACGTAGCCGTCGGTGGCGGCCTTGAACATGCCCTTTACGGTCATGCCGTCTTGAATGACGAAGGCGCAGACCACGCCGACGAGGATGGCGATGACGAGCGTGGGCAGCGGCGGGATGCCCCGGATGGCGAGGGCCACCAGCACGATGGGCGGCAGGGCGAGGAGGAACGAGCGGTTGAAGTTGGCTGAGAGGGCGTCGGTGATCGGAGTCAGATCGGGCATGGCTCCGCCGCTGTAGTTGAGCCCGAGGTACCAGTAGAGGCCGAGGGCCACGAGGGTGGCGGGCACGGTGGTGTAGAGCATGGAGCCGATGTGGGAAAAAATGTTGGTCCCGGTGATGCCCGAGGCGAGGTTGGTGGTGTCGGAAACCGGGGACATCTTGTCGCCGAAGTACGCGCCGGACACGATGGCCCCGGCGGTGAGCCCGGTGGGGAAGCCGAGGGCCTCGCCCACGCCGAGCAGGGCCAGGCCCGCCGTGCCGATGGTCCCGAAGGAGGTGCCGGTCATGAGCGAGAAGACCGCGCAGATGAGCACCGTGCTGACGAGGAACATGGAGGGCGAGAGGAGCTTCAGGCCCCAGTAGAGGAACAGGGGGATGACACCGGCCTGAATCCAGACCCCGATGAGCGTGCCCACGAGGAAGAGGATACAGGTGACGATGATGATGCGGTGCACGCCGTTGACGATACAGGCTTCAACCTCTTTCCAGGTGAACCCCGCCATGATGCTGAGGAGCGAGGCCGTGATGGTGGCGAGCATCAGCGGCACGAGGAACCCCACGCGCAGGACGAGCCCGCCGAGAAGGATGACCAGAATGGGAAGGAAGATAATCGCCAGAGCCATACCGAAGCTTACGGTCTTCTTGTCGTTCATGCCGGCTTTCCTTATGCGGATGGGCGAATGGACGAGAGCCCATTGACGGAGAACTGCGGGGGAAGTCCCCGGAGGCTGTTTTCCAGGTTGCCGATGGCCTGACGGATCAGGCGTGCGAACGCCGCGCGGGTGACGCCCGCGAGGTGGGGAGAGAACAGCACCCGGCGGCGCGCTTCCGGAGAAAGCCGGAGCAGGGGATTGCCGGGCGAAGGGATTTCACTTTCAAAGTTGTCGATGGCCGCGCCTCGGATGACGCCGCGTTCGAGGGCGGCGGCAAGGGCCGTTTCGTCCACGATGCCGCCGCGCGCCGCGTTGACGAGGATCGCGCCGGGCTTCATGGAAGCGAGCCGCGCCGCGTCCACAAGGCCGCGCGTGGCGTCCATGAGCGGGCAGTGCAGGGTGACGATGTCGCTGACGGCGAACAGTTCGTCGAGATTGACGCGCCGGATGCCGTGCTCCTGCGCGAAATCCTCGGGCCAGAAGACGTCGGAGGCCACGACCGTTGCCCCGAAGGCCGCAAGGCGGGGGGCCAGCGCCCGGCCGATGCCGCCGAGCCCGACGATGCCCACGGTGGCGCCGAACAGTTCGCAGGCGCCCCGGTCGAGGATGCGTTCCCGTGCCTGCGCATAGGCGCCGGACTTGATGGTCTCGTCCGCGTAGGCCAGCTCGCGCTGGAGGCAGATCACCGCCCCGATGACGTGCTCTGCCACGGTGATCGCGTTTTGTGCCGGTGAGTTGCACACGATGAGGCCGAGCTTCGCCGCCGCCGCGTGGTCCACGCTGTCGAATCCGGCCCCTGCCGTCTGGATGATGCGCACGGAGCCGAGCCGGGCCAGCAGATCGGCGTCGAGGCGGGGGTGCGAAGGCGGCATGAAGAGGCCTTCAATGCCCGCAGAGGCCTCCGCGATGGCGTCTGGCCTGTAGTCGGCAAGAAAAGCAAGTCCGCCGGGAATCTCCACGCCGCTTTCCTCGAAACGCGACTTGGGGAGCAGACTGAGCATATGAGTCATTGTATCCTCCCTGGAGCGGAATTTCCTTGAAACGGTGCCGTTTCAAAGACGGCATTCCGTGGGAAACGGTTTCCCCGGAATCCATGCGGCATTGCGGCGCGCCGGACCCGCGTCCGGCGTGAGGGCTTCTTGTTGCAGAAGGTCCTTACGATGCCGGATGGCGCAACATCCCTCTTCTCCATGAACCGATGCGGGCATGGAGATACGGATTGGTAAAGGCTTTGGGGAGAGGCGATACAGGATAGCAGCAAAAGGCTTCCTGTTTCCAGCATATCGCTATTCCGTTCATGCAAGTGGAGAACGAATACAGATATGCATATATGTATTTTTTAATATATCCGTTCCGTTTCATACTATGGACAGTGCGATACGAAGGCACATCCATACGGAAGAGCAACGGAAGCCTGATGACGCGTTACTGGGCCATTGAGAGACACATGTGTTTCTTTTTGTATTTGATATAACAAGTTCCGTGCCATGTATAAAAACTGTTTTATTTTTGGTGATTACAAGAAAAGACTTTTGGGATGTGACAATATGCGGAAAATAAGCCTATAATCCGGCGCAGAAATCGGACTATAGGCCGATAGGGAGGATTATATGCCGGATGCGTATCAGGATAGTGTTTTTTTTCACAAATCCACACGGATTCTGGCCATGCCGGACGTCAGGGAATCGCT
This sequence comes from Bilophila wadsworthia ATCC 49260, assembly GCF_000701705.1. GTDB lineage: Bacteria > Desulfobacterota > Desulfovibrionia > Desulfovibrionales > Desulfovibrionaceae > Bilophila > Bilophila wadsworthia. The sequence continues at coordinate 3,835 of NZ_JNJP01000081.1, read as the reverse complement.
CATCGCGTTCTACAAGCTCCTGAAAGAGACGTTCCCGCTGGAAGGGATGGTCATGCACCATTTTCTGCCTTCCTCGCAGTCCCTGCTGGAACTCCATTTCATCCACGACGGCGGCATCCACTTCCTCGGGCGGTTCATTCCGTTTTCCCGCGAGCAGACCATGTTTCTTAGGGCCTTTTCGCTGACCGGGGGCGTCAATGCCATCCCCAACAGCCAGGAAGTCCGGACCGCCGAGAGCGTGAACAACGACTTGCGGGAGTTCATCGAAAACAGGCCGAGAGCGCATCTGGTTTGTTGCCTCAAGGGGGCGGGTGCGCCGCTCGGGCTGTTGCGGCTCATTGGGACGGAGGTGGGGTGTTTCACGGAGGAGCATGAGCGGAGGCTGGGCCTGCTGGCGATTCCCTTGAGCTTCGCGCTGGTCAAGGTGCTCCGTGAGGAGGAGGTGCAGCGGTTCTTCTCCGCGCACGGCTACGATACGCCCTCGCAGTCGCCACACGAGGACGACGCGCCCGCCGAGCTCATAGGCACTTCGGGCGGGCTCAGGAACGTCATGGAAACGGTGCGCAAGCTGTCGGGGACCGATGCGCCGGTGCTGATCCTCGGGGAAACCGGCACGGGCAAGGAGCTTGTCGCCAACGCGATCCAAGCCAGATCGCAGCGCGTGGGCAAGCCCTTCATCAAGGTCAATTGCGGGGCCATCCCTGAGACGCTCATGGACAGCACGTTGTTCGGGCATGAGAAAGGGGCCTTCACCGGGGCGCATTGCGCTGTGGGGGGCAAATTTGAGCTGGCCAACGGCGGCACGCTGTTTCTCGACGAGCTCGGGGAGCTTTCCCTTCAGGCGCAGGTGCGGCTCCTGCGGACCCTTCAGAACCATGTGGTCGAGCGTGTGGGCAGCACGACTTCCATTCCGGTGGATGTTCGGATCATAGCGGCAACGAACCGAGATCTGCACAAGATGCTGCGCGAGGGTACGTTCCGCGAGGATCTCTATCACCGCTTGAATGTGTTTACCATTTCCGTCCCCCCGCTGCGTGAGCGGCTGCAGGATCTGCTCCCGCTGGCCCGGCACTTTATCGACAAGGCCACGCGCCGCCTGGGATTGCCCCCTATTTCCGGCATCGAACCGGATTCGGCGGAACGGCTCCTCCAATATGACTGGCCCGGCAACGTCCGGGAACTGGAAAACCTCGTGGAGCGGGCGGTGATTCTGGATTACAACAGCAAGCTCAAGCTCGATCGCTATCTCCAGCCCGTTCTGGAACGTGCCGTTCCCGGACGTTCCGCGCCGGAGCATGGCGAGGCGCTTGAGGGGCGGGTGCGGGAACTGGTGCGGCGCTGTTTTGCGGAGTGGATGGAAAAGGGGATGCCGCCGGAAGCGGGGGGGCCCGTTCCGTCTCGCTCGGGCCGGGAGCACAGGCCGGACAACGCCGCCGGACGTGGTGAGGCGCGCCTATCCGAGAAGACGGGAGCGGCGTCTGTGGGGGCGGCATCAGGCTTTCCGGAATTTCGGAGCGAAGCAGCGCTTCGTTCACTGGATGACGTGGTACGCGAACATATCGAGGCCGCCCTAGACCGTACGGGCGGGAAGATCCACGGCCCGAGAGGCGCGGGTGAACTACTCGGGGTGCATCCGGATACGTTGCGCAAGAAGATGAAGAAAATGGGCATCGTCAGGCCGTCGGGCCGACGTGAGGGCAGATGAGTTTCTGGAAGGATATAGAGGCAGCTGGGAAGGAGGAGTTTTTTCAGCAACGCTCTCCTCTCCAACTGCCGGCGTAGTTCGCGCCTGCCTCGCCCTTTCCAAAGGCTTTTGTGTTCATTGTTATCTTTTGGAATATGGCACTCGCAAAATGGAAATGCTCTAAGTGGGATTCCGCTCAGTTTTCCCCGGAATAAGGCCACGTTTGCGTAACTTGCTGGTGCTCCCTTCTTTTGCCTTCAATCCGAAGGGACTCCCCGCACGACCCGCTCCCTCCGTCCGGGGGTGCAAGGGGAATCATTCCCCTGCCGGGGGAGTCTGAGGGGGCGAGGAGCCCCCTCAGCTTTTCTCCTCTACAGCAGCCCAAGCGGTACGGCGATAGCGAACATGACGAGGGTCATGACCACGACCCAGACCACGGAAATGAGGCACCCGGGCTTGAACATGTCGAACATCCTGTAATATCCGGCGGGGTAGGTCACCAGCGGGACCGCATCAAGCGGCAGCAGGAATGCCGCCGACACGCTGAAGCCCATCGGTATGGCAAGGACGGCGGGGTTGACGCCCATGGTCCCGGCAAGGGCCGCCAGCGCGGGGAGGAGTACGGCGACGATGGCGGTGTTCACCGGGATGAGCAGGTGGATAACCACGGTAAACAGGGAAATCACCGCTATAACACCTGCAAGCGGCATACCTGCGACGCCGCCGAGACAGGCATGGGCGATCCACGCCGCGCCGCCCGTTTCCCAGATAGCCATGCCGAGGGCGTTGGACGCGCCGATCAGCATGAGGCTGTCCCATCCGATCCGGCCCTTGTCCTGTTCCCATGTGAGCAGTTCGACGGCCGGGAGCGAGAAGATCGCGCAGCCGATGACCGCCGCCACGGGCAGCGGGATGCCGTGCAGCTTTTCCGTGCTCCAGAGGATGAAGTTCACGGCCAGCACGGCGATGAACACGCTTTCCCTCCGCCCAAGCCCGCCGAGTCCGGCGTATTCCCGCTCCACGAGATCCATGCCCGCGAGTCGCCCGATTTCCGGGGGGAAGGCCCGGATGACGAGCCACCACGCCAGCGGCGTGAGCACGAGGACCATGGGCATCCCGATAGCCGTCCACTCGAAGAACCCGATGTGCACGCCGGCGGTGCTCTGGAGGAGGCTTATGGTCAGCATGTTCATGGCGCTTCCCGCCGGGGTGCCGACGCCGCCGATGAGGCAGGCGATGGACAGCCCGAGCATAACCGCCTTGCCGAAATTGCTGGTTCCCTTCACACAGCCGTTTTTTTCGAGCAGCAGGACAGCCACGGGCAGCATCATGGCGACGACGGGTATGTCCGCGAGGATGGTGGAGAGCAGCGCGCAGACCATCATCAGGAGCAGCAGGAGGCGCACCGGGGAACCCTTGGATCGCAGGCTCGTCCACAGGACGATGCGGCGGCTCAGGCCGGAGTTCTGGAAGGCGATGGCGATGCAGAACATGGCGAACACGAAGAAGATCGTCGGCGTGGCGAACAGTTGCATCATCTTGGGCAGAGGCAGGATGCCCGCCACGGCGGGCAGTACGGCGAACAGCACGGAGGCGACGGCGACGGGCAGTATCTCGAATACCCATATCAGTACGGCGGCGAACATCATGGCGATGGCCCGCTTGCCGTTGGGTGACAGCCCGTCGGGGCATGGAAGGGAAACCAGCAGAAAATATCCCAGAAGGATGGCAAGGCCGATGCAGCCTTTTCGCAGGGAAGTGGTCATGTTGGCGTCCTTGTAGCAGGGCTGCCGATATTTGTGAAAACAATAACGCAACCCGCGCGTTGATGGCAAGATGGTGTAAAAATGAACCACTCAATAAATGCAAACCGATGCAGCCGCCTGTCCCGCGCGGCGGGGGTAGGCCCAGGGGCTCCGCCCCTGGGAACCCCGGCAGAGGCGCTGCCTCTACACTCCGCAAGGCGCGAGCCGCCCCTTGACCCAGCGGTTTGCCGCCGAAGAAAACGCTTGGAGGGATAGTGAAGGATGGGGGGTATTCTCGGTGGCGCAAAGGAAGGTCTTTTTCCACTTTATATCGGAACGGACTCCCTGCGCGCCGCCTCCCCACCAGTCGAAAGTCTTGGGAAGGTGGGAGGTGGGGGTCCGGGGG
>NZ_JNJP01000080.1 GCF_000701705.1 Bilophila wadsworthia ATCC 49260 | reverse complement strand
TCGAGAATTGTCACTCCTTTCCATTCACAAAGCCTGCGCAATATCTCGCCGATCTCACGCTTCTTTTCCCCATAGAAAACCTGCCTGCGATATTTGGGGGCAAATACCACATGGTATTTGCAGTTCCATTTTGTGTGGGCTAAACTTTGAACGTCACTCATTGTGACCTCCTTTTGATTTGTTGCCGCTTGCAGTTGCCAGACCGCAAGCTTTACTAACAAATCAAAAGGAGTTTTTATAACATATGCAAAGCTGTAAGCTTTTCGGAACCTCCCGCCTAGCGGGAGGTTTTCTTTTTATACAAGAAAAGGGCGCTCTCTCTAAAGAGAACGCCCTTTTTCGTCAGCAAGAGATCACATCCTGTGATGCGTCCGCCGCCTCTTCTTCGCTCAGAGCGTCCTCCATGAACGCGCCACACTGCTCCGCTTCCTCCGGATCAAATTCTACCTCCAGTCCGGGGACGGAAAGCAGGGCACACTTTGCCTCGACAGACTCCCTGAGCGTCGTAGCTTCGTCCGGTCGCGTGTATGCGGCGCGCACGGCCTCTTCCTCCTCTCGTGCCGACAATTCCGTTTTTTCGCTCATGACCCACCTCAGCGGCTCATTTCCTCAGAGTGGGAATGAACCAGTTGTTTATTCTTCTCAAGTTCAATGGCCTTTTCCTTGATGGCCTTCTCAATGGCCGGTTTAAGCTGGCGGGCCACCGCAGCCATACCCAATGTTACTCTTTTGGCTTAGGTCATTGAAGTCCGTAAAACCGGCCATATCTTTTTCCCGTTCTCCGGGAACAAAGACAGGGAAAACGGCTTTACCTCCCACGGCCTGTGCAGCCTTTTCCGCCTTTTCACGTCCGGGATTGGCTCGAACCTTTGGATGATTAAGGAGATGGAGATCGTCATCTCCCGCGATGATTACGGCTTTATCCGGGTATTTATCTTTAAGAGCCGTAGCCACGGCCATAAGATTCCCAGAGTCGAAAGCCGCGACGGTCGCATGACCTATGGCATCAGAAATGCTTCCTGCCGTGGCGTAGCCCTCAGCTATCACGATGGCCGGGGCGGTACGCAAGGCGTCCATGCCGCCCACAGGGTGGAAACATCCTTCCTTGCGGCTGTTTTTGGCGAATCTCTTTGTACCGTCTTCCTGAATATACTGCATGGACCACAGCTTTCCATCTGCGTCAACAGCAGGGATGCAAGTCGTTTTTCCATCTGTGGCCAAAAAAACTCCTCTTCGGGGAGCCAGTCCTTTCCTGTCCAGATAAGGAGTCGGCACGTCTTGTTTCATCCAGGAGAGCTGCCCGGCCACACGTTCTGCCGTTTTTTCATGTTCGAGAAGCAGCTCTTTGGCCCGTTCCTGTTGTTTTCTGGCGCATTCGGCTTGGAAGGCTGCTTTATCCTGTTGGCTTATAAAAGCCCCTTGCGTTTTCCAACGCACCTCTTCTCCCGTCCGATTATTCTTCACGTACCCCGCTGGCCGCCCATCCATATAAGCGACATAGAACCCTGAAGAGGCTCCCGCCCTATCGCCTTCCGTCCTGATTCGATGTGCCGCGCCGTCCATCAACGGATGCTCTCCTTCGACGATGCACTCGACAGAACGCAGGGCTTCCGCAAACTCCTCACGGGGAGTCATCGCGGGAAGCTGTTCGTTCTTCACATTTTCCGGAAGCCATCTTTTCAACTGTTCCATGTCTGCCTGTGGCCCGGCATACCAGCTTTGAGCGATGCTGTCCCATTTTGCCCCTGCCGTCTTCGCCGCCTTCCGCTCCAGATAGGGAACAGCCAAATAAAGCCGTTGGGGGTCCCGACGCTGTTCGCTTGCTTCCTTCTGAGGGGTCTGCACTGTCTCCTCCTTCTTTAACCATTTGGCAAAAGCTGCCGTATCGGTGGCTGCCGGAACATACCATGACCTTTTTTGCCGATCCCACTGTGCTCCAAGGGCTTTGGCCTCCTCTTTTTGCTTGAAGGGAACATTCAGATAAACACGTTCGTTATTTGATGATGCCGCAGTCTGGCTTCTCGTGGCTTCCGCCTGGTGTTCTTGCATGTCGGCATGTAGCTCGCCCCCCTGTTCCGGCATACCCAGAGAGTTTTTTTCCAAACCCGATTGGTGCTCTTGCCCCAATTCCTGTGTGTTCAAATTCCATGACATAATCCATGATCTTTTCCGCATCGGCTGCGGCTCGGAAAACCTCACGCGGATCATCCCTAAGAATTTTTATCCAACTCTGGACGTAGGCGGCATGGTCATCAACACTTTGGCCGATGCCAAGTTCACCGGAAATCATCATACTGCCGATTTCGGCCCTCAGTTCCTCTTTAGCATAGGCAATGGAACCGAACGGCCCGAATTCACGGTTCAAACGAGATTCATGGCCAGTCCAGTGCGAAAGTTCATGAAGGGCTGTCGAATAATACCCTTCCTCACTCGAAAACTGTTTTTTTCAGGGAGATAAATAGCATCTTCCCCCGGCCTGTAGAAAGCGTGTCCCTGTGCCCTATGGACAAGTTTTACACCGGACGCCTCAAGGATATTTTCCGCCCGCTGCACGTCCGCCCATACTCTTTCCTTATCGGCTACCAAGGGGGCAATCCGTCGATCTGCTCTGCGTTAAACACATAGCTGATAAAGCTACGCGGACGCTCAAGCTGCACCGTTTCCTTGAGCGAATTTCCATCCTTATCATAAACCGGCTTGCCGTCCTCACCTCGGACAGATCGCTCCTCCTCAACTTTCCAATAAATTATGGGGGTTCCCCTCTCTCCCTTGCGAACCTGTACCTCGGCTTGCTGCGCCTGACGGTAGGTCATCCAACGGGGATCGCCGTACTCCCGCATCATCAGTTGTAGGGCATTGCCGCCACGATAGCGGTTGCCTGTCGTAGGGTTCATGGGCAAGGAACCGTATCCGCCGCTATCCCAAGGTTTCTGCCAAGGCGCGGTTCCCTGCTCCAGCTTTTCAATCAGCGTCTCGGCTACCTGCACATAATGATCATCTGCTTTGGTCATATATTACTCCCACAAAATGAAGGGTTTCAGGGGCGTACATATTTTTTCAACCCTGACGAAGCCGAAGTAGCGGCTGTCGAAAGAGAGTGGGTGTTCAGACATGAGCAGAACCTGATTATGCAGGACCAACGAGCCCGAAAAAGCGGGAAAGGCTTTTTGCCGCTGGCTGTTGGGAAGGCAAATCCCGTTTACCGACACCCCTGCGTCGGAAAGGTTTACCTCGTCGCCTTCGGTGGCCATGACACGCTTGATCAGGTAGCCGTACCTGCCGGGACAAACGCCGTAAGAAATGAGGCCGCGTGCGCGCCCATAGCGCGCCACCATGTTCTCTTCGGGGCAGAACAAAACGAGATCGCCTTTATGAACTGGACCGTGTGTTTTGAAATAAACGCCAAGAGGAAAGCTACGTGTGGTATTCACCACGAAAAAACAACCTGTTACCCCCAAGAGGACCAGCATAAAGCCTAACGCGAAGAGACTACGCTTCAAAAAAGGAGGGGTCCGGCTGCTCTTCATCGAAGATGCCCTCGCAGGTATTGGGAACTTGCTCCAAATTGACCTCTTGTTCCTGCACTGGCTCAATGATCCGGTCGGTATCTGCCGGGGGTTCCACGCCGGTACGAGCCTTCAAGACGGGATCGAGGAAGTAGGGCATCTGCTTTCCATAGATGGCGGGCGTACCAGCCAGAAAGATGAGCATGTCCCCACCCTCGATCATGTTGTCGCCATCCATCTTTGCTTTTGGCATCCGCATGACTTCATCTTCCGTCATGAGTTGCCTCCGGACTTCTTGGTATGTTGTGCTAACCTGTTTCTGGAATACCCCTATTCGAGAACCACTTGTCGTAACTTGCGGTTTTACAACTGTCGTTACCCCCGTCATTTCAGACAGATATTTTATGCTTTTAGGATTGTTGGGTGCAAAACCAATCTGAATATGCGTATTCGCAGTAATCGTCTGGTTTTCACCATATGTCTTGATAAACTGTTGCATATCTTGAGCAATAATATAGAAATAAATGCCAAATCCAGCTAAATAAGCTAATGATTCTTCAACACTTTCCAATCTTCCCCATGCTGGAAATTCATCAAGAAGCATAAGGAGCTTATGTTTATGATTACATACAGCTCGAACATCTCCAGATTTCTGTTTTTCAAATGTCATCTTATTTGCCAAAAGCCGACAACACATATTCATAAAAACTCGAACAAGAGGAGACAATCGAACTTGATCAGAAGGTTGTACAATTATATATAAAGCAATAGGATTTTATGAATCCATTAAATCTGAAATATGAAATTCAGAGCATGATGTATTCTTTGCAACCACACTGTCTCTATACAGACTAAGAATATTCTTGGTTGTCGTCATAATAGATCCACGTTCTTTTTCCTTAACAGCCATTATATCATTAGCTATTTTGACAACCAATGGATGCGCAATCCAATTACCTTTTTCATCTTTCATGTGTTTGTATTTTTTTAATTCCTCCCAATAGCTATCATCTTGTACTTTTCCTTGTAAAATTATATCAATTTCATCTAATGAAGCTATTTCTCCTGTTTTTTCTCTTTTATAAAGAACATGAGTAATAATCCCCACAAGTAAAGAACGGGCAAGTTTATTAAAGTGAGCTGAACTTCCTGTATCTTCCAACCCTTTGCCTGTAGGATCGACTAAAGTACCTGCCAGATTTTGAACATCGCCCGTTTCAAATTCTGTCCCCAGGCGGACTTCATCCAAAGGATTCCACTTAATGGAGCCGTATGGTGATGCAGGATCAAAACGCAATGTTCTCTTGTTTGGCGTACTTCTGCCGCCATCCGGCAGTGAGTGCCCAAAGTTCCCCTTTAATATCCGTGACGACACAACTCTCCATCCACGTCAGCAAAGTGGGTAAAACAAGGCAAACCCCTTTTCCTGAGCGCGTGGGAGCAAGGGCCAAAATATGAAGGTTTCCCTTAAAACGAAGATAATGACACGTTCCTGTTTCCGGATCTTTCCAGCCTCCGATGAACACACCTTCATCTTTAAGAAATCCAGCTTCTTCAATGTGTTTTCTGCCCGCCCAACGTGCTGAACCGTGTATCGTTTCCACAGCTCGACTTGTGTTTGTAGCAACTGTCTGTAATAATGAAAAAAATCAGTATGACCGCCGTTATCCCCGTGCCCGCCGAACCTCCGGCCAAAAAAAGATCGGGGAAAGCATCATACCCGCCTTGCCGCCACCAGACGAGAATATCCCACGGAGGATAGACTCCATGCAGATTAGGGCCAAGGGAAGGATGATAGGCTACTCTCCATGCGACAAACTGTGTGGCTGCCCATAACCCCATGAAAAAAGCCGTAAAGACATAACAGGCCGCGCCAAGGCGGGAAGTGCGCTTTGCATTTTGGGTCATCGTCCATACCCCTCATCCTGTGATTGTTCCTGAGTACGTTTCTGTTCCGGGTGTTGTGTGATGCCGCCCTTCATCCGTGCGCATAGAGTATCGGGGGCATGGATCGTCACGTCCTTATAATGACGTTCGGCAAAACCCATGATGCACCTGAGTTCCGCATCCGTTGCTTGCCGCGAGACAAACAGACGTCCGCCGTTTTCCTTGACGCCCTCGGCAAATATCCGCGTACCCTTTCGGGTGATTGTTTCCGGCTCCAGTGGATGCCGCTCTATGCCCCGGAGGTAGCTGCTGTGCCCCTCGTAGCGGGATTGGAGATAGGCCAAAGCCTCTTCCGAAATCCTTTTTGAAAGCACGTCTATCCGCCATTGATTACGCTGACCCGCGATGCGGGCCTTTTCCACATGGCCTTGGCCGTCTTCCTGCCTCTGATGGACGGAAACGGCTTCAGCACCGATCTTGTGAAGGCTTATGCGATCTCCGATGGCCATTCCCGACTCCGCAACGGCCCGTTCAAGGTCTGTTCCCCAGATCACTGCCCGGCTGCCGCTCTGCCGCTCCACACGGATGAAGAAACTCTCACGCTCCTCGGGATTGAAGCGGTATCGGGCTTTGCCAAAATCAAGGATTCGAAGAACGGTGTCCGCTCCACGAGGTGCCGCTCCTTGCTTTTCCCGGAGGGAATGCTTGCCGACAGGATGGCTCTGTCCGGCCTTGGTTCTCAACCAGTCGATCCACTGCTTCTTCTGTAGCTGCTTCTTCAGCCGATTGCGGCTCAAACGGTACAAGATGAGCTTGTTGAGGATGCCGCTGGTCATGTTCTTGATGAGCAGGTTTCTGAGGCGGAAATCCTTTACGGCCTCTTCCCGCTGTTCCATACGTTCCTGCCGCAGGCGTTCGCGCTTGTCCTGGCGCTCCTGTTCTTCGCGCTGGTATTCACTCCACAAGCGAGAAGCGCCTGCCGATAACGGCTTGCGCTCATAGGTCTTTTGTGACTCCACAGAAGATGACGGGGAGATACCTTCAAACCTTCCGAGCCGCTTTTCCAAAGAGGTTTTGGACAGGCTTCGATCAATGGAACTGGCCTTGACGTGCAGCTCACCAGAGGCAAAGACCAAGCCGTTTCCCCTAGCCTTAAGCGTCAGGCCATGCTTCGCCAAAACAGCGCCGAACGTCTTCCAGTCCCGCGCATCCTTCAAATCCGCAAGGCAGGTACGCTGTATCCAGCCGGTGAGAGACTCTATGTCCCCCGCCCTCTCCATGTTGATGGCCGCGTTGGGCCGGGCCTGTGTTCGGAACGTATGGTTGTCCACGCCTAGTCCGTATTGCCGTTCAACTTCCGTGCAGACACGGGCCAGTTCCTTATGATCATAGAAGGGCTCATGGATAGTCAGCTTTTCAGGATGAATCTTGTTGATGGCGATGTGCAGATGGAAGTGTTCCGTGTCGCCGTGCAGGACGGACACGCGCTGGTGACTTCCATAGCCAAGACTTTCGCAAAACCGCTGCTCGATCTCCGCAATCTCCTCCGGGGAGGGGTGCTCCCCTTCCTGAAAGCTGATCATACAGTGGTAGGTCTTATCGCTCTTTGCCCGAGTGTTCTGCTGCTGGACGGCCAGCATTTCCATGCTCGCCCATGTAGCGTCTTCAGACTCGCATCCCGTTATGCGAACGTCCTGTACCCGGTTGCTGCTCCCCTGCTAATTTGTAAGGTAGGCAATCAGCCGGGTAATGCTGCTTTTTGATGGAGTGTTCATGCGCAAGCGCCGGGCAATCATAATCTAGTCCCTTAAAATTCTTTTAGAAATCAACGCCAAGGAAGATTGGAGCCTGTTGATCTCGCCTACCGTGTTGTTGGTCATTTGCCTCAGTTGTTCCCCAGAATAGCCAATGAGCCTTTCCTCGTTTTTTAGAAGCATTTTGAGTAAGCCCCCGGCCCGGCCCAGATCAGCGTTGACCTTGGCAAGCGCCTTGATCGCCTGCACGTCCACCCGGCTTTTCACCGGCGTCCCCTTTCCAACATTCCGCAGGTATTCCGAAACGCTCATGCCCGCAGTTTTGGCCTGTTCTTCAATCACGGCCCGTTCCTCTTTCGTGCAGTACACCTTCAAGGGGAGGAGCTTTCGGCGGGCATTTGGGTCGGTTCCTTTTTTCCGAACCGCAGGATCGAGCTTGTGTTTTGTCATGCCTTTGAGCCCCGCAGGGCAGGATGGTTCCCGTTGAGCACGCCAGTGCGAATAAGGGAACGTGGGGTGGGCGTAGGCCCACGCCACACATCCTGCCCTTTTTTCATCGTTGTACTTCGTATATCACTTTCTGCAATTTTCTGTCAAAATATACGAAAAACAGAGTTATCCAGAGTTTTGCAGAATCTTGCAGAGTTTTACAGAGACTTACAGAATTGTGCAGAGAAATACAGAATAAGATAAAATAATTACTGATTATTACAGATTTATATAAAAAACTTGCAGCGAGTTACAGAATCATATATTTCGATTTATATAAAATTTTATTCAATATTTTTTCTTTAAATTGACATTTTATAAGCCTAACAGTAGGAACCAAACAGGGAGTTTTTATGACTGCAAGCCTTTCAGAGATACTGAGGGAAGAAACTCTAAGAAAAGCAAAGTGTTCCGACAGAGTAAGCCGCTGCCGCCCTCTCGTTCTTTCTTTATGGGCTGAAATCAATACCTCTCTCCAAGACGGCTGGTCTTTGAGGAGCGTATGGAAAGCTCTAAAAGATACGGGGAAATACCCAAGTTCCTATGAGTCGTTCAGGGCGAACGTGAGGGCTTTGCAAGAAACCGACGGCAAGGTGGAATCACCTGTTCCTTCAGGCCAAAAAGCTGTTACGCCAGAAAAAAAGCCGGAGACTCCTCCGGCTTCTCAAACGAGCACTGCTCTCAAGGATTTCAGCGTCAAAGGGGTCGACTGGAACCCTGCTAAGAAAGACGATCCAACCCTCTTCTAAGGAGAAAAATGATGGCCCATGTTCACTTCTTTCTGAACCCCAAAGGGGGAACCGGCAAAAGCCTCGTCAGCTACATCGTGGCTCAATACCTTATCAGCAAAGGCGTCAAAACCACCTGTATCGACTGCGATCCCGTTACCCCTACCCTCATCGCCTATGAAGCCCTCCACGCCGTGCGGGTCAACATTATGGTGGAAAACAACATCGACAAAACCCAATTTGACCGCTTCGTCGAGCTTATTGCCCAAGGGGAGGAAAATGAACATTTCGTCATCGACAACGGCACCAGCTCCTTTGTGCCGCTGTTGGACTACATGGTAACAAATGCCATTACGTCCCTTCTCGTTTCGATGGGACATACTGTGACCTTCCATGTCATTATAGTGGGGGGCGACAACCTCACCGGTACGGTCGACGGCTTCAAACAAATTGTGACGCAGTTCGCCCCCGAAGCCCGTATCATCGTCTGGCTGAATCCCTTCTTTGGCACTATTGAACGGGGCGGAAAATCTTTTGAGGACTTTGGCGTATACCGGGAAAACAGGGCTCACGTAAGCGCGGTATTATATTATCCCGATTTTCCAAAAGATACCTTCGGCAAATCTTTTGCCCTCCTGCAAAAGAATCGCCTCACCTTTGCCGAAGTTTGCGATGAGGAACAAGCTCCACAGGACTATGACCTCATGACTCGGCATCGCATCGGTATGATCAGACAACGTGTTTTCACCATGCTTGACGCCGCAAGGGTGCTCTAAATGGATTCTCTTGAGGAATATATCGCTCTTGTTGCGAAGGAAAATCACGTTAGCCTTGACCGGAAGGACTCGATCTGTATCCTCCATACTATCCTTGCCAAATTTGAGAGAGATTTACTTGAAAGCCAGAGAAAAATTCTCGATGATTTCAGCGGAAAAATCGAAACCCTTTGTCTAGAGCTTGACCTCGCGGAAAAAGCGAGATCGGAAAAAGCTCTCTCCTTCGCCCGCTCCAGCGCCGAACAGTTGATGAAAAGCATTCCCACAACGATGAAGGCTACTGTGGAGGAAGCCTCTTTCAAAAAACTGCTGGCACAAACCGCTTTGGCCACTCTAAAGGATCAGATGTCCGTTATCGTCCATATCCCGCGCAAAGTTTGGATAGGAGGAAGCGTTCTTGCTCTCCTGAACCTTTTAAGCCTCTTTCTGTTTTTGATTAATGTAATCTGAAGGGAGATCGTCTTGTGGAAGATTATTCAAAGATATTCCAATCCCATATCATCCGTTTCTATCATGAATGGGGGTATTCTCGACAACAATTTGCTGAGATTATAGGGATTTCATATGGAAGAACCTACAGTCTCCTCAGTGAAGGCGGGGATACAGGTCTGACGCTTAATACAATGCAAGCCATTTCGGACTCTCTTGGACTGCCCCTTCCCCTGTTGCTTAAACCTCTCGAATCCGAAGAATGGCAATCCGTTCTCGCTCTTTGGAAATGGAATCCCCCTTACCACAGCCATATTCCTGACGGCTATACGCTGGTGCGAAACGTGGTTCTTCCCGAACACAAGGCCGTCATCGTCAATGAATGGGGAAAAATGACCGCAAAAGAGCTCAAGAAGCTCAAAAAACAGAAGAACTCCCCTGAACCCAAAGAAGAAAACGATACGCCAAACGAATAATTTCAAAAAGGAACGCAGGATGGAAACTGAACAGATCACCACTCAGGAAGTCTTCGAGCCCACCATTGAAGACATGATCCAAACCGAAAACGGTATTCCAACTACCACGTCCCTCGTCATCGCTCAGGCGTTCGAGAAGGAGCATAAGGATGTATTGAGGGCTATATACAACATGGAATGCTCTCCAGAGTTCAACGAGCGCAATTTTGCGCCCGTTGGGTACAAGGACGCTAAAGGAGAAATACGCCCCGCCTACCGTCTCACCCGCGACGGCTTCGCCTTCCTCGCGATGGGCTTTACCGGCAAAAAGGCGGCGGCATGGAAGGAACGTTTCCTTGAAGCCTTCGATGCGATGGAAGCGGCCTTGCTCCGACAACGCCAGCGGCAAGAGACGCCCCCCAAAGAACCGGAACAGCCCGCCCCCCGGACATGGGAGAAGCCCGAGTTCTTCCGCTCCGCACGAAAGCTCACCAAGGCCCGGACGGAATCCCTCCTCGGTGTCCTCAATATGGAATGCCTCCTCCAGAATCGCCAGCCTGAAGACGCGCTCAAAGAACTGCTCACGTTCTTCCACCTCTCCAGCTTGGAAGACATGCGCCAGTCCGACTACCGCCATGCCGTCTTTTCCGTGATGAAAAGAATGCTCCTCATCTCCGGCAAAACCTCGGAAGACGCGCAGGCATCCTCCCAATATGCCGCCGCCATAAACGGCCCCATCAATTTCTGGAACCACTCCTCAGACTTTACCAAAAGCGATATTCAAAACTACGTCCAGAACAAATGCGGCCTTTCCCTTCAGGAAGGCATCTCTTCCGATTCTGACGGCCTGAAGGTTCTCTTCACCCTATGGGGCGGCATCTCCCATTACGACCTACGGCTGAACTGACCCCAACGGAAAAGCCCGGCACCAATCTTTGATGCCGGGCTTTTCCTGTAATACGGGCCGATGCCCGAAGTATTGCGAAAAATTTTCAGTCCAGTATCCACTTCACCGTATCCTTTGTGGCCACAAACCCGTACTCGCCGCTCTCTGACTCGAAAAGCCACCAATCCCGGCTGATCCGTTTCGCCCTGCCGATGCCCACGGTTTCAGTAGTCCGAGGAACCGCGACGGACACGGTGGACGGATCGGCCCGAATACCTACCCACAGCTTTTCAAGGTTCCTGTACCGCATCAGGTCCCCAAGCCAGACAGACTTTTGATATGCTGACATTGTTCAATCTTTTTTCTTGTCTGAATTTTGCTAGTAACTCTTTACCAGCAACGATAATGTAAGAGAGGATGCTATGTACAGAGATGGTACACTTGAGGAACTAATAAAAGATCTTGAAGAAGAGCGTGCATCTAAAAGACTTCGTGAACTTGATCCAGAATTACTACTCAAGCCTGATATTTGGATTGTTACACCAGAAGAAGGAGCTTGTGAGAAATGCAAATCTTTTGCTAAAAAACTTTTTTTGAAAAACCACAACGTCCTCATCCAAACTGCAAATGTAAAATACAACGAATCTTACCCGAAAAAACAGCTCAAAAGGTATTGATAAAAAATACACCTATTGTTACAGATCTCTTGAGGGGAGATACTTCTCCTCTCTTTTTGTTTTTTTCAGCAACTTCAGTTATTAATGTACATATAAAGAATTTAAATCCAGTACGTTGTGCAGATGTAAATATTGACAGTTATAATGAATTGGGTAAAAAATCAAAAAGTTCTTATTTGCTTCCTCTTAGTTCCGTTGTTTTTACGTTTTCATATTTTCGTGAAGCCCCTGTGGATTGGAAACTTGTACTTGTAACAAATTTTGATGATGCACAACTATTATGCACAGTAAAAAATATAGAATAGTACAGTTGTTTATATTCTTAATATCTATACTTATTTTTTTTGTACATGCACAGGCAAAAGAAGTCATTCTTGACTGTGTTGATGTTAAAGAAATTCAATGTATTGCATTAGAATTAAAACAAATAAACAAATGTAGTTTGTTGTTTAGTGCTGATGCAAGATCAAAATTCGATTTAAAAGATGTACCTTCTGAAGAAATAATCACTATTTTTGTATCAGAAATGGCTGTTTCATCGATGACATCCAGTGTTTTCTTTACTGGTTCTCGTGTCGAAATGGATGTGCCTAAAGCGAGAATACTTCATACACAAATATGTAAAAATATTCCAATGAGGGCATATTATTTTGATCAAAAGACACACAGAAGAGTATCCGCGTCATTTTAAAAACCACTCCACGACGGCAATATGCAGAAAGGAAACACCCACAGCCAACCAATAAGGTCGCGAGTAGCCCCGTAGAGCGTATTTTCTGCCCGCTAGTACGAAGCACACTGATTGCTGCGCTTGAAGAAGAAATTTTGAAGTAGTGATAAAGCCCCGGAAAGCCCCTTTTCCGGGGCTTTCTTTTTTTGGGCATATCCCGTGAAACGCTAGAAAAACGATTCTAGGCCCATTTCTGAGGCGAAAAGGAAGGCAAACTTCCCTTATGCTACTACCTCTGTAATATCATATTCTTTCTGGATTGTAAGTTCCCACACGCTGACTTCCCCCGTATCCCTGTTAAGCACGGCGATACGATTTTCATCTTCTTCATTCAAATTATATGACTCAGCGAAATCCTGAACTGCATAACGTGCATCTTTCCATTGTCCTGCGTGTTGCCAATTTTCTTCCCAATTAAATCCAGGTAACTGTATTACACTTTCAAAAATACAATAAAAAGCATATGAGACTACGGGATATTATCACTTATTTATATAGTAACTGTACTCACAGCGTCGATGTATTTGCCTCAATACCACATAGTTTATATTGAACCCACCATTTTTTGTAGCAATGCAAACATATATAATATTTCTAGATATTCAACAGAATCATACTGATATATTTTCATATTTATATCTATTCCTTTACAAAAAGGACACTCATGCTCAGAAAAATCTTTATACTCATCAAGTGATTTCATATAGTTGACTCCTCAAGGAGAACCCTGTATTTCCGATATACAGAAATACAGGGTTATATAAACATAGTATTACAGATTTACGGGTAATTCTATTGGCGCAAACATCTTCAGCCAATGCCCCGCGATGACATAACCGACATGTCGGGGCTCACCATCGGCCCCGTTTTCAACATACATTTTTGCGATTCTACTCCCACTGCTTCCAACCTTTTCCTGCAGCTCCCTGACCGTTCTCGCATAGAAATGATTTCCATACTGATCTAAGTACAGCATCAATGTACCATTCATGTCTTCTCCTAAAGAAAAAGGCGATCCGTCTCCGAATCGCCTTCAATGATATATAAAGAATAAAAAGAACCTATTGCACAATCTATCCCTTTTCCCACAGTTCGTTGCAGGAAAGGTCTAGATTATCATTCCAAGTGACACCATATCCACCAGCATCAACACGAACCTGATTGAAGAGAACTGGCTCTTCCAGTATCTGAAAAGCAGGTATAGACCTGATCAGTGGCTCCATATTGTACTGCTTTACCGTATTATCCCAAAAACAGACCAAAAGATGCTTATTGGGAAGAGGATTGACGGAATGAATACGATAGAACATTGCGTACCTCCTACTTAAACGAGAGGGGGAAGCTGGATAAACTCCTGAGTATCCCACATTTTTTGCAGGGCCTCCCTGTGTTCTCCAGCCCACTCTTGAACAAGAAATAATGCCTTACGGGGTAAATCCCCTTCAATCATATCAAGTCTATGACGCCGACATATTCGCCATAGATGGCATGGAAGTGAGGCGGATTGTGTTCCCCCGCCAAAAAGTACATTTTGATGATGATACCGTAGAACCTTGCGATGACAGGCATTGTTGTTCCCTTACTGTCTTAAAGTAATCATTTTCGCAGTTCCCGTCCATAGCAAAGGCCGTCCCGCTTCCCGGAACGGCCTCACTCAGGCATAGGACGAGCCTTCCCGTGCCTTTCCATCCCACAGTCTCGCAGTCGCGTAGCTGGTGATGCGACACGCCGGAACATCGAAACAATCAATAATCCGTCTCCTGAACGCCTTTCCCTTCCCGCTCCCCGGAATCGGCATGGCCGTATACCGCATGAAGCCTTTTAGCTGAACCTTCCGTTCAATGGGAATCAGCGTTACGGTCTTCGCCGCCACCTTCACCACTTCATAAAAATCGACGTTCGTCTGATCATATCCCCAGCTGCTCACAAAGATGTCACCCTGTTTCATCGGAATCCTCCACAATTGTTGACTGTTCCTTTCACTTGGCAGCCCAGCGACTCACCATCGCCTTTGATCCGCCCACTCCCCCGGAGCTTTTTTTCTCTGGAGTTGAAACCTGCCTTTTTAAACAGGACTCCCAGAGGGCTTTCACCAAGTGAAAGAAGCCCTCTGGGAGTCCTGCTTAAAAGGCGTGTCAACGCCAGAAAAAAGAAAATCTGAAAAAATGGGCTTGCTTCCGTGACGGAACGACCGGAATGAAATGAAGGGAGTGAGGGCGAGTACGGCCAGCATTTGCTGGTCGCACGGAGCTACACAAGGAGCGCAGAAGTGGAGGGAGCGATGGCGCAGAAGATGCGCCGACAGGCGCACCCTTCCTTTGCTTGAAGTGTTGGTTGAACTCAGCCGGATGGCTAATTATATTTTTATATCAAAATCAGGCAGCTTATCTATCGAGTTCATGTAATCTGGCGAAAGATGAGCATATCTTTGCGTCATTATCGTTGTCTTGTGTCCAAGCATTTTCCCTACGCTATATAGTGGAACTCCTTGCATAACTAACCAACTCGCAAAAGTATAGCACAGCGTATAAAAAACAACTTTATATAACGGATCGGTTATCTCCTCATTAAATCTACATAGTTTTACTGCTCTCCGAAATGGAGATCCTGCCTGCGTAAAGGATTCTCCATTTTCCTTATGGAATAGCAAAGCCTCACGTGAGGCAGGTAAATGTTTTTGGCATATCGAGGCAACAATAGGTTTCATTTTTATGTATCTTGAATCTCCATTCTTACTCTCAGCCACATATATTATTTTATTTTTTAAAGAAATATGACATCGCCTGAGATTAAAAAGTTCATTTGGTCTGAGTCCTGTATTCAGGGACAGCACAGTCAAATCTCGCCAAAGCATACTAGAAAAAAACTTTCTATTTGATAAACAAGCTATCAGCATATTAGCTTCATCAATTGACAGGAAGCGATAGCGTTGATTTTTAACTTTAGGCATTGGAAATGATGGCAATTTTGTATCGCTGAGTTCATATTCTTTTGCGGTATACAGGACACGTCTGAGCAAGCTCAGACAGTGGTAGATGGTTTGTGGGCTCAAATTCTTTTTTTCGAGATGGCAGCGGAGCCGAGCGAGATCGAGTTTTTTTATAGAGCTAATTTCTCTCTGTTCGAGGTGAGAGAGGTGAAGCTCCCACCTACGGAGTTCGGTTCTTACTCCCTTTTTTGAGTCATCACAAAGAGTTAAAGAATTATAAAGTTGCCAAGCGTCTTTCAGTATTGCCATTTCTTACCTCATGCGGTATATAGAGAAAAATTCGCATGTAGGTAAAAAAAAAGTCTTTGAGAATCAAAGACTAGTAGCTAGAAAGACATACGGCCTTTCACGCCGTCAACAGCGGTTCAAATCCGCTTGGGGACGCCAACAGACATCTGAAGGCGCATCACATACCTCCAAAATTGAGGTTTTGTGGTGCGCCTTTTGTATTATAAGCACCCCGCCCTTGTAAAGCCCTCCCTCCCGGCCCTCAAACCACTCCGCCCCCTTCAGGT
>NZ_JNJP01000079.1 GCF_000701705.1 Bilophila wadsworthia ATCC 49260 | reverse complement strand
TCTCCTCCTTGCCCTCAGCGAGAGCCCGGATTTCTTCGGCGATACATTCCGTCACGCTTATCAGCCCCGCCCGGATGCGCTGCTCCAGCTCCGGCCCTGCCAGGCGAGCCAGCAGCAGCGTGGGCGCGCTCGGAGGCAACGAGGCCGGAACCAAGAATTTGGAACCTCCGCCCGTCAGAATCCACGCAGGGTTCACGCCTTCGCGGGTCAAAAGGGTCAACAGCCACGCGGCAGGAATCATCATGCGCCGCTTGGCGTCGGAGATGGAACTCTGGCGGATGCCGAGATACGCGGAAAGCTCCGTCTGCGTCTTCATGCCGCAGACGGAGCAGATGCGGGCGTAGGCCGCGTCGAACTCATGCCGCTCCATCGTGGCCTCCTTCCGCCAAACGGCGTTCGATTTCGTCAAGGAACTCCCCGGCGCGAAGGACGCGCTTGAGAGAACCAAAGGTCGGAAGCACCGTGAGGCGGCAGCCGTGCAGCCGATACTTGAACTGCTCCAAGTACGTCTCTGCCTCCTCATAGGAAAAGAAGACGTATTCTATCCGGCTGGTGAGCCGCGTCTCGCCGTCATCGCCTTCCTCTTCGATCCGACGCTCGATAGCGAACAGCGGGTCTTCCGCCAAGGTTATCTCAGTGGCCTCCACACGTTCGGGCCCCTTGCGGCGTTCACGGAGCATCACGAGCAACGACTCGTCCACGGGGAGGGCCGCACCACGCTCCAGCTTGGCGTGTTCGCTCCAGTCCAGCGGCATCATTGCACACCCCCGTCCTGCTTGAGGGCGTCCATTCTTTCAAACAAGTTTTGTATTCCCTTGCTAAAACAATAAAGCATATCAACCCGATTAAGCTCACCCTTTGCAATGAGGCATGTGTGATCACCCTCATCCGTGAAGCCGATCAGGATGGCCGCAAAACCATTCATGTTTTTCTGATTGGCAAACTTCCGCAACGCTTCGTCGATGTGTTCGATATCCGACTGGTTGATGACGCTCATGCTTCCTCTCCTTCGGTTCCGGTGACTTCAACGAAAATGGCCTTTTTCTGGCGGATGAACGATTCGGGGATGTAGTCCTCATGACGGGCGGCGCAGGTCGGGCACGTCCAAGTGAGCTTGATCACCCTCTGTCCCTCCTCAACCCACTGGCTCGTCTCAAGATGGCCGATGTATTGGGCTTCGTTTTTTGCCAGAAACCGTTCGAGCGTCACAAGTTCCCCTTTCCTGAGCAACGAGGGCTGATCATGCTTCTCCCAACGGCGGTGCCTTATCGGGCAGTCTTCCTTCATCAAAAGGGTTTTGCCGGGCCAGTCCTTCTTATACTTCGGGATGGCGCGTTCGCGGATTTTCCGGCTCATACGTCCTCCAACTCGTCTTCCCGGACGACGATTTCGAGGCCGGAAGTAAGTTCCACGCAATACCCGTCGCCTTCGTAGCCGATGATCGTCACCCACGAGTAACCGCGATAGGGAGTCACGAGGCGGGCGCTGTCTCCGATGACGTACCTCATGCCGCAACCCTCCCCATGAGATCCTTCATGCGTCCCCCATGCGGGAAAAGAGCCCTGAGCAGCGACAGCAGCGCCGCAAGCTCACCCTTCGTCGCGCAGCGCAGGACGATACCGTTGCCGCGATTGACAAGCCTTGCCTTGCCCGTGTAGATTTCATTTCTATCCATTTGAGCAGTCCTCACTGGATGTTTGCCCTCGGCGTTGTTCCCGCAACTCCGGGGGCGTTCTTTTACGCCCTGCCCCGATCTCGGGCCTCCGCCTCGTCGATCTGGAGCAGCAGGGCCAAAATGTCGCCCACGGCACTGTAGCCGAGCCGGGCGAGTTCCCTTCTTTCCTCGCTGGTGATGATGTTGTCCTCCAGCGCCTTCGCCGTGCCGACCATCATGTCCCCGAACGACTTCACCGAGGCCATGCACTGGCCATGCACCGGATGCGCTGCGTCCGACACCGGGAGGAAGTCGACGTACACCCCGCCGAGGGCGCGGGCCATCTCGTGCAGCGGCTCCGTGGAGCCCGCCAGCCGCATGAGCGGTATCAACAGATTCACGTCGAACTTGTGCGTGTCCCGCAGGGGCGAAAGCTCGGACATCAGCGTGTTGTACGGACGCCCGAGCCGATAGGCGATCTGTTCCGCCGACAGCCCTGACGGGGCGTGCTTGGCAAGCCGCTGGCAGACTGCCCCGATGTTCGGAGTGCCTTCTTTCATGCCAAACTCTCCTTTCCGTTTGCGTGATTCCGGCGGGATGCCGGGTTAAACTTGTTTAGTCTCAGGAGACATGACTCGCCTCTTGATGGGGTTCCATCAGACCGGGGAATCGAGGTTCCTTCGGACGCGGGCCACGGGGAATATCAAGCGGAATAGGAAGAAGTTCTTCGGGAAATCCAAGCGCACGGAGCTGATTATAACGCTCCACAGGGATAGTCTCCCTCGCAATGAGCATACGCGGCCCAGTATCACTCTTCATGCCCAGTTGTGTTGCCAGCGCAGGAAACGTGATGTTGTGTTCCTGCATCCATTCCCGGCAGCGTACAGCTCTTGGTACAGTCATTGTCGTTGCCCCCTTAATTTTGTTTTGGTATTGGTTGCTGTAGTTTGTTGCTGTAGTTTGTTGCTGATATAAATATTTTATAAACTAAATTTATTTAATTTGCAAACTAAAAATATTCACATGGCAAAAGATTTTTCACATCTATATAAAATAATTTATGATTATTTTTTAAAGCACCCAGATTCATCTACTCTTGGTACTTCACGAAGAGCTTTTGCCAAATGGCTAGATGTTTCGACAGGCAAAGCACAAGCATGGGAAGATAAAGGACAATGGCCTAGTGCCGAAGACTTGGAAACACTCCATAAAAAAATGGGGTTTTCATACCGATGGCTCGTTACGGGGGAAGGAGAGCCTTTTGATGAAACGGAATCATCTCCCCCAAGTCCGCCTGTGCGCAAACCTGCACCAATCGTAGACACTCGCATGGATGAGCTAGAACGCGAAAAAACGGAGCTAACCCAAAAGCTCCTTACACTCCACGAAGAACTGGCAAACAGCCAAAAGCAGGTGATCTCGCTACAACAGGAAAACAAACGCTTGGCCGAGTCCGTGAGCGCCGTGGTGACGCCCACCGAGACTCGCCGGGACAATCCTCAACATGCCACCTCGGACAGACCTGCGAGTGGTGTTACCGACTGTGGCATGTAGGGCCGTATCAATGAGGGGGATAAAAATGGTAAAGCGAACCACTGGGCACATTTTCCTTGCCTTTTGTCTTCTGCTTGGCGCATTCCAAGCGGCCTACGCAATGACAGATACAGAGGCAAGAGAGGAAGGAACCAAACTTTTTCAACAAATTGAATCATTCAAAGACTCTCCTGTATTCAAAAAGCACGGTTTTAATAAAGCAAAGGGGAATCCCGGCCCAGAGTGGCTACTCAAAGTCCAAAAACTGAAAGATGAAACTGCCGATGTCGAAATGGGGCTCGGGTTTGCCATTATGTTCCTTGAAGATCTTGGCAAGGCGTATGCATCTGGAAATATTCAAGAAATAAAGACTTATAGAAGAAGTATCGAATCAGAACTCGGCGGCGGTACGTCTCAGGAAGCCAAGGTAGAAAATCCCATAGGGCACCCTCTAGCCATCAATGTTCTTGCATATAAGGAAGATGAACGTAACGGGCGCAACCGCCTGAATATCACTATTATCCCCGCCGAAGACCAAAGCAAGGCGACTCAGGCCGATCTTGCAGCCACTGCCGTAGCGGTGGCTACGCAAGCACAAAAAGAATCTAAAGCTCATATCGTCACCGTGACCATGAATTGCCAGAAGGCCGCAAACTCTTTTGGAGAATTGCAACTTGCTCGTGTGGTTTATATTCCTGACGGACTTGGCATGAACGGAAAAACGGAAGGCAAGATATGGGAATCGATTGATGCGGCCCCGCGCGGCTTTACCAAACAGGAACTCAACTACCTGCAATTGTGGGCCGAAATGCGAGACCAATTCAAAAGTAAAAACGGTGAAGTGGACGAGAAAAAACTCAAGGCTGCTGTCGCTAAAAAAATGAACATAAAGCCCGACAGCCTTACTCCGCACATGAATATGCGTGAACCCGTTAAAGGTGAACTCAATATCGAAGGCGAACTCAAAATCATCAAAAATAATTAGAATGATATTCTATTGCAACATATCCATTTATCAACTCCTTAACAATCATGGAGTTCAGAGCATATGAATATTGATGATAAATCCTTAAGTATTGACGATATAAAGAGAAAGAGGGATAGAGCTATTGCGAACCTTATACGGGAAAAAGAATCAAAATTACGCCAACAATATAATATAAAATCGATCATGATATTTATTATTATCATGTCTATTGGAATAGTTTCCAATGACACCGCAATTATAATACTTTCAGGAGCAGTTATCTCATTTGCATTTTGGCGCTATGCAATCAAAAGATTAGATAATGATTTGTACGTATATTGGCTGTCTGATGAAATAAAACTTATTCAGAATTTATATGCGCAGCAAATAGAAGCTATGGGTGGAGATTTAAATGCTCCATATGAAGAAGATCCAAATGACAAAATTTATTTTCACTATTACTAATTGATAAAAATATCAATATTATTGGTTCGTACTCAAAAGTGAGAGGATGAAGAACGACCCTCTGCTTAAAAATCCAATTTTGAAACAAAAGCCCCTATGAACATCCGGGGCTTTTCTTCATTTCCGCTTCTGCCGCCACTTCCACGGCGGGGTCGGGTTCTTTCGGGACCAGAGGCCCCGCCGCGCTTCTTTGGCGTCCTGCTCCAGCTTCTTCCAGCCGTTGCAGAAAGGGGCGTTGCAGAAGGCCGGATACGCCCACGCCTGCCCCGCTTCCAGCATGTCGGCATTGAGCACCCTGTCCGTGGCCACCAGCGCGACCATGCGACCGTATTTGTCGGTGCTCATCTTGATCACCTCAACGCCCTGCCCCGGCCGCACGAGCGACAGGAGGTGATCGCGGGACTGCTGGCCGCCCATCTGCTCCAGCTCCGGGGCGTCTATGCCGTAGAGCCGAAGTTTCATCGGAACGCGGACGTCGTTCATCGGCGCCACGGTCATCGTGTCGCCGTCATGCACGTCCAGCACGGTGGCCGACCACGCATGGGCCGAAAGCGGGAACGCAAGGGCCACGATCAAAGGCATCACGCGAAACATCGTTATTTCTCCAAAGGCAAACGGTATGATACAGAGTGCGTTATAGTTTATTGCTTTTCACGAGAAAAAAATGGTACAAAAGAGACAGGTATCAATTAACGTGCATCTCACAAGCGGGGGAACTATGGAACTCTATGATCTCTTTAAAGAAACACTAGAGAGTTTGAGCATCGACAACAGCTTTATAACCCCGGATACCCTGTCGGTAGAGATCTCTCTTGAGGGAAAACAACCTATCATCATGGAAAAAATGCCTGATGTGGATCTGATTGCCTTTACGGGCATTCTCTGCCGTTATCCCGACAAGGAGACGCTCTATCCCCTTTTTGAGCTTTTGCTCAACGTACATGCCTACGGCGTCGCTACACAAGGCTGTTTCTTTGCCGCCAACAGCGAAACAAGCCAGATCATTTTTCACTCCCTAGTCACCTCCGAGACAATGACGCCCGAACAATTAGCCGAAATCGCTCGAAACTTCTCAGCGTCCTTCACTCTCTGGCATGAGGCGTATCGCTCTGGGGAAATTGAAAACATGTTGCCGAAAAATCAGGACATGGATGTGCCTTATACCACTTCCATGATTCGCGCCTGATAAGCGGAGGTAAACATATGTCTCAGGGTATACGTTCTACAGAGGCATCACAAAGGTTGCAGCCAACCGACACACAACCTTTAATTGCACAACAAGGCGGGACGGCGAAGAAATCTTTCTCCATAATGGGAATGGTTCAAAGCGCCCTCCGTTATATCCCCTCAGCCATTTCCGGTCCTGTGGGCGGCCTCGCCGCCGCCAAATTTACGGCAAGCTCTCTTTTGAAGGGTACCGGCATTGGTGCAGCTTGCTCCCTGTTTCTTACAGGGGCAGATCTTCTGGGAATAAAAGGGCCAACCAATCTTATCAACAACACCTTCAAAAAGTTGTACAGATTGCCCGCCCAGCTTGCCTACAGGCTGGAAACAGCCGATTCTCTGAATGCTGTAACACTACTAGCTCCTGCTACGCTAACAAAGGCGCAAGACGCACTGCCACCCTCTCTCAAGAATCTTCTTGAAAAACTGCCGGAAGGTGGCCGAAAAAAATTATACACGGCCATGCTCTACGGTGCTCACGTTACAATCGAAGGCAATCATAACCTTCAACTGTCAACTTGGGATGGTATCCGCCGATCTTCAAGCCACTACCCGGGAGCGGGTCAGCAATACGGCAAGGACCTTACCAAGGCTGACAATGGTTTCGACGGCCATCTCCTCTTCGGCCCTACAAGTACACCCGACAAAGTGTTTGTACAATTTGAAGGACATGGAACTGGAGGCGTTAAAAATTTCATAGGACATATGACGGATTACTTCGCCCATCTGTCCATGAAGCCGGCAGAAGGGTGGTTTTCTCAAAATGAAGTCGTCCAAGTCGGCCCTCTCGGTTGCATCGGCTTTTCCGAAAAAAACGGGTCGGAAATCAAAATTATTGTGGACAAAGACGGAACCCCCACTATTCAACCGTGACCGCATTGCCAGATTAATCCAGCACTAGACAAAGGGGAGGCTTTCGCCTCCCCTTGTTGGATAGTCCCTCCTATCCTTTGACACCTTTCCACGGCAGCCAAAAGCCGACCGTGCCCTCCACCCGCACCTAAGCGCCGTGCCCGCCTAGACTCTAGGGTTTCATCGGGGCTGATTGTCAATGAACCGAACTGACGCTTCATCATCAGCAACTCCGATATAGATTTATTTTAAATCTTATGTCAAGAAAAAATAGATTTATTTTAAATCAATCAACTAAAATAAAAAGGCCGTAAATTACGGCCTTTGTCATGCACGTCCGCAAAAATTAAATTCGGGTTTCCTCAAAACGATCCAATGCTTTACCCAAGACTCTGACAGGATCAAGCTCCAATGCCTTGGACAGGGCTATGAACTCACCAACCTTGAGGCTGCGCGGTTTTCCATTCCCCTGCCTCTGTGTAAGGGTTTGTACCTTCATTCGGGCGTTTGAAGCTCCGGGAAATACCCGCTTGCCCAATTCTTCCGCCGACAGGCCCAACGCCTTGCGCCGTTCCGCCAGCACCTCAACTATGGCCTGCTCTATCATGCGTTGCAGCTCCTCGGTCATGGCTACCTCCATCGAGTAGCCATAGCAGGAAAAT
Source organism: Bilophila wadsworthia ATCC 49260 (assembly GCF_000701705.1). Classification (GTDB taxonomy): domain Bacteria; phylum Desulfobacterota; class Desulfovibrionia; order Desulfovibrionales; family Desulfovibrionaceae; genus Bilophila; species Bilophila wadsworthia. Next base: position 9,213 of record NZ_JNJP01000079.1, on the reverse strand, counting down.
CAATCTTTTTCCTCGTCTTAAAATACAGCTTCATTATGATTTAATTTTTGTCTTTCTGTTTGTCAAATGCAAAACAGATCTGACTTTTGGCACCAAAGAACGAAGCCCCCGGACAAACATCCGGGGGCTTCGTTCTTTGCCCTCTATCAGCGCATCAACCCGTTACATATACGCCTGTGCAGCCTTGGCGATGAGCGCCGAACGTGTCATCCCCCGGGCGCTGGCCTTGCGGTCCAGCCCCTCCAGCACGCACTTGGGGAGGCTGATGTTGATGCGCACCGGGGTCATATCCATATCGGGCGCGCCGAAAAGCTGGAACAGCGGGGGCCGGGAAGCGTCCACTGTTTCGTCCTCAAGCTCCTTCTGCGCCACGGCCTGTACCTGTTCCAGCGTCGAAGGCGCGGGAAGCTCGCGGCGGGCCTTCGCGTATTCCTCGACGGTGATGGAAAGGGCGTCCTGCGCCATGACCATGCACTCGTCAACCGTTTCCCCCTCCGACGCGATTTCAGGGAAGTCCGGGAAGAAGATGGCGTATCCACCCTCGCGCACGGGGAGGAAAATGGAGAAGTAGTAAGTCATATATGCCCTCCTGCGGGGAGGATTCCCTCCCCGCGCTTTTGGGTTATCTCAGCTTGACGCCCGTTTGCTTTTCGATTTCCTTCACGGTTCGTTCGGGGATTTCCGTGTGTCTGCCGACTGCGGATACATACCGCCCATTCTTGTCGTAGACCCGTGTGTGGTTGCCGCCCTCCTGAACCGTAAATCCTGCCTCTGCCAGCTTTTTCAGGATGTCCTTTCGTTTCATGGCCCCTTCCTGTTACAAAGAATATACACATTTTACTACACATTGTAAACAGTTTTTGTGTATAAAATTACACAAAAAATCAAGTCATATGGGTTTTCCGATAATCCGCAAAAGCCTTCTTCCCGGCTTCGGCTACGTCGAGGATGCCTGCAGCGATGTACGCCTCGGCAAGCCACGGGGCTTCCTCCGCTTCCGAGCGTACACGTCCGATGATTCCTATACAGCAGTCGCGCATGGCTTCCAGCGCGGCTTCGCGGGCTTCACTTTCCGCGTTGTTGATCTCCGGGACCAGTATGATGAAGACGGATATGGCCTTTTCGCAGAACGCTTCGGTGAACTGTTCCATAGCTGACATGACTTGGCTCCTTTGGGCGGATGGTCCGGGCCCCCGGTGGCACGGGGGCCGTCAGAGGTGACTAGTACGCCTTGCGCGCGGTGGCACGCCCGCTGCTGTCCCGAGTACGGAGAAGGCTGTCATACTTTCCACGAGAACAGGTAGTTCCGGTGATGCCGGTAAGCCGGGCATACCGCTTGGCAGCACGGTTGAGGTAATCAAGCAACATTTCATTAACGTCCGACTTGTCATCAAAGATGGCCTTGCGGAGCCTCCGCATGTTCGCGCCCATCTTCGCATATCCACCATCCAAAATCATATCCAGCACTCTCTGAGCTTCATCCATGTCCTTTTTGGCTGCTTGAGGCCAGCGTTCGTCAAACTCGGCAAGAAGCTCGGAAACGGGGAGGCTGTTGTAAGCGATGTCGGTGTGCATGGGATTCTCCTTTTTAAGTAAGTTATTGAAATCGCATGAATTATTAGTACCATAGTACCCTCGGTTGTAAAGAAAAAAAGCCAGTTTTTTCAATAAAATACATAAAAAAGCCCCACCTTTCGGCGGGGCTTCTCGCTATCCTCTGCACATCTTTCGCCATCTGGCAGCGTGCTCTCTTCCAAAGCTCCCTTCGGGGTAAAGCTCCTCAACGGGGGAAAGCCGATCCAGGATGTGCGGAGGGCACGAGCGGGCAAAGGGGCCAAGGCCCTCCTCGATTATCGTGTAGCGGAACCTGCTCGGAGACTCGCTGTAGAGCGCCACCATACCTACGGTCTTTCCTTCCCATTCGCCCGATGCATAGCGGATGGCGAGGTAGACGGCCTCCTCTCCCCTGTTCCGGGAAGCATCCTCGACGACGAATCCGGGGCCAAGCTCGTGGGCAAAAAACGCCTTGTCGTCCTCGCCCGGCTTCCGGTGCAGCTCTATCCAGCCCATGCTACTTCGCCTCCTTCGGTTCCCATTCCAGTTCGTAGGGAGGGTATACAAGTGAGAGCTTCCTCACTTTCCACCCGGCGCGGTCGAAGTCTTCCGCCGCCAGATAGTACCCATTCCCCATGCTGTACTTTTCCCGGTGCTCATAGTCCTTCGGCCCGGTCGCAAGATCAGCCGTGGGCGGGAACAAGGCCGCAGCCTTCCGCATCTCCACGAAGCCATCCCGATCCGTACTCGACCATGCGAGGAACACCCGGCGCGTTTGATAACTCCCGTAGTAGTCGCTCATAGGGTCGTTATCGCTCTCGCGCAGCTCGGCCACGACGACCGCCTTGGCCCACTCCGGTTTCCGCGCCGTAAACTCGGCCCGTGCCTTCTCCTCTTTCCGGCGTCTGGCTACAAACTCGGCCTCGGCAAGCTGCTTCAATGCCGCGTCAAGGGCGTCACACTCCTCAATGATTGTGGCCAGCGCCCCCGGAGACACTTTTTCGTAGTCGGGGTTCGAGAAGGCCCAACTCCAATGCCCCAAACTGATGGAACGCCCCGCCCGCACAAAGTAGTCTGTCCGGCCTGCATATTTGCCTTCTCCGTCATACATGATCAGACGGACATGGTTTTGAGTCCCGGAACGGGCCGGAGTGACGCTTTCAACTATCGCCGTCTCGCGTCCGTTGACCAGCCACCGTCCCACGGGATTGCCGGGATCGCGCACCATTGGAGGCGATACGCGGACGCCGATGCCGACATACCGGGCATAGCTGTAACCTTCAGGATCGACCGCCAGCGGCTCACGTCCGGGGGCTGTCACAAGGATGACGCCAAGAAACAGCTTGGCGAGCCAGTCCGCCTTCTCCTCATCAGACTGGAACTGAAAAAAACGGTTGGGCTTATACGGGCTGTCGCTGTCCGAACCGCCGTACTCGCTGAATCCCGGTCTGGAGTGCATCAAAGAAATGGAAAAGGCATCGTACTCCTCGGCGCTCATCTCAAGCACCTTCTCGATGCGGCACTGGCTCCAGTCCCAACCACCGACCCTCGAACACTCCTTGTAGTATTCTGAGAGCATGTTGTTCTTGTTCAGTTTTACGAATTTGGCCCACACGCGCTGGCCAATGCGGAACGACTGGCGGAAAGAGATGGCTGACATGACTTGGCTCCTTTTTGGGGGTTAAGGTTTGGCCCCCGGTGGCACGGGGGCCGTTTCAGTTAGGCAGCGCTTTCGAGTAGGTTCAGCGCGTCGTAAATGTCGCGGGCCTCATGGCTGTCCAACAGCTCCATCATAAAGTCGGTGAAAACCGGATGGCTCTCGGCCATCGCTTGAGAGAACTCGCCGTCGATCCACTGTTTTCCGGCAAAAACAATGAAGTTTTCTTCAATCTGACGCTGATGGGCAATGTCCATGAGTTCGACTGCGAGACGGATAGCTTGGCGGGTCATAGTTGGCTCCTTTTTTGGGGTGAGGTTCTGGCCCCCGGTGGGCGGGGCCGTTTCGGTTACTCGGCTTCGGTCTGGAAGGTTTCGCACTCGTTCAGTACGTCGAACACGACGTCTTCAATGGAAGAAGAAAGGCTGCTGACGGTTTCGCTCATTGCTCCGCCGCGCAGGGCGTCCTGCATGTTTTCAAAGTGGGCGTCGAAGTCGTCGGGGTTGCACCCGCAGCCAATGAACTGGTCAAGAGCGATGTAGCGGATGAAGGCGGCGCGGAGGGAATCACGTTCGGCGATGAGGGTAGCGTTGTTCATGTTGTCTTCCTTTGGGTTAAATTGTTTAAGTTGTTGAAATCGCATGAATTATTAGTACCATAGTACTCTCGGTTGTAAAGAGAAAAAGCCTGTTTTTTCAATAAAATACATAAAAAAAAGCCCCGCGTTTCGGCGGGGCCTTCGGTCAGGCGGAAAGCGGGAGGCCGTACTGGTCGGCCCGCCTGTTCCGGGCGCGAGCCTCCCGCTCCCGTGCCTTCACATCGTCCGGGAGCCAGTTCTTGCCGCGCGCGGCGGTCAGGTTGAACTGTTCCCAAAGCTCCTTATCCTTGAAGTACATATGCAGCGTCCCCTTTTTGTAGCAGCGCATCTCAAAGTAGGTGCTCTCGAACAGGACGCCTGAGAAGTCGGGACCGTATTCCTTGAAATGCTCCTCTAAGGCGCATACAGCCGTGCGCGGCACGGATTCCAGCTTTTTGCCTTCGAGAAAAGCCAGCGCCCGGTCTATGTCGTTCAAATTCTGTCGGGTATCGCCGTAAGTCAGATGCCCGTCTCCACCGTACCATACGTCAACAATGCGAGGAAGGACGACACGCCGGTTCACGCGCCACGCATCGTTCGTCTTCCATCCCTCAATGTGGATGCGGTTCTCGTCATAGTACCGGGTCATGAGGTCAAATGCCTCGACCACGCATTGCTGCAATATTGTCCCACGGTTCAGGAAAATGGATTCAACGAGCGCGTAGACATTCTCTTCGGAAAACGCCATGTGCTCGTTGCTCTCCAAGAGCCTGTCGAGTTCCTTTTGGACACCGTGGGACGCCAAATTCCGTACATCGGTCAGACGCAAGACCTCCCGCCATGCACTCCTTTTCAGGGATCGTACGAAACGGTTGTACGCCAACTCCTGCGCCCTGCGGGTCGGCTTTTGCCGCATCAACTCCTTGAGCGATGCCCCGACCGTTTCCCCGCCGTCCGTGCCGAGCGGCTCGGCGTAGTGGGCAAGCTCCTGCGCCAGATGCGCGATCTGGACGAACAGCTCACGGCAACGCCCGTACTGCGCCACGAGGTTCCCAACAGTGTCCCGCGTCGCAACCTCACTCTCGAACCGGGAGCCGTCGCTGAAAACGGCGGCGTCCTCTTCGCCAAAGCCGACATCAAAGGAAAATTCCGGCTCCTCCCGTTTCTTGTGCAGATGAACCATCGAAACGCACACCTGCGCACTTCGGAAGGCATCCTTGGCAAAGCAACTGCCGAGGTGTTCAACCTCTCCGTGCTGTTCGATGATCGTGGCCAACAGTTTCCTATTCTCCGTGCAGGGGTTCAGAAGCGTCTGCTCGTTGAGCAGGCACACGATGTCCCCATGGTCGAGGATTTCCCACGCATGGAGCAAATGCGCTTCGCCATTGGCGAACGGCGGGTTCATGATGATCAGGTCATACTTCTCGTCCGGCCAGAACGTGAGGAAGTCCGTACCGACCAGCGGATAGCCCTTGCCCCGGATCGCGGCCTGCAACTCCGGCTCGATCTCGATGCAGTGCACCACCTCACGGCAGCGGTTGTAATACCGATCCAGCTTTCCCACGGCGGCATCGGCAAGGTCGCCCTTCCCTGCCGAGGGTTCGAGGATCGAGCGTTCGTAGAGCTTGCCCACCTTGGCAAGCATCTTCTCCGCCACTTCGGGCGGCGTGGGATAAAACGAAGCGTTGTACATGCTTGGCTCCTTTTATGTAAATTACTTGAATTACTTGATAAAAAGATACCATGCAGGCCTCGTTTGTCAACAAATATATAATTTTTTCAATATGTTATATAAAAATTCCCCGGTTATCCCAAAGGGATTTCCGGGGAAGCACGACGAAGAGCAAACAAGACTCAAACGGGATAGGCGATCTCTATCCGCTCCAGATCCTCACGGCTGGCCGCGCCGTCAACAAGCGCGAACAGCTCGTCACGCCGGGCGCTCAGGATGCTTTGCACGTATTCAAGCCCGGCGGCGTCACCAGCGGCAAGGAGAGCCGCCTCCGTCGCCACTTCCACGGCGGAAGGGTTTGCCGCGGGCATGGTCAGGGTTGCCGTCAGCGCCGCCGTATAGCCCGCGGCAACCTCACGCCGCTTGTCGTCACGGTACTCGGAGAGCGGACGTTCGGGCTTCGTCAAAAGCGCACCATCGGGAAGCGGGCCAAGCTCCTCCGTATACCGGGGCTCGGAACGCCACGTGTCGCCGGGAAGCCAGTACTGCGTCCCGCCTTCCTTGCGACCACGCTCGTCCATGTGCTGGCGGTGGTCTTCCACCGTCTCCCATGCATCCCCGGTCCAGCGGGCGACATGGCCGGAGGGGATGGATGCGGGCAAAGCAACGGGCGTCGCGCCAGTCGCCTCAAGAATATACTCGCCATTCGGACGCTGAGTGGCATCACGGCTGCCAGTGTATTCGCCAGTCTTCAAATCATACATATGAAGTTGAGGAATGGTCATAACTATCTCCTATGGTTAATGGTTTTTTATTGATAAAAGTCTTTCCGAGCTTGGACGGGGTTAACATCAGAAAAGGTCGGGAGCTGGCAGACTGATACAGGGCGGGCGCTTACGGGTAAAATTGACCTTGATATATGCTCGTATGTCTGGGAGTCCTCAGGAGTTCTGAGCGGGCTAGGTGCGTCTGACGGTATAAATCCACAACAGGGGGCGATGAACGGCCAGCAGACCGCGTTTGATTTTGATGCCTCCCGATCTTGGGGAGATACGCATACCGGCACTGAATTTGCGCCTGCGCATGTGTACATACCCGTAATTGTCTATCTTGGTGTACCTTCATGACTTTTTTCCACAAGTGCAGCCTTTCCGAGCTTGGGTGGGTGGCAGTACCGCCGGGGCAACAAACCCGGCGGGCTTGCCTGCGGTAACAGGTTGTTTTTTTACGGGGTTAACATCAGAAAAGGTCGGGAGCTGGCAGACTGATACAGGGCGGGCGCTTTGGTGTGGGTGAGGCTTCATGGACAAGAGGTGCTGGTGGTGAGCCAGCCACCACCAATAGCGCAGGAGCATTTCGAGTGACACTCGCTGGCTCGACGACGACTAATGCGGTGAGCGGCGCAGGAGATGTAAGGTTGGATTTTGATGCTTCATGGTCAAATCCAATCTACGGAGCATCTCCTACGGTCATGCCAGCTTCGGTTGACCTCCCGGTCTGCCTGTATCTCGGCCTCCGCGCTTAGGCCGGGAGGCCAATATACAAGGCCACGGGTAACGCAACGTTGGCCGGACGATTTTCATTAGCGGTCGAGACTACACGGGAGGCGTCGAGGAAGGGGAAACCAGCAGTATAGCCTCCCTCTGGATAGCTACGCGTTCCGGTTGTACTCCCAATATAAAAAGCGCCATCAAAAAGCTCCGTGTGGATTGTTTCGCCCAGCTTACCGGCGATGTTGCGGATCGCGTCCTCCTGCGCTGAACCCGCTGTACGGCTTCCCCCCGTCCACCCTCGGAAAGGCGCAGTCCGTCACAAAAACTCAAGCAGGGAGGCCAAGATAGATGATGGAAGGTTGAGCGATATTTACAGGTCGTGTTTCCAATGCCTGACGCTGGTTAATATAGTATCTACGGTGAACGACTGGTGTACCAATGTCTGTCATGTATACTATAATACTGTCTGCGTAGCCGGTATCATGCAGAGAGACATTCCCTTCTAGTGTAACTGTAGCAGGATAGTTATCCCCATAGCCTCCCATCGGCTCGCAATATATGGAGGTTATTCCCGTTTCAACAGCATCCTGTTGCCAGCTTCCCGCTTCCCGGCCCGCCCCAGGCGTCCACCCTCGGAAAAACTGTTCGCTTAGGTTAGGAACGTATAATCCCGTAGGGTTAGCAGCATTTGGTCGCCATTTTCCGAGGTTAGCTGCGATGGTGGCGGAGTTCGCGTTATACGCCAGCAACATCCCTGCGAACCCTCCGGCATCGTATATCTTTTTCAGTTCGGGCCAGTCTGCGAACAGCGCGAGGTCGCCGTTCGCCCAGACGTGCCCGGCGGGCAGGGTCGTGGAGCGCCAGTAGCGCGGAACGCCGATCATGGAGAGCCGAAGGGCCTCGCAGTAGTCGAGAGCTTTCTTGTCGGCTGCGGAAAGAAGGCCGTTCTTTGCTTGAGTAGCAACGGCGTATGTCGTATTGGTGTCAATATCGCCTATGAGTTGAAAGTACGTACCATCATAGATGAAATCATATGTCCTGTTTGCGGCAAGGTATCCCGCAGCAATCGCGGCATTTCTGTACCGGATGGCCTTGGCTCCGGTTGCATTGACGTTGAGTGTCGGGTTGGCTGCCGTATTCGTGACCGTGAAGCGCACCGCGATGCGTGCCCCTGTTGCGAGAACAAAGCCCGTACAGTTGACCGCCTTAGCCTCTGTTTCCGCCGCTGTGGAACAGGTTCCATAGTGTATGATGTTCGCTGAACCGTTGAAGCTGACGCCGTCAATCGTCCGGGCGGTAGACAGCTTCGTCGCCGTGCCAGCGTTCCCAGTGATCGTGGTCTGCGCAGGATGCATATGATCGCCCCGTGCAAACGTGCTTTTCTCCGTACCTACAGCGGCGGTTCCGGCGGCCTTTGGCGTTGTTTGGGAGGCTTTGGCATGGCCCAACACGGTATCCGTAGCCTCCACGCTTGTATGCGAAGCAGGGGCCGCGCCGATGTCCGCAGGAGTGAGCGCGTCCGTGCCCCCAGTCCTGTGTGTGGTCTTGTGTGCCGTAGGCGTCCGGGCATTGCTCAGACGGGCGTCGTTCCCTTGGCACGCTGTGCCCGCAGCCGTGCCATAGCTGACCGTCAGGGTTCGATCCGCTTCGAGAGTGCCTCCCCCAGTGAGGCCCGTGCCCGGCTTGATCTGAATCGTCTTGTCCGCGGCCCCGATGTCCGCTGGCGTGATGGCGTCCGAACCTCCGGTCTGGTGCGTAGCCTTGTGCGGCTTTGGCGTCCGAGCGTCGGCAAGGCGCACGTCATTGCCCTGACACGCCGTGCCCGCCGTGTTGCCGTACTTGACGGTCAGCGTCCGGTCGGCTTCGAGAGTGCCGCCGCCCGTGAGCCCCGTCCCGGCCTTGATCTGCACGCTCTTGCGGGCCAGCGTCTCGTGCGCCCCGCCGTCCTTGTTGTGCGCGTCGAGCTTGCGGTCGACGTACTCCCGCGTCGCCAGCACCTGCGCCGGGTCGATCTCGATGGAAACCGTGGCCGCATCGAGGACGCGGATGATGAGCCGCACAAGCAGGTCCGTTGCCGCGCCGGAACTGATGTCCGGCTTCTCGGTCAGCGGCGTGTTGCCCACGGCGAACAGCGTCCCGTCATCCATCCACAGTCCCACTTCGCGGATGTACCAGCCGCCCTCGGCTTGCGGGATGAACAGCTCGGCGGTGAACAGATCCGGGGTGGCCGGATCAAGCACGATGTCATTGATCTGGGCGC
>NZ_JNJP01000078.1 GCF_000701705.1 Bilophila wadsworthia ATCC 49260 | reverse complement strand
GATCAGCTCATCCACGGGGATGTCGGGGGCCTTCACCCTTATGGGATGGTAGAGCGACTGGCGGAGCGTCCGATCCTGCTCTACCTTTGCAAGCATATTTTTCTCTGAGGCGTTGAGCGTTTCGGCCTCACACCGCTTTTTGACCTGCCCGGCATATTTGTTCTTTTTCATCATAGCACCTTAATTTTATTTGAAATAAATATGCCAACTTTTTAGGCAGCAGCTAACATCCCCAGAAAACATCTCATTATTTCGGGGGTTCCATTTCGCAAGTCGTAGCCACAGTATGGGGTCGAACCGCCGTTGGGAGATCCCACGGGCCGGAAGGACCCGCGAAGGGTGCGGCTAGAGACTTCGCCCAAAGGACTCTTGTGGACGTGCTTTTTTTGTGAGAGGGGATGTGGGGAGAGAGTATCTACAAGGATAGTAAAAGAATTTTGGGTTAGAAATAAGTTAGCAGAATCTGCTATTATCAAGAAATATATATAAAAATATTCTTTAATAACAAATAAATATACATAACAAAAGGATAAGGATATGCAAAAGGATTTTCTCCACGTCCTTCCTGTCGAGGAAGTCATTTCCCGGCTACTCGACGTTTCTCCCCTTCCCCAAGAAAGCAAACGGCTGGACAAGCTTTCCGGCGGCCCCATACTGGCTGAAACGATTATGGCCACGGAAACCTTGCCGCCAGCCAACCGCTCGGGAATGGATGGCTATGCCGTGCAAGCTTCCGATCTCTTCGGGGCTTCGGAGGCTAATCCTGTGTGGCTTGACTGCGTCGGGGAAATTGCCATCGACCGGCCGCCCAACTTCACGCTCCAATCCGGACAGTGTGCTGCTATCGTGACGGGTGGCTACCTTCCCGAAGGAGCGGATGCCGTCATTATGGTCGAGCATACCAAGCCGTTCGGCGCTGGCGTCATTGAAATGCGCCGTTCCGTCGCCCCAGGCGAATATGTCATGCAAAAAGGGGATGATGCTCAAGAAGGTACCCCCCTCCTTGAGCGGGGAACAAAACTCCGCGCACAAGAAATCGGGCTCTTAGCGGCTCTTGGCATCACCGAGGTTCCCGTTATCAGGCGTCCGAGGGTTTCCATCCTTTCCACGGGCGACGAACTTGTATCCCCTGAGCAAACCCCACGTCCCGGCCAGATCCGCGACGTCAACACACTCGCCCTTTCAGCCATGCTCCGTCCGGTTGCCGATGTCTCCACATTCGGCATCGCGCCGGATCGGCTCGGACCGCTGACGGCTTCCCTCAAAGCGGCCCTGGCAGGAGAAAACGGCCTTTCGGCGGATGTCGTCTTCCTGTCCGGAGGAAGCTCCATAGGCGTCCGGGATCTGACCCTGGAAGCCCTGCAATCCTTGGGCGACACGGAAATCCTTTGCCACGGCGTTGCGCTCAGTCCGGGCAAACCGTTGATATTGGCCCGCTGCGGCCAGACACTCGTCTGGGGGCTTCCAGGACAGGTAGCCTCCGCGCAGGTCGTCATGCACGTTCTGGGGGTTCCCTTTCTCCGCCACCTTGCCGGGCATTCCCTCATGGCCCAGTTTTTTGGGCAGGGGAATTTCCGATACGGACACGCTTTCGATCAGACATTCTGGCCTTCGCGCCAGGCCATACTGTCGCGCAACATCGCTTCCCGCCAAGGACGCGAAGACTATATCCGCGTGAGGTTGGAACATCAGGCGAACGGCCTTCCGCGCGCCGTCCCGGTCCCCGGCCTGTCGGGGCTCCTTCGGACGTTGCTGGATTCGGAAGGGCTGGTGCGCATTTCCGCACGGATAGAAGGCCTTGAGGCGGGAACGCCTGTTGATGTCTTACTTTTTGAAAGCTGAATTTCTTGAAAAGTTCACGTAGCCTTGCAGGTTTTCCCCTCGCAGTAAAAAAGCCCTCCTAGGAGGGCTTTTTTACTGTTCAATGACACATTACCATTGGAATCGGTTACCCATGATTCCGGCACGGCGGTATTTGACGTAGGCATCCCGTGCCGCAATATAAGGTTCCACAGCACTCTTTTTCAGCGATTCGTATGTGCTGATTACCGTCCCCATATCGTTGAAGCGGAGGCCAAGGCTTGCCGCCAGCGCGGGTTCAAACTCAAGGGGACCGATGGGTTCCGAAATCCAGAAGAATGCGGACGTCGTCCAGTCTCCGGCAAGGCCTACCGTGTCACGTACCGTACTCGGCCCGACGACAGGCCATACAAGATAAATCCCCTCGCCAAATCCCCATACGCCGAGCGTCTGGCCAAAATCAGCATCTCGATTATCCACGGGGATGAGCGGCTTACTCTGCTTGGCGACATCGAAAACACCGCCAAAACCGGCAGTCGTGTTCACAACGAAACGCCCGACTTCAATCCAGGCTTCCCCGAAACGTCCCTGCAACACGCAGTTCAGAAAACGGATAGGCATCTGGATATTGTGAAAAGCATTGCTGAGCCCGGTCCGCACAGGCGACGGGGTAATATAGGTATACCCCGTGTAGACGGGCTTAACGACCTTCAACAGGAGGACGTCATTGAAGCCGAACCAGAACCGGTTCCACCCTTCCAAGGGGTCGGCAATGGCCTCAGATTCTTCATCGTCGTAATCCTCGAAGGCAGAATCGGAATCCGCCACGCTAGCCGCTCCAACCGACGACGTCGTTTCAACCGCCTGCACATCAGGAGAGTTGACGGCCTTATCGCCATGCTTTGCCGCGCATCCCATCAGGGACAACACAACGGCGGCACACAGACACATCTTCCAGATTGGGAAAAAACGTTGCTCAGCAGTCATGAAATAGTCCGTTAATTGACGGTGGATTGGGCCTGAAGCTCTCTGGCGCGGGCTTCAACCCTTTCGATCAGCTGTTCAGGAGTCCCTCGCGTCAAGACATCCTGGAACTGCGAACGGTAGTTCTTGATCAGGCTGACATTCTCGATCAGCACGTCATACACGACCCACTTTCCGTTCTTCAACATCATCCGGTACGCCACCGGAACGGGCTTGCCGTCGGACAGGGTGACGATGGTCTGGATCTCGGCGCGATCACCCTTTGTCGAGAGGACTTCACCGGAATATTCGATCTTTTCCCCGTTGTATCCCTGAATTTTGTCAAGGTAGGTTATGAGCAGGAGATTCGCAAAGGCCTTGTCGAACCGTTCTTTCTGGGCATCGGAAAAACTCGGCCAATTTCTGCCCACCGTGCGCGCGGAGAATTCACTGAAATCAAAAATTTCATGAACATATTTCTCGATTTGAGCACGGAGAGGAACCCGCTTAATCGGATCTTTATAATTGGGTTCCTTCAGCACATTCAAAATCTGATCGATCTGCGTCTGCAAAACCGCGAGCGGAGATTCCGCGGCATGGACGGTACCGCAAAGGATAAACACACTGCACAACGCCAAAACCATATGTCTGATTGTACGCATCATAATCACACCTTCCCAAACACATACTTGCTGATGAGGCTTTCAATATCCACCGCCGATTCGGTGTCCGTAATTTCGTCGCCGTTCTTCAACGGTTCCCCAGAACCGCCGGGCTCCAGGCTGATGTACTTATCTCCAATAAGCCCGCTGGTTTTGACCGAGGCGATCACGTCATCCGTAAGATGCACATTATCCCCTAGCTGCAATTCTACAACAGCACGGGGCTGTTTGTCATCCAGCCGGATGGACTTGACCCGCCCGACGCGGACGCCGGCGATCTCGACCTCCGCACCGGGGCGCAGGCCGGACACGGAATTGAACGAGGCCGTCAAAACGTATCCCTCGGAATGAAAAACTTCCATGCGCCCAAGCTTTACCGTCAGGTAAGCGACACAGACCAGTCCGAGCATGACAAAAAAACCAACAGCGGCTTCTTTGGAAAACGACATGGGGGTTCCTTCCTTGTCCTTGATGAGAACGTTTACCCTTCGAGCCACGCATCCAGCGCGGCCCGAACGTCCGGATCCGTCGCGGTGGTTGCGACACGACTGGCTTTTTCTTCAGCCTTCCTGTCCATGAAGCGCCGAAGATATTCATCCGTAGAAGCCTTCAGCGCCTCATACGAACCCGAAAAAACGACGCGCCCGTCACGCAAGACCAGCACGTGTTCCGCAATGCGGGCCACGCTCGCCAGATCATGGCTGACCACAATCAGGGTCATTTCAGGGTATGCCTTGCGCATATCCAACAGAAGCTGATCCATTTGGGCCGAGTTGATCGGATCGAGCCCGGAGGTCGGCTCGTCGCAAAAAAGCAACGGCGGCTCCGTGACAATAGCGCGGGCCAATCCGCCGCGCTTCTTCATCCCGCCGGACAATTCATTAGGATAATAATCGGCAAACTCGGCAAGCCCCACCAGATCCAGAATACGCAGGACGGTAGAACGGATAGTCGCTTTGGGCAAACGGGTATGCTCATGCAGCGGCAACCCCACATTCTCAGCGAGCGTCAGCGAACCGAGCAGGGCCCCATCCTGAAACAGCACGCCAAAGCGCCGCCGCACCCGCCGGAACTGGCGTTCTGGGAGCGCGAACAGATCTTGCCCCCCATAAAGGATATGCCCCTGCATGGGCCGCGAAAGCCCGATGACGTGCCGCAGCAAGGTCGACTTGCCGCATCCGGACTCGCCCAGGATGACCGTGATCTTGCCTCCGGGCAAAACCGCATTGATATCGTCGAGGACGACGCGGGACCCGTAGCCTACTCGGAGGTGTTCGAGGCGTATATCCCAAGAAGAATGCTGATCCTTCACCTGAACCTCCTAGCGCAGCATGGCCGAAGTGACCACATAGTCGGCCACGAGAACGAACACGCACGAAATCACAACCGCGGAGGTCGTTGCATTGGCGACCGCTTCGGGCCCCATGCCGTCACGCCGCCTGTGCGCATTATATCCTTGATGGCAGCAGATCAACGCTATCAGCAGCGCGAACACAAACGACTTGATAAACCCTTCCGTGACGTCGGGCATCAGGACACTGCTCTCTATGCCGTGGAAATAGGCGCCTTCATTAACGCCCAACAGCAGTACGCCGGTCAGGTAGCCCCCGATGATCCCGACCACATCAAAAATAGCCGTCAAAAGCGGAAAAGCTATCAACGAAGCGACAAAACGGGGCGCGACCAGATACCCCATGCCGGGGATATCCATGACTTCCAGCGCATCGATCTGATCCGTGATGCGCATGACCCCGATTTCAGCGGCCATGGACGAGCCCGCACGCCCCGTGACCATGATGGCCGTCAGGACGGGACCAAGCTCCCGGATGAGCGTCAACGAAACAGCGGCCCCCAAAAAACCCACCGAGCCAAACTTCACCAAGACATAATATCCCTGCAAGCCAAGGACCATTCCCGTAAACAGCGCAATCAGGCAAATGACGAACAACGATTTCGTGCCGATCACATACAACTGCTGAAGGACCTTGATGAACAGCTTAGGAGCTATGAATATCTGCCGCAATCCCTCCAGCAGGAATAAAAACGTATCCCCAAGGGCATCTATCCAACGCAGGAAGAGAGCACCCGGAACAGCAAAAAAACGAGACAAGATATCCATTCGCTCACCGCCCCCGAACAGGCTTTTTCGAAACCTGTGTTGCATCCTTCAATCCCATTTTGACGAGGACCTGCTTGGCGGCCGAGGCATCCGCATCCGTTCCACGGACGAGGACCTGCACGCGGAACCATTTGGGACGTCCCTTGTTGTTCTTCTCAATGGTCATACGAGTGCGCAACCCTTCGCCTTCCATGCGTTCGCGCAGTTTGTCGGCACTGTCTTTGCTCTTGTACGCCACAGCCTGAAAGACGAAGTCGTATTTGGCCTTATCCGCAGAAGCGGCTTCCGGTTTGGGCGTCGCAGCGGCCACGGGCTGAGCGGTTGGGTGCGCCGCCTTCGCTTCGGGCTTGTTGGGAGCCGCATTGGCCGCGGGCTGCGTCTGCTTGAGATCCGTCATGAACGTCAGTTCCTCAGGCTTCAAGATCCCTTTCGCTTCTTTCGGAGCGTCCTGCCCTTCAGGCGGCGGCAACAAGCGCGCCAGCTCGGGCATTTTCTTTTCGGGATTATACCCCCTGCCGACGATGACTCCGAAGGCAAAAATCCACCCGATGGCGATGATCGTAATGATCCCGCTCGTAATGAGGCCGGAAAAACTCAAACTGATCGTGTATTTCCGGTTAGACAACTTTTTTTCGCCACCAGCATCGCCGCCCCCGGATGAGCGCGACGAAGAGCGACTGGAAAATGGCATCAGAGACATGTTCTATCCTGCTGTCTGAATGGCGTCTCAAGTGAGGGAACCGGAAGGCCGGACCCCACGGGACAGGGTCCGGCTGAGAGCGAGGCGATCCCCCTACATGCTTTCAGGAGCACTTACGCCAAGAAGTTCAAGACCATTTTTTACCACCTGCCCCACGGAACGGAGCAACGCGAGACGAGCCAAGGCCAACTCAGGATCGCCAGCCTGAAGGACGGGATGTTTGGCATAGTAGCTGTGCAGCATCCCAGCGAGTTCCATCAAATAATAGCTGATGTGATGCGGCGCCAAGGCTTGTGCGGCGCCCTTGGCCACATCTTCAAACCGATCAAGGAAATGCAGGAGAGCCAGATCTTCCGCCTCGGAAAGGGGAGCCAGCAGCGCCAGATCCGTCTTTTCAGGCAGCGTCAGCCCCGCCTCGGCGGCCTTCCGCAACACGGACCGTACACGGGCATGTGCGTACTGGACATAATAAACCGGGTTGTCCATGGAACGCTGTTTCACCAGGGCGAGGTCGAAATCAAGATGGCTGTCGCTCTTGCGGGACAGGAACATGAATCTCGCGGCGTCCACGCCCACTTCCTTGACCACATCGGCCAAGGTTTCGAACTGCCCGGCGCGCGTGGACATGGCCACCTGCGTGCCGTTCTCCAGCAGGTTCACAAGCTGGATGAGCACGACGTCAAGATCTTCCGCCTTCCGGCCCACGGCCTGAACCGCCGCTTTCATGCGGGGGACATACCCATGATGGTCCGCGCCCCAGACATCGACCACGCGATCAAACCCACGGCGATACTTATCGTCATGATAGGCGATGTCCGAAGCGAAGTAGGTCAGCGAGCCATCGGACTTGCGCAGGACGCGATCCTTGTCGTCACCAAAATCCGTCGTACGGAACCACAGGGCTCCGTCCTTTTCAAAGGAAAGGCCAGCCTTCTTCAAGCGCTCAAAGGTTTCTTCAACAGCTCCGCGCTCCACAAGAGAACGCTCGGAGAACCACACCTGATGCTCAACCCGGAATTCCCGCAAGTCTTCCTTGATGCCGTCGAGGATGGTCTGCATACCGTAGGCAAAACACCTGTCCTGCCCTTCCGCATCGGAAAGCGAGGTCAGCCCTGGATCTTTGTCCATCATCTCGCGCGCAATATCAATGATATAGGACCCTCGATAGTAATCTTCAGGCCATTCCACAGCTATTCCGGCAAGTTCCTTGGCACGCAGCCAAATGGAAAGGCCAAGGAGCCGCATCTGACGGCCAGCGTCGTTGATATAGTATTCCGTCGTGACGTCATAACCGGCAAAACGGAGGATGCGCGCCAAGGTATCGCCCACCGCCGCGCCCCGGCCATGACCGATATGGAGAGGGCCGGTGGGGTTGGCCGAAACGTACTCCACCTGTACCTTGCAGCCTTTCCCAACAGTGGCCTGCCCAAAGCGATCGGCGGCATCATCAATGCGCCGGATCGTTTCACGCCAGAACTCGGGGCTGAACGTCACGTTCAGAAAGCCGGGGCCAGCCACTTCAACGGAGGCCAAGGAAGTATCCTCATTCCGCAGGGCTTCGGCCATTTTTGCGGCCAGCTCGCGCGGCGGCATCCCTGCGGCCTTGGCGGATACCAACGCCAAGTTGGAAGCCAGATCGCCGTGCTTGGGATCTTTGGAAGGTTCGATGACGGCCTTATCCGGCCAGGGAAGGTTCATATTTTTCAGTACAGCCCTGAAAGAAGCCTCAAGATGCTGTTCGGCGCGCATGTAATACCTCGAAATCGGAACGGTTAATAAAGATAGACGTAAAGGGGTTATTCTACCGCAACACCCGCAAAAGTAAAGTAAGCTGTCTCGGGGACTGCCCGCGGCCTTGCCGGGCACGAAAAAGGAGGGGGCCTTTTCGAAAAGCAGCCCCCTGCGGGACCAGCCGAAAGATTTTCCCTCTACGATCTGTTCTGAATACGCCGATTCGTCAGCCGTGTGGGAAGGGCCGCAAAAGGATCTTCAGGCCACGGGTGCTTCGGATACCGCCCCCGCATTTCCGCTCTGACGGCTGGATACCCATTCTTCCAAAATCCTTTGAGATCACGGGTGATCTGCAAGGGCCTTCCCGCAGGGGACAGGAGGTGGACAAGAACCGGAACCTTCCCTTCAGCTATCGCGGGGGATTCCTGCATACCAAACATCTCTTGGAGCTTGACCGCAAGAACCGGCACTATCCCTTCCGCCGAGGCCTCGTAGAGCAGACGGATAAAGGATCCTGAGGGGACTTCCATATGAGTGGGGGCCATCGCATCAAGCTCCCGCTGCTTGCGCCACGGGAGCAACGCATGAAGGGCCGCCGCCAGATCGATTTTCGAGAACTGAGAACGCCGGGATATGCCTTGCAAAAAGGGGACAAGCCAGTCTTCTAGCCCCGTTAAGAGCGCTTCTTCCGAAACGTCGGGCCAGTCCCCGCCTTTATCCACGGCCCGCAGCAGCTCGACGCGCAGCCGCCATTGATACAGCTCTTCCGTCCACGGCAAACACGACATCCCGAGTTCCCGGATCCCCGAAAGCACCGCTTGCGCCATCCGGTCCGCAAGGGACGCGTCACCGTTTCTCAACGGGGTTTCTTCTATAATGAATGCCCCGAAGCTCACGCGCTTCCGCGCCGCTACAGCCTGTTCCCGGCTGTCCCACACGACCTCTTCGTTCTTGGTAAACTGAGTCTGGTACAATGCCGCAACCGTTTCCTGAGAAAGCGGCGCAGCCTGCCAGATACGCACATTGCCGGAGCCACCGTTGACGGCCCCCACAGCCAGCACGGGCTCGTCGGCCAACGAGTCCGTATCGTCCAGAAAGCCGCCGCGCCCGTTGGCCATACGATAACTGCCCCGGCTCCGTTTCTGGGCGAGGCGATCCGGGTACGCCAAGGCGAGCAAGACACCGGCCTGTTCCTCTTCCGGTATGCTCATGGGGGTCCGGTGCGGCGGTTCTCCCGCCGCATCAACCAACCGCCCTATCTGGCGGGCCGCCTCACGAATGCGGAAAACGGCGGGCGAACCCTGACCGTGTCCGAGCAACGCCAGACGCGGGCGGATATCCACATCGCGCAGGCGCAGCGGATCACGCTCATCAGCCATTGCCGCCAACAGGCAGGCGGCCTTGCCAAGCCCAAACGCTTTGGCTGCAAGGACCATGTGCGCAAGCCTCGGATGCAAGGGAAGACGGGCCATGACCCTTCCCCGTGCGGTCACCCTCCCCACCGCGTCGACTGCCTCCAGGCTGCGGAGCAAGGGAATAGCCTGATTGACCGCTTCCACCGGGGGCTCGTCCAGCCAGTGCAGGGAAGAAGGGGCGGTGATCCCCCATACGGCAAGCTCAAGGCACAGCGGGGCCATGTCGGCGTCCAATATTTCCGGGCGGATATGGGCCGCCATTCCCGCTTCGTCCCCTTGATGCCACAGCCGGTAACATACGCCCGGCTCCGTCCGCCCTGCCCGGCCCCTACGCTGCTCGGCATTGGCGAGGGATACGCGCTCCGTGACAAGCCGGGACATGCCCGTTCCCGCGTCGAAACGCACTGTGCGGGCCAAGCCGGAGTCGATGACTACCCGCACACCTTCGATCGTCAGACTGGTTTCCGCAATGGACGTCGCAAGCACTATCTTCCGTACCGGAGCCCAAACCGGCGCAATGGCGGCATCCTGCTCCGCTGCGGGCAGATCGCCGTACAGCGGACAAAGATGTACGGTATCCGATCGCACGTCTTGAAGTAACGCTTCAACTTTTCGGATTTCGCCCGTTCCCGGCAGGAACACGAGGATACTGCCGTTCTCCTCCCGCAGCGCGCGCCGGACGGCGTCCGCAACCCACCTCTCCATTGGAATGTCTGCCCGGGGCAGCGGAAGATGGTGCGTCTCCACGGGCCACGCGCGCCCCTCGCTCCTCAGCACCGGGACCGCTCCGGAAAAATCCTGTTGCAGCAGCTTGAGGAGCGGCCCGGAATCCAATGTGGCCGACATGATCAGCAACCGCAGATCATCACGCAGGCCCTGCTGGCAATCAAGCGCAAGGGCAAGCCCCAAATCGGCGTTCAGGCTGCGCTCATGAAACTCGTCAAAAATCAGGCAGCCGACGCCCTGAAGCTCGGGATCGTCCTGGAGCATCCGGGTCAAGACGCCTTCGGTCACCACCGTAATCCGGGTGGACGCGCTCACCCGGGAATCCAAGCGCACCCGATACCCCACGGTCTGGCCGACCTTTTCCCCAAGCAGAGAAGCCATGTACCGGGCCGCGTTCCGGGCCGCCATGCGCCGGGGCTCCAGCATCAGGATGCCTTTGCCGTCGAGCCATGCCGCCCGGAGCAATGCCAAGGGAACCCGCGTCGTCTTGCCCGCGCCGGGCGCCGCTTCAAGTATACATCGGGTCCCGCTGCCCAATGTTTCAAGCAGATCCGGGAGCAGGGCCTCAATGGGCAGGACTTCTGTGGTATGATTGAACATGCCCCCCTCTAGCACGAATCCCCCCTCCCGGAAAGCGTGCCTTCCAGCCGTCGGGCGGTGAGCTTTTTCTTGAAGAGCGGCTTCGCCTGATCTATGTTCCCAATACCGCCTGAGCCGCTGGATCGGCGGAGGCCGGGCGTTCATGAACCATTCATATTTTCTGGAGAGCGATATGTCCCTTATGGAAGCGCCGGAGCGCAACCTCGCCTTTGATCTTGTCCGTGTCACCGAAGCCGCCGCTCTGGCATCCGCGCGCTGGCTCGGGCGCGGCGATAAAAACGCCGGAGACGGCGCCGCCGTGGACGCCATGCGCCTGTCCTTCAACTCCCTGCCCATCGCGGGCAAAGTCGTCATTGGGGAAGGGGAAAAGGACGAAGCGCCCATGCTCTACAACGGCGAAATCATCGGCATGGGCAATGGGCCTTCCCTTGACATCGCCGTGGACCCCGTCGAGGGGACCAACCTGCTCGCTTATGGGCGCCCCAACGCCATTGCCGTCGTCGGGGCCGCTCCGGGAGGCAGCATGTACAACCCCGGCCCCAGCTTCTACATGAAAAAGCTGGTTGTCGGCCAAGCCGCCCGTGACGTCATCGATCTGGACGCGCCGGTCCACGTCAATCTCCGCCTCATCGCCAAGGCGCTGGGCAAGGATACCAACGACCTTGTGGTCTTCGTCCTCGATAAGCCCCGCCATCAAAAGCTCATTCAGGAAATCCGGGCCGTGGGCGCGCGCATCCAGCTGCATACCGACGGCGACGTTGCCGGTGCCCTGATGGCCGTGGATCAGCGTTCCGAAGTCGACGTCATGATGGGGACCGGCGGCACGCCTGAAGGGGTGTTGGCGGCCTGCGCCATCAAGGGAGCGGGGGGCGCCATGCTTGCCCGCCTCGATCCCCAGTCCGAAGCGGAAAAAGCCGCCATTCAGGAAGCGGGCATCGACCTTGCCCAGATCCTTGACGCCGACACGCTGGTGCAGGGAGATGACGTCTTCTTTGCGGCCACCGGCATCTCCGGCGGCACGTTCCTGCGCGGCGTCCAGTTCTCCGGGCAGGGAGCCGTTACGCATTCCATGATTATCCGTAGCAAAACCGGTACGATGCGCTACATCGAATCGCATCACAACTGGAACAAGCTCATGCAGATCAGTTCCATCAAATACGATTAATATACTATACGCCGGGGCACAGGGGCTCTATCTTTTTGTCCCGGCGCAACAATGGACGCCGCCCATACCTTCAACAAGCGACGTGACACATGGCTCTTTTTTTCCGCCTCGGCCTTGCCGGGCTGCTGCTTCTGCTGACCGTACTCCCCGCTTCGGCGGAAACGCTGTACAATCAGCCTCCGTTTTCCGAAAAGGAACTCAACCAATTTATCGCCGATCTTCCCCGTTTCCGGGCATGGATCAAAACCAACAAGGAAAAGGCCCACCCGATCGTCAATGAAGCGGGCGAACCCGATTTCCTTTATTCCAAGAACGCCGCCGGGTACATCGAGGCTGCGGGCTGGAAACCGGAACGCTTTTTCTGCATTATGGGGCGGGCCGCCGCCGCTGTTGCCATCATCCAGCAAGGGGACGCCATCACAAAGGAGCCCCCCGTTGAAATGCCCAATGTAAGCGACGACGAACTCGACGTTGTCCGGCGCAATCTCCCCGGCCTGCTCAAGGCCATCAGCCCGGCCCCAACCCCAAAAAAGTAGAGGTCTATATGTCTACTGTCCCCACCGCCGTCCTTTTCCCCGGCCAAGGTTCCCAAGAGCCCGGTATGGGCCGCGATGTTGCCGAAGCATCGAAAGAAGCCATGGAGCTCTGGAAAAAAGCCGAACAGATCAGCGGCCTTCCCCTGCGCGCCGTCTACTGGGAAAGCGACGACGCGGCGCTCATGGCCGACACCAAGCACCTCCAGCCCGCGTTGACGGTCGTCAACGTGACGCTGTGGCAGGCGCTTTCCGGAAAGCTGTCCCCCGCCTGCGCCGCCGGCCACAGCCTTGGCGAATACAGCGCTTTGGCCGCTGCCGGATCCCTGTCCCCCGAATCGGCCCTCGAACTGGTAAGCCTGCGCGGGAAGCTGATGGCGGACGCCGATCCCGACGGCAAGGGCGGCATGGCGGCAATCCTCAAGCTCAACCGCGAAGCCGTGAACGAAATCGCCAAGGCCGCTGCGGAAGCCACGGGAGAAATCCTCATTGTGGCCAACCACAACACCCCGGCCCAGTTCGTCATCAGCGGGACCAAGGCGGCGGTGGAAGCGGCCCTTCCGCTCGTTAAGGAAAAGAAAGGCCGGGCGGTTCCCCTTCCGGTCAGCGGAGCCTTCCACAGCCCGCTGATGGATACGGCCGCGCAGGAACTCGCCAAGGCGCTCAACAAGATGACGTGGTCCAGACCGCGTTTTCCCGTTTACAGCAATGTGGCCGGCAAAGCGGTGACGGATGGCGAAAGCCTGCGCGAACTCGCCACCGTTCAGATGATTTCCTCGGTCCTGTGGATCGATACTATCGCCAACCAGTGGCACGACGGCATCCGCTCATGGGTTGAAGTGGGCCCGAAGGGAACCCTCTCCCGTATGGTCAAACCCATCCTAGATGCCGTTCCGGTGGAGGAAGAAGTCGCCATCACGGCTGTTGGCTCTCTGGAAGGCGTGAACGCCTTCGCCTAATCCCTCACACGCCAAATCAAAACCGCCCGCATACAAAGGAAGGGGAGGACGTTGAAAAATGCCCTCCCCTTCCTTTGTATCGGATCAATCTCTCTATCGGGTCAGTTTGCGGAACTTCAAGCGGTGCGGCTGATCCGCGTCCTTACCGAGGCGCTTCTTGCGATCTTCCTCGTATTCCGAATAGTTCCCGTCAAAGAACACAACCGACGAATCGCCTTCAAACGCCATAATGTGCGTAGCGATGCGATCGAGGAACCAGCGGTCGTGGCTGACGACCAGTACGCAGCCCGCGAAATTTTCCAGACCGTCTTCAAGGGCACGCATGGTGTTTACGTCAATATCGTTCGTCGGTTCGTCAAGCAGGATGACGTTGGCACCGGATTTGAGCATCCGGGCGGTGTGTACGCGGTTCCGTTCGCCGCCGGACAGGACGTCAACCTTCTTCTGCTGATCCGAGCCCGTGAAGTTGAAACGGGAGCAATAGGCGCGGGCGTTGATTTCCCGGTTGCCGAGCTTGATCGTCTCGGCACCGTCGCTGATCAGCTCATATACGGTCTTGCCCGGCGTCAGGGACTCACGCTGCTGATCCACATACGCGAACTGAACGGTGTCGCCAATGGTCAACGTGCCCGCGTCAGGCTTTTCCTGCCCCACAAGCATCTTGAAGAGCGTCGTCTTACCCGCACCGTTCGGGCCGATAATGCCCACGATAGCGCCCGCCGGAATGATGAAGTTCACGTCTTCCATCAATTCCTTGTCGCCGAGGGCCTTGCTGATGCCCACGGCTTCGATGACCTTCTTGCCCAGACGGGGGCCTGCGGGGATATAGATTTCCAGTTCGGGAGCCCGCTTTTCGCTTTCGTGGCTCAGCATGGCCTCATAGGCGTTGATACGCGCCTTGCCCTTGGCATGGCGGCCCTTGGGGGACATGCGGATCCATTCCAACTCACGGCTGAGGGTCTTGCGGCGCTCGTCCTCGGCCTTGTCTTCCTGAGCGAGGCGCTTTTCTTTCTGCTCCAGCCAAGAGGAATAATTGCCCTTCCACGGAATCCCGCGGCCACGATCCAGCTCGAGAATCCATCCCGCGACGTTGTCGAGGAAGTAACGGTCGTGGGTCACGGCAATGACCGTACCGGGGAAATTCTGGAGGTACCGTTCCAACCACGCCACGGATTCGGCGTCCAAGTGGTTGGTAGGTTCGTCGAGCAGAAGGATGTCGGGATTCTGCAGCAGCAGGCGGCACAGCGCCACGCGGCGCTTTTCACCACCGGAGATGACGGAAACGGGCGTATCCCCCGGAGGGCACCGCAAGGCATCCATCGCCATCTCAAGCTTGGAGTCAAGATCCCATGCACCCTTCGCATCCATGAGCTCCTGCACCTGCCCTTGGCGTTCGATGAGTTTATCCATTTCCTCCGGCTCCATGGGCTCGGCGAATTTGGCATTGATCTCTTCGAACTCCTTGACCAAATTAACAAGTTCCTGCGCCCCTTCCTCCACGACTTCACGGACGGTCCGCATTTCGTTGACCAGCGGTTCCTGCTCCAGATAACCGATGGTATAGCCGGGAGCCAGCACGGTCTTTCCTTCAAAGGATTGATCCACGCCCGCAAGGATCTTCAGCAGCGAAGATTTGCCCGATCCGTTCAGGCCGAGGACGCCGATCTTCGCGCCGTAGAAATAGGAAAGGGAAATATCTTTCAACACTTCACGCTGCCCATGACGCTTGGACACGCGGATCATGGAATAAATAATCTTATCGGGTTCGTTGCTCATGAAATCTCCTTACAAAAAAATGGCCCCATCGTTGGACGTTCCGCTTCAACGACAGAGTCTGAATGAACTCATGACATGTTACATACAATCATAGATGTCCGATTGTCTTTTGCCCTATTTTGCTGCACTATGCAACCATCGGAGAAGACAGCGTTTGCGCTTTCCTGTGTTTTCCCACAGTATGCGCTCGTGGTTAGCCAACTGGTTAGCATTTCCGCCTCAAGGTTAGCAAAGGGTAAGCACAAATGGCCCATCGAGAGAAGACAAAGTACACTGGCGTCTATTACCGCACAAGTAGCACAAAACGCTATGACGGTAAGCCTGACGTCTGTTTCGACATCGCTTACAAGCTTGAGGGGAAGCTGATATGGGAAAAGGTGGGCTGGCGTAGCGAAGGCTATACAGCCGTATTGGCAAGCGAAATCCGGGGCGAACGCATCCGTAAGAAACGCCATCCCGAACTCTTTCCCGAACCTCGGACTCAAGATCTGACTTATCAACAGGCATGGGAAATTTTCAAGGAAAAACGTCTCCCCTCCCTGAAAAACCGTGCCGCGCGCGTCAATCATTACAACACGCACATCGGCCCTGCGCTCGGAAACATGCTGCTGAGTGAAATCACCACCTTTCAGCTTGAGTCCTTCAAGGCTGACCTCATGATAACCGAGGCGATCCACAGGGCGAGGGACGGCAGGACAATCCCCTTGGGGCAATCCCTTGCTCCCGCCACGATCAACCTGATTCTGATCGATGTTGTGAACGTGATGAAACGGATGGTCGACTGGGGATTCTACTCCGGCCCTGTCCCGAGGCTCAAGCTCCTTCCTGCCGAGAACGAACGGCAGCGCTTCCTCACGCCGAAGGAACTCGACAGGCTGCTCGATCTGCTCCAAAACCTGTCCTGCCGCGTATACCGGATTGCCCTGCTCTCCGCACACACGGGTATGCGTCTGGGGGAAATCCTCCAGCTCCGCAGACAAGATTTGGACTTTACGAACAGCTTCATCCACGTTGACGGCAAGATGGGCAAGCGCGTCGCCTACATGGACGACACGGTCAAAACCATGTTGGAACGCATCGCCCCGCAACAACCTTCCGAGTTTATCTTTTCCAACAAGGGCAAACCGATAACCCAAGGCGGACTGCGCTATACCTTCGCCAAGGCCGTATCTATCCTTGGCCTGAATGACGGCATCACCGACAGACGATACAAAGTCGTTTTCCACACGCTGCGCCACACGTTCTGCTCTTGGCTGGCAAGCAAAAACGTCCCTCTGTACACCATAGGCACGCTTGTGGGCCATAAAAACACCCGTTCGACGCAGCGGTACGCGAAACTCAGCCCCGACGCCAAATGGGAAGCCCTCAAACTCATTGAACAGACAGCTACCGATCACAAGTCTTGACCTTCCTCTGCTCCATATATCGCTCAAGATCCTTGCGGGCATACAAGACCTTGGTGCCGTCCTTGATGTAGACCGGACCATGACCGTGGTGACGCTTCTTTTGAAGCGACTGAATGGGAATGCTGCAATACAGAGCCGCCGCCTTCTCATCCATATATTCCCTGTGCGGAGTCGCCGCCAGCTCAACGAGCGGAGCCAACTCCTCTTTGATGGCCTTGAGGATCTTTTCATCCCTTTCAAGCGATGTTCCGTCATCGCCTGTGGCCAAGATGCCCCGTAGAGCCTCGACAAGCTGCTTTTCATGCGATTGCGACATGCTCACTCCTCCATGCGTCCGATGAGCGCCGGGACGCGCACGGCTGTCTTGATGATGTCCTCGGCGGTGCACCCGTCCTCGAACTTCTCGCCGGGGCTGATGCCCTGGATGCGGGGCTTCGAGAGCCCGAACCCCATCATGACCCGGCGCACGTCCGCCCTGCCCCGCCCGACGACGAGGTGCCGCCCGTTGACGAGGTAGAGCGACGGCTTGCGGCCTTCGGGCTTCGGGCCGATGACGGCATCGCTCAGGCGCACGATGCCCATGATGGCGTCTTCCTCATAGTCGGCTTCGCCTTCGGGGATGATCTCGCCATAGAGCGCTTCCACGCGCTCCTCCAGTTCGCGCATCCCGTCCAGCAGCCCCGGCCGCACGGCGCGGGCCACGGCCTCGCCCCTCGCGTCGCAGATCACCGAGCGGATCACGTCCCCGAC
>NZ_JNJP01000077.1 GCF_000701705.1 Bilophila wadsworthia ATCC 49260 | reverse complement strand
CATGTCTAAGGGTGAGAATGAATTGCTAAGTCCCGACTTCGAGAGTGGGATGCTCGTAGGGTTTGCGGACGGCCTGTCGCTTATGCACCAGATGCTTACTGATACGGTCAAGGTCACAGCGTCTACGATTCCGGTAGTTAGCGCTTTCCTGAGTGGCTTTGTTGACGGCATGGAAAGAGATATGCCTGCTATGTTGAAGGACTACCACGAAACAAAGGGCCTGTCCGTGTCGCTTGAAGTTACTGTTATAAGTAAGGATGGAAAATGGAATTGATTGACCATATGCCCGTCACAAGGCGCGACGGCAAGCTGATTGTCGGCGAAGGCGTCAAGTTCGAGCGTATCCGCCGGATCACCGGCTACCTTGTGGGCACGGTGGATCGGTTCAACAACGCCAAACGCGCGGAAGTGAAAGACCGCGTGAAGCATGTAAAGATGAACTAAGCGAAACGGCCCTACGCGGGCCGTCGCCGGATGATTTCCGGCCTGACGAGCACAAGCAAAAAGGAGACGTTATGACCGTTGCAGAGTTTATTGAGGAGTTGCAGGAAGATTACGATCCCCACGTTCAGATTGAAAGTATCCGCATGAAAACGTCCGATGGAATAATCTACTTCTATGGAGCAACATCGTTCTCCGGGGGTGACGGTAAAAAGGAGGAAGCATGACGTCAGCATCCCGTACTCTCTCGCCCGCGTCGACGGAGAGTGAAGCCGTAAGAAGGCTCCGGACGTTTCCCAAAGAAGTCATCATAGAGGCTTTTCTCTCTGTCGGCCTGTTTTTACGCGTGGATTCCGTTGTCTCTGAATGCAAAGAGATACATAGGGACAGACAGTTTAAAATGCTCATGAAACGCGACGAGGAACTCAGCGAGCAGCGGTATATACTCGCAAACGCACAACCGGAAGGAGACATAGAAGAATATTGTGTATGGAGGAAAAAGATGAAGAAGCTCATCGACGAGCAGGATATCATAGAAAAAAAGATAGACAGGCTTTTAGCCAGATAACCACGCGAAACGGCCCTGCGCGGGCCGTCGCCGGATGATTTCCGGCCTGACGAGCACAAGCAACAGCAGGAGGATATATGCCCCGTTTCATCCCCACCCGCTCCGGCGCTGGCATTCCCGCCATTCAAGACACGGCAAAGAATCGCATTGCGGCGGCTTTCTTTATTGATAAGGACGCCCCGGACGCCGCCGAGAAGATGGTCAAGGTATGTTGCGACGCCCTGAACAGTGCGGCACCTGTCGCATCTTTGCCTAAAAATAAACCGTGGCGCGCGCAATGACACGCCCAGATAAAATTTTCTGTGGCTCTATTGGTGTACGTTTTGGCACCAACCGCATGAAGATTGAACTTTCCCCGGCGGAAAACCACGGCGGCCCCGCCGGGCGCTTCCGGGTTCGGCTCGATCGGCGCTGGTACGATCTGGGTGATCGAAAGCTGTTCCTCTGCCCCGGCGAAGTCGCCGCCCTTGCCGCCGAGTTCGCGGCGGGCGGCGAGATCACGCCCGTGACCGTGCCGGATCTTCCTGTAAAGACCCGCGTCAAAGTGCCGCGCGGCGTACCGGGCGCGTCGCCCGTCTGGGCGGGCTACGTAGCCAGCGCGCCCATCCGCGCCGCCGACGGCCTTTGGTATGTCGCCGTCATGGTGTACGGCGGCGTTGAGCTTCACCCAGTCGACAACCTTGTGAGGTGCTGAAATGGAAACCAGACGTTCTCTCATGGCAAAATTGCATATCGCCCGTAAAGACCTTGGCCTTGACGACGACACGTACCGCGCCATGCTGCAAAACCTGACCGGCAAGCGCTCCTCGGCGGACTGTACGGATCGCCAGCTTGTGATGCTCGTCGCGGCCTTGCGCAAGCGCGGATGGAAAGACAGCCGCCCGAAGGGGCCGAAGGTGCGCCCGGAGTTTGAGGCGTTGCTCGGCAAGATCAACGCGCTGCGCATCGACACCAAAAAGTCATGGGCATATGTCGAATCCATCGCGGAAAAGATGTATGGAGTGCGCATTCCGTGGCTCGACGGCGAGCAGCTCGGTGGCGTGATTACGGCTCTGGTCAAGCACCAGCGGGCGCAAGGGAGGGCGTAATGTCTGACGCGCGCCTGCCCCGCAATGCCCGCGACATCATCGATCGCCTTGGTCCCGCCGTGACCCTGCGCCTCATAAGGGCTCTCGGCGGGACGACGATCCCCGTGCCCATGCGGCTGACGCCCGTCGGCGAGGCCCGTTACAGGAGGCTGTGCGATATGATCGGGGAGGATGCGGCAAAGGCCCTGTGCCGGGAATACGCCGGAACGAATCTTTACATCCCCACGTGCAGGCAGGCCGCCGCCGATGAACGCGACGCGGCCCTTATCAGGGATCGGGACGCAATGGCCCGCGCGGGATTGTCCGAACGTGAGATCGTGACGGGACTTGCCCTTAAATATCATCTTTCCGATAGACACGTTTGGCGCGTGCTTCACCGTGTCCCTGAAGAGAAAACCTCTCTTTTTCCGCTACAACGGCAAGGGCGGCTGTTATGACCGTTTCCCGCCAATCCCACCCGCTGACACACGTCGGCTTTCGCAAATCCCCGGCACTGGTAGCTTACCAGTAACCGGGGATTCCTCTTTCTGGAATCCCGCAAGCCATAAGGGGTTTCAGATGAAGATCTTTGCAAAACTGCTCAATCCGCGCTTCCAATTCTTTTTTTTCGCCGTTCTGGCGCTTTTTGTGACCGGCCTTGTGGCTTTCTGCTCGCCGGAACAGTTCCCGATCGTCCGCTATAAACTCTCGCTCGGTATGCTTGCCGCCGTGATCGCCGTCTTTTTCGACATAGCGGCGTTCCCTTACGCCTCGCCCGATTCCTACCTTGACGATGATTGGCGCAAGACGCCCGACGCGGATCGCCCGCATGAGGCGGATTATCCCGTGGCCCGCTACTGTAGACTGCTCTTTATCGCCGCCTGCCTGCGCCGTGTGGCTATGGTGACCGTCTTTGTGCTTGCCGTTTCCTTGGGGCTGTAGCCATGCGCGCCGTCTTGAAAAAATGGGGCATGGCCTTTCTGGAATGGCTGTTTACCGGCGTAGCATTCGGGCTTGGCGTGCTGCTCGCCGCAGTCTTGTTCTTGGGCATCTGCGCGACGTTCGCGGGCGCGGCACAGGCCGAAACCGTCACCATCCCCCGCGCCGCCTATCAGCACCGCGACACGCTGATCCGTGCTTCCCGCGTCGTGTGGGGACTGGACGCGCCCGTGTCTGTCTTTGCGGCGCAAATTCACACCGAGAGTTGGTGGAAGAACGACACAGTGTCGTCGGCGGGCGCGCAAGGCTTGGCGCAGTTCATGCCGTCCACCGCGAAATGGCTCCCGACCGTTGCCCCGGAAGTAGGCGCGCCCGCACCGTTCAACCCCGGCTGGGCGCTCCGGGCGTGCGTCACTTATGACAAGTACCTGTGGGATCGGCTGGCGGCGAAGGGCACGCAAAAGAAGACACTGACGCCCTGTGACCGCATGGCCTTTGCCTTGTCCGCATACAACGGCGGCATGGGCTGGACAAACCGGGACCGTAACCTTGCCACCAGGCGCGGCCTTGATCCCGATCGGTATTTCGGAAGCGTCGAGACGGTCAACGCTGGCCGCCGGGCATCAGCGAAGCGGGAGAACCAGCGGTACGTTTTCTTCATCTTTGAGCGTCAGGCCGCTTACGTAAAGGCCGGTTGGGGGCCGGGGGTGAGCTGTGAGGATTGAGCATATCGGCAACGCCACGCTGTACCATACCGACTATCTTGACGTTGAGCTCCCGCCCGGCATTGACGCCGTGCTGACCGATCCACCCTACGGAAAGACGAAATGCGCATGGGACTCCATCCCCGCAAGCATGGCTGCGTTCTGGAAAAAGATAGCTCCGGTTACAAAAGAAAACGCCGTTGTGGCTGTTTTTGGTATCGGGACGTTTTGGGTTGATGTGGTGAACAGCAACCGCCCTTTCTTCCGCTATGATCTGGTCTATGAAAAAGGCCCTGCCACGGGTTTTCTGGATGCGAACAGGAAACCGCTCCGGGCACATGAGCTGATCGCGGTGTTTTACCGAAAGCCCCCGGAATACCACCCTCAAAAAACTTGTGGCGAGCCCTATGTAAAGAGGCGCGGAGGTGAAGCCGCCGTCGTGTACAACTACGCGCGCAACGCCACTACGGAAAACGCGGACGGCCTGCGCTATCCCCGAAGCGTCATCCGCTGCAAGGGGCACGGCGGCAAAAGCTGGCACCCCACGGGAAAGCCCGTCGAGCTGATGGACTGGCTGGTACGCACGTATACGAGCGAAGGCCAGATTGTCCTTGACCCTTTTATGGGCAGCGGCACAACCGGCGTCGCGGCCCTGAATGCGAAGCGACGCTTTATAGGTGTCGAAAAGGATGTGCGCTGGTTCGATGTGGCCTGCCGCCGAATGGAAGAAGCGGCAAAGGAGGTGCGCTGTGAGTAGTCGTGTCTTCGCGCTCATCGGCGCGGCCCTTCTCGTTGCAAGCGGTTGGATCGTCCATTTGTACGGCAAGCTCGAATTGCAGGAGGCCCGCTATGAGGCGCGGATCGCTGTTTTGGCCGAGGAAGTATCGCAAAAAGATAAAGCCCGCGCCGATGCGGTTGCAGCAGCCGAGCGGGCGGCCCGCGAAAAGCTGGAAAAAGAAACGGCCCGCGTGGCCGCATTATCCGCCGAGCTTTCAGACGCCCGCAAAAAGCTGGCAAAAGAGCGTCAAACTTTTGATGCGCGTTTGCAAAAGGTGGCTGTTGCCGCTCGCCATAATTGCGCTGGTTTATCTCGTGACTGGGTGCGCCTCTACAACGAAGCCCTCGGCCTTGCCGGTTCCGGTGGTGGCCCCGGAAGTCAGGACGCCGATCCCGCCGGAACTGCTGCGCCTCCCGGACAGACCGGACCCGCTGGAACCGGGGTACGCGGCGACGCACTAGCGACTCCTGAAGATGTACTTGCCCACGTCCGGGACTATGGCGGGTATTGCCGGGGGCTTGAAATCCAGCTCGGTACGCTGGCGAGGGTGGTGTCGCCGTGACGATGGACGCGCAGACGGTGATTATCGGTCTTCTCAGTCTGGTATGCGGCTTGCTGGCCTACTGGGGCACCCGGCTTGAGGGCCGCGTTGACGAACTGAAAGAGAATCAATGCCGCATTGTTGAAGAAATGCACAAGAACTATGTGCCGCGCGAGGATTGCCGGGAACGGACCGGGCAGATCCTTGCGGGGCTGGAGCGGGTGGACGACAAGCTTGATCGCGTCGCCGACTCGGTACGCTCAGGGGGAAGTCATGGAAAGCAAGCATGATAACGAGGTGTTGCAGGCGCTGGCCCGCATTGAAAAGAAGGTTGATGCGCTGGCGGCCACGGTTGAAAACGGGCAGGAACATGCCGCCGCGAACAGCGTGGTTTCCGGTGGGCTTTCCGGGGCCGTCGTCGCCGTGGCCCTTGTCTATGCTCAACTTATTCTTGGGGTACGCGCGTAATGGCCCATCCGAAAAGCAAACGCATGGCCCTGCGCTCGGCATACTGCTACAAGGCGCTGTCCCTTGAGGAGGCCGCCGCCCTTGTCGGTATTTCCATCGGTACGGCCCGGCGCTGGAAGGCCGACGCGCAAAAAGCCGAAGATGACGATTGGGATAAGGTCAAGGCGGCGTCAAGTCTGGCGGGCGAGGGCATGGAAGCCGTGGCCCGCCAGATGCTGAACGACTACGTGTTGCAGCACAGGACGCTCATGGAGCGGATCGGCAAGGATGAAGACATGCCGCCCGCCGAAAAAGTAGAGGCGCTGTCTTCCCTTGCCGACTCATTCGCCAAGACCATCGCCGCCAGCAAGCGCATCCTGCCCGAAACTGACGAACTTGCTACCGCGCTCGGCATTATCCGCAAGCTGGTCGACTTTACGAGCCAACGTTTCCCGCAGCACGCCCCGGCTTTGCTTGAGGTGCTGGAGCCGTTCGGGGCGCTTATCGCCAAGGAGCTTGGCTAATGAAAAAGCTCTCGGCAAAACATTTTCAGTACGCGATCGCCGACATTGCCGCCGCCCTGCAACAACAGATCGAAGCTGATTGCGAGGGGTTCCCGTCCGATCCCAAGGCTTCCGCAGAGCGCCGGAAACGGGCGCTTGCCGATTTCACTTTTTTTCGGCGCACGTACTTTCCGCACTATTGCACGATCGCGGGCGACAGCGCGCTGCATACATGGCTTGACGCCGCCTTGCCGCGCATGGCCGAAACCCGCGAAGGCCAGCATATCGCCCTTGCCGCCCCGCGCGGTGAAGCGAAAAGCACATTTATCTCCCTGTTTTTCGTGCTGTGGTGCGTGCTGACGGGGCGCAAGAGGTACATTCTGATCATTGCCGACGCGCTGGAGCAGGCCGCGATTCTCTTGGAGGCGGTCAAGGCGGAACTGGACGGCAACCCGCGCCTTGCTATGGACTTCCCCGCCGAAACAGGGCGCGGGCGCGTCTGGAACGTCGGCACCATTTTGACCGCCCAAAACGTGAAGCTCCAAGCTCTCGGCGCGGGCAAGCGTATGCGCGGCCTGCGTCATGGCCCATACCGCCCGGACCTTGTGATTCTGGATGATCTGGAAAACGACGAGAACGTCGCCAAGCCCGAGCAGCGGGACAAGCTGCAAGACTGGCTGCAAAAGACCGTGCTCAACCTCGGGGCCGCCGACGGGAGTATGGACGTGGTCTATGTGGGCACGATCCTGCATTACGATTCCGTGCTGGCTCGGACGCTGGACAAGCCCACGTGGCAGTCAAAACGGTTCCGTTCCATCGTCCAGTGGCCGGAATGCCTTGACCTGTGGGACAAGTGGGAAGCCATTTTGCACGCCGACGGCCCCGTTGCAGCCCGCGCCTTTTACGATCTCCATCAAAACGACATGGAGCGCGGCGCGATCGTCTCGTGGCCTGCGGGCCGCCCGCTGTATCAGCTTATGACGAAGCGCGCCGACTCCCACGCGGCTTTTGATTCCGAGCAGCAGAACGATCCGCTGTCCGGGGACGACGCGCCGTTTGCCTCCTGCATCACGTTCTGGGTCGACCGTTCCCACGACTGGCTGCTGTTCGGGGCCGTTGACCCGTCTCTCGGCAAGCTCGGCGCGGGCCGTGACCCGTCCGCGATCCTCGTCGGCGGGCTGTTGCGCGACACCATGACGCTTGACGTGGTGGAAGCGAGTATCCGCAAACGTCACCCGGATCGCATCATTGAAGACGTGATCGCGCTGCACAGCGCGTATCATTGCCTGAATTGGGCCGTTGAAGCCGTGCAGTTTCAGGCCTTTTTTGCGGACGTTTTGGCGCAGCGGGCCGCCGCGCGCGGGCTCGCACTGCCCGTGCGCCCGATCATCAATTCCACGGACAAGCAACTCAGGATTGAGACGTTGCAGCCGTATTTCTCGCAGGGCCGCATCCGCCTGCACACGTCACAGCAGACCTTGATCGACCAGTTGCGGCACTTCCCCAAGGCCGACCACGACGACGGGCCGGACGCGCTCGAAATGCTTTGGCGGCTGGCTGTGGGCGGTTTTGTGTCCCTGCGGGATGCATTCGAGCGGGTGCCGCGTCAAAGCCTGTGGGGCGTGCGTCCCAGTGAAGACGACGATATGGATGATTTTGATACGTTCGGAGGATGGACATAATGCTTTTCAGAAGACCGGCCAAACCGCGCCCGCGCAAGCGTAAGGCGCTCGCCGAGCAGCAGACGACGGCGGGCGGCGGCTTGACGCCCATGCTCTACCTTGAGCGGTGGGGCAACATGACAAACCGCCTGACGCCTTCCCGTCTGTCCTCCATTTTGCAGGCGGCGGACGACGGCGACATTACCGAGCAGCACGTGCTTTTTGCCGATATGGAAGACCGCTGTGAGCACCTTGCCGCCGAGATCGGCAAGCGCAAACGGGCCTTGCTGACACTGGACTGGGAGATTTTGCCGGGGCGCGCCAAGGATAAGCGGGCGGAAGCCGTGGCCGCCGCCGTGCGCGAACAGTTCGACATGTTGCCCACCACGTCGGATTTGCTGCTGGATCTGGCGGACGGCATAGGCCACGGCTTCGCGGCCCTTGAAATCGAATGGACGCAAACCGGCGGGCTGCATATCCCGGCGGCATTCCATCACCGCCCGCAAAGCTGGTTTCAGGTCATGCGGGAAAACCGCAACGTGCTGCGGCTACGGGACGGAACTTACGAGGGGGCCGAACTGTGGCCCTTTGGTTGGGTCATTCATACGCACCGCAGTAAATCCGGCTGGCTTCCGCGCGTCGGGCTTTTCCGCACCGTGGCGTGGGCGTACCTGATCCGTGCCTATGCGCTGGAATCGGCGATACTGTATACGCAGGTTCACGGCCTTCCTTTCCGGCTCGGCAAGTACCCGCCGGGAAGTTCCGCCGAAGACCGCGCCGCGCTCCGGTCCGCCCTTGCGAACTTGGGCCGGGACGCTTCCGGCATTATTCCTCAGGGCATGGAGATTCTTTTCGAGTCGCCCGCCAACGCCACGCAGGACATCCCGGGCATTCTTGTTACCCGGTGTGAACAAGGCATGAGCAAGGCCATTCTTGGCGGCACGCTCACCACACAGGCGGACGGCAAAACGTCCACCAATGCGCTTGGAGAAGTTCACAATGAGGTACGGCATGACATCCTCACGTCCGACGCCGCGCAGATCGCCGCGACGATCACCCGGCAAATCCTCGCGCCGCTGGCCTATCTGAACTGCGGCGTCAGCGATCCGGCGTTGCTCCCGTACTTCCGGTTCGACACAAGGCAGGCCGAAGACATCAAGGTCTTTGCCGACGCGCTTCCGAAGCTGGTGTCCGTGATGGATATCCCGGCGGCATGGGCGCATGAGAAGCTGAAAATTCCGCAGGCAGAAGAAGGGGAAAAGGTGTTGTCCGTGAAGGAAACGTCCGTGCCGCAACCGCCCGCGCCCCTGACGGCGCAGGCCAGAGCCGACGACGGCAAGGCGGACCCGTTCCCGGACCAGGCCATAATCGACGGCATGGCTCCCGACGCGGCTCTGTCGGCGGCGTCCGCCGAATTGCTCGCGCCCCTTTTTGATGAAATCCGGGACGGTATTGAGCCCGCCGATCTTTTGGTGCGTCTTGGCGATCTGTATCCGAAGATGAACACGGCGAAGCTGCAAGAACTTATGGCGCGAGCGATCATGCTCGCAACCATCATCGGCGAAGCCAGCGCGCGGGAAGAGGCCGATGCAAACGCCTGATCTCGTCTACGCGCTGGGGCTCCCGCCGCGCGACGCCGTGGCCTACCTTGAGAGCAAGGGTATTACGCCAACCCGGCATTGGTACGATATTTGGCAGGAAGCGCAGGCTAAGGCCGTTACCGTGTCCGGCATGACCCGGCTTGATCTTCTGGAAGACGTCAAAAAAGGCTTGGTTGACGCCGTCAAAAACGGCAAGACGGGAAAGATGTTTATTGACGATCTGGCCCCGATCCTGCGAGCGAAGGGCTGGACCGGGAAGCGACAGAGCATCAACCCGAAAACGGGCGAAGTGACGGAAAAAGGCCCGGATCTTCCGGCGCGCCTGTCCCTGATCTTTTTTCAGAACGTTCAGAGCGCCTACATGTACGGGCGTTACCGGGCCATGCTCGCCAACGCCGAGGAAAGACCGTGGTGGATGTATATCGCGGTTCTCGATAGCCGCACCCGCCCGCACCACCGGGCGCTCCACCGTAAGGTTTTTCGCTATGACGATCCGTTCTGGAAAACGCACTATCCGCCCAACGGCTGGCGGTGCCGCTGTCGGACACGGGCGCTTTCGGACGTACAGCTTGAACGTGAAGGGTTGATACCGGAAAGCGGCGAAGGCCGCATGGTGAGCCGGGAGGTTGTCGTCAATCCCCGCGCCCCGGAAAGCCAGCAGGTTGTCCGGGAAGTGTGGGGCTGGCAGGAAAGGCCGGGTGGCCTCACACATTGGACGGACACGGGGTTTTCGTACAGCGCGGGCTATACGACCTATCAGCTTGACTGCGAGCTGGCGCAAAAGCTGGAGCTTATCAAAAGCGATACGCTCTATGCCGAAGTTGTGCAGGCTATCAACAACGCCCCGGCCCGACACGCGGCTTTCGGCCTATGGATAGAGGAAAAGCTGGCCTCGAAGTGGAAGACTGGCGACGCCGTGGTGGTGGGGCTTGTGCAGCCGGAAGTGGTGGCCGCAGCCAAGGCCGCCGGGCTGGACCCGGCCCGGATTGCCGTTATGACGGACGACAAACTGGGGCATTCAAAAAGACAAGTACATCAAGAAGCTGGAACCGCCTTATCCGTAGAGCAATATAAAGGACTTGCGGAAAGCTTTTCTCATCCCGAGGCGATATATTGGGATTCGGAACATGGCAACGCGCTCTATGTTTTGCCGGACCCTGATCCCGACTGGTGCGTTCTCTTGCCGCTCAACATGCCTTCCAAAGAAGAAAAACGCATGAAAAAAATGGGAAGACATGATGGATTTGCGACGGCTTACAGGGCAACACGTCAAAGCATAAGGGACAGGATCGGGCTGTCGCGCATAAAATGAGGCCGCTGCAACGGGATTTGAACCCGTATACCACCGCAACCTGAAATGACAGATTGAAGTGCCCGTTGCCTGATTACGGGAATACAGCGGCCTTTTTCTTAAAATACCCATTCACAGCCGGGGAGTCAATGAACGAACTTATCAAAATCAGCATATCCGACGAAGCGTTGCGCGCCGCCCTCGGCAGACTGATCGCGTCCCTGACCGACACGACGCCGACCATGCGCGACTTGTCGGAAATCATGATTGACGCTTCGGCCCGTGCCTTTGACAAGATGGCGGACCCGGCAACCGGTACGCCGTGGCAACCGCTGTCGGCGGCAAGACAAAAACAGCGGGAAGACAAAGGCCGATCCGTTGCCAACATGCTACAGGATAGCGGCCTGCTCGTGGGCAGCATCACAAACGCAGCGGGGCCTTATGCCGTGCGTGAGATCGGCCCCGGCTACGCGCTTGTCGGTACGAACGTCCCTTATGCTGCCATTCATCAATTCGGAGGCAAGACCGGGCCGCGCATCATCCGGGCGAAAAAGGGCAAGGCGCTCAAGATTCCGGGTATCGGATTCCGGCGATCCGTCAATCATCCGGGATCGGTTATCCCCGCCCGCCCGTTCATCGGCGTCAGCCCGACGGACATACAGGATATGCTCGACACCATCACCCGGGACCTGCAAAAAGCCCTCAAGCCGTAAAATCCGTTTTCAGGGCCGTTTTTGTCTCAAGATGAATGACGGCCCGCGTTTTCTTTCCACGTATTTTCTAACGGGGGTCTAACGGCCTTCATTCGCGCGTCGCTTCTTTTTCCTCCCCCGCTTTTCCCGTCCGTACCCGTTCCCCCACCTTTTCACCCGCTGACATACGTCAACTTTCGCGTCTCCCGCGTCCTGCTACTCTGACGCTATGAGTACCGCATACACATCCTCCATCGCCGCCCGCGTTTTGACCGATGCGGGCGGCCCCGCGCCCGGACGCATCCAGCTTTTCCCCATGGGCGAGTTTTCCGCTCGTGACGGGAGGCCCGGTACGCTCAAGGGCGTCAAGGTCAAGGCGTGGACCATCACTCCCATTATTGCCGCCTCCGTGATTGCCCGCTGGCAGGCGCGGGAGACGCCGCTTGTTGTGGACTATGAGCACCAGACCATGAACGCCGCCGAAAACGGCAAACCCGCTCCGGCGGCAGGCTGGATCGAGTCGCTGGAGGCGGGGCCGGACGGCCTCTATGCCACGGTCAAATGGACGGACGCGGCCCGTGCGTTCATTCAGGCAGACGAGTACCGCTACATTTCCCCCGTTTTTTCTTTTGACCCCGAAACCGGGGCCGTGCTCGAACTGAAAAGCGCGGCCCTGACAAACTACCCCGCCCTTGACGGCATGGCCGCCGTCGCCGCGCGGGCAGAGGACGATCTTCCTATGAAGAAAGAGCTTGCCGACAAGTTGTGCAGACTGCTCGGCCTTGCCGCCGATGCGACGGAAGACGCTATGCTGACGGAGCTTCAAAAGCTCCCGGACGGCAAGGCGCTTGCCGTGGCCCTGTCCGAAAAGGATACCGAGATTGCGGCATTGAAGGCCGCCGATCCGGACCCCACCAAGTACGTTCCCGCCGCCATGCTCACCGCCGCGCAGGAGAAAAACACGGAACTGGCCGCAAGGGTCAAGGAACTGGAAGACAACGGCGTCCTCGCCGGGCTCACCGCCGAGATCGACGCCGCAGTTGCCGACGGACGCTTGCCGAAGTCCTGTGAAGCGTGGGCGAAGGCCACCGCGAAGACCCACCCGGACGCCGTCAAAAGCTATATTGCGTCTTCCACCCCGCCCATTGCCGCCCTGAAAGGTACGCAGACCGGCGGCACGCCTCCCGATGGTACGCCGCGCACCGCCGCTCTGACGGATGAAGATCGGTACGCCGCGAAGGTCGCCGGTATTTCCGAAGAAGACTTTGTCGCCGCCAAGGCGAAGGAGAAGAACTGATGCCCATTGCCACCAATTCGCTGCTCAACTCGCTTCGGGTGGGCTACAGCAAGGTCTTTGAAGACGCAAAAGCGGCGGCTCCCTCCCAGTGGGCGAAGCTCGCCACCCTCGTAGCCTCCACGGCGGCCTCCACCACCTACGGCTGGCTCGGCCAGTTCCCGAAGCTCGCCGAGTGGACCGGACAGCGTGCCTACAAAAGTATGAAGGAATTCGGCTATTCGGTCACGAACAAGAAGTACGAGGCGTCCGTCAAGATTCCCCGCACGGCTTTTGAAGATGACACGCTTGATGTCTACGCGCCGCTGTTCCGTGAAATGGGCTACGCGGCGGCTACCCACCCTGACGAGATTGTCTTCGGGCTCCTGGCCGCCGGGAGGACCGCGGACTGCTACGACGGCAAGAAATTCTTCGCCGCCGATCACCCGGTCTATCCCAACGTCGACGGCACGGGATCGGTTGTGAACGCCTCGAATCTTCTCCGGCCTGCGGCTGTCGAAAGCGTCGTTACCGACAAGACCGCGTGGTACCTGCTCGATGTGTCCCGCCCCTTGAAGCCCTTCATCTTTCAGGAGCGCACCAAGCCGGAGATCGAGGCGATCACGTCCACGGCGAACAACACGGTCTTTGACTATGACGAATTTCCCTTCGGTATCCGCTACCGCTGCAACGGCGGGTACGGCTTCTGGCAGCAGGCCATTTGCTGCACGGACGATCTCACCGCCGCCAACTTCCAGATCGCCCTTGAGACCATGCAAAGCTTCAAGGCCGACGGCGGGCGGCCCCTCGGGCTTGGCTTCGGCGGCAAGGCCGGGACACTGCTTGTCGTTCCACCAACGTTGCAGGCCGATGCCCGCGAAATCCTTATTGCGGAACGCGATCAGTACGGCGCGAGCAACATTTGGTTTGACGCGGCCACCATTATCGTCAGTCCGTGGCTTGCGTAATGTACGCCACCGTTGAAGACCTTGTTTCCCTTTTCGGAGAGCGTGAAGTGATCACGCTCTCCACAAAGAAAAAGGGAAACGCGATCGATCGGGAGGCGCTGGAAACGGCGATCGGCTACGCAAGCTCGGAAGTGGACAGCTACCTCGCCTCCCGTTACGCCGTGCCGCTCACCGATCCCGTGCCGCCCGTGGTCATGATGGTGACGGCGGACATTGTCCGCTACAGGCTCACAAGCGGCGACGTGTCCGAAAAAGATCCGATTATCACCCGGTACAAATCGACCGTAGCATGGCTCAAAGATGTCGCGTCGGGTATCGTATCGCTTCCCTGCGCCGGGTCCGCACCCGGTGAAACGGCGGACGATGTCGAAATCAACGCCGGGACGAGGGACTGGTAATGCCGAGCCTTGTAGAAATACGCGATGCGGCGATCCGGGAGTTGGGCTTGCTTCTCCCGGACGTCACCGTCGGGGCTATATCCGGCGGGGCGGACGCAGCCGAAGTTTTGCGCGAGTCTCTCGGTCCGGCGACGGTCCTCATAACGATCTTGTCGGCGCAAAACACCGCGTCAACGGATTCGTTTGACCTTGACGTATACGGACAATTTGCCGCCATTGTCGTGATGTACGGCGGTACCGGACAGGAAGAGCGGGAGATGGACGGGCTTGCCGTGGTTGACGAGGTTGTCCACGCGATCCACGGGCAGATGTTCGGGCTCACCGATACGTCTTTTGCCCAGATACGATCCATTGCCCCTCTGGACGATGAAGAGCTGGAAAGAAAAGGTGCGTGGGCGTGGGCGGTACTTTGGGAACAAGCCTTCACACTCACACCGCCAGCGGAGAATACCAATGAATCTGTATGACACGTTGAAAGACAAGGTTCGGCTTGCCGCCCGCGCCCTTGCCCTGCCTCTTGGCTGGGAAGGCGAGCCGTTCGTGCCGCCCCATGCCTCGCACCTGCGGGCGCAAGTCGTTTTCGAGAACCAGAGACAGGCCACGCTCGGTATGAACGGCCTCACCAAGATCGACGGGCGGATCGAGATCAAGGTGGTGGTCAAGGCCGGGGAGGATTCCCTTGCCGCCGCGCTTGCCGATCAGATTGCCCGCCGGTTCCCGCGCGGGGATGACATCCGTTTTGATTCCGGCACGGGCACCATTACCACGCCCCGGAAGTCCGCGCCCGTTTGTGACGGCAAACGGACCGAGGCTGTGGTCAACGTGGGCTTTTACGCCTTCCAAGCCTAAAGGACGTTACCATGTACACCATCGCATCCGGTGCGAAACACGGGCTCCGGTACGTAAAAGAGACGACGCCGGGAACGACGCCCGCGTCGCCCGCCATGACCGAGCTCAACCATAATTCCTGCTCGCTGACGCTCACTCGCGACACGTTCACGTCGAACGCCCTGCGCCCGGATCGTCAGATTCCCTTTCACCGTACCGGCGTGGACAAGATCGCCGGAGATATCGCGTTCGAGTTCGGGGCAAAGGAGTACGACGTATTCCTTGAGGCCGCGCTTGCCGGAAACTGGACGGAAAACGTCCTGAAAGCCGGTGTCGCGGTCCATGCCTTCACACTTGAGCGGGCGTTTACCAATATCAATCAGTATGCCACGTATACCGGCTGTTTCGTCAATCAGCTTTCGCTTTCGGTGAAGCCTAATGAAATGCTTTCGGGCACGCTCTCCATTGTCGGGCTTTCCGGCGAGCGGGGCACCACGCCGCTCGCGGCGTCCCCCACACCGGCTGGCGAAACCGATCCGTTCGACAGCTTCAAGGGCTCGCTCAAGATCAACAGTCAGGCGATCGCCGTCGTGACCGGCATCGATCTGACCCTCGCCAACGGGATTGAGCCGCAGTACGCGATTTTCGACCGTTCGGCGAAGGCCGTGAGCTGGGGCCGCAGCACGCTTACCGGGACACTTTCGGCGTTCTACGTCGACGGGAACCTTCCCGAGTATTTCATCAACGATTCCCGCGTGAAGCTGGAATTTACCCTTGAGCGCGGCGAGTATTCGTACACGTTCCTCATCCCTTCCATCACGCTGACCGGTGCTGACGACGCCGTGCAGTCCGAAGGTCCGATCCAGCTCAATGTCCCGTGGTCCGCCGCGCTTGATCCGACCCTCGGCACCAACTTCCAGATCACCCGCACCGTGCCCGCTGAACCCGGCGCGTAACCTTTTATCCATATTTTAAGGATAGAGCCATGACCAAAACCACCGGATCCACCGCCGTTGAAAACACCGTTGCCGCTCCCGCCGCCTTTGACTTCGCCACCCGCGACGTTGCAGCCAGGGCCGAAGTTGGCGCAGAGCTCGAAGTGCTTGACCCCGTCACCAATGAGCCCGTGGGCGTCTTTATCATGCTTGCCGGTGCCGATTCCGCCATTCACCGCAAGGCCACGGCCACAATCGCCAAGCGCCGCTTGAGCAATACGAAGGGTTTCCGCAACCGGGCTCTTGATCCCGAGAAATTCGAGGCGGAAGGCATCGAAGTGCTCGCCGCCTGCACGCTCGGCTGGAAGGGCGTCGTTGTTGACGGCGCGCCCCTCCCGTGCAGCCGCGACAACGCGATCACACTGTACACCCGGTTCCCGTGGCTACGCGAGCAAGTTGACCAGTTCGTCAGCGACCGCTCGGTCTATTTGCAGGACTGACCGAGGCGCTGTGCGAAGCCGTCCGCTTGTGGGTGTCCCGGATTATGACCGGAGCGGACGGCGCGTCTCAGCGCGATCATATCCTTGAGGCGTGCAGGCAGACGGGGAAGACGCCGGAGGAGCTCGGCTACCCTGAAATCTCTCTTGAAGACGAGGAAATACCTATTCCCGAAGACGGGTTGTATCTCTGGTTCTTCTTTCAGGAACTTTGCGGCGGACGCGGCAACAACGGCTTCGGCCCCACGGCGTTGTCATGGTCGGACATGGAAGCATGGGCACGGCTCACGTCCGCCCCTCTCTCCCCATATGAAGTTTTGACGCTGCGCAGCA
Source organism: Bilophila wadsworthia ATCC 49260 (assembly GCF_000701705.1). Classification (GTDB taxonomy): domain Bacteria; phylum Desulfobacterota; class Desulfovibrionia; order Desulfovibrionales; family Desulfovibrionaceae; genus Bilophila; species Bilophila wadsworthia. Next base: position 906 of record NZ_JNJP01000077.1, on the reverse strand, counting down.
TGGATGCGGCCTTTCTGTCCGCCTATGCCAAAGAAACGGAACGACGCGACAAAAGCAAGGGAAAGCGATGACAGGCAATACAACGACGGTAGGCATTGAAGTCCGCGCGGACGGTACGCAGGAAGCGGCCCGCGACCTTGCCGCCGTCGACGCTTCCTTGAAGAAGATCCAGGCGGACCTCGGCGGGACGGCGCAGCCCGCCGGGGTCGCCGCACAGGGGCTTGAGCAGCTCGGGGCCGCCGGGAAGTCCACGGGTGCCGGTCTTGGGGCCGCCGGGCAGGCCGCCGGTGCCGCCGGGCAAAAGCTCTCCGGCGTCGGCGCGTCGGCGAAGAAAGCCGCCGAAGGGCTCGGCTCCGTCTCGAAGTTCGCCAGCACGGCGAAGTTCGACAAAATCGCGTCAGACCTTGGCGCAATGGGCGTCAAGCTCAATACGTCAAGCTTGCACGCGCAAAAGCTCGCCCGCGCCATGCAGCAGGTTGAGCGCGAACGGGCTTTTCAGCAGCTCGCCGCCGATGCCAACCTTTCCACGCTCCAGCTTGCGAAATTCCGCGCCGAGCTTGGCGACACGCGCGGGGCGCTGGCGACACTGTCGAACGGCCTCGGTTTGTCAAAAGCCGCCATGCTCGCCTTTGCCGCCGCCGTGGCTTTCGGCGGGCAGGCGTGCCTTGAAGCCGCGCTTCAAGCCGATCGACTCTCCAAAGCCTACACGACGATCACCGGCTCGTCGTCCGCAGCACAGCAGCAGCTTTCCTATCTCTATGACGTGAGCAACCGATTGGGGTTGCAATTCCAGTCCACGGCGGAATCGGCGAAAACCTTTTTTGCGGCGGGCAAGGGCTCATCGCTTGAAAAGGACATGAACGGCATTTTCGAGGCCGTGGCATCCGCCGGTGCCGCCCTTGCCCT
>NZ_JNJP01000076.1 GCF_000701705.1 Bilophila wadsworthia ATCC 49260 | reverse complement strand
AGGGAGGGGGTGTGGGGGAGGGAAACCTTTCTCCAGAAAGGTTTCCCTCCCCCACATTTCTTCTTCTTTTTTCCTATTGTTTCACCGGAACCGTGGAGATCGCGTTGAAGGGCGAGCCGTCCACGAGGCGGCGGCTGACCGCGAGATAGACGAGCGTGTTGCGCTTGGCGTCCCAGATGCGGGTGACGCGGGTGGCCTTGAAAAAGACCGAGGTCGATTCACGGAATACGTTGGCCTGCTTGGGGAGCTTGGCGGGAATTTCGATAGGGCCGACCTGGCTGCACGAAATGGCGAAGTTGGACGGATCTTCGGCAAGCCCGAGCGAGCCGGAAACACCGCCGGTTTTGGCTTGGCTGATGTAACAGGCCACCCCCGGAATGTCCGGATCGTTGAAGGCCGAAACGCAGACCTTGTGATTGGCTCCGAGCAGTTTCCATTCCGTGGTGACGCAGCCCACGTCCGAATCGTCCGCATGGGCGAAGGAGGGGAGGAGCAGGGAACAGAACAGGGCAAGGCAGGCGTATGGTTTAAGCATGGCGTTTTTCCTTTTGGTTTAGCAATCGGGAAGGGAAATGGCTCCTGAAATGTTGCGCAACGCACCGGGCGTGAGCTCGCAGGCGAGCGTGTATTCGCCGGGAACGCCGGGGTAGGAGATGGAAGCGGCGGAATGGAATCCGAATCGGCCATAATAGCCGGGATCGCCGATGAGCACGGCGGAAGAATGCCCCAGTGCGGCGGCCTTGGCGAGGGCCTCGCGGATGAGGGCCGCTCCGATGCTCTTGGCGCGCCATTCGAGCGCCACGGATAGCGGGGCGAGGAGCAGCGTGCCGAAGCAGCCGCCGTTTTCACGGATGGATGCTCCGGTGAGCATGATGTGACCGATGAGTACGCCGTCCTCTTCGGCGACAAGTTCCAGCTCGGGGATGTAGCGTCCCTTCCGGAGTTTAAGGACGAAATCCTGTTCGCCGCCGTCGGAGACTTTCGCTGTCTGGAATGCCGTTTTGACAAGGGAATAGATGGCGTCGAAGTCTTTGGGGGTTGCTTGTCTGATGGTCATGGTAAGCCTCTGGAGGGCGGAACGTTTTTGATTGGGGATGGTAAAACGGACGGTCAGAATCTTTTTATACTGTAATGTGCATTACTCCATGCCGTTCAAAAGGAAATCCGCTCTAGCTGGAGCGGCACCGTGATATCAGCGTTCCAGAACGCCGCCGAGCTGTTCCAGTTGCTTCTGGACATGCGTGTCGTAGCGGGAAACATCGCTGCGGATTTTCTGCATCACGTCAAGGAACAGGCGCAGGTGCACGGACTGGTGGAACAGGCTTTCCAGGGCGGGGGCAAAGCCGCGCTTGACCTCGAATTCGTACGCCTTGCCCAGATCTTCGCGGACCACGGCAAGTTCCTGCCGGAGGGCGCCGCACACCCGCTCGGCGTATTCCTCGGCTTCGCGGCGGCGTTTGTCGAGGAATGCGGCCTTGCGCTTGTCCTCGCGCCCGAGGTGGTAGAGCAGGCCCGCCGTCCCGGCCACGGCCGCGAACACGGCGGCCGCAAGGGGGCTTGCCGCTGCCAGCGCGATAATGTTGCCTGCGGTAACAAGTATCGAGATCGGCCCGAGCGCGGTGAGGCGGCCCACGGTGAGCCCGGTGGTGAATACCGCAAGGTTCTTCATGTGCCGGTGCGTCTGTACGAGGAAGTGCGTGGCCGTCGAGGAGCCGCCGTTCACTTCGCCCGGATCGTCTTGCAGACCGTCGATATTGGAGCTCAGGCGGGCAAGGCATTCCTGCGAAAATTCGTCCATGCGCGCGGAAAAGAGGCGGAGCTTGTCTTCCCACGTGTGAAGGATGCCGCGCTGTTCGTCGAGGAATTCATCCACGGCGCGCCGGGCGATGGCCCGGGCTTCGGTGGCGTCGAATTCCTTCCAGACGGAATCTTTGGCGAACTGATGCCCGAGATCCGCCACTTTGCGGTTCACGGCGTCCATGAGCCGCAGCACCAGCGTTTCGTGGAATTTTTTCAGTGCCTTTTCCGTGGATTCGTCCCACGCGTCCAAGTCCTTGGCGGCGGCGTTCACGACCTGCCGGGCCTGCTCCAGCGAGGAGAGGGCGGAGGCGGAAAGCTGTTTGGCGTGCGCGTCCAGCATACCGAGCAGTTCGGGGTTCGGCAGGGATTCGCGGTACTCCTGCACATGCTGGCGGAGCCGTTCGCGGGCGGAGTCGGCAATCCGGGAGTAGGCTTCCGCGATTTTGTGGCGGTATGCCTCCTTGCCCGCATCCCTGTCCATGATTTCCCGCAGGAGGGCAAGGAGCTGCTCAAGCTCTCCGCAGCCGGACACGGAACGCGACACTTTGGACAGCGTTTCCGAGAAGGCGGAACCTCCCCGGCAGCGTTCCTCGACGGCCTGCCGGGTATTGAGGGCCACGACACCGGCGAGTTCCACATGGCCGGAGCTCCGGCAGGCTTCGCGCAGCACGGTGCGCGCCTGTTCGCGGGCCGCTTCGAGGCTGGCGGCGCTGTTCAGGCGGTCGATGTTGGTCAGCACGCCGATGATGCTGACCGTGCGTCCGCTGCGGGCCAGCTTGCGGAGCAGGGACAGTTCGGAATTGGAGCCCGGATCGCGGGCGTCCATGACGAAGATGACGCAGTCCGCCTCAAGGCTTTCCTCATAGGAAAGATAATCATGAAACTGATCGGTATCATTGAGGCCGGGCGTGTCCACGAGCACGACGCCCGCCCGGAGCGTGTCCAGCGGCAGCCCCACGCTGACGCGGGCCACGAATCCTGAGAAACGCCCCTCAAGGCTGATGTAGTCGGACAGGTCGTCCCAGCAGGTGATGCCCGAAAGCAGCTTGCCGGGGATGAACGTGCCGTCGGACACACCTTTGCGGATGTGTTCGATTTTGCGGGTGAGCAGCAGGTTGTCCTGCTCGTTTTCGAGATAGTCCTCAAGCCGGGCGAACTGGCTGGAGTCGAGGAACCGCACGCTGTAGTCCGGGGCGTGGGCGTATTTGAATTCCACCACGGTGGCGGTTTCCGGCGTGGACTCGCGCACCGGGGACAGCTCCTGTCCGATGATCGCGTTGATGAGCGAGCTTTTGCCGCGTTTGCGTTCGCCCACGATGACGATTTTGAACGGCTGGCGGCGCAGCATCTTGCGGAAAATATACAGCTCTTCGCGCAGGTCCATGTCGTCGAGCGTCCACGCGATGCGGTCGAGCGAATTGGCGAAACGCTCCATATCGGCGTTGAACTGGCTTGTTTCGGGCGCGAACCAGCCCGCGATTTCCTTCCGGGAAGGCAGGACGTTGGTTGCCTTGCGGTAGAGTTCGCCGAGGCTTTCCCCGACGTTGAGCCCGAGGCCGATGCCCCGGCCCGCGCTGCGTTCGAGGCGGGACTTGCGGAAGGCCCATTCGATGTCGTTGACGAGCGACCGCGCCTTTTCGTCGATCCGTTCCTCCTGCCCCCCGATGCGGGAGAGTGCTTTCAGCATGGTGTCCACGAATGTGGAGGAAACCTTTTGGGCGTCGGCCTGGTTCGCCATGTCGCGGGCGATGTCGGCGGGATCGGACGGCGGGTTCAGGAGCGCGTAGTGGAGTTTGGCTTGCAGTTCGGCATGGAGGGCGCGTTCCCCGAAAATGGCCTGCGCCGCCTCCTGTACGAGCTGGTACTCCCGATAGGTGAGCATGTCGTCCGTCGTGGCGACCGCCGCAAGCAACAGCAGGATGCGGTCGTTGAAGGAGTCGCCGGGGATCGGCTGGATGGGTTGGGGGAGCATGGACAGCATGGAGGCTGAGGTGGGACGGGAGGACATGGGGAGGCTCCTTTGCTGGTCGGTAAACGGCCCGTACCTTTTGTACCTAGCCGCAACGCCTTTTTTTTTCAATGGCCGGGAGGGCGGCCCTGCCGGGCTCTCATCGTCTTGACTGAAATGGGATCCGCTTTACATATGATCAGTTAAGGCCGCGTGAAGAGTGAGGGCGGCCTTGCGCGCACAGACAGGCGTGTCTATGAGGAGGCTAAAGTATGAGTGTCGAATATAAGGATTATTACAAAATATTGGGTGTGGGGCGCGAAGCTTCCAAGGATGAAATCGCAAAAGCCTTCAAGAAGCTCGCCCGCAAGTACCACCCGGATCTCAACCCCGGAAACAAGGAATCCGAGGAAAAGTTCAAGGAAATAAACGAGGCGTACGAAGTTCTCAAAGACGAGCAGAAGCGGAAGATGTATGACCAGCTCGGGCCCAACTGGCAGCAGGGCCAGCAGTTCGGCGGCAATCCGTTCGGCGGGGGCAACCCCTACGGCGGCGGTACGCGCTTCACGTTCAACGGGCAGGAATTCGGCGGTCAGGGGTTTGACGGCTCCGGGTTCAGCGACTTTTTCGAAACCCTGTTCGGCAGCCGTCAGGGCGGGAGCGCCGGCGGCCCGTTCAGCGGCTATACGTCCCGTCCCCAGCGGGGCCGCGACATCGAGGCCGATATTTCCATCACGCTTGAGGACGCCGTGAAGGGCGGCGAGCGCAGTCTTACGCTTGAGGGCGGGGACGGCACCAAAACCCTGAAAGTGAATATCCCCGCCGGGGTGAAGGACGGCGCCAAGCTCCGCCTTGCCGGGCAGGGCTACGATTCGCCCAACGGCGGGCCGAAGGGCGATCTGTATTTGCGGATACGTTTCGCGCCGCATTCGTTGTTCCATGTTGACGGCACGGACCTCACCTACGAGGTGCGGATCGCGCCGTGGGAAGCCGTGCTTGGGGCGAAGGTCAAAGTCCCCACCCTTGACGGGAACGTCGAGCTTTCCATTCCCGCCGGGACCGGAAGCGGGAAGAAGATGCGTCTGCGCGGCAAGGGCCTTGGCCCGGCGAAGTCGCGCGGCGATCTGTATGTGCGGGTCGGCATCGACGCGCCGAAGGATCTCACGCCGAAGCAGCGTGAACTGTGGGAAGCCCTTGCGGCGGAAAAATAGCGCCGCGTTCCGTTTTTGAAGGACAACGTCAGGGGAGATGATTGTATGGAACTTTTGCAGAATACAAAGGATGTGCCGAGCCGCTCGACCCTTATCGTCTGGGGCGAATTCCTGGAACTGACCGGGACGACCCCGGATCGCCTTTCCGAACTGATGGACATCGGGTGGCTCAAACCCACGCGCACGGCGGAAGCCGCATTGTTGTTCCGGCAGGATGACGTATACCGTATCCGCAAGCTTGAGCGGCTGTGCAGCGATTTCGAACTGCACACGCTCGGCGGCTCCATAGTAATGGACCTGCTGGACCGTATCGCAACGTTAGAGTTGCGTATTCGTGAGTTGACAGATCGTTAGTACGCCTTATTGTTAGAGAGAAAGCGATAGTGATATCACTTTTGCAGTTGTGTTGCGTTCGGTCATTTTGTCTTGGACGCCGCTGCTGAGCTACAACGCAAAAGAGGTGAACCATTATGGATATCAACAGATTTACCGAAAAATCCCGTGAAGCGCTGACCACGGCGCAGGGGCTTGCCGCCCAGTACGGTCATCAGGAAGTGGACGCCGAGCATTTGGCGCTCGCTCTGGTGAATCAGGAAGACGGCTTTGTCCCCCGCGTTCTGGAGCGCGTCGGCGTCGCCCCCAAGGCGCTGGTCACGGCGCTGGAGGCGGTTCTGAAGAAGCGTCCTTCCGTGCGCGGGCCGGGCGCGGAAATGGGCACGATCACGATTTCGCAGCGGGTCGCCAAGGCTATCGCCAACGCCGAGGCCCTCGCCAAGCGTCTGCGTGACGAGTACGTCAGCGTGGAGCATATTTTTGCCGAACTGCTGCGCGAACCCGCCTCCACAGGGCTTGGCCAGGTCGCGGCGGATGCCGGCTTGTCCGCCGATAAGTTCACCGAGACGATGATGGCTGTCCGCGGCCCGCACCGCGTGACCTCCGCCAACCCTGAAGAGAGCTATGAGGCGCTCAGCAAGTACGGGCGCAACCTCGTCGAAGCCGCCAGCAAGGGCAAGCTCGACCCGGTGATCGGTCGTGACGCGGAAATCCGCCGCGTCATCCGCATCCTGTCGCGCCGCACGAAGAACAATCCCGTGCTCATCGGTGAGGCGGGCGTGGGCAAGACCGCCATCGCGGAGGGCCTCGCCTACCGTATCGTCAAGGGCGACGTCCCGGAAGGGCTCAAAAACAAGACCATTTTTGCGCTGGACATGGGCGCGCTCATCGCGGGCGCCAAGTACCGCGGCGAATTTGAGGAACGGCTCAAGGCCGTGCTGTCCGAAGTGCAGAAATCCGAAGGGCAGATTATCCTGTTCATCGACGAGCTGCACACCATCGTGGGCGCGGGCAAGACCGACGGCGCGATGGACGCGGGCAACCTGTTGAAGCCTCTTCTGGCTCGCGGCGAGTTGCACTGCATCGGCGCGACGACCCTTGACGAGTACCGCAAGTACATCGAAAAGGACCCGGCGCTGGAACGGCGTTTCCAGACCGTGCTGGTGGAGGAGCCCTCCGTGGAGGACACCATTTCCATCCTGCGCGGCTTGAAGGAGCGGTTTGAGGTGCACCACGGCGTGCGCATCAGCGACTCCTCCATTGTGGAGGCGGTGGTGCTGTCCAACCGGTACATCACCGACCGCCAGCTTCCCGACAAGGCCATCGACCTGATCGACGAAGCGGCAGCCATGATCCGTACCGAAATCGACTCGCTGCCCACGGAACTGGACGAAGCCAACCGTAAGGTCATGCAGCTCGAAATCGAGCGCGAGGCCCTGCGCAAGGAAACCGACGACGCGTCCCGCGAGCGTCTGGAGAAGCTGGAGAACGAACTCCGCAACCTCCAGATGACGCAGGCCGAGCTCAAGGGCCAGTGGGAAAACGAGAAGGGCGTCATCAACGTTGTGCGCGATCTCAAGGGCGAGATCGAGCAGACGCGCCTTGCCATTGATGATGCGACCCGCCGCGGCGATTTGCAGGCAGCGTCCGAACTCAAGTATGCGAAGCTGCCTGAGCTGGAAAAGCGTCTCCACGAAGCCGAAAACGGTCAGGAAGCGCCGCGCCTGCTCAAGCAGGAAGTGCGCCCCGACGATGTGGCGGATATCGTGGCCCGCTGGACCGGCATTCCGGTCACGCGGCTGCTCCAGTCCGAACGCGACAAGCTCATCCATCTGCCTGACAAGCTCCATGAGCGCGTGATCGGGCAGGATGAGGCCGTGCAGGCCGTGTCCGACGCCGTGCTGCGTACCCGGGCCGGGCTGTCCGACCCCTCGCGTCCGCAGGGCTCGTTCATTTTCCTCGGCCCGACGGGTGTGGGCAAGACGGAGCTGTGCAAGGCCCTGGCCGAAGCGCTCTTTGACAGCGAAGAGAACATCGTGCGCCTCGACATGAGCGAGTACATGGAAAAGCATTCCGTGGCGCGGCTCATCGGTGCGCCTCCCGGCTATGTGGGCTACGACGAAGGCGGCCAGCTGACCGAAGCCGTGCGCCGCAAGCCCTACAGCGTCATCCTGTTCGACGAAATCGAAAAGGCGCATCCGGACGTGTTCAACACCCTGCTGCAGCTCCTCGACGACGGCAGGCTGACCGACAGCCAGGGCCGCACGGTGGACTTCCGCAACACCATCGTGATCATGACCTCGAACATCGGTTCGTACAGGATGCTCGACGGCATCAATCCGGACGGCTCGTTCGCCTCGGACGTGTACACGGAAGTCATGGGCGAGCTGCGCCAGCACTTCAAGCCCGAGTTCCTGAACCGTGTGGACGAGACGGTGCTGTTCAAGCCGCTGCTCCCCGAGCAGATCGGCCAGATCATCGACCTCCAGCTGCGTCGGCTCCAGAAGCGGCTTGAGGAGCGCAAGATCGCGCTGGAACTGACCGAGGCCGCCCACGAGTTCATTGGGGATGCCGCCTACGATCCGCACTACGGGGCCCGTCCGCTCAAGCGGTACCTGCAGTCCCACGTCGAAACGCCGCTTGCCAAGTTCATCATCGGCGGGCAGGTGCGCGACGACCAGCGGGTGGTCATCGACGCCACCGAAGACGGATTGACCTTCGGCGTGAAGTCGGGCGACACCGTGCAGCCATTGTAACAAGATCGGAAGAGGGCGGAAGCGGAGGCGTTTCCGCCCCTTTCCTTTATGAACCTGAAAGGGCCATCAGCGGCGTTTGTCATGCTGATGGCCCTTTTCTTGACGGCGGTACTCCGCTGGTCGCGGATGCGCCTATTGCTTTTCCACAATCCCGAACGTGCCGTCGTCGTTTGCCGTGACCTGCAGTGAAATGATGCCGCTTGTGTTGCGGGCGATGTAATCCTTGCAGCCCCTGACCATCACGCTCAACACGCCGGAAATATCCTCGGAGTCGTGCGTATGGTAGATGCTGGTGCTCCAGAGCTCTTTGTTCGTTTTGCTGCTGGCGGCGCTCAGATGAAGGAAGATGTCGCACTCCGTGACTTCCTTGGTTTCATCCTCATACCCGACCGTCCCGTAGGTTGGGGTCGTCGTGGTGGTTTTGGTATAGCGGCCCGTGGCCTTGTCATACGTGCCGTGCGTCTTTTCGACGGTCCCGGTTTGTCCGTAAATCGGCTTTTTGGCGGTGATGTGCTTTGTGGATGTTTTGGCGGTGTAATCGATGGAAAGGAGTGCCGTGCCCCGGTTGCGGTCTTGCGTGAGCGTGAAGCCCGCTTCAGACAGGGTGCTTTTTACGTCCTGCTTGAGAAGCTGATAGGTCGGGTCGCTGTTTTGTTTTTTCGATGAGGCGATATAGTAGGTATACTGGTCATTGGGGTAGGCGTGCCCGTCGGTTTCGGAAATGACCCGCATGGAGTACTGGGGAGAGCAGCCCGCCAGCAGGAAAAGGGCGGCCAGCAGGAAGAGGCGGGGGCGCGGGGGGATCTTGGCTGTGCACATGGGCTTACTTCCTTTCTTTGAGGCTGAGTGCGCCATCGTCGGATTCGCTGACGTCGAGCCAAGTGTCGCCGGGGGTGGTTTGGGCGAGGTAATCCTTGGCGCCCATGACCATCATGTCCAGCATCTTGCGGTTGTCAAACGAGTTCCCGGTGTAGGTGACGATCGTTTCCCACATTTTTCTCTTCGTTTTGAGCGAATCGGCGGCAAGCAGCAGAACGATCTTGTTTTGGGCCACTTCCTTTCGGGTGTTCTTGTAGCCCGTGATGCCGTAGGAAGGCGTCGAGACGGAGGTCTTGCTGCCTCGCCCCGTCCCGGTTGTTCTGGTTTCGACCCGCGTCACGCCGTAGACGGGTTCGGGAACAGTAGTCTGCCGGGCGACCGTTTGGCTCTTGTACCCCGCGAAAAGCACCGCCGTGGCATGGGGGAGGCTTTTGGTCACTTTCAGGCCCGCTTGGGGCAGGGCGCTTTCGAGGTTCCGCTTGAGTTCCAGAAAGACGAGATCGTCCTCTTGGCCCTTGACCGCCATGATATAGTAGACGTCCCCGATGCCGGCTTGGATGTCGCCGTTGGTGATGGCGTTGATTTTTATGGCGTACTGGTTGGCGACGCAGCCGGGGAGCAAAAGGCACGCCGCAAGCAGGGCGTACAGGCAGGGCCGTGGAAACGTCATGGATATGGCCTCCGGGGGAATGCGGCGTTGCCGCGTTGTCGAGCCTTGGCAGCCTCCGGAATTCCGCCTTGGGCGGGGTTTTGTTCCGGGAGGGATGGGGGTACGCTGCGGGGATGCCTTGGCGTCACCTGCGGCTGGGCGGGGCGCACAGGGCTCCGCCTTTGCGAAAGGCTTTCGCTCCTTACGCTCGGCCCCCTCTATCATCCTCTCATGCCTGTGACAATCAGGCGGGGAGGGCGGCGTTTCCTCCGCGTTCTTTCTTGACAACCGCGCAACCTTGAAGCACAATTTTTCGATTACACTTTGGTGTGGATATATAAGGAGCCTGTCCATGAGCGATTACAAAAAGAGCCTGAATCTTCCCGATACATCCTTTCCCATGAAAGCCAATCTCACCCAGCGTGAACCCGAAATGCTGCGCTGGTGGGAAGAGAACAATATTTACGGAACCATGCTGGAAGCTTCGGGCAGCCGGGGCTCTTTTCGTCTGCACGATGGCCCGCCCTACGCCAACGGCCATCTGCATCTCGGCCATGCCCTGAACAAGATCCTCAAGGACATCACCATCAAGTCCCGCAACATTCAGGGGCAGCAGTCCGTGTATGTGCCCGGCTGGGACTGCCACGGCCTGCCCATCGAATTGAAGGTTGAGCACGAGCTTGGCGAAAAGAAAAAGGAAATGCCGCCGTATGCGGTACGCCGCCGCTGCCGCCAGTACGCGGACAAGTTCATCGATATCCAGCGCAAGGAATTCAAGCGCCTTGGCGTGCTCGGCGACTGGGATCATCCCTACAAGACGATGCTCCCCGAATACGAGTCCGCCACGGCTACCGAGTTGGCGAATTTCGTGGAAAAGGGCAATGTGGTCCGCAGCAAGAAGCCCATCTACTGGTGTTGCTCCTGCCAGACGGCCCTTGCCGAGGCCGAAGTGGAATATGCCGACCACAAGTCGCCGTCCATTTACGTCCGTTTCCCGCTGACCGACGACAGGCTCAAGACGGTCTTCGAGAACGCCGATCCGTCCCGCGCCTATGTGATCATCTGGACCACGACCCCGTGGACCCTGCCGAGCAACATGGCCGTGGCGCTGCATCCCGAATTCGAATATTCGCTGGTCGAATATGAGGGGAGCCAGTACGTGCTCGCCACGGAACTCGCCGAAAGCGTCGCCAAGGCGTGCGGCTGGGACATGGGCGGCGTGAAGGCCGTGGGGACCGCTACCGGGCAGCAGCTTGAACTCGTCAAGGCCCGCCATCCGTTCTACGACCGCGAGTCTCCGTTGATCCTCGGCGGCCATGTGACGCTCGATGCCGGTACCGGCTGTGTCCATACCGCTCCTGGACACGGCCGCGAGGACTACGAAGTCTGCCTCCAGTACGGCATCGACATCTATTCCCCGCTCAATGATCGCGGCGAATACCTCGACAGCGTGGAGTTTTTCGCCGGATTGCAGGTGCAGAAGGCCAACCCCAATGTCATTGAGAAGGTCAAGGAAGTCGGCAACCTGATGGGGCAGGCCGACATTACGCACTCCTATCCGCATTGCTGGCGCTGCAAAAAGCCCGTCATCTTCCGCGCCACGACCCAGTGGTTCGTGAGCATGGAAGCCAACGATCTGCGCCAAAAGGCGCTGAAGGCCATCCGCAACGACGTGGAATGGATTCCGAGCTGGGGCGAGGAACGCATCTACAACATGATCGAGCAGCGCCCCGACTGGTGCATTTCCCGCCAGCGTCTGTGGGGCGTGCCGATTCTGGCCCTGTTGTGCGAAGACTGCGGAGAGGCATGGAACGATCCCGAATGGATGCGCGACATTGCCGCCCGGTTCGCCAAGCATCCCACCGGCTGCGACTACTGGTATGAAGCCGATATGAAGGACATCGTGCCCGAAGGGTTGAAGTGCCCCAAGTGCGGCGGCCAGCACTGGAAGCGCGAATCCGACATCCTCGACGTATGGTTCGACTCCGGGACCAGCTTCGCGGCGGTGCTCGAAAAGCGCCCCGAACTGGGCTTCCCCGCCGACCTCTACCTTGAAGGCTCGGACCAGCACCGCGGCTGGTTCCATTCCTCGCTGCTCGCTTCCATCGGCACGCGCGGCGTCCCGCCCTACAAGGCGGTGCTCACGCACGGCTACGTGGTCGACGGCGAAGGCCGCAAGATGTCCAAGTCCATCGGCAACGGCATCGAGCTTGACGAGATCATCAGCAAGCACGGCGCGGAAATCATCCGCATGTGGGTGTCTTCCGTGGATTACCGCGAGGATGTGCGCATTTCGGCGGAAATCGTGAACCGCCTTGTGGACGCCTACCGCCGTATCCGCAACACCTGCCGCTACCTGCTCGGCAACCTGAAGGACGTCGCGAAGGCCGACCTCGTGGACGTGAAGGATATGGACCCGCTGGATCGCTATGCCCTCGACGTCGCCGCGCGCACGCACCAGCGCGTGCAGGACGCTTATCGGGACTATGAATTCCATAAGGTCTTCCATTCGCTGCACAACCTGTGCTCAACGGACTTGTCCGCGTTCTATCTGGACATCCTTAAGGATCGCCTGTATTCCTCCGCGCCCGCGAGCCGCGCTCGTCGTTCCGCCCAGACCGCGCTGTACCACATCCTGCTGATGCTCGTGCAGGACATGGCCCCGGTCCTGAGCTTCACGGCTGAGGAAGTGTTCCGCCACATCCCCGAAGCGCTGCATCCCGGCGCGAAGAGCGTGTTCGCCTTCCAGCTCATGGACGCGGATGCCTTCCTGCTGGACGATGCTGACCGCAAGCGCTGGGAAGCCGTGCTCGCCGCGCGTACCGAAGTGACCCGCGCCATCGAGCCGCTCCGCAAGGCCGGGACTGTGGGCCACGCGCTGGACACCGCCGTGACCCTGTACGCCTCGCCGGAACTGCTGGAAGTGCTCGGCGGCATCGGCACGGACCTGCGCGCCGTGTGCATCGTGTCCCAGCTCCATCTGGCTCCGCTGGCCGACGCGCCCGCCGGTCTCGCTCAGGCCGACATTGCCGAATGCGGCAAGCTGGCCGTGAGCGTGGCCAAGGCCGTTGGCGAGAAATGCGAGCGCTGCTGGATCTACAGTGACGAACTCGGCTCCGATCCCGAACACCCGACGCTGTGCCCCCGCTGCGCCGCCGTTATGAAGGAACTTGCATAGTGGCAGAGCCGGGTAAGGATACTCGTTATAGAGTTGTTTTGGGCGTCGGCGTCGGCGCGCTTGTGCTCGACCAGCTGACCAAGTTGTGGGTGATGGCGTCACTGCCCTATTATGGGGCGGTGACGGTCATCCCCGGCTTCTTTGATTTGGTGAATATCCGCAATCGCGGGGCCGCGTTCGGGTTCCTCAACCGGTCGGACATCGAATGGCAGTTTTGGCTGTTCTTCGCGGCTACGCTGGTTTCGGCGGGCGTGATTTTCATGCTCGCGCGCTCGGCGCAACGCGGCGAAAAGCTGCTGTTCTGGGGGCTTGGCATGGTGCTCGGCGGAGCCGTGGGCAACCTTGTGGACCGCATCCGGTTCCGTGCCGTTGTGGATTTTCTGGATTTCTATGTCGGCCAGTGGCATTGGCCCGCGTTCAACGTGGCGGACATCGCCATCTGTTGCGGCGCGCTGCTCGTTTGCCTCAGCATGTGGCTGAAAGGTCCGTCCGGGAGGGCTTCGTGAGTCTGTTTTCGCTTGAATGGTGGCAGATCGCGCTGCTGTTTCTGCCTGCGTTGCTGAATTTGTGGGGCATCTGGCACGCCTTCAACCATACCTTTGAAACGCCGCTCGAGCGGGTGCTGTGGATGGTCGCGTGCGTGTTTGTTCCCGTCCTCGGCGGCGTGGCCTATGTGCTGTTTGGCTGGCGGCGTGCTCACTGACTTGAGTTCTCCCCGCAAAGGGCGTATCTTTATTATCCAAATCCTTCATTTCAGGGTAATACAATGAAAAAGCCGTATATCTTCCCCCTGCTTTTGGGTTCGCTCGTTCTGACCGGCTGTGCCAATGGCCAGATAGACGCCATGCAGATGCGTCTGAACCAGCAGGAGCAGCAGATCCGCCTTCTGAATAGCCAGCTTTCCGGCGTGCAGCCCGCACAGGCCGACACATGGGCGCAGGTTCAGTCCCTGCGTCAGGAAATGAGCGCCGTGAAAGGGCAGATCGACGACTTCAACAATGCGACGGCCGCCGCTGGCGGCCTTCCCGGTCTCGCCCAGCGCGTGAACAACCACGAGGCCGCGTTGCAGGCCATCGCCACGCAGTTCGGCATGGAACTGCCCGTGGCCGCCGTTCCGGGCGTTCCCGGCGCTGCGCCCGGCATGCCCGACGCCACCGCCGCGGCCCCCGTGCCCGCCGCGCCCGTCATGCAGCCGCAGGCGGCCGCTCCCGCCCCGCAGCAGGCCGCCCCGCAGACGCAGGCTCAGGGCGACATCGCCAAAGCTCTCTACGACAACGGCGTGCAGTCGTTCAACGCCCGCAACTACAAGCAGGCCCTCAAGTCCTTCTCGGATTTTACGGACACGTACGGCAAGCACAAGCTCGTTTCCAACGCGTGGTTCTGGCGCGGCGAGTGCAATTACCAGCTTGGGAACTTCCCGGCCGCCGCACTGGATTACGAACAGGTCATCTCCAAATATGGCTCCAGCGGGAAGGCCGCTTCCGCGTACTTGAAGCAGGGGATGTGCTTCATCAAGGCCGGGAAGAAGGACGCCGCCAAGGTCCGCTTGCAGGAACTCATCAAGAAATTCCCCAAGTCGCCTGAAGCGACCCGCGCTACGCAGCTCATGAAAGACAACAAGATGTAGGAAGCGTCATGAGCCAAGAAACCAAGCCCTACCGTACCAATGTGCATCTGACGTTTCCCCCGACCATTTCGGGGGCGCCGTTGGTCTGCAACCTGACCCGGCTGTTTGACCTCGATTTCAACATCAGTACCGCCCAGATCACGCCGCGGCAGGAAGGTTTTTTGACTCTCGAACTGTCGGGCTCACGCGATGCCTGCGACAAGGGGATCGGCTACCTGCGGGAGAAGGGCGTACTGGTTTCGCCCGTGGCGCAGCGGATCTGGCATAATGAGGACAAGTGTATGCAATGCGGCATGTGCACGGCTCTGTGCCCGTCCTCCGCGCTGACCGTCGACATCAAAACGCGCCTTCTTGCATTCGACAAGGAAAAGTGTACAGTATGCGCGCGCTGCATCCGTATTTGCCCTGTCGGGGCCATGCAGATGGATGCTCCTGAAGAGGGTGTTCTGACCGAATGACGCCCCTGAGGACCTATAGCTCAGTTGGTAGAGCCACCGGCTCATAACCGGTCCGTCCTAGGTTCAAGTCCTAGTGGGTCCACCATCAAAATCAAGCTCTTACAGATATTCACTGTGAGAGCTTTTTTATGGTCCGGCGTTCTGTCCCGGTTTTTTCTGTATGAAGGTGAAGGGTGGTGAAGGTTCCCAGCATGGGTAGCCCTATACACAATCCCACGCCCGCCGCGCCAGCTCTTGTACCCCGTCCAAAGCTCCCGCGGGCCTCCGAGAGGTATTTTGCCCAGAATTAGTCATTTTTCCCAAAACCGGGGTTCAGATTGGCAATACAGGGGGATTCCTTCTCCCCTCAACATCGGGGAGGGGAGGCCACAAAAAGAGGTGGCCCGTTTCCGAACCGCTCCAGCTATTTCGTGAGTCCTTACCTCTGCCGTGCTTCCCCTGTGCTTCGTTTCTGTTCAAGTCGGACCTGTACAGCCCGAGCATAGCAGGATCGGCTTCAAAGGCTGCCCCCTGCCTTCCCTCGCGGTGGCCTTTTCGTCATGCTCCCCGGTGCGGCGTCGAGCGTTCGGAGTATTCCGAACGTGAGTCCCTATCTTGGGGGGCCGGCAAGGGGAGAGGTTCCCTTTTCATATTAACCGGGATCTCTCTTATTTCTTCTTTTATAGAATATATATAGTTACGGTACTGAGCGGCGCGTTTCCTTCCTTACTCGGTATTGTGTGGCGTGTTTCCGCCGCTTTTTTAGGTGACGCGGTACTCAATGGCACGGTACGCGGTATGCTATGGCGTGCTTGCCCCTCTTTAAACTGGGGTAGCGATCAATTCGGGACATGCAGGCAATTCGGGAAATGGGTAGATTGGCCTTGCGTCACGGGATGTTATGAAAAATTTTGAGGCGGAAAATTTCGCGCGCGATTCGGAACAGATTGATCATTTTTGATCGCCAGTGGGGTATTTTTAGCGCGCAATTCGGGATGGAATGATCACAGGATGATCAAAAACGGGCGGTTCCTCATTGGAGCCGCCCGTTTGTTGTTTGGTGTCAAAACGTACACCAAAACGCATGTATTTTTCGCAGTCAAAACAGGGCCGCGATTTTTTGTTTTCTACTTGTATTCCCGTCCGCTCCACAAAACGCGGCCTATGACGCGGAATTGGTCGCTCAGTTGCCCCCGTATATCTAATTCCATCGGCGGATATGCGGGATTGGCACTTTTCAGAATAGCTTTTCCCGGCATGATATCAATACGTTTTAGGTAAATGGCTTCTTCAAAGCCAACGGCAAACATGTGTCCGGGGACAATCCGTGTTTTTCCCTGATCTATAAGGACAACATCACCGCTTAAAATTTCAGGCTCCATACTGTCGCCTGCAACACGCATGAGAACCATATTATCGGGATTTCCCTTGCGTTGAATAAAATCACGCCGGAAGGCGTAGCCACGACCGATTGTTGCGCCTGTTTCAAAACTCCCGCCCCCAGCCGAAAGAACGGCTTCAACCATAGGGATCATAACGACTTCGTCATCCGCGCTTGTTATGATTTTATCTGTTTTTCTACAAAGTTCGACTAGCTTTTCTTCCTGTTGAACATCACCCGAGCGCATAGGGCCGCGACCAAAGAGAAGCCAATCAGCACTAACACTAAAAGTGGTACAAATCGTATTAATCAAACTAAATTTCGGTTCGCTTTTTCCTGTCTCATAGTTGCTTAACGTCATCTGGGGGATACCTAACGAGGCCGCAAATACAGCTTGTGTAGTATCACCGCGCAACAGTTTTATCCTTTCTCCGAGCGTGTTCATGGTATAAAGTTCCTTGCCCGAAGTTTGTACTTTTCTTTGTATTGAAAAGATTACTACAACTGTCTAAATTTATTAGATATAATATTTTTTGGTTTAAAAAGAAGTTTATACCAAAAATCGTTTGACAACTAATAAATTTTGGTTCAAAACAAACCTACGGGCGGTTGAGAAATGTAGTTGATAGCTCAATCTACCCGGCAACCGACTCAAGATCAACTTTTAGCTGTTGGCTTCACCAAAAACTACGGCTAGGCCGCATTATAGCCGGGGGAATTATGAAATTTGCAACCAATGACACTCTCGTTAGAGCGAAAATAGGAGAACGGCGTTGTTTTTATTCCATGCGCATTCATGAGGCGTTGCGGCGCAACGGGCGGACGGCAACTGTAATAGCCTATGAACTCAAGGTGTCCCTGTCCGCCGTCTCTGCAACCATCCTCGGCAAGAACCACAGCGCCCGCATACTGGACGCGCTCCGGGATGCGGGCGTGCCTGATAAATATCTGTTTGACCCTCGGTATCCTGAAAGGTGGGCGGAAAAGGAGACGGCGGCATGACGACGGGAACAGCGAAGTACAGCAAGCCCGCCTGTAGCTTCTGTGGTGCCGTCGATGAAGAGTGCGGGCTTCTCATACAGGTTGAAGATAAAAACATCTTCATCTGCAATCAGTGTGTCAGGGCAATCACGGCCCTTTTAAAGGCTAATCCCGGAAGAAAGCATCTTCGGTATTTGCCGAAGAGGAATAGAAAGTAAGGGCGGAATCTTACAAACCGGGGCGAATTTATGAGGTGAGGATATGAGCGAGATCAAGGAAGCATACACAACACGCGAGGTTGCAACCTTTTTGGGATATGCAACGGTGAGAAGCGTATTGTTGCGCGCCAAGCAAGAAAACTGGCCTTCCCGCCCTCGTTCTGGTCAAGGCGGCGGCTTCGAATATCCCACCGTCAAGCTTCCCGCCGACGTACGCGAAGCGATCGCGCTGGCCGTTTCCGCCGAGGAACGGAAAAGCCTCCCGGTCGTCCTTGAACCCGCCACGCCCGCCATCCATCAAGACCCCGTCGTTTCCCTCGCGCATCTTTCTTCCCGTGAACGGGATGTCGTGTTGTCACGCAAGGTGTTTATTGACGCCGTATACAATTTTGAAATGGCAGGACATACGCGCCGGACGGCAATCATCACTCTGG
>NZ_JNJP01000075.1 GCF_000701705.1 Bilophila wadsworthia ATCC 49260 | reverse complement strand
GTTTGGGGAGGGGGAAGGGAAACTTTCTCCAGAAAGTTTCCCTTCCCCCTCCCCAATGTTCATTCCCCTCCCTTATACTATCTTCACGCCGCCGATCCAGTGGGCGGAGACGCGGCCCTTGAGGGACTTACCGAGCCACGGGGTATTGTGGCTCTTGGAGTAGAGGGTCTCGGGCGTGACCTGCCATTCGAGCTCAGGATCGAAAAGGAAGAAGTCGGCGGGCGCGCCGGGCTCGAAGGTGTTGACCGGCAGGTTGAACACGCGGGCGGGCTCCGTGGCCCAGAGACGGATGAGATCTGCCTCGGTAAGCACACCTTCGCGGACAAGCCCGTAGGTGATGGTCAGGGCGAGATCCATGCCCGTGAAACCGTTGGGCGCTTCGTCAAAGGGCGTTTCTTTTTCATGCGCGGCGTGCGGGGCGTGGTCGGTGGCAAGCATGTCGATGACGCCGGTCTTCACGGCTTCGCGCATGGCGGCAACGTCGGCGGGGGTGCGCAGCGGCGGGTTCACCTTGGCGAGCGTGTTGTAGCCGTTCACGGCGGTATCGTCGAGCGTCAGGTAGTGCGGGGTCGTCTCGGCGGTCACCTTGACGCCGCGCGATTTGCCCCAGGCGATGATGTCGACCGTGCGTTTGGCGGAAACGTGCGCGATGTGCACGGGCACGCCGAGATAGTCGGCCAGCAGGATGCTGCGCGAAGCCTGAATGGTTTCGGCCACGTCGGGCTGGCCTTTGACGCCGAGGACGCCGCTGGTCGCGCCTTCGTTCATGTGCGATTTGGCGGCAAGATAGGGATCTTCGCAGTGGTCGATGACGATGAGATCGAGATCGGCGGCGTATTCCAGCATCCGGCGGAATATTTCGGTATTGCCTACTGGGCGTCCGTCGTTGGAGATGGCGACGCATCCGGCATCCTTGAGTTCGGACATGCGGGTGAGTTCCTCACCCTTGAGGCCGACGGTGGCCGCCCCGATGGGATGGACGCGGGGACCGTTGGGCCACGAGCGGCGGGCGGACTCAAGGATCTGTTCCGTTACCGCGGCGTCGTCGTTGACCGGGTCGGTGTTCGCCATGCAGAGGATGGCTCCGAACCCGCCGTGCGCGGCGGAGCTGAGGCCCGTGGCTACGGTTTCCTTCCATTCATAACCGGGCTCGCGCAGGTGGGTATGCACATCAATAAAGCTCGGGAACAGGATTTTTCCGGCGGCATCCACGATTTCGGCGTCGGCGGGGGTATTGATGGAAGCGCTGAGGGACTGCACCTTGCCGTCGACGACGAGCAGGTCCACGGAGTCGCCCAGATAGCGGGCGTTTTTGATAAGAAGAGAGGACATCGGCGATCTCCGTTGTTAGAGGTTGTCCTTGATGTCGGGACGGGTGGCGAGGAGGTAGAGAACGGCCATGCGAACCGAAACCCCGGCGGAGACCTGATCGAGGATCAGCGACTGGGAGCTGTCCGCCAGGGCGTCGGAAACGTCGAGTCCACGCAGGATGGGGCCGGGGTGCATGATGTGTGCGCCAGGCCTGGCCAATTCCATGTGGGCCGTGGTGAGGCAGAAGCGTTTGGAATATTCGCGCAGGTCGGGGAGCAGGCCCGCCTGCTGGCGTTCGAGCTGGAGGCGCAGGCACATGACGGCGTCCATGTCGCGCACGGCTTTCTTGCTGTCCGTGTAGACCGTGACGGGCCAGTTGTCCACGCCCGCGGGCAGGAGGGTGCGCGGGGCGCACAGGCTGACGTTCACGCCGAGCTTGGTGAGCAGCAGTACGTTGGAGCGGCAGACGCGGCTGTGGGCGCAGTCACCGAGGATAAGCAGGTTTTTGCCCTTGAAGGCGTTCCGGTCGTGTCCCCAGACCTGACGTAGGGAAAAGGCGTCGAGCAGGGCCTGGGTGGGATGCGCGTGCCAGCCGTCCCCGGCGTTGACCACGCCGCAGTGCAGTCGCTCGGCGAGGAACTGGGCCGCGCCGCTGCTGGAATGGCGGATGACGATGACATCGGGGTTCATGGCCTGGAGGGTCAGGGCCGTATCCTTCATGCTTTCGCCTTTCTGGAGGCTGGAACCGGATTTCGCCAGCCCGAAGGTGTCGGCGGAAAGGCGCTTACCCGCCATGTCAAAAGAGGTCTTGGTGCGGGTGCTCGGTTCGGCGAAGAAGAGGACGACGCTTTTTCCCTTGAGGATGGGGACTTTCTTGACTGGCCGGGAGTTGATTTCGTGCAGGTTTGCGGCAGTATCAAGCAGGTGGAAAAGTTCTTCCTGCGCCAACTGGTCCACATCCAGCAAGTCTTTGTGAGGCCAATGGAAGGTTTCCTGTTGCATGGCGGCTTCTCGGGGGTTGACGTTGGAGCCTGTCGTCTCGGCAGGCCGATAGCGTATCGGCGGAAAACGGAAAAGCTCAAAAAAAACCCCGCTGGAACAACGGGGAATAGAGAGAAACCGGGGCAATGCCGTTTCGGATGGCTTCGGGATATTCGTGGCGGCGGAGGATAAAGAGCATTCGGCTTCTCTGAGATGGTTGACGTTTTTTGGGCGTATGCCCACACGGTACAATATGCGGACTGCCCCTTGATGTAAAGTTTTTTTTGCATGGGTTTGTGCCGGAGCGTAAAACGGGATAAGAGAGGCCATCCCGTGAACCGTATCCCGGAGAATCTATGCTTTTGTATATCCATGTACCGTTCTGCCGCCGCAAATGCCGGTATTGCGCTTTTTATTCCAATCCGTTGGCCCGTTCGGGCGATGAAATGGCCGTGTATCTTTCAGCGCTGTATGCCGAGCTGGGACAATGGGGGCGGCGTCTCGGCAGAGTGCCCGTGGAGAGCGTTTTCTTCGGCGGCGGCACGCCAAGCCTGCTTGATCCGGATCAACTGGAGGGCGTGCTGGATTGTGTGGGACGGACGTTTGAAGTGTTGCCCGGAGCGGAAATCAGCATGGAAGCCAACCCGGATTCCCTGCATACGGCGGAAAAGGCAAGCGGGTTTCTGGCGGCGGGCGTCAACCGGATTTCGCTGGGTGTGCAGTCGCTGCATGACGGGATGCTGGAGACGCTCGGACGGCTGCACAGGGCGAATGCGGCGCGGGAGGCGTTCCGGGCCATACGGGAAGCGGGCTGCGCCAATTTGAGCCTTGATCTGATGTGGGGGCTCCCGGGGCAGACGCTGGAGCAGTGGCTGGAGGATGCGCGCGCGGCAATCGCGCTTGGGCCGGAGCACATTTCCGCATATGGGCTGACTTTGGAACCGGGGACGCCTCTTGCGGAATCCTGCGGGGATGCGGAGCTGCCTTCGGAAGACGTGCAGTGCGCCATGTATCTTGAAGGCATCCGGCTGTTTGAGGAGGCTGGGCTGCATCATTATGAAGTATCCAACTTTGCCAGGGATGGTTTCCGGTGCCGCCACAATCTGGGGTACTGGGAAGGCCGGGACTATCTGGGGGTCGGCCCTGCGGCGACATCCACGATCGGCGGGGAGCGCTGGACCAATCCGGAGGGGGAAGGCTGGTTGGAGCAGGTGCGGGAAGGGCGCCGCTGCCCTGAGCGGGAACCGTTGGATCGGGCAACGCGGGCGCTGGAACTCATGATGCTGCGCCTGCGAACCGTGGATGGTTTGCCGCTGGATGCCTATGAGTCCTTGGCCGGACGCTCGTTTCTGGGGGATCACGGGCCCTTCGCCTACCGCCTCTGTGCTGAGGGGCTGGCCTGCATGGAGAACGGGGTGTTTCGGCTTACGGATGAGGGGATGCTTGTTTCCAACAGTATCCTCGGTGAACTTTTTGAAGAGGAACCCAAAAGCGCGGAATGAGCATTTCATCGAGGAAAAGAGGAATGTCCCTTATAATTATAGAAAAGGGGATTCCCATGCCCCTCCCCTCGCTGGACAAGGGTGACGTGCCCGTATATGGTATTTGCCTGTATATGTTTCAGATTATTTATTGAAAATATTTATAAAAACAAACGGATGCGATTATGTCCGAACAGATGTGCGAACAGCGCCGCGAACGCCTGCGTGCGTTGATGCGGGAACAGGGAATCGAAGCGCTTTTGATCAGCCACGCGGCGAACCGGTACTATCTTTCGGGTTTCGAACTGCATGATGTGCAGTTGAACGAAAGCGCCGGCCGCCTGATTGTGATGGCGGACGGTAAAGACTGGATCTTGACGGATTCGCGCTATCTGGACGCGGCCCGGCGGCTGTGGGAGCCCGAGCGGGTTTTCATCTATGGCGCGGACGCGCCGGAAGATATCGCCAAGCTCTTGAAAGGGCTTGTGCCCGGCAAAACCATCGGCTTTGAGGCCCGCGCGGTCACGCTGGAATTCTATGAAAAATTCGCGGAAACGCTGGCGGGATCGGGCTGCCGCCTTTCAAAGGCTGACGGTCTGGTTGAACGGCTTCGCGTGATCAAAGATACGGAAGAGATCCGGCGTATGGAGATTTCCTGCCGCCTGAACCAGCAGATGATGGAGTGGCTGCCCGGCGTGCTCGTTCCCGGGCGAAGCGAAGCCGCCGTCTCGTGGGACATTGAAATGTTTTTCAGGCATCACGGGGCGACCGAGCTGGCCTTTACGAGCATTGTGGGGCATGGCCCCAACGCGGCGCTCCCGCACTACCTGCCCTCCAAAGACGCCCTTCTGGAGGCGGAAAATCTTGTGCTGGTGGATGTGGGGTGCCGTCTGGAAGACTACTGCTCCGATCAGACCAGGACTTTCTGGGTCGGCGAAAAGCCGACAGAGCGCTTCAAAAAGACGCTGGAGGCCGTACAAGAAGCGCAGCACAAGGCTATCCGGGCTATCCATCCCGGTGTTCTGGCCTGTGATGTGTATAAGGCGGCCAGAGGGCACTTCGAGTCTCTCGGCGTTGCCGAAGCCTTTACGCATGGGCTCGGGCATGGCGTCGGACTGGAAACCCATGAGGGGCCGAGCCTTAATGGACGTAATAAAACCCCGCTGGAGCCCGGAATGATCGTGACGGTGGAGCCCGGCCTGTACTTCCCTGAATGGGGCGGGATCCGCTGGGAGCACATGGTGCTGGTCACTGAAGACGGCTGCCGGGTTCTGTAAGGTGAGCTCGTGAACATCGCTTTTGTGAATTCCACCCGCAGATGGGGCGGAGTCAAGACATGGTGCCTCAACATTGGAAAGGCTCTGGAAGAGAGAGGGCATGGGGTATACGTGTACGGACGCCCCGGGCCTTTTCCCAAGAAAGCTCAAGAGCTGGGTCTCAATGCGCAGGAAGTCCGTTTTGGCGTTGATGGAAACCCATTGACCATTTGGTTTTTTCTCCAAGAATTTCGCAAGTATAATATTGACGTTTGTATATGCAATGTTTCTAAAGATCTGCGAACGGCTGGAATCGCTGCAAAATTCCTTGGTATTCCGATAATACATCGTCTTGGGGATCCGGGAGATCTTAAGAACAGGTTTAAAACTTGGGCAACGCAATATTTTTTGAAACCCCGGCTCTTGGCGTGCTCCGAGTTTTGTAAGGCGGGTTTGATCCGTTCGGTTCCGATGCTCGGCAAATATGACTTTCAGGCTATCCACCCTGGAGTTTTTCCTGCTCCGACACCCCCCTCAACTATTCATAAGCCACGGGTAGTTATTACCTCTTGTCAGTTGGATAGAGATAAGGGACATAAAGACATGTTTTATGCTCTGAAAAAAGTGCGGGAACAGGGGGTGGATTTTCGTTGTATCGTTGTGGGGACTGGTCCTGATGAACAGCTTGTTAAAGAGCAGTGTTCGTCAATGGGGCTTGATGATATCACAACTTTCACAGGACATGTTTCGAATGTTCAGGAACAACTGGGAAAGGGAGATATTTATGTGCTCCCGAGTTACTGTGAGGCGCTCGGGATTGCCTTGGAAGAAGCTATGGCTCAAGGTCTAGCCTGTATTGCACGCAGAAGTGGAGGCGTACCTGAAATTTGGCCAACCGATCAAGGTTCATTGTTGGTTCAAGCCCATGATGATGGTAGCAACATGGCCGAAGCCTTGTATTCTCTGTTGACCTTGCCTGGTGAAGCTTTGCTTGGAATCAAAAAAGATTTTTATGCTCATGCAGTGCAAGGTTTTCATGTTGAAAAGCAAGCCAGAAAAGTTGAAGAATGGCTTTTTAACATTTATTGATTTTTTTAATGATTATGGGCTACTAATTAGGTAAATCCATTTAAAATATGAAAAGGTTCATACTGTGCAGATATGGGAAGCTAAATGGGTAAAAAGCCTTTTTAATGAATATGCACTTTTTTTTATATCATTGTGTGTTCTTTTTTGGTGGCTGGGGACAGGTTCGTTGACATGGAAGCGGATCAGTATTCCTCTGTTTATAGGTGGGTATTATCTTTGGAAGGCGGAAGTATACCGATTTATACGTCGTATCCCTTTAGCGGCATTACTACCAATTGCAGCAGCTTTATACACGATGTTCACCCCTGGATATCTGTTTGCAGATATAAGAAACGGTTATGAAATACTTTCTGTCTATTTGATTGGAATAATGGCTATTCTGTTATTACAGGATAGGTATTTTATTTCAATGCTCTTTCTCCCTATAGCGCTATCAGTTACCTATATCGGGTTTATGGTCGGTATATTTTCAAAGCCATTAGTTTCTTGTGATGAGCGCCTTGTCCTTTTTTTGAAGCATCCTAATATTCTCGGAGCTGTTTCAGCTATCGCTCTCCTTTTTCTTATAACATATTGCAATAAATGGAAAGGGATATCTCGTTATATTTTGTCAGGAATGGGTTGTTTGATCACATTGATACTTATTTTAAGTGCGAATAGGGCTGCTTATTTGGCAACCTTTGTTTCATTATCTTTCCTGATATTCTATTTATCAAAGAAAAGAATTGTTCCAATAGTAATTACAGTAAGCATTTGTATTGTTACTATATTTGTTTTGCCACAAGAACAGCTTGATCGTGTAATGTCTTCAGTTGAATCTCCTTTAAATGACAGAACATTTGAAACACGTAAGCCTATTTGGGAAGCTGCCATTGCAGGTATTGAATCCGCTCCATGGTTTGGTAACTCAATAAGAGCGTTTAAAGCTTTTCATCATAATTATATCATGGAAAATGCGGAAGATTTGAACTCACGATATAGGGAAGTAGAGAAAGCAGTATATCATCCGCATAACATCTTTATTGGCTTGCTTTTCATGTATGGAATAGTGGGAACGACTCTTTTTATATGGTCTGTTGGGCTGGCTTTAAAGAAGGCTCTAGCTCAAAAAGACTTGTTTTTTCAAGTAGTCATTATTTTCTATAGTGTATTTGGATTGTTCGAATTTTCTTTGGATAGAGAGGATGGGATTGTCCTGCTCTTCTTCCCGCTGGGGCTCGTTTACGGCAGAGAGATCGCGGCTTCCCTACAGCGCCAACCTCCAGCACAGCACGACCAGCCCTGCGGCGCTCAGGCCGAGTAGCGTATTTATGACCGGAGAGGGGAGGGCTGTACGCCGTGATATCCAGCTTGCGGTCCCTCCTACAATGAAGCCGGAGAGCAGTCCGAACAGGTGTGCGGCGTAATCCGTTTTGTCGCCTTCCGTGCCGAGCATGGCGAGGACGCCCGTGCCTGCGGCCAACAGGAGGATGCCTCTGCGCCAGGAGAGCTTTCCGGTATCGCTCTGCGTTCTGCTGCCCCATCCTTGAAGGGCCATGAATCCGGAAAGCACGCCCACCGTGCCGAAAAGGGCCGTGGAGAAGCCGAGGCTGATATGCCCGGCGGGGCGGTACCATGCGTTGAGGGCGTTGCCGAAGCTTCCGGCCAGCAAGATAAGAAAGAGGCCAAGCCCGAGGCCCACCCTGCGGCAGAGCAGGATCAGAAAAGGCGCGCCGAACAGGACATTGCCGAAGAGGTGCTGGCTGTCGGCGTGCAGGGTCAATGCCGTAACGCAACGATACCACTCTCCGAATGTCTTCACGCGAAAAACATCCAGTGAGCCGAGCCGCGACCATTCTTCAGGTGGCAGATCCGGCAGGCCGGGAAGATGGGCCAAAAATCCCCAATGCATCCTGACGCCATGCCAGAGGATGAGCAGAAGCAGCACTGACAGCACCCAGTGCGCGTTGTTGTGCGTGGGGGGCTCGATGTAGACAGGGCGTGGCTTTCTGCTTTCGGCCAGTACGGCCTCCAGCTCGGAACGGGCCTGGCGTTCGAGCAGGGCGGGGACGTACAGGCGGAGCTTGTTGCCTCGTCCTGTAAGCAGGTACGGGATGTTCCGGGAGGCGAGTATTGTGATCCAAAGATCGAACAGGTGCGGAGGAGGGAGGGTAGGCCGCTTTTCCCCGTCGTCGATCATCCTCCAAAAACGGGGGACGCTGTAGGGGCGCATCCACAGCCGCAGTTTACGCCTGCGCAGAGGAGGGCGGCGCGAAGGGGTGGATGTGGCCTGCCGTGTGGGCGAGAGGTGGCGTGGTGGCGGTGTCATGTCCTTGAGGTAAGGTCTGTTCTTCAAAAAGCAAAAAAATCCCCGGCTGCGGACAACCGGGGATTTTTGGAAAACCATGCCGCAGACACGGGAACTAGTCGGCCTTGCGGACAACGGGTTTCGTAACCACGCCGGAGCGCAGGCAGCGGGTGCACACGGAAACCGTGCGGACTTCGCCGTTGGCGAACTGGTGACGCACGTTCTGAAGGTTGGGGTTGAACACACGCTTGGTCTTGATGTTGGAATGGCTCACATAGTTGCCGGTCTGGGGCTTTTTGCCACAAAATTCGCACTGCTTGGACATGACATCCTCCATATATTCGGACGGTCGCCCGAAAAAATCTTTCTAGGGGCACGGACTGTCCGCACCAAAGACTGGTTTCATATACGCTCTCCCAAAAAAACGCAAGAGGTAAGCCGCGTTTTTCGTACGGAACGGCTGGCTGTATTCCTTCCGTCGCGCGTCCGGAAGGGGAAAAGGAGCGGCGGGATTTCCGGAAAAGGTGCGCTTCTTCCTCTTGCCAGCGGGAACAATGGCGTGTAGGAACTGAGGGATTCATTATTCTTCATTTCCCTATATGATGGAGTGCCGCTGTTTCGGCGTGCGGCCATTGGTGTCAGCCGGTGGAGAGGCCGGTTGCGGACGAAACAAATCTACCCTTGCCCAGCGGGGAGCGATATGCCCAAGCGTACAGATCTCAAGAAGATCATGGTAATCGGTTCTGGCCCGATCGTCATCGGCCAAGCGTGCGAATTCGACTATTCCGGGACTCAGGGCATCAAGGCCCTGAAAGAAGAGGGATACGAGGTCGTACTGGTGAACTCCAACCCGGCGACCATCATGACCGACCCCGGGCTTGCGGATCGCACCTACATCGAACCTATCGAACCGGAAACGGTTGCCGCCATCGTGCGCAAGGAACGCCCGTGCGCCATCCTGCCCACTCTCGGCGGGCAGACGGGCCTGAACACGGCGCTCGCGCTGGCGAAATCCGGCGTGCTGGCCGAGTGCGGCACGGAACTCATCGGCGCGCGGGCCGAAGTCATCGAAAAGGCCGAAAGCCGTGAGCTGTTCCGTCAGGCGATGGAAAACATCGGCCTCAAGGTCCCTCAGAGCGCCATCGCCCACAATATGGACGACGTGCGCCGCATCGGTTCCTCCATGCCCTTCCCGATGATCATCCGCCCCGCCTTTACGCTCGGCGGCACGGGCGGCGGCATCGCCTACAATATGGAAGACCTTGAGGAAATCGCGGGTGACGGCCTGACCGCCAGCCCGGTGAGCGAAGTCATGATCGAGCAGTCGGTCATCGGCTGGAAAGAATTTGAGATGGAAGTCATGCGTGATACCGCGGACAACTGCGTGATCGTGTGCTCCATCGAAAACGTGGACGCCATGGGCGTGCACACCGGCGACTCCATCACCGTGGCCCCGGCGCAGACCCTCACGGACCGCGAATATCAGAAGATGCGCGACGCCTCCCTCGCCATCATGCGCGAAATCGGTGTGGAGACCGGCGGATCGAACGTGCAGTTCGGCGTCAATCCCGCTAACGGCGAACTCGTGATCATCGAGATGAACCCCCGCGTGTCCCGTTCCTCCGCGCTGGCTTCCAAGGCGACCGGCTTCCCCATCGCCAAGATCGCGGCCAAGCTGGCCGTCGGCTATACGCTGGACGAGCTCCGCAACGACATTACCCGCGAAACCTCCGCGTCCTTCGAACCCACCATCGACTACTGCGTGGTCAAGATTCCCCGCTTCACCTTTGAGAAGTTCCCCGGAGCCAAGGACGAACTGACCACCTCCATGAAGAGCGTGGGGGAGACCATGGCCATTGGCCGGACTTTCAAGGAATCGCTCCAGAAAGGGTTGCGTTCGCTGGAAATCGGGGCTATCGGCCTCGGCAGCAACTTCCGCGCCGCGTTGCCCTCGCGCGAAGAACTCATGGGTAAGCTCCGTACACCCAACTCGCGCCGTATGTTCGCCATCCGTCAGGCTATGCTTGTCGGGTTCACGCTGGAAGAACTCCATGAAATCACGTTGATCGATCCGTGGTTCCTGCGCCAGATCAAGGAAATCGTGGATATGGAAGGGCAGATCCGCGACTTTGCGCTGGCCAACTCCATGACGCCCGACAATCCGGAAATGGTCGCCGTGCTCCGCAAGGCCAAGGAATTCGGTTTCTCCGACCGTCAGCTTGCGGAAATGTGGAAGAAGCCCGAAGGCGACATCCGTGCCCTGCGCCGCGAAACCGGCACCGTGCCCACCTACTATCTGGTGGATACCTGCGCCGCGGAATTCGAAGCCTACACTCCCTATTTCTATTCGACCTATGAAACGGGTCAGGAAGTGGTCCCCGCCGACCGCAAAAAGGTCATCATCCTCGGCGGCGGCCCCAACCGCATCGGGCAGGGCATCGAGTTCGACTACTGCTGCTGCCACGCTTCCTTCGCCCTCAAGGACGCCGGGGTTCAGGCCATCATGGTCAACTCCAACCCCGAGACCGTTTCCACCGACTATGACACGTCTGACCGCCTCTATTTCGAGCCGCTGACTTTTGAAGACGTGATGCACATTGTGGAAAAGGAACGGCCCGACGGCGTGATCGTCCAGTTCGGCGGCCAGACGCCGCTGAACCTCGCCGTGCCGCTGTTGCGCGCGGGCGTGCCCATCCTCGGCACCAGCCCGGACGCCATCGACCGCGCCGAAGACCGCGAACGTTTTCAGGCTCTGCTCCAGAAGCTGTCGCTTCTCCAGCCCGCCAGCGGCACGGCGACCACGCTGGAAGAATCCCGCGAGATCGCCCACCGCATCGGCTATCCCATTGTGATCCGCCCGAGCTACGTGCTTGGCGGGCGGGCCATGATGATCGTCTATGACGACGAGGAGATGGCGGAATACTTCGCGCTGCATGTCGGCAAGCAGAAGCTTGAGCATCCCGTGCTCATCGACAAATTCCTTGAAAACGCCATTGAAGTGGACGTGGACGCGCTGTCCGACGGTGAGGACGTGTACGTCGCCGGGGTTATGGAGCACATCGAAGAAGCGGGCATCCACTCGGGCGACTCCTCTTGCGTGTTGCCTCCCTATTCGCTGCCCGCCGAGACCGTCGCCGAAATCGAACGCCAAACCGTGGCCCTTGCCAAGGAACTGCGCGTCGTCGGCCTGATGAATATCCAGTTCGCGGTCAAGGACGGGGTTGTGTTCATCCTCGAAGTGAACCCCCGCGCCTCCCGTACCGCGCCGTTCGTCTCCAAGGCCACGGGCGTGCCCCTGCCGCGTCTCGCCACGCAGGTCATGCTCGGCAAGACCCTCAAGGAACTGGACCCCTGGTCCATGCGCCGTTCCGGGTACGTGTCCGTCAAGGAATCCGTCTTCCCGTTCCGCCGCTTCCCCGGCGTGGACATCCTGCTCGGACCTGAAATGCGTTCCACCGGCGAAGTCATGGGCATCGCCCCGACCTTTGAGGAAGCTTTCCTCAAGGGGCAGTGGGGCGCGGGCCAGAAGTTGCCGGAAGGCGGCAAGGTGTTCCTGTCCGTGAACGACCGCGACAAGCGCTTTGTGGCTGAGGTCGCCCGCCAGTATGTGGATCTCGGTTTCGAACTGCTCGCCACCTCCGGTACCGCCGGGCTTTTGGCTGGGCAGGGCATCCCGTCCACCCGCGTGCTCAAGGTGTACGAAGGCCGCCCGAACATCGTCGACCTCATCAAGAACGGCGAAGTCTCGCTGGTCATCAACACCGCCTCGGGCAAGCGCACCGCGCACGACTCCAAGGCCATCCGGCAGGCTACGCTCCATTACGGCGTGCCGTACAGCACCACGTTGTCCGGCGCGAAGGCCATTGCCCGCGCCATCGGTGCGGCCCGGACCACCGAAGTGCGCGTAAAGAGCCTTCAGGAATATTATAAGGGCGAGTAACCCGCGGGGAGGGCGCTTCTGATAAGGCGGCCCTCCCTCGTTCCTCCCCTGCTGAAAGCCTCTTAAGGAGGGGGCGGTTCTCCGCGTGTTGCAAGAACCGGAAGTTTTTTTTATCATTTCTCCCTCCTTTTTTGAAAAGATACCCGGCCTTCCGGGACGGCGGCGGAAACGGTATGCAACCGTGATGCCGTTGTACCGGAAGGCTTGCCTGTTTAGGCCAGCCTGCGGCCTCTCGCGGAAACGCGATGCCGGAATCCCTGCCTTTTGGGGGGCGGAAGGCTATCCGCCGACGGGGGCGGGACCTTGCCGGGAATGGGGCAAAGCCCCGCTGGACTGTGACAAGCGTACAACGAACGCCCTGCCTCCGCGGGCGTTATCCACTGACCACAACAAAGGTCGACGGAGCGGAAGGAAAGCCTGAAGAGGGCGGAAGAAGCCTTTCTTCAAGGGGCTTTTTCCGCCCTCTTCGTGACAAAAGGTATTGTATGTGCGGAATTTTTGGTATTTCTGGACATCCTGAAGCGGCTCGGATGGCCTATTTCGGTCTGTACGCCCTCCAGCATCGCGGGCAGGAAAGCACGGGCATCGCAAGTTATGACGGCAAGCACATCCGGCTGCACGCGGGCATGGGGCTCGTGCCGGACGTATACGACGAAGCGACGCTTGGTCAGGAATTGCAGGGCAACAGGGCCATCGGCCACGTGCGTTACTCCACCTCGGGGGTTTCGGTTCGCAAGAACGCCCAGCCGCTGGTCGTCCGGGTTTGCGGCATCGAGATCGCGCTGGCCCACAACGGCAATCTGACCAATGCCTCGGAACTCCGCGGCGAACTGGAAAGCGAAGGCGCCATCTTCCAGACCAGCAGCGACAGTGAAATTTTCGTGCACCTCATTGCGCGCAGCCTTGCCAAAAAGAAGGATCTTGAGGAGGCCATCCTCTCCGCTTGCGATCGCGTGCGCGGGGCGTATTCCCTCATCATCCTGTCCGAAGGCCGCATCATCGCGCTGCGCGACGCCCACGGCTTCCATCCGTTGGCAATGGGCAAGGTGGACGACGCCTATGTGTTCGCTTCCGAAACTTGCGCTTTTGACCTGTTGGAGGCCGAATATCTCCGTGAAGTGTTGCCCGGCGAAATGGTTGTCGTCGACGGCGACAAGGTCGTCAGCCGCCCGCTCAACAATGCCGGCAAGGTGCCTGTCCGCCAGTGCATTTTTGAGCTGGTCTATTTTGCCCGCCCCGACTCCATCGTGTTCGGTGAAGACGTGTATCAGTGCCGCAAGCACATGGGCTACGAAATGGCCAAGGAAGCGCCCACCGACGCCGAACTGGTCATGCCGTTCCCGGACTCCGGCGTGTACGCGGCCATCGGTTTTGCTCATGCCGCCGGTGTGCCCTACGAACAGGCGTATATCCGTAACCACTACGTGGGCCGCACCTTCATTCAGCCCTCCCAGACCATGCGCAATTTCGGCGTCCGCGTGAAGCTGAACCCGGTGCGCTCCATGATCAAGAACCGTCGCATCTGCATCGTCGACGACTCCATCGTGCGCGGCACGACGGTTCGCACCCGTGTGGTCAAGCTGCGTGAGCTGGGCGCTCGTGAGGTGCATTTCCGCGTGAGCTGTCCGCCGTTGCGCCATCCCTGCTTCTACGGGATCAATTTCTCGTCCCGCGGGGAACTCGTGGCCGCCAACCACCCTCTGGAAGCCTTGCCCGGCCTGCTGAATCTTGATTCGCTTCATTACCTCACCATCGAAGGGCTGCTGAACTCGGTTTCCGAACCGGACAAGTACTGTCTCGCCTGTTTCAATGGTGAATACCCGGTTGCTTGCGGCGGGCAGTGCTCCTGCTGCGGTTCCGCAGAGTAACCACTGGAAAGGAACGCCATGACGCAGAAGATTGTCCTGTACGATACGACCCTCCGCGACGGCACGCAGGCCGAAGACGTCAACCTGTCGACCCCGGATAAAATCAAGATTGCCTTGCGCCTTGATGAATTCGGCATCGACTATATCGAAGGCGGCTGGCCCGGTTCCAATCCGGTGGACGTGGCGTTTTTCAAGGAGATCGCCAACTATCACCTGAAATACGCCCGTATCGCCGCGTTTGGGAGCACGCACCATCCCGACAACAAGGTGGAAGAAGACCCGAATCTGAACGCGCTCATCGCTTCCGGCGCGACGGCGGGGACGATTTTCGGCAAATCGTGCGAACGCCATGCGAAGGAAGCCCTGCGTCTGGACCCCAAACGGAATCTGGACATCATCCGTAATTCGGTAGCCTACTTGAAGCGCTCCATGCCGGAAGTCTATTTTGACGCGGAGCATTTTTTCGACGGCTACAAGCGGAATGCGGAATACTCGCTGGCAGTCCTGCGGGCCGCGCACGAGGCGGGCGCGCTGATCATCAATCTGTGCGACACCAATGGCGGCACCCTGCCGAACGAGATGCAGCAGATCGTTTCGGATCTGCGCGTGGCCTTGCCGGAAGTGCGGCTCGGCATCCATACGCACAACGACTGCGAGATGGCGGTGGCGAATACCATCGTTGCCGTGCAGGCTGGCGCGGAAATGGTGCAGGGCACGATCAATGGGGTGGGCGAGCGCTGCGGCAATGCCAACCTGTGTTCGATCATCCCGGTATTGCAGGTGAAATGCGGTTTGACCTGCTTGCCTGAGCCCGCTGATGTGCGGCTCCGCCAGCTGACCAAACTGTCGTCCTACTTTGCTGAAGTGGCGAATATGAAGCCGTTCAACCGTCAGCCTTTCGTGGGCAATTCCGCGTTTGCGCACAAGGGCGGAGTGCACGTCAGCGCCGTCAACCGCTGTTCCTCCCTGTACGAACATATGGAGCCGGAGTTGGTCGGCAACGGCCAGCGCATTCTGATCACGGAGCTCGGCGGACGGAGCAACATCGTTTCGCTGGCCCGCCGGTTCGGGTTCCATCTGGACAAGGACGAGCCCGTGGTCAAGGGGCTGTTCAACGAGCTGAAAAAGAAGGCCAGCCTCGGGTACGACTACGCGTCCGCCGAAGCCAGCGTCGAGCTGCTCATCCTGCGCAAACTGGCGCGGCGCGGCGTCCGGGACTTCTTCAAGCTGGTGCAGTACCATGTGAGCGCCGTGCGTGATGCCAGCCATGAGTTGCCGATGGAAGAAGCCACGGTCATGGTGGAAGTGGAGGGTGCCGTCGAGCATACCGCAGCCACCGGCAACGGCCCGGTCAACGCGCTTGATACCGCGCTCCGCAAGGCGCTTCTGCCGTTCTATCCGCGTTTGAAGGAAATGAAGCTGTTGGACTTCAAGGTCCGCGTCCTTTCCGCTTCCGACGGTACGGGCGGGACGGCCTCCGTTGTCCGTGTGCTTATCGAATCGGGCGACGCCGACAGCACATGGGTGACCGTGGGCGTGTCGCATGACATCATCGAAGCCAGCTGGCAGGGGCTTGTGGATTCTGTCGTGTATAAGTTGTATCGTGACGAGGAGGGGCAGCGGAAGCTCCGCGACTTGCGATAGAGACAGAATGCGAGAGTTGGATTGGTGAGGGAAAGGGGAACCTTTCTGGAGAAGGGGAGAGCACCCCCACAGATCCTTTTCCCTCCTAAGACTTTCGACTGGTTGGGAGGCCGCCCGGCGGCAGTTCCGTTGGATGAGAAAGTGAAGACGCCCGGATACGTTCGTGTATTCGGGCGTTTTTTGATGACCACCGCTGGATCTGGAATGGTATCGTCATGGGGGAGTGATTCTTGGGCATAGTGAATACTGCGGATGGGGGATTCGATAAAGGGAAAAGTCTTTGAAGGATGAGGGGAGGGGGTGTGGGGGAAGGGAGAAGGGGACTTTCTGAAGAAAGTCCCCTTCTCCCTTCCCCCACATTTCCTCTTACCCCAATACGGCGGAATGCGTGAGGGCGTGGCCTGCGGAGAAGGCGCGAGCCTCAAACTGGCTGATAGCCCAATATTCCTGGACGAGCGGCGCGAAAAGCAGCGGATCGATGAGTGCGGGATCGGGGAGGCCGTCTTCACGCATGCAGGCGGAGTCGACCTTCACGTCCATGATCTCGCCGATGAACTGGGTGTGTGAACCGAGCTCAAGCGTATGCGAGAGCGTCAGCTCAACAATAACGGGACATTCGGCGATGCCGGGTGCGTCCACATGTTCGGCGGGAACGGGGGTAAGATTCAGGGCCGTGAACTTGTCGGTATCGCGCCCGGAATGCATCCCGGCGAAATCGGATTGCGCGGCGAGTTTGCGGGAAGGAATGTTGATGGTGAAGGACTTGCGCTCAAGAATGGCGTTATAGGTCCAACGGCTCTTGCGGATGGAAACGGCGATACTCGGCGGCTGAGAGGCGCAGATGCCTCCCCATGCGGCGGTCATGATGTTGGGACGGCCGGTATGGTCATACGTACCTACGAGGAATACTGGAGTCGGAAGAATGAATGTTTTTGCACCCAGAGACTGGAACATATGATGCCTCATAGTTATGGAAAAAGGTGAACGAAAACACAGTTGTTGTGTCAGAGAATCCGGTATGACGCAAGGGCTGAGCCGCGAATGCTTTGGAAAGCGAGGTTCCACGCGGGAAAAGAGGGCACGGAACCATTCTCCACTTGACCGTGAGGAGACATTGTGGCATAAGACGGCTTCGACACGCCGGGATGGTGGAATTGGTAGACGCAGCGGACTCAAAATCCGCCGATGGCAACATCTTGCGAGTTCAAGTCTCGCTCCCGGTACCAGAATGAAATAAGGCAGTTACGGAAACCGTAGCTGCCTTTTTTCGTATCCAGCGTATGTGTACACCCAAGGGGTATCGGGGAGAGCTACTTTTTGATATTTTTCTATAAGCTCTGTCGGTTAGTCGTTTGAAATCTGCAAAATGGAAAAAGGTATGCCCCTCGTAAGGATACAGGGGGCATACCTCAATGCGGGAGCCATTGTTCACGGCGAGTGGGAGCGATGTATTCGTCTCTTACGTCTTAATCCCCTTCGGAGATTTCAAGCCCGAGTATTTTTGCAGTGTTTTTCCACATCAGCTTCGGCGAGACTTCCGGCTTGAATAGCGTCTTGAAGTGTTCCACACAGTCCACACGGCGCTGTCTGGACCGCGTAACGTGTCTTTTTGTGTGTACATTATGGATATGTAGAATGCGTATGTCCAAATCCTTGACGTGATCCCCCGGCTAAGCCGGGGGGCTCCTGCAGTTTGACAATTCCCTAAAACAGCAAACCTCCTTGTCCGAACCGCTCAAGGCAGAACAAGGAGGCTTTTTATGAAGCAATTACAAAGTTTAAGTCATACGGTCTGGGAGTGTAAGTATCATATAGTGTGGATTCCGAAATACCGGAAAAAGGTTTTGTACGGCAAGATTCGTGAGGAGTTGGTGGGCGTATTTCATGAATTGGCCAACCGCCGAGGCTGCAAGATATTGGAAGGGCACCTGTGTGTGGATCATGTGCACATGTTACTGTCGATTCCACCTAAATATGG
>NZ_JNJP01000074.1 GCF_000701705.1 Bilophila wadsworthia ATCC 49260 | reverse complement strand
GGGAAAAGGGGAGGTTTGGAGGGGGGAAGGGGAAACTTTCTCAGAAAGTTTCCCCTTCCCCCCTCCAATGTTCTATTCCCCTCCATCCTTCTCCGAATGCAGCTTCCTGAAAATGGTACTGCGGTTGACCTTGAAGACCTCGGCGACTTTTTGGACGGAGCCGTGCACCTTGAGAGCCTTGCGGAGGATGCCGCGTTCGATGTCGGCCATGATGTCCTTGAGGGGGCGCTCGTAGTTGATGCCGTCGTCGGGGAAAAACAGCTCTTCATTCTCGTTGCCGGTCATGTGCCGGGGCAAATCCTTGACGGAGAGCGGGCCGTGATCCTTGGTGATCACGATGCTGTGCATGAGGTTCTGGAGCTCGCGCACGTTGCCGGGCCATGAATACTGGCGCAGGGCTTCCATGAGGCCGGGCGTAAGGTTCATGTGTTTGCGGTACTTGGAAGTGAACATGTTCAGAAAATGCGTCACGAGAGGCTGGATGTCGTCAGGGCGCTCGCGCAGGGGCGGGATGTTCACCACGGCCACGTTGAGGCGGTAATAAAGATCGCGCCGGAAGAGGCCCTTTTCCACGCGTTCAGCAAGGTTGCGGTTCGTGGCGGCGATGATGCGGACGTTGACCTTGCGGGGCTTGGAGGAGCCCACGCGCATGATCTCGCCATCCTGAAGCACGCGGAGCAAACGGGTCTGCATGGCAAGGCTCAGTTCGCCGATTTCGTCGAGAAACACCGTGCCGCCGTCGGCCATTTCGAAATAGCCGCTCTTGCCCTTGTTGCCCGCGCCTGTGAAGGCTCCCGGCATGTAGCCGAAGAGTTCCGACTCGGTGAGGCTTTCGGAAATGCCGCCGCAGTCCACCTTGAGGAACATCTTTTCCTTGCGCGGGCTGAGTTCGTGGGTGAGGCGGGCCACCACGTCCTTGCCGACGCCCGTTTCGCCGAGGATGAGCACCGTGGCGTCGGAACTGGCGAACCGCTCCACAAGGCTCATGACCTCTTTCATCTCGCGGCTTTCGAAGACGGGGACGAGTTCGCGGGTCTGTTCGCGGGCAAGGAAGGCGAGACGGTCGTGGAACTGTTCGATGAGTTTCTTCTGGGCGGTCATCTCCTCCTGCAGCTGGGTCAGGACGGTGATGTCGCGGGCGAAGGTCACGACAAGGCACAACTGGCCCTTGTCGTCGAAAACGGGATAGCCGGTCAGGACCAGACGCTTCCCGTTGGCGAGCTGCTGGACGTGGGTGGCCGATTTCCCGGTTTCGACGATCTGCGGATTGACGACCTTGTCGAAAATCCCCTGCTGGACGAGCGTGCGGATGTTCTTGCCCCGGATTTCCCCCTGCCTCAGGCCGGTCAGGGTTTCGTACATTTTGTTGACGAACAGGGTCGTCCCCTCCGCGTCACTGATGAAGACGCCATCAGAGAGGGTGTCGAGGATACTTTCAAAATGGGGAGCAAGAGACGTCATCGAAGTGTTTTCCATAGGCATCGCACGAGAAATAAAATGATTGCAGGGAAATTGGTTTCTCATGCTAGTGCCTGCACGCAAGAACGTCAAGGCGTGCGTGGAAAGGGGACGAGTGGACGGAGGGGAAAGCAAAAATCCCCGCCCGGATCACCGGACGGGGATTTCTTCCAAAAGGGAGGAGTGGAAGCTTACTTCTTTTCTTCCGTCACGGCACCGCGGGTTTCGTCGACGATCCGCTGGATGCGCTGCGCGACGCCGTCGGGCAGGCTGACGTCGCCCATGGCGTATTCACGGCTCAGGAAGTCGTACTTCTGGGTTCCCAGGCGGTGGTAGGGCAGGGCTTCGTAACCCACGTTCTCGTAGCCCTTGAGGAACTCGCCGAGGGCGTAGGCGAACTCGTCATTGTCGTTGAACCCGGGAATGATGGGCGTACGGACCTGGACATGCAGGTTGGGGAATTCGGTGAGCAGCTTTTTGAGGTTGCTGAGGATCAACTCGTTGCCGACGCCGACGCCTTCGCGGTGCTTTTCGCTGTCCATCTGTTTGACGTCGAACAGGACATAGTTGAGGTACGGAGCGGCTTCCTTGAGGGTATCCCACGGGATACAGCCGCACGTTTCAATGGCGGTCTTGATGCGGCGATGACGGGCCTCCCGGAGCAGCGGGAGGGCAATGTCGGCGTGCATGAGGGGCTCGCCGCCGGAAAGGGTCATGCCGCCGCCGGAGCGGGCATAGAACAGAGCGTCCTTCTCCACTTCCTTAAGGATCTGATCGACGGTCTTGTTTTCGCCGTAGATGATCATGCCCTGTGCGGGACAGGCGTGGGCACAGTCGAGCGTCTTGCAGACGTCGCACTTGCTGCGGTCGAGCGAGAGCGTGCCATCTTCGTTGACGGTGATGGCGTCGTGTTCACAGGCTTTGATGCAACGGTGGCAGCCGATGCAGCGGCCCTTGTTGTAGGCGACCTGCGGATGCGAGGCCTGGGATTCGGGGTTACTGCACCATTTGCACGACAGGGGGCAGCCCTTCAGGAAGACGATGGTCCGGATGCCGGGACCGTCGTGAACGGAATATTTCTGAATATTGAAGACGGTTCCGGTCGCCTTTCTATCTTCAAAGGAACCCATGGACTACCTCTTTTTCTGAGCGTTAGAGTTGGAAATGGCGGGCCAGATAATTCCGGCCCGCCATTTATTTAATCATTCATCTTGTGTGCCGCAAGCGGCCAGAACTTACATCTGGTCGTGGCCGGTACGGGCGATGAGGTCGTTCTGCAGGTCGGGGGTCAGGTCGACGAAGTAGGCGCTGTACCCGGCGATGCGGACGATGAGGTTACGATACTTCTGAGGATCCTTCTGGGCCTTCTTCAGGGTATCGGCGTTGATGACGTTGAACTGGATGTGCCACAGCTTCAGGTCGCACCAGGTACGGATGAACTGCACCAGCTTTTCGGTACCGGCATCGCCTTCAACGCACTTGGGAGTGAACTTCACGTTGATCAGACGGGCAGCGCGGGCGCGCATACCGTAGTTCTTCGTGTTGTGGTTGGAGAGCAGGATGGCGGTGGGACCATTGTGGTCGGCGCCGTGAGACGGGGAAGAACCGTCAGCCAGCGGGAACCACGCCACGCGGCCGTTCGGGGTAGCGGAAACAACCTTACCGAAGGGCACGTGAGAGGTGAAGGGCACGTAACGGGCGTCGTTGTTGATGCCCATTTCCTTGCCGTACTTGGCGGCGAAGGACACGGCCATGCGGTCGAGTTCGCGGCCGATTTCGTCGGCGTATTCGTCGTCGTTGCCGTAGCAGGGAGCCGTGCGGAGAAGCTGCTGGATGTCTTCGTAGCCTTCGAAGTTGGCTTCGAGAGCGTCGATGAGCTGATCCATGGTGAGCTTCTTGTCTTCAAACACAAGCTTCTTGATGGCGGCCAGGGAGTCGATGACGGTGCCGAGGCCCATGAATTCAAAGTAGCCGAAGTTCAGGCCTTCGGGGATCTGGGGCTGATGCAGGTCGATGCAGTGCTTGCGGCAGAGAGCGTGCAGCACGGAGCCCATGGGCTGGGCGAAGTGCTTGGCGCGGGTCTGGATAACAATGTACTGCTGGATGAACGTGGTACGGAGCAGGAGCATGTGCTGCTGCACATAGGCGTTCCAGAATTCGTCCCAGCTCTTGAACTTGCGGGCGTCGCCGGTCTGGATGCCGAGCTGCACATCGCCGTACTTCTTCATCTTGCCGTCGTACAGAGCCATTTCCACAGCGGAGGCGAAGTTGGTGTAAGCACCGCCGGAGGTGTAGGTGTCGCGGTTGGGCATACGGATTTCGATGCAGCCGGACACGGCGTAATCAAGGGCTTCTTCAAAGGTCGCGCCCTTGGAGACGTACAGCGGGATGCATTCTTCGTCGTTGCACAGCTTGGGGAAGCCGGAGCCGAACTTGATGGTTTCGGCGACGTCCCACAGGTAGCGTTCAGGAGCGCGGCTGTGGATACGGGCGGCGAGGTCGGGGTAGTGCAGCGGGAATTCGCGCTTGGACTTCAGGAACAGGTAGGTCAGATCGTTGGTCGCGTCGCGGCCGTCCGGGGTCTGACCGCCAATGGTGACGGCTTCCCAGTGAGCGTAACCTTCGTTGAAGGCGCCGCCGGCGGGGGAGATGTACATGTCGATGAATTCGGCCATGCCGACCCACATGCATTCCAAGTATTCCAAGGTCTTTTCATCGGTCAGGATGCCGGCTTCCATGTCCTTCTTGTAGAAGGGATAGAAGTACTGGTCCATACGGCCGTTGGAGATGGTGGTACCGGTCTTCTGTTCCAGACGGGAGAACATCTGGGTGAAGTATTGGGACTGAACGGCTTCGTAGAAGTCGCGAGCCGGGTTGGCGGGCACGTGTTCGGCGTTTTCAGCCATGCGGATGAGTTCGGCCTTGCGGACCGGATCGGCGCAAGCTTCGGCGGCCTTGCGGGCGGCGTCGGCGTGGCGCTTCGCCCACAGAACGATGGCGTCGCACACGAGGATGGTGGCTTCGATGAAGGGACGCTTGTCCACCTGATCCACGGGGGAGGCGGGATCAAGAGCGGCCAGCTTTTCTTCCATTTCCTGCTTCAGACCGTTGAAGCCGCGCTTCAGCACCACTTCGTAGTCATGCACCCACTGGATGGAGGAACGGAAAGAGGAGGTTTCGTTGACGATGAAGCGGGAGATCAGGCCGTCGGGATCGTCGTAGGTCAGCTTGTGGACTTCGGCGGGAAGAGCCTTGTTCAGAGCTTCGTGATAGGTGCGGCCCTTCCAGAAAGGAGCGATCTGCTCAACCACGATCTTGGCGTCTTCGGGGCTGATGGAAGCCGGAGACTGCGGGCGGGTGGGAAGGTCGCGCACGGCGATGTCGAGGAAGTCGCCGTCGAGTTCGGGGTACAGGATGCCGTAACGGCCGTCATGACCACCGCAGCGGCCGAGGAGGAGCTGGTCGTCCTGCACCATGACGGTGATGTTCTTGGCAACGTTCATCAGAGCCTTGGCCCAGCGGAGAACCAGAGGCTGACCCACGGTTTCGGCCATGGACTGCGTGAAGTACAGAGCGCGTTCGACGTCGATAGCGGGCTTCTGGCCGTCGAAACGTTCCAGCAGCTTGAACACGCGCTTGTGGGATTCGCGATAGATGTCTTCTTTACCGGCGATGTTGTCTTCGAGACGCTGCTCATGAGGCGATTTGATTTCAGCTACCTGAGTCATGTCACTTCTCCGTGTAGGAATTAAGGTTGTGTAGTATGATGTGTGGAGCTTTCCGGCGGACCGCTCGGAAGTTCTCGTTCCCTTCTTCACTTGTCTTGCTTATAATAAAGCAAGTGCCGTGCCAGAGGGGTTATAAAAAATGTTTACTTGTTATTTCATGGTATTGTGACAGAGAGCGTTTTGAGACGTTTTTATGGAAAGGGAAAAAGTCGCAAAATTGCATCACTTATCAGGAATAATCCGCAAATAGCAGGAATGTGATGTTGCATTTTTGCGACAAGAAGAGGTTTTCCTGCAACCTCTGTCCGTTTTTACGCAGCGAAAGAGAATAGTTCCTGACAAGGGTTTTTATCTTATTGATATTATATCAGAAAAAACTCCCTTTGATGGAACGGAGTTGGCTGGGGGCGGAAAGCATGATGCAAAAATGCGACACCGAAGAAATCTATCTTGTGAAAAAAGTATTTTGAAAATAGCCTTCACAAGCTGGAACTATCGGAAAAGACACCCAATCCGAGTTGAAGGGAGTACTTTTTCAAGGAATGCATGTGCCCCAAAAGACCGCAAACAGGGATTTGATAAATATAAAAACCTTTAAAAACAGAAGGATAGAACTCAGAGAGAAAGGAAAAGCTCTTTTTTAGAAAGACTCTTCCGCTCTTTCCCGGCATCTCATAATAAGAAAGGGGGAAGGGAACCAGTCCCTCCCCCCATAAAAGGCGTACGCTACAATCAGACGATGCGGAAGTTGTCCACAACGCAGCAACGGCGCAGGCGCACGAACGAGCGGGCGCAAGTCACACCTTCACCGGTGGGGGTGGAGATGGTCATGGTCGTCCAGCCTTCGCCGCCAGCGCCGAGGGCGGCGAGGTGCGGGCCGTTCTTGACGAACAGGCTGGTGTTCATGGCGCGGGCCATCTTGTCCATGTTGTCGATATTGCGGGAGTGCATACCGGCTGTGTGGGACAGGCCACGTTCGAGGATGAGAGCCCATTCGATGGCTTCGTCCACGTTGGCGGCGCGCAGCAACGGGATAACGGGCATCAGCTGTTCCACGCGAGCGAACACGTGGTTGATGTCGCGCTTCACGTCCACGATGAGCAGACGGCAGCTGTCGGGCACGTCAATGCCGGCGGCCTTGGCGATGAGGGCGGCGTCACGGCCGACCCACTTCGGGTTCGGATTGGGAGCCTTGCCGCCTTCAACCTGAGGATAGTTGCGCAGGACCACGCGAGCCACGGCGTCAGCCTGTTCAAGGCTGATTTCCACGGCGCCGATGGCCTTCATTTCGGCCTTCAGCTGATCGGCGATGGAATCCACGGCGATGATTTCTTTTTCGTCGGCGCAGATGATGTTGTTGTCGAAGGAAGCGCCGTCGTAGATGCTGCGGGCAGCACGGGCGATGTTGGCGGTTTCGTCGACGACGACCGGCGGGTTGCCGGCGCCGGCGGCGATGAGGCGCATGGTGGCGACCTTGCGGGCCTGAGCCACAACGGCTTCACCACCGGTCACCACGAGCAGCTTGATGCGAGGATGCGAGAAGAGCTCCTGCGCCACTTCGATGGTGGGTTCCTTTACGGCGACAAGCAGGTTGGCAACGCCGGTGGCTTCGATGATGGCCTTGTTCAGGACCTGAATGGCCGTCTGGGAAGCACGCTTGGCGTTGGGGTGGGGAGCAAAGATCACGGAGTTGCCGCCAGCGATCATGCTGATGGCGTTGTTGATCACCGTGGCGGTCGGGTTGGTGGACGGCGTCACGGAGGCGATCACGCCCCAGGGAGCGTTTTCGATGAGGGTCAGGCCCATGTCGCCGGAAATGGCCATGGGGGAGAGGCATTCGGTGCCGGGAGTACGCTCGCAAACGAGGATATTCTTGGCAATCTTGTCGCTCACGCGGCCCATGCCGGTTTCGTTGTGGGCGATTTCAGCGAACGCCTTGGCGTTTTCAAGGCCGGCCTTGCGGATGGCGGCGATGATCTTGTCACGCATGGCGACGGTGCTGATCTTCTTCTGAGCGGCTTCGGCGGCCTGCACGGCGTCTTCGAGGCGATCGAAGAGGCCGAAGTCGCCGCAGTCGCAGCCGCTGGCGGCGACGACGGTCGTAGCAGCCGCGGTGGGCTGATCGGACATCATCTTTTTCAGAACTTCAACGACAATGCGTTCCACGTCTTGTTGGCGCACGTCCATATCTATACTCCTATGCTGGAAGCCGGACCCCGCGGGACTTTGAGGACTGCCGGGCGGGGGGCCTGTTTTTTCTGTTTGTCACCCTCGTCAGGAGACGAGGCAGAGCGGAAAACCGGGGTCTTCCGGTGGGCGGCGAACCGCCCGCAGGGGCTATTCCCCCTGATTCTTGCGATAAATAGCTGCCTTACCGGCGTTTACATGGTCGACGATGCCGACAATGACCAGATCCAGCGGCGCATCTTTGTCGATGGCAAAACGTGCGGAACTGCCGCGGGACACGATAACCCATTCGC
The DNA here is from genome assembly GCF_000701705.1 of Bilophila wadsworthia ATCC 49260. GTDB lineage: Bacteria > Desulfobacterota > Desulfovibrionia > Desulfovibrionales > Desulfovibrionaceae > Bilophila > Bilophila wadsworthia. Next base: position 10,177 of record NZ_JNJP01000074.1, on the reverse strand, counting down.
CCTCGCCCGCGCCGATGGGATCGGCGGCAACCTGAGAGCGGCCGATGGATTCGCCCTTCTCATTGAGCAGATCAACGAGAAGCAGCGAGTTGTACGGCAAACCGGGACACCGGACCGTGGAAACGACCTGACCAATGACTTTTGCGAGTTCCATGTATGTCTCCGTTCCCGGAAGACGGTCTTCCGGGAGCATTCCGTAAGGAAGCTGCCGGCCGGGCCGGGGCGCGAGGCCCCGGCGAGACCGACGAGCAGGGCTTAACCCAGCTTAAGTGCGCGGACGAGCTTACTTGCGGCTCAGGGGGAACACGGCTTCCAGGTCCTGATGGGGGCGAGGAATGACATGGACGGCCACGAGCTCGCCACCCACGCGCTGCACAGCGGCGGCGCCGGCGTCGGTAGCGGCTTTGCAGGCGGCCACGTCGCCGCGGACGAGGGCGGTCACATAGCCGCCGCCGATCTGTTCGTAAGAAACGAGCTGCACGCGAGCAGCCTTGACCATAGCATCAGCGGCTTCGATGAGACCAACCAGACCACGGGTTTCGATCATGCCAAGAGCGTCCATTGTGAACTCCTTTTAGGATTGTTGTTAGCTTGGTTACCCGGAACGGAACGATCGGGTAACGCGTTACCGTGTTGTGTGCCGTTCCGTTTTATTGCTGTCCTCCGCGGTTCATGCCCAGGCCGACGACACTGATTTTGTAGATGTCGTCGCTGCTGCATCCCCGCGAAAGGTCATGCCAACCGTGCGCAAAGCCCTGGAGCAGGGGGCCGAGGGCCGTCCAGCCGCCGAAGCGCTGCGCGATTTTATAACCGATGTTGCCGGCTTCAAGGGAGGGGAACACGAACACGTTCGCGTTCCCAGCGACCGGGCTCCCGGGCGCCTTGAGCCTGGCGACTTCGGGCTCGACGGCGGCGTCCAACTGGAGTTCGCCGTCTACGAGCAGATTGGGTTCGCGGGTCTTGATTTCTTCAAGAGCCGCGCGCACCTTGTCGACGCGCTCATGCTTGGCGCTGCCTTTCGTGGAGAAGGAAAGCAGGGCCACACGGGCCTCGTCGCCCATGACGCGCTTGTACACGCCGGCGGTGCTGATCGCAATGTCCGCAAGCTGCGCGGAAGTGGGTTCCGGAATGACCGCGCAGTCGGTGAACATGCAAACGTTGTTGTCCTTCAGCATGAAGAAGAAGCTTGACACGGTCTTGCTTCCGGCGGCGGTGCCGACCATGCGCAGGCCGGCGCGGATGACGTCGGCCGTGGAGGACAGGTTCCCGGCAACGCCGATTTCGGCTTCACCGCGGCGGACCATAAGGGCACCGGCGGCGAGAGGGTTCTTGACGGCCTTGATGGCCTCCTCTTCCGAAATATCCTTGCCCTTGTCCTTCTGGATGGACATGTACTCCGCAGCATTGTGCTGAAGCAAGGCCGGGTTGTACGGATTGACGACCTGGAGGGAAACGCCGGTTTCGCCGCTTTCCTGCAGCGCCGCGCGCACCTTTTCGGGGTCGCCGATGAGGATGGGTTCGACGAGGCCTTCGCGGATCAGCTTGGCGGCGGCGGAAACCACGCGCCGGTCTTCACCGTCGGAGTAGACCACGGCACCTTTCCGGGCGCGGCATTTTTCGAGGCAACGTTCGAACACGCTCATTACAGACCAACCTTGCTGATGTCGCGGCCGGATTCGGCAACGACGGTCAGGAGCATGAGGACATAGATGGCGCTGCTCAGGCGGTTCAGGGACGCGAGGATGTCTTCGCGTTCCATGCCGACCTGAACATAGGCCACTTCAACTTCGCGGGCCTGGGCGCGCAGCCAGTTGAGCAGCGCGACGTTCGGGCCGAGAGCCACGTCGGGGACGATGTGGCCCTGGCCGAGGTATTTCATGGGATCGTGGGAGACGAGGCGGATGGCTTCGGCGTTCATGCCGCACAGGGACTGCGCGGGCACGGCTTCGCCGGAGACTTCGGCCTGGAGGATCTGCCACAGCCACACGTTGATGTCAGAAAGGCCGTTTCTGAGGACGGCGGGGAGCTTGTTGTTGCCGTCAAACCCGGTCTGCACCAGCACCGTGCTGGAAATGAGGGTATCCAGCTTGCCGCGCAGGAATATGCGCGGGTGGGACTTGGAGACGACCATATTGGCGTCAAGGTAGGTTCCATCGGGGAACGATGCCTGTTCGGCGGCCGGAGCGGCCGGAGCCGCTTCCGCAGCGGGAGCCGCGGGTTTGGCTTCTTCGACAGGCGCCGCTTCCACGGTGCACTGACCGGGCAGGATCACGCGGCAGTTGCGACTGCGCAACAGCTCCGTGGCCGCCGGAGTCAGGCGTTCGCCGGCCTGAAGGCGGAATTCGCCTCCCTGGCCCAGCTCGCAACGCTGTCTGACATCTTCTTCGGTAAGAAAGATCATGATTGTTTCCTTCGTTATGGTCTAGGAACGCGGCTAGGCGGCTACCGCGACCGTGGCGCACCGCACGTGCCCGGAAGAGGAGAGTTCCACTTCCGTGCCCGCAGGGATGCTGAACACGTCGCCGTGGGCCGCGCTGAAGGTCGTGCCCTCAATGCTCAGGTTCAAGTCGCCTTCCAGCACGACGAGCACTTCCGTACGCCGGAACGTCCAGGAAAACGAGAGGTTTTCCCAATCCAGATAGCCCACGGAGGCGGCATCCCCTTTGGCGGGGGAAAGCACGTCCATGACGGCCACGCTGCCCTTCGCCCGGGAGCCTCCCCAGTACTGCGCTTTGCTGTCGACGAGGGTGACGCCTCCAGCCTGCCTGACGCCGGGACGCGTCTCGGGAGCCGCGCAAGCGCCCATCTCGGCAAGGACGGATGCGATCAAGCGATCGATCAACGCTTCGTCGGCGGTCCCTGCGGGAAGAGCCGACAGGACCCCGCGCCGGATGGCGACGAGGAGGTCATCGGAACGCTGCTCCGCCGGAGCGGAAGCCGCCACGGCCTCGGCGGCCATGGGGTTGCTGCCGGGGGAGAACACGACCGGAGGCACCGGCTGCGCCGCCGGAGCGACGGACGCGGTCAGGGCCTGCGTCAGCGGGACCAGCGCTTCCTGCAGCTGCCGGGCGGCGGCCGCAAGCTGATCGGCGGTCAACGCCGGCGTGGGAACGTGTACAGGTTCCTGACTGGCGGGCACTTCTTCCAAAACCGGCGGGACCGGCGGGACAGCCTCCGCCTCGGGCTCCGCCAAAGCGGAGGACGGGGCGACGGGCGTTTCCGTCGTCAGGGTTATGCCGTAATGCCGGGCATCGTCCTGGGCCTGCTGGGTGACGATGTCGCCCTTGGCGTAGACGATGACCGACTCGCCGGCTTTCCATGCGAGCCGGACCGTTTCGGCAGTGATGATCTGTTTGGTCATGCCCCAATTCCTTTAGGTGGCGTGCGGCGTATCCTGTGCAGGGCGGCACCGTTTCCCGGTGCCTGTCGGCACGCCTCCGTTACGCGAAACGACTACTTCTTGGCCTTGCCCTTGGGGGACTCTTCGGCGGCGGGAGCAGCAGCTTCGCCTTTGGCCGCGGCCATACGGGCCAGCTTGGCGGCCTTGCGGGCGGCCTTCTTCCGCTTGATGTCCTCAAGCATATCCATGAGGGAGTCGGGTTCCTCAGCGGGGCTGGGGATGATGTTGTACCCGTTCAGGCCGTTGAGGCTCTGGGCGAGCAGGGCGCCGGTTTCCACGGCGGCCTGACAGGCGGCCACGTCACCCTTGCAGATGACGCAAACGCGCAGCCCGTCGACCTTGTGGGCGGAGATGATTTCCACTTCGGCGGCCTTGGCCATGGCGTCGGCCACCTGAATGGCGATGACGAGGCCCGCGGTTTCGACGAAGCCGAGGGAAGGTTTATATTCCAAACTCATAGGTTACTCCTGACTGCCTTAGGCAATCTGCTCGAAGACGGTTTCAGCCGGGCTCGGGATGACGACCTTGCTCACGAGGAGGCCGCTTTCGGCGGCGGCCGTGGATCCGGCTTCGACGGCGGCGTTGACTGCGGCCACGTCGCCGGTCATGAGGGCATAGCCCTTGCCGCCGAGTCCGAGGGCCACGCGGACGTCAAGGAGCTGCACGTCGGCAGCCTTGACGGCGGCATCGGACGCCACCACGATGGAGGCGGCGGAGAAGGTTTCGATGATGCCGAGCGCGCCACGTTCCGTGATGCCCGTGGCACCGGCGAGGGCGCCGATCACATCCCGGTGGATGTTGGGGATGATGAACCAGTCCACCAGCGCATCGGCATGGGTTTCGCGTCCGGCATTCACGGAAGCGGATACGGCAGCCACGTCGCCGGTCACGGCGGCCACGAACTTGCCGGGGCAAATCGTCTTAAAGAACAGCGGATCGACCTGAGCGGTTTTCACCATCTGGTCAGCCGCGTCGATACCAGCGGCAATGCTGTTGAATTCCACCATTCCTACGGCTGTGTATGATTCAGACACAGGGCCTCTCCTTTTTTGTCAGGGGGCGGCTGGCCGCCCCTTTCCGTATCGTGTTGCGGGCTACTTGCCGATGACGACGGCGCCGTCGACGCTCTTGACCACGCCGTCCATGCTGGCGTGGATACGGGCGCCGAGACCCTGTTCGGGAATTTCACCAATGACGTCGCCGCACTTGACGCGATCGCCGGCCTTCACCACGGCCTGGGCCGGGGCGCCGATGTGCTGCCGCAGCGGGATGCGCACTTCAGCCGGGGAGAGTGCGCCCAGATCGTTGGTGGGCAACTCCATGTAGCGGCTGATACCGATCTTGTTGACCAGGCGGGGCACGGGCACCCGGCGGAATTCACGCCACTGGGTGTAGGCTTCATTCACGTCGCGGCTGCCTTCGTACTTCATCCCGGCCGCGCGCAGCTCATTCTTGATGGCCTGGTTGATGCGGCGGGGGGACAGGCCCATGGGACAGGCCACGTGTTCGCACACGCCGCAGTCGCAGCAGAGGAGCGCGAGCCTGCCGGCTTCGGCGGTCAGCTCGGCGTTGCTGCCGAAGGCGCGCATGACGCGATGCGTTTCAAAAGGATGGCCGAGGAGGTGGCGGGGGCACAGCTCGGAACAGCTGCGGCACTGGATACAGGCCGAAGCGGCGCGGCGACGCATGAAATTGAGGGGCGTAGTCGCGTTCCGGTGCAGGTAGTGCCCACGGGGCAGGATAATGAGACCGCCGGAGGTCTTGGTGACCACTTCCTTGGCGAAGGCGTCGGCGTTGTCCACCATGCGGCCCATCATGGGGCCGCCGAGAACGAACACGGGGTCGCTCACGGTGGGGCCGCCCGCAGCTTCGAGGCAGGCGGAAAGCGGAGTGCCGATCGGCACGCAGACGATGCCGGGCTTCTTCACTTCGCCGGTGACAGTCAAAAATTTGTGCGTGACGGGCTTGCCGTCAAGGGCGTGGGCCACGGACACGAGCGTGCCGACGTTGGCGACCACCGCGCCCACCATGAGGGGCAGGCCCAGCGGGGGAACGGAACGGCCCGTCACTTCGCGGACGAGGGTCTGTTCATCCCCGGCGGGATAGAAGTTGGGGAGCAGCGCCAGCTCGATGGGCCGATTGCCGATGGCATCGGTCAGGATCTTAGTGGCTTCCTTGTATTTTTTCTTCAATGCGATGACGCCGCGCTTGGCACCGGTGGCCTGCATCAGCTCACTGAACGCCCGGACGATTTCGTTGGCGTGGTGAAGCATGTGATGCTGGTCGGTGTGCAGAAGGGGCTCGCATTCGCAGCCGTTGGCGATAACCGTGTCGGCGTCGGCGGCGTACTTGACGTGCGCCGGAAAACCAGCTCCACCTTCACCAACGATACCGGCCGCTTTCACCGCCGCTATGAACGCCTGTTTATCCATGCTATCCTCTCGTTACCCAAAACAGTTCGGCAGGCCGCGGCGCGTTTCCGCCCCACGGCACTGCCCGGAATCTCAATTCACCGCAAAAGCCTAGCGTCCCATCGGGGCGAAGGGCTGGAACGGCAGCGGGAACTTGGCGTTGTTGAAGCCGTTGGGAGCCATGGGCTTCACGGTATTGAGGGAAACGCCCTTGTCGAGGCCGAGGATCTTCGCGGCGGTCTTGTACATGACCTTTTCGCGGACTTCTTCGCTGATGTTGAGATTCTTGTAGATCTCGATAGCGTCGGCCTGTTCGATGAACGGGTGCGCGGAAGCGAAGATGACCTTGTCGCCGATCATCTTGTTCAGGGCGTCGACATACACTTCGGCCATGGGAGCCAGTTCGTATTCGGACAGGTCCATGTAGACGTTGGCGTTGCGCATGCAGGCGAAGATGGCTTCGTTGACGAAGGGATAGCCGCCGTGGCTCATGATCAGGATCAGTTCGGGGAAGTCGCGGGCGACGACGTCGATCTGGCGGGGATCAATGTAGTCCATGATGGCGCGGGGAACCTGGGCGGGCGGGGCGGTGGTCACGAAGACCGGCACGCCGAGCTCGACGCACTTGGCATAGATGGGATAGTAGCGGGCGTCGCTCGGCGGGCAGTGGGCGAGATAGGGGTCGGTGGCGATACCGCGCATACCGAGATCCTTGATCACGTGTTCGACTTCGCGAACGGCGTCCATTCCCTTGTGGGGGTCGATACCCCAGAAGCCGAGAAATTTGTTGGGATAGGCGCGGCAGAATTCAAGGATGCTGTTGTTGTTGGCGGGGAAACCGTAGGTGGTTTCGCAGTCGCGGCCGGAAACGACGCACAGCTCAACTCCACGGCGATCCAGGTCGGCCACGATTTCGGGCAGAGCCTGGGGGACGCGTTTGTCGAAGCCGATGGCTTCACAGGTGGCTTTGAACATCGAGCTGTTCTTGATGCCGTTAATGATTTCCGGCGTGTTCGGGCGGAAGCGGAAGTCGATTATTTTCATCAGTTGACTCTCCTGGCTTGGTGCACAAAAAGGTTTGTGAGCATTAGAGCAAATGCCGTTCCAGTTTTGCACAGACAAGGAGATTCCCCAACGACAGCAAGGAAATGGGGACTAACAAAAAACGTTCCTGATTAGATCCGGAAAGAACCGTTTTTTGTTGAAACCTGTGCAACAGGCCGGAATACAAACTTTTTGTCCGCGTTATCGCCTTAAGGCCGTAGTATTGCATGATGCATAAATGCACCAATGTTGCAATAATGCGACCAAGTCGATGCGCATGCGCCACCGGTTTTTTCAGTTGGTGCGTTTTTGCATCATCTGACTTGTGAATAAAAACGCAATCGGATCGCTCCTTGTGCCGATCCGCAGCACAAGGGTTCTTATGCCATGATTGCATCGGTGAAGCAAGGGGAATCCGTATCTAGTGAACGTTACAAGAAAAAACGCAAAAGGCAAAAGAAAACGGATGCTCTTGCGCATGGAGCGGGTGATCATATGAAGCAGGAGGACGGAAGGGAGGCGGGGATGATAGGCTGAGAGCGCGCAAGCGAGACGGAGGGGGGGGGGACAACAAAAAGGGGCCGGACGGCATCGCCGTCGGCCCCTCATGTTCGCAGCGGTTACAGGACTTCCAGCGTGTAATGGCCGTTGGTGAACACGCAGAGCTCGGAGGCTATCTTCATGCTTTCCAGCGCGATGTCCTCGGCCCCAAGATCGCTGTGGCGGACGAGGGCTCGGGCGGCGGAGAGGGCGTAGGGTCCGCCGCTGCCGATGGAGGCGATGCCGTCGTCGGGTTCGATCACGTCGCCGGTCCCAGTGAGCACGAGCGTATGATCCCTGTCGGCTACAAGGAGCATAGCCTCCAGCTTGCGGAGGAACTTGTCGCTCCGCCAGTCCTTGGCGAGCTCCACGGCGGCGCGGATCAGGTTGCCGCCGGTCTGTTCGAGGTGGGCGTCGAAGCGTTCGAACAGGGTAAAGGCGTCCGCCGTGGCCCCGGCGAATCCAGCGACGATCTGATCTTTATACATCCGCCTGACTTTCTTGGCGGTGTGTTTCATAACGATGCTCTGCCCCATGGTCACCTGCCCGTCGCCGATGAGGGCGACGTGGCCTTTGTGGCGCACGGCGAGGATGGTGGTTCCGCGAAGTTCCATGAATGATCCTTTGTTCTCGGTAATGGTGAGGAGGTTACCCTTCCAGAATAACCACGGCGGCGGCATTGTCACGGGTATGGGTGAGCGTGAGGTGCAGCTTTTTTACGCCGAGGGCGTCGGCCTTTTCCCGAGCCTTTCCGGACAGAACGAGTTCGGGCTTGCCGGAGGGCAGCGAGCGCACGGCCACGTCACGGGGGCCTATGCCTTCGGCGAAGCCCGTACCAAGCGCCTTGACCGCGGCCTCCTTGGCGGCGAACCGCGCGGCCACATGGGAAACGGCGCGTGCGGACGGGGAGGCGGGATCGCCGGGAATGGCGCTCCGTTCGTCGTCCGCCATGATGCGGTTGAGAAAATGCTCCCCGAAACGATGCAGCGAACGCTCCATGCGGGAAAGTTCGATCAGGTCCAGTCCGATGCCGATGATTGCCATATGCGCCCCCTCGGGCAGCAGGTTGCCGTCAGCGGGGGCCGAAGTCAAGTTGACGCTGTGCCGCCGGATGGTTACACGTGGAAAAAATGACGGGACTCCGTTTCCGAATCCTGTTGCGCCGCCACCGCGCCCGGCGTCCCGTCCGTACTGTTTTGCCAAGGAGCATCTATGCGCATATGCATTGTCGGCACCGGCTACGTCGGTCTTGTGAGTGCGGCGTGTTTCGCCGAAATGGGCAATGACGTCCGCTGTGTGGACGTCAACCCGGAAGTCGTGGCCCTGCTCGACAGCGGGCGTATCCATATTTTCGAGCCCGGCCTCGAAGACCTTGTCAGCCGCAACCGGCAGGAAGGCCGCCTGCGGTTTACGACCAGCCTTGCGGACGGATTGGATGACGCCGAATTTGCCTTCATCACCGTGGGCACGCCCTCGCGTCCCGATGGCTCCTGCGATCTTTCCTTTGTGGAAGGCGTGGCCCGCCAGATCGGAGAGCACATGCGTGGGCCGCTCATCGTCGTGGACAAGTCCACCGTGCCCGTCGGCACCGCCGACCGTGTCCGCGAGCTTGTCGCCGCCGCCCTCGCCGCCCGTGGAGAGGACATTGCCTTCGATGTGGTGTCGAACCCCGAGTTCCTCAAGGAAGGCGACGCGGTTTCGGATTTCATGAAGCCCGACCGGGTCATCGTAGGTACGTCTTCCGAAAAGACGGCCTCCGCCATGCGCGACCTCTACGCTCCCTTTGCCCGGAGCCGCGAAAAGCTCATCGTCATGAGTGTCCGCAGCGCGGAAATGACCAAATACGCCGCTAACTGCATGTTGGCGACCAAGATTTCCTTCATCAACGAAATCGCCACGCTGTGCGAGAAGGTCGGCGCGGACGTGCGCGACGTGCGTACGGGCATCGGTTCGGATCACCGCATCGGCTATCAGTTCATCTATCCCGGCATCGGCTACGGCGGATCCTGCTTCCCCAAGGACGTGAAGGCGCTCATCCATACCGCCCATGAGGCAGGTATGCGTCCTGAACTTTTGGAGGCCGTCGAGGGCGTGAATGCCCGTCAGAAGCGCTCGATGGCGTTCCGGGTGGCCGACTATTTTGAGCCGCAAGGCGGGGTGTTCGGCAAGGTGCTCGCCTTATGGGGGCTTGCCTTCAAGGCCAATACCGACGATATGCGCGAATCTCCGGCGCTTTCCATCATTGAGGAGCTGACTTCACGCGGTATGCGCGTCCGGGCCTATGATCCCATCGCCGGCCCCAACGCCCGGAAGCTGTTGGCGGACAATCCGCTGGTGTTCATCGAAGATGATCAATACGCCATCTGCGAAGGTTCCGACGCCCTGCTCGTGGCCACCGAGTGGAACCAGTTCCGCAACCCCGATTTCGATCGCATAAAGGAATCCCTCGTCGCCCCCGTCCTCTTTGACGGGCGCAATCTCTACTCGCCCTCCGTGCTCGGCAAGCGCGGCTTTGCGTATTTCTGCGTGGGAAAGAAGTAGGGAAGAGGCAAGGTAAGGATGTGAAGACTGGGGGAGGCCAGCGCAGAGGGAGTTTATTCCGTTCTTTAGGTTGTTAAGGGGTGATTGCCTTTTTGAAAGAGCGCCCGCCCGTTAAAGGTAGGAAAGCCGACTGGGAAATATTCAGTCGGCTTTCTTTGTTTTTTGATTTTCTGAAAGGCCGTTCCCCTTGCCTCCGGGGAAAAACGACAAGAGGGATTCGATAAGGTCGAAAGTCTTTGGG
>NZ_JNJP01000073.1 GCF_000701705.1 Bilophila wadsworthia ATCC 49260 | reverse complement strand
CGAAGACAAAGCCGCGCTCAGAACCGCCCTTGCCAATCTCGGACGGGACGCTTCCGGCATTATTCCGCAGGGTATGGAAATTCTTTTCGAGTCGCCCGCCAATGCCACGCAGGACATCCCGGGCATTCTTGTTACCCGGTGTGAACAAGGCATGAGCAAGGCCATTCTCGGCGGGACGCTCACCACGCAGGCGGACGGTAAAACGTCCACCAACGCGCTCGGCGAAGTTCACAACGAAATCAGACATGACATCCTCACGTCCGACGCCGCGCAGATCGCCGCGACGATCACCCGGCAAATCCTCGCTCCGCTGGCCTATCTGAACTGCGGCGTCAGCGATCCGGCGTTGCTCCCGTGGTTCCGGTTCGACACAAGGCAGGCCGAAGATATTCAGGTGTTTGCCGACGCACTCCCCAAGCTGGCGTCAGTGATGGATATACCGGCGGCGTGGGCGCATGAGAAGCTCAAGATTCCGCAGGCCGGGGAAGGGGAAAAGGTGCTTGCCGTCAAGCCGCAGGCCATGCCGGAACCCACCGCGCTGACCGCAAGCGCCAAGGCCGAGGACGGCCCGGCGTCAAGCGGGTATGCGGATCAGGACGCGATCGACGCCATGCAGGCCGAGGATGCCCTTGCCGACGCCGCCGAAGCCCTGCTTGCGCCACTTATCGCCGAGATCGAAAACGGGCTGACGCCGGAAGAACTGCAAGAGCGCCTTGGCGATCTCTATCCGCAGCTTGACGAAACGCAACTTGCCGACCTGCTCGCGCGGGCGTTTTTTATTGCCGATCTGTGGGGGCGCGCCCATGCCAAGACCTGATCTGTCCTACGCGCTTGGCCTCACGCCGGTGGAGGCCGTGCGCTACTTCCGGTCAAAGGGCATCGCCGTTACCGAAAACTGGCATGATCTCTGGCAGGAGGCGCAGGCTCGCGCCTTCACCGTAACGGGTATCACGAAGCTTGATCTCATGCAGGACATCCGGGGTGCGGTCGATGCGGCGATCAAGGAAGGCAGGACGGAACAGTGGTTCCTGAACGAGCTTGCACCGATCCTCAAGAAAAAAGGCTGGTGGGGAAAAAAGGAAGTGACGGACCCGGACACCGGGGAAGTCCGGTATGTGCGGCAAGGCAGCCCGGCGCGGCTGAAGCTCATCTACCGCCAGAATACGCAATCCGCATACATGGCGGGCCGCTACAAGCAACAGCTCGAAAACGCGGATTCCGCCCCGTACCTGCGCTATATCGCCGTACTTGATCAGAAGACCCGGCCCGCCCATGCCGCCCTGCACAACATGGTTTTCCGGTTTGACGATCCTTTCTGGGGCGCAATGTATCCGCCGAACGGCTGGAATTGCCGGTGCCGCGTCGCCGCCTATTCCGAATCCCGCTTGAAGCGCCGGGGGCTGAAAGTCGAAAGCAGCGCCGGACACATGGTCACGCGGGAGGTCGAAACCGTCAATCGGCAAACCGGGGAAGTCGTCCGGCGCACCGTCACCGGCTACCGGCACGGCGGCAAGGGAAGCCTCGAATCCTTCACCGATGCGGGATTTTCATACAATCCCGGCAAGGTGTGGCTTGAAGACGCCCTTGCGAACGTGCCGGAACCCGCACAGGCGGTTACATGGAAGGATATGGGCTTGCGCCCCCTGCGCGACGTTCCCGCCGAGGAGCGTCTGCCTGCGCCGGAGCTGTTGCCCATAGCGGACTCGCAGGAAGAGGCGGAAAAGCGGCTTGCCGAGGCGTTGGGCTTTACGGACGAGCGTCAGCGCATCGTCGAGACGCCGATGGGGAGCCGCGTTATCCGGCGCGAATTGCTGGCGCATATGGTTGAGAAACGAAGCGACGCGCGGGAACGGTTTGCAAGCTACGTTTTGCCGACCTTGCAACAGCCCTTTGAAATCTGGCTCAAGCAACACGAAGACGGGAAGCTCAGGGAGAATTATATCGGCCTATTTCGGGAGGGCAAATATTCATTGCTTGTCGTCGTGCGGATGAACCGGGACGGCTCCCTCATATGGAATATGATGAACCGAAAAGATAAAGATATGGACAGGCTCAGAGAGGGCTTGCTTGTCTGGAGCAAAAAAAGAAAGCTGATTCGGGGTTGAGGCCTCTCGCAACAATATCCGGTGTTGGAGGGACTTTCAGCTGCGCATTGCTCCGGCAAGCCCGCAGTTTCGCGCCCGAATCAGCTCGTTGAAAGAAGGATACTCATGATCCACATAGATGTAAACATCGACACATCCGATCTCGAAGCCGCCATTTCCCGCCTACGCGAAAAGGCGCAGGACACCACGCCGATCATGCGCCGGTGCGCTGACGTACTGGCGGGGGCCGCCGAAGGTGCTTTTGACGATGAAGCCGATCCGGTGACGGGCGCGAAGTGGCAGCCGCTTGCGGCTTCAACGGCGGCGGCCCGTGCCGCCAAGGGGCATTCCGGCAAAATATTGCAGCTCACCGGAAGTCTCGCCTCTTCGCTTGAGCGCGACTTTGGGCGCAATTATGCGGTCGTCGGCACAGCCAAACCCTACGCGGCTGCCCACCAGTTCGGGGCTGCGACCAAACCGCATGTGATCCGGGCGCGCAACGGCAAAGCGCTCAAGATCCCCGGCGTGGGCTTCCGCCGTTCCGTCAATCACCCCGGATCGATTATTCCGGCGCGCCCCTTCCTTGGCATCGGCCCGGACGATGAAAAAGAACTGCTCGACATCTTCCGGGACGAGCTGCACAAGGCGCTGTACGGCTGATCGCCGAATCGCCGTTTTCAGGGCCGTTTTTCTTCCCGGATGAAGAACGGCCCGCGTTTTTCCTTTACGCATTTTTTAACGGGGGTCTAACGGCCTTCATTTGCGTGCCGCTTCTTTTTCCTCCTTCCGTTTTCCGTCCGTACCCGTTCCCCCGCCTTTTCACCCGCTGACATGCGTCAACTGGCGCGCCTCCCGCGTCCTGTTACTCTGACGCCATGAGCACAGCATACACCTCCTCCATCGCCGCCCGTGTCCTGACCGATGCGGGCGGCCCCGCGCCCGGACGTATCCAGCTTTTTCCGATGGGCGAGTTTTCCGCCCGCGACGGAAGGCCCGGCACGCTCAAGGGCGTCAATGTCAAGGCGTGGACCATCACCCCTATCATTGCCGCCGCCGTGATCGCCCGCTGGCAGGCGCGTGAAACGCCGCTTGTGGTGGACTATGAGCACCAGACGATAAACGCCGCCGAAAACGGCAAGCCCGCCCCTGCGGCGGGCTGGATCGAATCGCTGGAGGCGGGGACGGACGGGCTTTACGCCACGGTCAAGTGGACGGACGCCGCCCGCGCGTTCATCCAGGCAGACGAATACCGTTACATTTCCCCCGTTTTTTCTTTTGACCCCGAAACCGGGGCCGTGCTCGAACTGAAAAGCGCGGCCCTGACAAACTACCCCGCCCTTGACGGCATGGACGCCGTGACCGCGCGGGCAGAGGACGATCCCCCTATGAAGAAAGAAACGCTTGAGGCGCTCCGGCACTTTTTCGACCTTGCCGCCGACGCCGACGAAGACGCCGCCCTTGCCGCACTCAAGGCGCAGGGCCAGCCATTGGCCGCCATGCTCACCGCCGCCAAGGAAACCGCCCCCGATCCCGCTCAGTACGTGCCCGCCGCCATGCTTGCCGCCGCGCAGGAAAAGAACGCGGCGCTGGCCGCAAAGGTCAAGGAGCTGGAAGGCAACGGCGCTCTCGCCGCGCTCACCGCCGAGATCGACGCGGCGCTGGCCGACGGACGTTTGCCGAAGTCTTGTGAAGCGTGGGCGAAGGCCACCGCGAAGACGCACCCGGACGCCGTCAAAAGCTATATCGCGTCTTCCGTTCCCCCCATCGCCGCTCTGACGTCCACCCAAACCGGGGGCACCCCTCCCGCCGGAACGCCGCATGTCGCCGCCCTGACGGATGAGGAGCGGTACGCCGCGAAAGTCGCCGGCATTTCCGAAGAAGACTTTATCGCCGCCAAGGCGAAGGAGAAGAACTGATGCCCATTGCCACCAATTCGCTGCTCAACTCGCTTCGGGTGGGCTACAACGACGTCTTTGAAAAAGCCAAGGCGGCGGCCCCTTCCCAGTGGGCGACGCTCGCCACCCTCGTAGCCTCCACGGCGGCCTCCACCACCTACGGGTGGCTCGGGCAGTTCCCGAAGCTCGCGGAATGGACCGGGCAGCGATCCTACAAGAGCATGAAGGAATTCGGCTATTCGGTCACGAACAAGAAGTACGAAGCGTCCGTCAAGATTCCCCGCACGGCCTTTGAAGACGACACGCTTGACGTGTATGCGCCGCTGTTCCGGGAAATGGGGTATGCGGCGGCTACCCACCCTGACGAGATCGTTTTCGGACTGCTGAAGAACGGGCGGACCAACGACTGTTTCGACGGCAAGAAATTCTTCGCCGCCGATCATCCGGTCTATCCGAACGTCGACGGCACCGGTTCGGTCGCCAATGCCTCCAACCTGATTCGCCCAGCGGCCGTCAGCGGCACGGTGACGGATAAGACGGCGTGGTACCTGCTTGACGTGTCCCGCCCCCTGAAGCCCTTCATCTTTCAGGAGCGGACCAAGCCGGAGATCGAGGCGATCACGTCCACGGTGAACAACACGGTCTTTGAGTATGACGAGTACCCCTTTGGCATCCGTTACCGCTGCAACGGCGGGTATGGCTTCTGGCAGCAGGCCGTGTGCTGCACCGACGATCTCACCGCCGACAACTTCGAGCTTGCATTGGCTACCATGCAAGGCTTCAAGGCCGACGGCGGGCGGCCCCTTGGGCTTGGCTTCGGCGGTAAGGCCGGGACGCTGCTTGTCGTCCCGCCCACGCTGCAAGCCGACGCCCGGAAAATCCTTGTCGCCGAGCGCGACGACATGGGCGCGTCGAATATCTGGTTCGACGCGGCAACCATCGTAGTCTCGCCGTGGCTGGCGTAACCGCCTACGCCACCCCGGATCAGCTTGTCGCCCTGTTCGGTGAGGATGAAATGCTCACCCTCGCCGCCGGGGCGGACGGCGAGCTTGACACGGCCCGCGTCACGGCGGCGATCGAGTGGGCGTCAAGCGAGGCGGACAGCTATCTGTCCGCCCGCTATCCGACGCCGATCAGTCCCGTGCCGCCCATTTTGACCAACTGCGTCGGCGACATCGCCCGCTATCGGCTCACCGGGCACAACACGCTGGAAAACGAGGTTATCCTGCGCCGCTATGAAAAGGCGATCGATTGGCTTTTGCGCATTGCCAAAGGACTTGCCGATCTGCCGGGGCAGGACGCGGGCGGGGAATCCGGGGACGGTACGGACGGCGTGGGCATTACGCCGGGCACAAGGGACTGGCTATGATCGCAACCATTGAAACCGCCATTGTCGAAACCATCCGGGCGGCCCGCCTGCCGTACCTGCGGTATCTGGGCACCTACGGCGGGGAACTTGACGGCGAGCCGCAAAGCATCATCCGGCAAACGCCCGCCGTGTGGGTGTCCTACCGCGACGAATCCGCGCCCGATCCGCGCAATACGGGCCGCACACGCTGGACGGTCAATGCGACGTTCTCCGTGCTGGCCGCCGCCCGCAGTCTCAAAAACGAGGAGGCCACCCGCCACGGCGACGCCGTGCATGTGGGCAGCTACCAGATGATCGAAGACGTCCGGGCGCTGATCGGCTTCAACGACTTCGGGTTGCCCGGTGTCGACTACCTGCGCCCCGGACGCACCCGGACGCTGTTTAACGGGCGGCTGGCCGCGTGCAGCATGTCCATCCTCATGCAGGAATGGACCACACTTTACGATCTGCGCGTCCGCGAGCCGGGGGGGCGGGCGCTTGACGCCCCGCCCGGCGCATATCTTCCGCCGGAAGGCACGCGCCTGCCGGGCGACGCCTACGCGAAAGAAGATCCGTACCTCCCGCCGCTGTCAGGATTCGCCCTGCGGTACTGGCTGAAACCGCCGCTTGATCCGGATACCGACGAACCGAGCGCCGTTGATCTTATAACCCTCAACCAGAACAGGGGGTAACATGCTTACTGTGAAAGCCCGCCCCGGTGTTGCCGTGCCGATGGAGCATGACCCGCGCCGGTATATCACAGAGTCATCCGGCCCGGTCAAAGTGCCGGGGACGCCGTACTACCTGCGGCGTTTGCAGGACAATGATCTGGTGATCGTCCTGCCCGCCGAACGCGCCTACACACATGACGAGGAGACCGCCAATGGCTAGCGCGAACGTCAGTTTCGACAATATCCCGGCAAGCATCCGCAAACCGGGAAAATACCTTGAGTTCAATACCAAATTGGCCGTCCGCACGCTGGCCACCAACCCGCAGACGGTTCTGATCATCGCGCAGAAAACCGCCGACGGCACTGCCGCCGAAAAGACGCCTGTACAGGTCTTCGATACCGACACGGCGGGGAAGCTGTTCGGGGTCGGCTCGCAGGCCGCCCGCATGGTCCGGGCTGCCATGCGCGCCTACGGCTACGTCGATCTGTCCGTCCTGCCCGTTGCCGACGACAGCGCGGGCGTTGCCGCCTCTGGTTCTCTCAAGCTGACGGGCGACGCTACGGCGCAGGGCGTCATCACGTTGACGGTTGCGGATACGGAAGTGTCCGTTGTAGCCACTGCCGAAGATTCCGCCGAGACTCTGGCGACGGCCCTTACAACCGCAGTCAACGCCGAAAGGGATTTGCCGGTCACGGCGCAGGCCGCCACGGGCACCGTCACACTGACCGCGAAAAACAAGGGCACACTCGGCAACGGGATCGTTCTTGCGTACAGCAACACCGTTCCCGGCATCACGCCGACGTTGACCGCCATGACGGGCGGGCAGAAAGACCCGGACATTGCCGAAGCGCTGACCGCCGTCTTTGCCGCCGACTATACGATCTATTGCGTGCCGTGGGCGGTACAAGCCCCGCTTGCCGCCCTGCGCGAGCATCTGGACAATGTGGGCGGCCCGATGGAGCAACGCGGGGCGATCGGCGTCTACGCTTCCACGGGTACGCTGTCAGCCGCAACCACGCTTGCAGGCCAGCTCAATTCGGGCCGCATCACCGGGGCGCTTTTGCCCGGTTCCACCACGCCGCCCGAACAGATCGCCGCAGCCTACGCTGCCGTCTTGGCAAGCGAGGAAGACCCGGCGCGCCCGCTCAACACCTTGGTACTCACGGGCGTGACCGTGCCGCCCGTGGCCTCGCGCTTGGGCCGCACCGAGCAAGAGGTCTGCCTGAAAAACGGCGTAACCCCGCTGGAAGCCGGGCCGGGCGATGTCGTCCAGATCGTCCGGGCGATCAGCACATACACCGTCAACGCGGAAGGCACGGCGGACGTGTCGCTTTTGGACATCACGACGATCCGAACGCTTGACTATGTGCGCAAGGCGATCCGGGAGCGCATTTCCCTGCGCTTCCCGCGCGAGAAATTGTCCACCCGCACGCCCGCAAAAGTGCGCTCGGAAATCCTTGACGTCCTGCGCGGGCTTGAAAGCCTTGAAATCGTCGAGGAAGTGGACGCCAACGCCGACGGCGTGGTGGTCGAGCGCGATCTTCAGGATGCGAACCGGCTCGACGCCAAAATCCCCACCGACGTCGTCAACGGCCTGCACGTCTTCGCGGGTCGCATCGATCTTTTGCTGTAAAAGGAGGCGCATATGGCGCTTGAAGAATATGTCGGCGCGGTTGTCGTCGAGGTCAACGGGCGGGAGATTGAAGCCTTTTCTTGTTCCCCGTCGGCAAACACGGGCCGCAAGCCCGTCAAAACCATGAACCGCACACAGCGGATCGCCGGGTACACCAACGGCGTCTATGAGTACACCCTTGATCTGTCCGTCCCGGTGGAGGCCGACGGCGACACGATCGACTGGGAAAACGTCATTGACGCCAAGGTGGTCATCTACCCCGTAAAAGGCAACCGCCGCACGGCCTATACCGGGTGCGTTGTGACGGAAGTGGGCGAGCAGTACGAAACCGAAAACGAAGCCAAACGCGACATCAAAATGTTCGCGCAGGACAAAAAGGAAGAGTAGCGCATGGATACGATTAAAGGGCAATTTGCGATCGGGCTGTGGGACGAGAAGAGCAAAGCGTTCCAGCGGGATTTCGAGATGCGGCTTGCCACGCTTGAGGACACCGAGAACGCGCTTGAAGACACGCCCGAGTATGCCAGCACGGCGCGCATCCGGCGGCACGAGTGGGCGGCCTGCCTGCTTTCCGTCGGCTGCATCCCCGGCGACGAGATAACGCCGGAGCGGCTGGCGGAGCTGGCCAGCGTCGAGTTCGGCATCCTCGCCGACGCGCAGGATCGGCTTGTAAAAAAGCTCAGCGGCGGGAAAAGCGCCTCGCCGACGTCCGCCTGACCATCGCCGCGCTTGTCCGGCACGGTTTTTCTCCCGCTGACGTGCGGGGAATGACCGGGCCGGAGGCGGTCAGCTACCTTGAGATCTTTTACCCGAACCCCGACAAGGGCAAGAAAAAATACATCTCACTGAAAAGAAAGAGGAAAGGCAATGGCCCGCGATCTGGAAGTCGAAGCAAGGCTGACGCTGAAAGACGATCTCAGCAAAAAGGCCGGGACAGCGCTTGACGCCGTCAGCAAAAAGGCGCGCAACGCCGGGAAGGCCGCCGACGCGCTGGCGGCTACAAAAAAGGACGCGGGGGCGCAGGCGTACGAGCGGACGGCGCAGGCCGCCGACAAGGCCGCCACGGCGATCGACAAGGTGGCACGATCGGCGGATCGGGCGCGGGACGCCAGCGGGCGTTTCGTCAGCGGTTCCGGCTCCGGGCTTGGGCGCGTGGCGCAGGAAGCCGAAAAGGCCGAGCGCAGCATGGGGCGTCTGGAAGCGATGGCCCGGCGTACCGGCACGGCCCTTTCAAAAATGGGCGGCGCTATGGGCACCGCGCGCGACGTCGGGGCCGGGCTCATGGCGGGCGGGTATGTGGCGGCCCGGGCGGTGCAAAAGCCGATCGCCTATGAAAAGCAGCTCGCCGAAATGGCGAACAGCACCTATCGAAAACGTGATACCGCTGGCCGGATAGCGGGCATGAAAGACCTTGACGAAGCCGTTAAGGAAGCTGTCCGAAAAGGAGGGGGAAGCCGCGAACAGGCCGCCGGAGCGCTTGGCACGATGATCAGGGGCGATCTGGACGACGCCACGGCAAGAAGGCTGTTGCCGCTTGTCCAAAAGACCGCCACGGCGGCACAGGCGGACCCCAACGAACTAGCCGCGATCCTCGTTAAAGGGATCAAGCAGGGACAATTCAAGGTCGACGAAGCGGAAGAAGCGTTGGAAATGGCTCTCCGGGCCGGTGATGCCGGACAGTTTGAGCTCAAAGATCAAGCCCGCTGGCTGCCCCAGATATTCTCCGAGGGCAAGGGCATGAAGGGAATGGGGGGCTATAAACAGCACCTCGCCAACCTGCAAGCCATAGCGGAAGTGACAGGGTCAAGCGATCAGGCGGGCAACGCCTACTACAACCTGCTCGGCAAGCTGACGGCTCCCGACGTCGCAAAGAACCTTGAAGACTTTGGCGTCAATCTGCCGAAGGAGCTGGAAAAAGCGGCAATAGAGGGGGAAGACCCCGTATCGGCATTCGTCCGTATTGTGGAAGAGCGTGTCGTCAACACGAATAGAAGCTATAAAAAACTCAAGGCACAGCTCGCAACGGCGAAGGGGCCGGAGCGTCAGGCCCTTCTCCAGCAGGCCGAGGAAATCCTGCAAGGCTCCGCCGTGGGGCGAATCCTTCAAGACCGCGAAGCCAGACTCGGTTTTGTCGGTATAATGAGTCAGGGCGAGACGAAGAAAAACGTACTGGCCGAGCTTGATAATACCAAGGGCGCTATTGATGCCTCATACAAGGTCATGGCTTCCACAACTGACGCGCAGCTCCAGCAAGCGGCCAATGAAAAAGACATTGCCGCCAGCGACGCCTTTTCCGAAGTCAAACCGCATATCGACAACATGCTTACCGGCTTGCGCGACGCGGCACAGGAATTTCCCCGGCTGACGACGGTTGTCTATGAAGCCGCGACGGCCCTTGGCGTATTTGCCGCCGTCGGCATGGCGTGGGGCGGCTCCCGGATGCTTCGCGGGGGAGGCGGAAAGGTGCTCGGCGGCGTGGGCAAACTTTTGGGCGGGGCCGGGAAAACCGCCGTTGAGGCTGGCGGCAAGGCGACCCTCGCCAAGACCGCCGCCGATGTGGGCGGCAAGGCCATACTCAAGGGGACGGCGCTGGAAGCCGGGGGCAAGGCGGTTGCAGACGCCACGGCGAAGACGGTAGCGAAAGAGACCGTACAGGCCGGGGCAAGGACGCTCGGCAAGGGATTTCTTGGGGCCGAGTTTGCCATGTCCGCCTATGACATTTGGCAGACTGAGAACGACCCGGACCTGACGCGCCAACAGAAAGATCAGGCGAATATGGCTACCTACGGCGGTTTTGGTGGTGCGCTTGCCGGGGCGGCTGCGGGCGCTTCCGCCGGTTCCGTCGTGCCGGTGATCGGGACGACGGCTGGCGCGCTCATCGGCGGCCTGCTCGGCTGGTGGGCGGGGCGTGAGGCCGGGGAAGGCGCGGGCAAGCTTATTTACAGTGATCCCGTGTCAAAAGCCCAAACCGAGGAACGTCAGCCGATCGAGCTGAACGCGAAACTTGCCCTTGAGGTTGACGGTCTGACGCTCGCGGAAGTCATGGAAAAGTATCAAACCGAATACAATTTCAGGTCAAACTGATGGGCTGGAAAACCGAACTTCTCGACGCCTCTTTCCGGGGCGTCACGTTTGAAGTCGAATCAGTGCAGGACGACGGGGAAAAGTCTATCGTCGTGCATGAGTACCCGTACCGGGCCGGGGCCGAGATCGAAGACCTTGGGCGCAAGGCCCGGCGCATCCGCGTCACGGCACTTTTCTGGGGCGAAGACTACCTTTCTGGTGTGGCCTCACTCGTCAAGGCTTTTGAAGAAGCGGGCAAGGGTGAGCTTATTCATCCTGTTTTTGGCAGCGTGCAGGTTGCGATCATCCGTTGGGGCATTCCCCACCGGGCGGACGATCCCGATTACGTCGCCCTTGACTTCGAGGCCGTGGAAGCCAGTCTCGACAATCCTTTTTTCGACTATCAGTCTCCGCGTGCCGGGGCGGAGCAGGCGCAGGCGTCGCTTGACGCAAGCATTGCCGACGCGCTTTCTTTCATCGCTTCAACGGTGCGTGACAAACTCGCCGTGGCGCAGGAACACGCGCAGGCTGCCCGCGCCCGCGTGGAAAACGTGCTGGCCGCCGTGCTCGACATATACGACACGGGGCAATCAGTCGTCCGAACCGCGCTTTCATACGTCAACTATCCCGCAGCCTTCATGTCGGATCTGCTGGCCGTGCAGTCGAAAATCACGTCCGGCGTCGATCCGTCCGGTTCCTTTTCGGCGTGGACGCGGCTTTCCGATTCCTTCCCGCGCCTTGGGCGCACCGGCGAAACCGTCAAGAGCGAGCCGGTCGTGGGCGGCGTCTCGTCCCGCGTGCAAGGCTACGTGTCCGGCGGCGCGGATGGACGCGCCGAGCCGGTGCTTGCCGTCAAAAAGACTCCGGCAAAACAGCCTGTGCCGTTATTGAACGCCCCGGCCCCCGGCGCGGGGACGGTGGAGGATGTAGGCGTCATGGCGGCGACTGTGGCGCAGACCGTACAGCTTGCGGAAGCCACCGGGGGAATGCTTGCCGACGAACTGGACGATCCGGTGATGACTCCGCAAGAAATCGAGGCCGTGGTCGGCAATGTCCGCGAACGGGTACAGGATTCCATTGACTGGGTCCGGGCCGTGGCCGATCCGGAAACGGACTACGCGGCCTCTGAATCCTTGCGTACCATTGCCGACGCCGTGCAGACGTTGGGCGCGAAGGTTTTGGAGACGCGCCCTCCGCTTGTCGAGCACGTCGTCGAGACGGAATGCAACGCGCATCTGCTTGCTCATAAACTGTACGGCGACTTTGCCCGCGCAACGGAAATCGTCCGGCTGAACCCGCAGATCCGCAATCCGAACTTCATAGCCAAGGGGCAGGCCCTCCATGTCTACGCCGACTGACGCCGATCGCGTGACGCTGCATATAGCCGGGCACGTCCACGCCGATTGGTTAAAATACAGCATTGATTCCGATTTCTTTACACCGGCGGACGGCTGGAGCGTGTCTTTGGGCACGCCCGCAGCGGCGTTGCCGGAATACCTCCAGCCGTGGGCCGAAGTGCAGATCCGCATCGGGGACGAGCTTGTCATGTCCGGGCGCGTCGACCGCGTGCGCCATGCCTTCCGCAAGGGCGAGCACATACTGAACATTCGGGGGCGCGACGGTGCGGCTGTACTGCTTGACTGTTCCGCCCCCATTTTCGTCAGCCGTGAAATCACCTTGCCGGAAGCCGTCGCCGCCGTTGCCCGGCCCCTTGGCATCACCAAGCTCGACATCGCCGGGCGTGACGCGGCTTTCGTCAAAGTGACGGTCGAGCCGGGCATGTCGGCGTGGGAAGTCATCCAGCAGGCCGCCGAAGCAAGCGGCCTGTGGCCGTGGTTCACCCCGGACGGGACCCTCAAGATCGCGGCCCCGGACTATACCGCGCCGCCCGTCGCGGCCCTGATCATGCGGCTGGACGGCAAGGGCAACAACGTGATCGACCTTGAGATCGATAAGGGCTGTGAGCGCCGTTATTCAGAAGTGACGGTCCTCGCGCAGGGGGCCGGGACGGAAAAGAAAAAGGGCAAAAACGCCATGAAGGGCAAGGCCACGGACCCCAATGTGAAGTGGTACAGGCCGTTGATCGTCTCGGAAGGGTGTCTCGATTCCCCCGGCGACGCCCTGAAAAAGGCCAAGAAACGGCTTGCCGACGGCGTGATGGACAGCTTCACGATCACGGCAAAGGTACGGGGCCACCGCACCAGCGACGGGAAGCTGTGGGAGCCGGGCCAGCGCGTCACTTTGAACGACGGCGAACACGTTTACTTTCTCACCCGGCGCACGTTCAACGGCGGGCGGGACGGCACAACAACCACGCTTGTCTTGAAACCAGACGGGGTTTGGCTGCCCGACACAAGCAAAAAAGGCAAGCGCGGGAAAAAAGGCAGGAAAGCCTTTTCCGGCTCATGGGATTTTGGAGACGAGACATGACCACCGCGCAGATGATCAAGGATGCCATTGCCCGCGCGCTTGCCGCCGTGCGCCTTCCGTTCCGGGCCGTGCTCGGCGGGCTGAACGGCAAGCCCGGCGTACAGCTTGCGCAAGGCGACGCCCTGAACGGCGAAAAGCTGGAAGCCGCTGAACTGTTCCAGCAATTCGGCTTTACGTCCGGGGTCCCGGCGGGTTCCGAGCTTATCGTTTTGCCCTTGGGCGGCAAGACGGCGCACAGCGTTATCGTGGCGACGGAAAACGGCGCGTACCGGGTGCAGGTCGGCGGTGGTGAAGTGTGCGTCTACAACCAGTGGGGCGCGAAAATCACCTTGAAAAAAGAAAAGATCATCGAGGTGGATTGCGATCACTTTATCGTGAAAGCCAAAGAAGACGTGCTGATGCAGACAAAAAGCTACACGGTGCAGGCGGACGCGGGCGTCACCTACCAGACGCCCGGCCTTGCCTACGGCGGGGCCGCCAGCCGCAGCCACGCCGCCGGGCGCACCGTGGCCCGCATCACCGGCGATATGCACCTTGACGGCGAGATCACGACTACCGGCGATCAGACGGCTGCGGGCATATCCACCGCACACCATACACACCAAGGCGACAGCGGCGGCACCACCGGCGAGCCGCAGTAACCGCCTTTCCTTCTTTTCTCCCGCTGACATCCGTCAACTGGCTCGCGTCCATGCGTTTGCTATCATGTAACGCATGGACGTTTTCTTTATGGCCGACGGCAGTCCGCGCGCGTGCGCGCGTTTGAGCGACGAACGAGGGTCCGGCGGAGCTTTGCCCGCCGGACATGAAACCGAGTGAGGAGCGGCCCGTGGACGCTTTTCTTGATCCCTCTTCCGGCGACTACACCGGCGAACGCATTGCTACGTTGGCAAATGCCGTCTACCTGCGCCTGATGACGCCACTCGGCGGTTGGTGGGCCGATCCGTCTTTGGGCTCGCGCCTGCATGAGCTGACGCGCGAAAAAGACGTGCCCCGCGTGCGCAAGCTGGCCGTACAGTATGTCGAGCAGGCCCTTGCCCCGCTGGTCAGGGATGGGCGGGCGCGTTCCGTCAGTGTCACCGCCGATGCGCCGTGTGACGGGCGGTGTCTGTTGCATATCGAGGTGGTCGACCTGACGGGCCGCCGTTCCTTGTACTCATACCCGGTCAAAGTGAGCTGATATGCCGTACACGAACCCCGATTTTGCGACGATCCGCGAGCGTATGCTGCGCGACGCCCGCAACCTCGATCCGACAGCTTCAACGGATGGAGACAGTGATCTTTTTGTCCGCTCCTCATGCACGGCGTCGGCGGTCGAGGGGCTTTATGATTACCAGTCGTGGCTTGCCCGCCAGCTTTTGCCGGATACCGCCGATACTGAGTATCTGGAGGCGCACGCCGCCTTGCGCGGCATTGTCCGCAAAGTGGCCGTTGCGGCCTCGGGAACCGCGACGTTTACCGGCACGCCGGGCGTTATTTTGCCGTCAGGGGCAAGCCTGAAAAGCGCCGCAGGCACCCTATACCAGACCACGGCTGACGGGACCGTCGGCGGCGAGGGGACCGTGACCGTAGCCTGTGCCGCCGCCACCGCCGGAGCCGTGCCCGATCTGATCGGCGACACGGTGACGCTTATGCAGCCGCCTACCGGGATTGAAGCCGTCGGCACGGCGACAATCACGGGCGGCGCGGACGCGGAAAGCGACGCCTCGCTTTTGTCCCGGCTGCTCGACTACATGCAAAACCCTCCCGGCGGCGGAAATGCCGCCGACTATCGCCGGTGGGCGAAATCCGTAGCGGGCGTGGGCGAAGCGTATGTTTACCCGCTCCGCCAAGGAGCCGGGACCGTCGACATTGTTATTACTGGCGACGGCGTCATCGCTTCTGATGAAGTTGTGCAGGCGGCGCAGGCGTATATCGACGAGCAGCGTCCCTGCACGGCAAAGGCGTCGACCGTGATCGCGGCTGTGGCGCTCACCGTGGACGTGACGCTCAAAATCTTGCCCGCCACGGGCTACACGCTTCAAACGCTCACGGCCCCGGTTCGCGAAGCCGTGCAGGCCACATTTGCGGACTGTCAGCCCGGCTCCCATATCTATCTTTCCGTGCTGATCGCCGCCGTTTCAGCCGTGCCCGGCGTCGCCGACGTTGCCGTTGTTCTGCCCGTATCAACGGTTGTGCCCACGGCGATCCAGTGGCCTCGTTGCGGTACCGTGACGCTGGAGGCGGTGTAATGGGGCACGCAACCCTTTTGCGGCGGCTTTTGCCGCCTACCAGCTACGATCCGAACGGCGCGCGCCTTGGCGTATCAGTCGACATGGAAGGAAAGGAGCTTGATCGCGTGCTTGCCGACGCGCCGCACGCCGTCGGCGCGCTCCGGCCATTCACATATCAGGAGTGGCTCGAAGACTATGAGCGCGTCTACAGCCTGCCTGACGCTTGCTTGCAGGACGGTTCCCTTTATCAGGATCGACTCGGCTTCATCGCGCTGGCCCTGCGTGAGCGCGCAGGTATTTCGATCGGCTGGCTCGTCCAATACGCTACCCTCGCCGGGTACGACGTCACGATCTCAGAATTTTCCCCATTTGTCGCCGGTTCCCGCGCCGGTGACGCGCTGACGAACGGCGCATGGCTCTACGCTTTCACCGTCCACGCCGCAGGCGAAATCGCGCGGCGGTTCTGTGCCGGACGCTCGGTCGCCGGGGAGCCGCTTGCGTACTGGGGCGAAGGGCCGCTTGAATGCATCATCAACAAATACAAACCAGCGCACGCCGTGGCCCTGTTCGCTTACGGCGCGTGAGGAGGCTTCAATGCATCGCATCGACACTTCAACGGCAACTTCTGACGGCCTTTTCACCGAAGGCGATCCGCTTGCCCCAACCCCTGCGACCGTCGTTTCGGCGGACTGGCTGAATGCCGTCCAAGAAGAAATCGTAAGCACGCTTTCGGCGGCGGGGATAGTACCGGACAAGTCCGATAACACGCAGCTTGCCGCCGCCATATCCGCACTCATACTTGCGCAAAAAATAAAGCTGACGGATCGGGTCAATCTTACCGACTCGGCGACGGCTGCATCGGCAACTGCGGTCAAGACCGCCTACGATGCTGCGCAGGCCAAGTTGCCTCTGGGCGGCGGCATCGTGACTGGCAGTATCCAGATCAATGATCCCGCAAATGTGATCGGATCGGCACCCTCTGCCAACACCGAACGCGGCCTGTTTCTTGGCGACAAAAACAGCGTGATCATGGGCGGGTTCGATATCATACAACACGCTTCCGACAACGCGAAGCGGACGCAGATGTTTGCAAAGAATGCTTCCGGTGTGATCGCCTCAATCGCGGCCGTAACGCATGAGGACGGTACGAGAGAGATTTCGACTGATTGCCCGATGCGGCTCAGTGATGTGCAGATAGAGCGCCTTTTTGCTGACAGCGTGCGCCTGATCAAGTTCTCAGGGGCACGCGGAAAAGAGGGGCTGGCGATGCGTTACTCCCCCGATAATGGCGAGCTCTATCTTGACGGTAGGGCGGTGCACGGAAAAGCTGATAGCGCCGGATACGCAGATACCGCCGGGAGTGCGAATGCGCTTGGCGGCAAGGCTGAAAGTGCGCTCTCCGTCGCTTTTGCAAGCGAGGCTCAGAATGCGTTTGGGCTCAAAGGCATGGACATGATCATTGTGAAGACAACGCATACGCTGCCTAATTACGGTACATGGAAATATATGTATCTTGTAGCAACAGATGAAAAATGGATCGATATGGTCATCGGGGAAAGTCCGGGAGGTACAACTTTGACACCTAATTACCCGGGATACCCAGATGCTTTCATGGACGGAATGGCTTTCAGAAGCGCATAGGAGAAGCAAAATGGCGAAAGACTACGGAACCATCATCTACAGAAAAGAGACACGCTCATACGTGGTCGGCAAGCTCTGCGTGCCGCATCCCGATGATGATACTGTCCCCGATGAAGTACGCCGTCAGTTCGCTGAATTGTGGGCTGATGTCGACGCATACGCCGAGGCACACCCGGAGATGGTAACCGAGGAGCAGCCCTACGTCCCGCCCGTACCGACGCTGGAGGAACTGAAAATAGCGAAGAAAGCACGGATCGACGCGGAAACGTCCGCCGCCATTGCTTCCGGGTTCGACTATGCCGTGGACGGGGTGACATATCATTTCAGCTATGATGCCTTTGACCAGCAGAATTTTGCGGATACGGCGAACGTCTGCCTGATGAAGCAATCGGGAATGCCGGGTCTGCCGGACTCCGTAACGTGGAACGCCTACACGCCGGATGGCGACATGGTGCGCCTGACGTTCGATGCATCGGGCTTCCTCGCGCTCTACGCGGGCGGGGCCATGAAGCACAAGAACGGGACGATGCAGCGCGGCGGGGAACGCAAGGCGGCGGTGGAGGCCGCGGCTACTGCGGAAGAGGTTGAAGCCGCATGACCTACGGAAAACACATCCTCATCGGCTTCGATCAATTCCTCAACACCCTGTTCATGGGCTGGCCTGACGAGACACTGAGCAGCCGATGCTGGCGGTGGGAACAGGCAGGCATCCGCGCATGGCTCCGTAAGCTCGTGGACGGGCTGTTCTTTTGGCAGAGGGAACACTGCAAAAGTAGTTATGAGAGCGAGAGGGAAGGCAGGCAGTCGCCGCCGGAGTTGAGACGTACCGGAAAATTATCAATTAAAAATTGATTTTTATTCATAATAAGTTTATCCTGTTCAAAAATAGGAGTACTTGTCATGAGCCTTGAACGTGTCCGTGCGCAGCTTGGTAAGTTCGGTTTGGCAAAGCCTAACGATGAAATGGCCGTCACAGTTCAGCCTCTCTCGCCCTATTATCTGTTCAGTGATTCAATCGGAGAGACCTTTCTGATTGCTCGTGCAGATGATGTTGAACAGCGGTTGAACGCCATTTCGTATAACATGGGGAAGTTAACGTATGAGCAGTTCTGGAGTGGCGTATGGCTCGGAAGAGTTCCCCATTACCGTGGTTTTGACGAGCTAT
>NZ_JNJP01000072.1 GCF_000701705.1 Bilophila wadsworthia ATCC 49260 | reverse complement strand
GGAGGGGGGAGGGGAAACTTTCTAAAGAAAGTTTCCCCTCCCCCCTCCGATTTTCTCTTACATCTCCACAGCTTTTTTCAGAGCCTCCACTTCGGCGGGGGTCAGTTCGCGGGCTTCGCCGGGCTTCATGACGCCGAGACGCAAGGGGCCTTGCGCGACGCGGACGAGCCGGAGGATGGTCAGATGCAGATCGCGGCACATGCGGCGGATCTGGCGGTTCAGGCCCTGATGCAGGGTCATCTCGAGCAGGGTGCCGCGCTGCCCCGCAGGGGGGCCGGCGTTGCGGGAAACACCGGACAGATCATGGACCTGCCCCGGCAGGACGCGGATTTCCACGGGCGCGAGCTTCTCGCCCTCGGCAAGCGTCATTCCTTTGCGCATGACCTCAAGGGCGCGGTCGGACACCCCGCCCCGGATGAGCACATGATACACGCGCGGCATGTGATGCCGGGGATGCACCACCCGGTTGGTCAAGTCACCGTCGTCGGTGAGCAGGACAAGCCCTTCCGAAAAAAAGTCGAGGCGCCCGGCGGGATAAAGGCGGCGGGACTTCCACTTCGCGGGGACGAGATCGAGCACCGTGGTCCGGCCTTCGGGATCGTAGGCCGTGGACACCACGCGCACGGGTTTGTTCAGCAACAGGTAGCAGGGGGCCTGCGCGATGGGCTGGACGGGCTTGCCGTCCACTTCCAGCTTGTCGGTGCCGGGCGTGACTTGGAGGCCCGGCGAGGCGACGGGCTCGCCGTTGACGCTGACGCGCCCGGCGGCGATGAGCTCGTCGGCCCGCCGGCGGGAACAGATGCCGGCGTCCGCCAGCGCTTTGTTGATTCGTACGGTCTTTTCCATGATACTCCTGAGCGCGCGTGCGCGGGGCCGTTTCCGGCCGGGATTCTCCGCTGGCGCTTGCCGATAATGTGGGCTAGGATGCCCTTTCGTCAAGGAATATGCGAATGAGTAAAAAGAAAGAGACCAAGGAGGAACGCTCCGAGCGCCGCAGGAAAGAACTCCGGCTGGCTCTGCGGGTGTTCCGGTATTTCCTCCCCTACAAATGGGCCATGGTCGTCGCGCTGTTGGCTTCCGCCGTCGTTTCCGGGACTACGGCCGGCACGGCATGGCTGATCAAGCCCGCGCTCGACGACATCTTCATCCGGCAGGACGGCACGGCCCTTCTGTATGTGCCGCTGGCCTTCATCGTACTGACGGCCCTGAAAGGTGCCGGGCGCTACCTGCAAAACTGGTGTATGCATTACAGCGCGCTGCACGTGCTGGAAACCATGCGGCAGGAACTGTTCCAGAAAATCATCACCCTGCCCCTGCATTTCTATGAGGAATCGCAGGTCGGGGCGCTCATGTCGCGCGTCATCAACGACGTGGGCATGATCCGGCAGAGCCTGCCCGCGTTCATACAGATCATCCGGCAGGTGATCACCATGATCAGCCTGCTGTACGTGGTGTTCCAGCAGAACTTCGAACTGGCGTGCTGGGCCATCATCGTCCTGCCCGTCGCGGGGTTCCCGCTGTCGCTGTTCAGCCGGGCCCTGCGGCGGTACGGGCGCAAGAACGCCGAGGTGAACGCCAGCATCTCCAGCATGTTGCAGGAACTGCTCAGCGGCATCCGGGTCATCAAGGCCTTCGCCACCGAAAAGCAGGAAACGGGGCGCTTCAACAAGGAAAACGCCCGGATCATCAATATCAACTTCCGCCAGTCCTGTGTGTCAGAGCTGTCGTCCCCGGTGATGGAACTCATCGGTGCGATCGGCATCGGGCTGGTGATCTGGTATGGCGGCCGCGAGGTTATCCAAGGCGACATGACGCCGGGCACGTTCTTCGCCTTCATGGGCGCGCTTGCCATGCTGTATACGCCCTTCAAGAGTTTGAACGGCGCGAACATGAACGTGCAGAACGCCCTTGCCGGGGCCGAGCGCGTGTTCGCCATCCTCGACGATCCTGCCCTCAAGACCGAACGCGGCGGCACGCTGCCGCTGGACGAGCCTTTCCGCGAGCTGACCTTCCGTGACGTGAGCCTGCACTACGGCGATGAGAGCACGCCCGCGCTCCGGGGCGTTTCGCTTACGGTGAAGGCCGGGGAGCGCATTGCCTTCGTGGGGCCTTCCGGCGCGGGCAAGACCACGCTCGTCAACCTGATCCCCCGCTTCTATGATCCGCAGCGCGGCGAGATCCTTCTGAACGGCAAGCCGCTCAAGGAGTACTCGCTGGCATCCCTGCGGCGTTCCGTATCGATGGTGTCGCAGGATGCCTTCCTGTTCGACATGACCATTGCCGAAAACATCGCCTACGGGCGCGACCTGTCCTCGGAGCTGGATATGGATCGCGTGCGTTCCGCAGCCGTGGCCGCCTATGCCGACGGCTTCATCCGCGAGCTGCCCGAGGGGTACGAAACGCCCATCGGAGAGCGCGGCGTGCGTCTTTCCGGCGGCCAGAAACAGCGCCTGACCATTGCCCGCGCCCTGCTCAAGGATGCGCCTCTGCTCATTCTGGACGAGGCCACCAGCGCCCTTGATTCCGAATCCGAACACATGGTTCAGAAGGCCCTCGACAACCTCATGCTCAACCGCACCAGCCTTATCATTGCGCACCGGCTTTCCACCATTCTGGAAGCGGATCGCATCGTGGTCATGGAATGCGGGCGCATCGTCGACATCGGACGGCACGAGGAATTGCTTGGGCGTTGCGAACTGTATACCCGCCTGTACAACATGCAGTTCCGCGCGCACGAAAATATCTGTGGCTGTGAAACCGATCTTGTGGAGTCCTGATGCCTCATTCTGGAAAATCGTTGCTCGGAGCCCTTTCCGCGCCCGTGTATTGGCTGTACCGCCTGTGGTGCCGCTCGCTGCGCTATACCGAAATCAACCGCGCCGCCATCGAAAACACGACCGATCAGGGCCGTCCCGTGGTCCTGTCGCTGTGGCATGACGAACTCTTTCCCCTGATTTACCTGAAACGTCGGCTCAACATCATTGCGCTGGTCAGCCAGAGCGACGACGGCGACCTCCTCGCCGGGGTGCTGGAACGCATGGGCCTTGAAACGGCCCGGGGGTCCAGCTCCCGGGGCGGGGTGAAGGCCCTTCTTGCCGCCGCCCGCCGGATGCGCGAATCCGGGATCTGCGGCTGCGTGACCGTGGACGGCCCGCGCGGCCCGCGCCATGAAGTCAAGGAAGGCGCGATATTCCTCGCCGCCCGTGCGGACGCGCCCATCGTGCCCATCCGTCTGTTCATGGAACGGCGCAAGGTCTTCAAAAGCTGGGATCGTTTCCAGCTTCCTTTGCCGTTCAGCCGGGTTTCGATGGTGTGCGCCGACGCCTACCGCGTCGAATGCGATATCCGCGATCCCGAAGCCGTAGCGCGCGAGTGCCGCCGCCTTGAGGAAAAGCTTGAGGCCCTGAAAGCGCCCGAACTGCCGCCTTCCCCTTCCTTGCTCCACCAGCTTTCCCAGGCGTTTTCCCGGGCCATGTGCCGGGTGGGCTATGGCTTCGCCCTTCTGCTCGGCAAACTCGGCTTTTCCCGTATCCGTTCGCTTGCCAAGGGGCTTGGCTCCCTGCTCTGGACATGCCTGCCCAAGCGCCGCCGTCTCGCCACGGAGAGCATAGCCCGGCACCTTGAACTTTCGCAGGCAACGGCGGAGTCGCTGGCGCGGGCCAGCTTCACGCACAACGCCCGTTCGTTCCTCGAGTCGGTCCTCGTTCCCGAGTTCGGCTTGTCCCATCCCTTGCTCGACGTGGAGCGCCCGGATCTGCTGGAGCGTCTCAAACGAGGAGAGCGCCCCAGCGTGATAACAACGGCACATCTCGGGGCTTGGGAACTGTTGGCCAGCCTGCTTGGGGATGTATCCGACCATCCGCGCCTGACGGTCGTGCGGACGTATAAAAACAAGCTGATGGATTACGTCACCACGCGGCTGCGCTCTTCTCATGGGGCGGACGTCATCGGGCACCGGGAAGCGGCTTTTCCCGTATTGCGGGCACTCAGGAAGAACGGGTACGCGGCGTTTCTCGCGGATCACAATACCAGCCGAAGCGAAGCGTTTTTCCTGCCGTTCCTTGGCGAGGAGGCCGCCGTCAACAAAGGGCCCGCTGTCCTTGCCGTCCGGGCCAAGGCCTTGGTCTGGCCCATCGCGTTGATCCGCGACGGGGATCGGTATCGTATTATTATAGAGGAGCCGCTGGACACGGCCCTCCTTGAAGGTGATGCTGAGGAAAAAGCGCTCGCGGTCGCCGCATTTTATACGGAGGCCAATGAGCGCATGGTCCGCCGCGCGCCCGATCAATGGTTCTGGATGCACAACCGCTGGAAGACGAAGCGGGTTATGGACGATTGATTGAACTGGAGGGGCGGGGGACTTTTCTGAAGAAAAGCTTCCCCCGCCCCTCCAAAGACTTTTGGGCTTGCCGAATCCCTGTCCACGTTTTTTCTGTATTGTATGGATGGGGAGAAAAGGCGGGCGGTGGAAAAGCAGATCCATGAAGGCGGAAAAGCCGGAAAGCGTCCGGCGTTGACCGGCCGTTCCGTTTTCTGTAGGCAGAGAGGAACGGCTTTTTTTGTATGGACATTCCGTTCTTAGAGCATGTGTGCAACGCCCCAGCGCCGGACGCACGTTCAGTGCGCTCCAATGCGGCACGGGTTCCGCCGAAAACGACGATTCTCGGCGGAATGGACCTCTGAAACGCGATGCTTTCAAAGGTAATCCGCTCTGGAACATCACCTTGTCATCAAAGGAGTTTTCCATGCCAGTCGCGTATATCACCGGAGCTACGTCGGGAATCGGCCGGGCCACCGCCGAACGTTTTATTGAGGAAGGCTGGACCGTCGTTGCGATGGCCCGCCGCGAGGAACGCTTGCAGGAGTTGCAAGACGCGCATCCCGGCAGCGTCCACTGCTTCAAGCTGGATGTGCGGGACAAGGCGGCTGTCGAACACGTTTTCTCCGAGGCAAAGGAGCGTTTCGGCGCGCCCGACGTCCTCGTGAACAATGCGGGGCTGGCCCTTGGCTTGGAGCCGGCTCAGGCGTGTTCGCTCGACGATTGGGATACGATGGTGGATACGAACATCAAGGGTCTGCTGTACTGCACGCGCGCGGCGCTGCCCGGTATGGTGGAGCGCCATTCCGGGCATGTGGTGAACCTCGGTTCCATCGCCGGGACCTATGCCTACCCCGGCAGCAACGTGTATGGCGCAAGCAAGGGGTTCGTGCTCCAGTTCTCACGGGGCTTGCGCTGCGACCTGCACGGGACCGGCGTTCGCGTGACCGACGTCGAGCCCGGTTTGCTCGAATCCGAATTCTCCAATGTCCGTTTCAAGGGCGACGAATCGCGCTTTGACACGCTCTACGAGAACGCGCACCCGCTCCGGCCCGAGGACATCGCCGACACCATCTGGTGGGTCGTTTCCCGCCCCGCGCATGTGAACGTCTCACAGGTCGAAGTCATGCCCACC
Organism: Bilophila wadsworthia ATCC 49260; assembly: GCF_000701705.1. GTDB lineage: Bacteria > Desulfobacterota > Desulfovibrionia > Desulfovibrionales > Desulfovibrionaceae > Bilophila > Bilophila wadsworthia. The sequence goes on along the minus strand of NZ_JNJP01000072.1, from coordinate 12,855 downwards.
ACGCAGTCGCTCGCCTCCGCCCGGGTATTCAAGGGGTAACAGCCCTCCAAGGGGGGTAAACTTTGAATACTCTTGCCATCTCATGAAAATTACATGTAACTTTTGAGAAAAACATTCGGAAGCCAGCAACCTCCATCCTCCAATGCCTCAACATTCGGTTTTCCCAAGCCCGTCGGCAGGGATTCGATAAGCGTAAAAGTGCTTGAAGGGAAAGGGGAGGCGCGGGCCGCGCTGGTGGGTTTGGGGAAGGAAACGGGAAACTTTTTACAGGAAGTTTCCCGTTCCCTTCCCCAATTTTTTTACTTCCAGCCTTCGGCGCGTTCCCGCAGGACTTTTTCACCGTAGCGCTCGAACATCCCCCACGCCCACGCATGGGTCATGTCCGGGGGGCAGGAGACGTTCACGTCGGCGTTTTCCGCAGCTTCCCACGGGCCGCCGATGCGGGCCACGAGATTGGGGATGTCGAACCATGTGCTCTGGCTGTAGTCGATATGGATGTTCAGCCAGTGGCGGACGTTGGGGAGCCTCCGGCGGGGCGCTCCCTTGCGCGATACGGGATCGAGGCTGATCAGCAGATCGATGGGCGCATTGAGTTTGCGGGCGACGAGGTTGACCGCCGCGTCCCCGCCCCAGCTGTGCCCGATGAGGGCCACGGAATGGCCTTTGGAGGCGTAGATGTTCACGATGTCGCGCATTTTGCGGCTTTCGTAGTGCTCGCGGAACCAGACGTCGTGTCTGGCGCGCAGATCGGCGGGATAGCGGGCGCTGACGGCATAACTGTTCCCGAGGATCTGATCGAGGAAGCCGCCGATGACCAGAACCAGAGGCCGCAGATCCTGCGCTTCGAGGGCCGCCGCTTTTTCCATGAAAAGCTTTTCCTGCCGCCTGTCCCGGATGGGGGACAGGCCGCACAGATCCAGAAGCCGTTCGGGATTGCGCTGAAACGTGAAATTCATCGGCTTTTCCTTTTCTATTGAAATCGGGCGGGGGCGCCGCCGGGCGTTTCCCGCGCGAAAAACCGGGGAGGAAACGTTTTTGCCCAACAACGCACTCTAGAATGTCAAAGCCCCGCATCCTTGGCAAGCGGGTGAGAACCCTCTTTTTTCAAATGAAAAGCCCCCGCGCGATTTCCGCACAGGGGCTTTGGAAAATCCACCTTCACCCAAAGTCGGGAGAGGGGGGAGAGGGAGGCCCCATCTTCAGAAGGGGCCTCCTTCCAAGTCTTAATTGTCTTTCAACGCGAACGTTCCGTTTTCCTTTTTCACGTCCATGGCGATCTTCCAGAGCACGGAGATGATGATGCCTCCGAGCCCGTAGACGCCGAGCGCGACGAGGATTTCAGGAATGGTCGGAGTGTACTCGGTGACGGTTTCGAACATGTTGGGCACGAAGCCGCCGATGAGCAGGCCGAGGCTCTTGTCGATCCACGAGGCGATCACGAGGAGGATAAGGGCCCAGGGCAGGATTTTGTCGTTGTAGCGCAGCGCCGGGGGGATCAGCATGAGCAGGGACAGCACGGCGAACACGACGGCGGTCCACATCCAGCTGTTGATCCACGCCATATGCCCATCATGACCCGTGAAGAGGTACAGGATGGAGTGCTGGTGTCCGGGGATGCCGCTGTAGAAAGCCGTGAAGATTTCCAGCAGGTAGAAGAACACGTTCACGCACATCGCATAGGTGATGATGGTGGACAGGGTCTTCATGGCTTCGCGGCCGGGCTCGAAGCCGGTCACGCGGCGCACGGCCATCAGGAGCAGCAGCAGGATGGCCGGACCGGAGCAGAACGCGGAGGCGAGGAAGCGGGCGGCCATGATGGCGGTGAGCCAGTAGTGGCGGCCCGGGATGCCGGCGTACAGGAAACCGGTGACGGTGTGGATGGAGAAGGCCCAGATGATGGAGATGTAGATGAGGACCTTGATCCACTTCGGCGGCTTCACGTCGTTGCGGGCGGCTTCAAGGGTGACCCAGCCGATGATGATGTTCAGGAGGAGATAACCGAACAGAACGGTCATATCCCAGAACATCACGGAGTTCGGCGTGGGATGCAGCAGCACGTTGAGAGCGCGCTGCGGCTGCCCGAGGTCGACCACGATGAAGAGCATGCACATGATCACGGCACCCACGGCCATGAATTCGCCGAAGATGATGATCCGTTTGAACTTCTCGTAATGGTGGAAGTAGGCGGGGAGCACGAGCATCACAGCGCCTGCGGCCACGCCGACGAAGTAGGTGAACTGGGCGATGTACAGCCCCCAGGAGACGTCGCGGCTCATGCCGGTGATGGCAAGGCCGATGTTCGCCTGGAAGATGTACACGATGAAGCCGAGGCCAAAGATTGCGCCAAGGAAGCAAAGCCACAGGTAGAAGCGCGGCCGGCCTTTGAGAATCAGTTCGAGCATGGCGGCCTCCTAGATGATGTAGTACACGCCGGGCTGGGTGCCCAGAGTGGGTTTGCGGCGGATGGTGAAGTTCTCCGACAGGGCCTGACGCACGGGCGAACCCGGATCGTTCAGGTCGCCGAAGATCATCGCGCCTTCGGAGGCTTCCACGCAGGCGGGGAGCTTGCCCTGAGCCAGGCGTTCGGTGCAGAACGTGCACTTCTCGACCACGCCGCGGGTACGCATGGGGAACTCGGGGTTCACATCCTTCACGTAGGGCTGCGGATCGCGGAAGTTGAAGCTGCGGGCGCCGAACGGGCAGCCGGCCATGCAGAAACGGCAGCCGATGCAGCGGTGGGGGTCCATCACCACGATGCCGTCCTCACGCTTGAAGGTGGCGGCGGTGGGGCACACGCGTACGCAGGGCGGGTTTTCGCAGTGGTTGCACAGCAGGAGGAAATCGCCGTGCAGGAACTTTTCGGGCATGTAGGCGTTCACGTCGTCAGGGAAGACGTGGGCGTACTTGTCCGTCCAGATCCATTTGACGTCCTGGTTGCCGGGGATGGTGGGCACGTTGTGGGCATGGTGGCACGCGTCGATCACGCGCTGGAAATGTTCCGGCGAGGTGAACTTGCGGGTGTCGATGACCATGGCCCAGCGTTTGGCGTGCAGGGCATCAGGTTCGTTGGTGTAGCTGCCCTTGGCGGGCGCGGTGCCCGCCGGGAGGGCGCTGGCCTTGCTCCCGGTTGCGAGGGTCAGGGCGGAAGCCGTGCCCAGCGCAAAGGCGGAGAGACCGGCTATCTTCAGAAAGTCTCTTCTGCTTTTCATTAGTTGTTCCCCCTCGGCGCGATGTGGCAGGTCCAGCAATACGGATCAACGTTGTTGCTGTTGTGGCACTTGTCGCAGAAGTCGGCCTTGTTCGTATGGCAGGCCATGCACGTATCCTGAAGGCTGATGACCCACTTGCGGCCATCGGTGGCGACGTATTCGCGCTTGCCTTCGCGGATGGCTTCATCGCGCCAGGTGTTCAGCAGGGCCATGTGTTCGGCACGCATCCATTCCTTGGACTCGATGCACTTGTCCTTGCCTTCGCCCGTGGGCAGGGCGACTTCGGGGTAGACGTAGGTCTTGCCGCCGAGGTTCAGCCAGAAGGGCGAGGTGAACGCCACTACGGCGATCAGGACGCCGGGGATGATGTATTTGGCATTATACATGGTTTAATTGTCCTCCTCGGCAGAAGCGGCGAGCTCTTCAACGGCCTCTTCCTCTGGCTCGGGGTCGGGGCATTCGAGGTCTTCCTGACGCAGGTTCATGGTACGGGGCTGTTCGCCCTTCATGACCAGCGCGTTGGCGACCAGTTCGTGCAGGCCGCTGACGGTGACGCCCGGCGCCCAGTAGTTGGCGAGAGGCGGCAGCGTGGCGCGGTCGATGGCGCAGACGCAGGACATCCAGTTGACGCCGTTCTTTTCCTGCACGTAGCGGAGGGCGTTCCCGCGGGGGAAGCCGGCGCGCAGGCGCAGTTCCATGATTTCCTCGGTGTTGAGGCCGGAACCGGAACCGCAGCAGAAGGTTTCTTCCCGGATGGTGTGCGGGGGCATTTCCACGAATTCGGGGCAGACGGCGCGCAGGACGGCGCGGGGCTCTTCGAGCATACCCATGGCGCGGGCCGGGTTGCAGGAGTCGTGGAAGGTGGTGATGATGCCGGTGTTGCGTTCGGGGCGGAGATTCAGCTTGTTGTGGTGAATCAGGTCGGCCGTGAACTCGGCGATGTGCACCATCTTGGTGGCCCGTGCGTTTTCAAAGCGCGTGCCGGTGATGGGGGACGTGGGAACGTCCATCATGCCTTCGGGCGCGGGGCCGTTGTAGGTCGCCATGTACTGGTTGATGACGCGCCACATGTGGCCGCATTCGCCGCCGAGGATCCATTTGGAGCCGAGGCGCTTGGCTTCCGCGTACATCTTGGCGTTCAGCTTCTTCGCCATGTCGAAGGACACGAAGGAGCCGAAGTTGCCGCCTTCGGAGGCGTAGGTGGACAGGGTGTAGTCCAGCCCAAGCTCGTGGAACAGCATCAGGTACCCCATGAAGGTGTAGATGCCGGGTTCCGCGAACACGTCGCCGGAAGGCGTGATGAAGAGGATCTCGTGCCCCTTCTCGTTGAAAGGCGGATCGATATGGATACCGGTGATGGTTTCGATATCTTCGCAGAGGAATTCAACGATTTCCTTGAAGGCGTGGGGCTGGATGCCGAGGTGGTTGCCCGTGCGGTTACAGTTGGACACCGGTTCCATGATCCAGTTGATGCCGAGGCCGAGCTCATGCAGCAGTTCGCGGACGATAGCCGTGATTTCGGCGGTATCGATGCCGTAGGGGCAGAACAGCGAGCAGCGGCGGCATTCGGTGCACTGGTAGAAGTAGGTGAACCATTCTTTGATGACGTCGGTGGTCAGCTTGCGGGCGCCCGCAACCTTGCCGAGGAGACGCCCGGCGGTGGTGAAGTCGCGGCGGTACACGGAACGGAGCAGTTCCGCACGCAGCACAGGCATATTTTTCGGATCGTTGGTGCCGAGGAAGAAGTGGCATTTGTCGGCGCAGGCGCCGCAACGCACGCAGGTATCCATGAAGATCTTGAGGGAACGGTGCTTGGCAAGACGTTCCTTCAAGGCCTTATAGATGATTTCTTCCCAGTTTTCGGGCAGGTGCCAATCCTCTTCCTCAGGCTGCCACGCATGGGGATGAGGCATGTGCAGCCCTTCCATGATATCCACCTTGGCGGGATAGGCGTACATGCCGGCCTTGATCTCGGTCTTGACGTCCATCCAGCTCTTTTCGGGGAAACTCGCACGGGAGGCGATCATTTCTTCCGGTTTTGGCATTTTGGCCATTAGGGAAACTCCTTACTTGGACGGGGCCGGGGCCGCGGGTTCAACGTCTTCGGGCTGCTTTTCCAGGGGCAGGCCAGCCTCAGCCATCAGATCACGGAAGTCGTCCTCATATTCCGCATAGGTGCGGTAAGGGGCGTTCGGGTTGTTCCAGGGATTGACGTGGCGGACTTCACGCGTGTTGCAGCGCATGTTGCGGGTGGGGGACATGAAAATGCCGCCCATGTGCATCAGCTTGCTGAAGGGGAAGTAGATGAGCAGCACGCTGACGAGCGCGACATGGGTGAAGAACAGGGGGTTCAGGCCCACGGCGGACTGCGGCGTGAAGTGCAGGATGCCCATGATGAACACCTTGGCCTGCGCGATGTCGACCTTGTCGAAGTAGCGCATACAGATGCCGGTGCCGATGATGCCCATGATGAGGAACAGCGGGAAATAGTCGTTGGCGAGGGAGATGTAGCGCACTTTCGGGTTCGCCAGGCGACGGCCGAAGAGGAACAGGACAGCCACCACGATGAGCATGTCGGTCATGAACAGGCGCGGCACGCCGACCTGCATGATGCCGTCGAAGAACTCGAGCCACGTCAGGCAGACCGGAACGGGTTCGATGAAGAACCGGAAGTGCCGGATGAAGATGACCAGGAAACAGTAGTGGAAGGTCAGCGCGAAGACCCACAGCCATTTGGAGGAGAAATAGGTGACGCGCGGCCCCACGGAGCTGACTTCCGCAGAGGTGTTGCGGAACAGCGAACGGAACAACAGCACTTCGAGGATCATACGGCCTACGACAGCGGCGTTGCTCATGGGCGTGTCGAGGCGGTTCGGCTTGATCCAGTCCAAGGAACGCTCTTGACCACCCGTAGTGGGGATGGCGAAGGGCACGGGCGATTTCGCCCACCAGCAGGTGATGCGCCAGATGATCCCGCAGACGAAGACAACCGCGGCCAACAGAGGCAGCGCCACACCCAGCAGAGACTGGAATCCGGCGACCGCCCCCGACCAGGCGATGGCTCCGATGAGCAGGACTGCCACGAGTGAAACTATCATTCCCTACCTCACTCCAGGCTTAAAGTTTGACATATCCAAATCCGTAACCACAATAAAAAGGATTCCGAAAGGGAAACAGGAAACAGGGCCTATTCCCCGTCCTGATTTTCCACCAGGCCATGTCTGGCCGCCCAGCGCCTGATCTGAGACGCCTCCCTGCGCTGTTGGGCCACACGCTCGGCGTAGACCTGCTCCCGATCCGCAAGGTACAGGTTGAAGGCCATGAGGCAGAGCGTGTCCAAACGATCCCCCATGTCCAGGAACCCCTGGACATCCCCGGCGGCCAGCATGTCCGCAAGGAGCAGTTCACGAAGCACGGACTTGTACAGGTACAGCACGCCGACGGCCTGTTCGGGCTTGAGGTCCTGCACCGCGCGGATACGGATCAGTGCCGCCACAGAGGCGTGCACTTTCTCCATGTCGACATCCCGGCCCGTGACGGCGTCGTAGATCTGTTCCCCGGCGGCGCGGGTGGCGTGGCCGACGGGATTGGCGAACTGATCGCGTTGCGTCCGAATGAAACCGGTGGTCTCAAAAGGATACATGGCGAACACGGCTTCGGTCCATTTTTGGATAGCCGCGTCGCGCCGAGCCGAGATGATGTCTTCAGTGCTCATGCTTGCTCACATCAAGGTTAAGAAGGGGATTTGGTTCTCCTGCGCTGCATAATCAAAAACAAGCGTCCGCCCCGAAAGGTTGCGGCCCGCCTGTTTCGTCGAGTGCCTCCGAACCTGAAAATCATACGCCGTCTGCACCCTTACGCGATTTTGGCGGATTTCACAAGACCGGCTTGAGAGGGGAGTGTTTGGCTGTTCAGACAAACAGTATATAATCTTCCGGAACTAAATAAAATAATATTTTTAGAGCGATTATTTGCCGCGTCCGGCTTCGCCCATATCCGATGGGGCATCCGACCCCGCCGGGCAAGCCTGTTTGCCAGGGGGAGCCGGACGACTGGACGGCCCGCCCCCGGCCATTTCAGGACAACAAAAGGGGCACATCCGGTTGCGGCATTGTACTGCCGCAACCGGGCGTGTCCCTTTGCAATGCGGTTTTGGGACTACAGGGCATGGGGGGCAGCATTGTGGAACGGAGGACCTTAATGCTGCCTTCATTCCCGCTCACGCCAGGTTCGTCACTTCGTCGCCGCTGTTGCCACTTCCACCGATGGTGTTTTCGAGCTTGCCCTTGAGGTTGTCGCGGAGACGCCCGGCGAGCTGGGCGACGGATTCGTTGAGGCTGGCGGGCGCGTGATCGCCCTGCGCCTCCTGCGGGATGCGGCTGTGGGCCACGGTCATGAACAGCTTGATCCGGTTGAGCTGGTTCGCCTCGCTGCTGCCGGGATCGTAGTCCACCGCCATGAGGTTGGCGTGGGGCCGGATGCGCTTCAATTCCTTGAGTACGCCCTTGCCCGTAATGTGGTTGGGCAGGCAGCCGAACGGCTGGAGGCACAGGACGTTGCCCACCCCGTGGTCGATGAGTTCCAGCATTTCCGCCGTGAGCAGCCAGCCTTCCCCGGCCTGGTTGCCCGTGGAAACGATGCCTCGCACGCTGCGGGCCAGATCCGCAATCCGGGAAACGGGGAGGAACCGGCTGCCTTCGAGCGCCCGGCGCATGGCGTCGCGCAGGGATTCGATGCGCTTGATGAGCAGCCAGTTGCTGAAGGCGGGGAATGCCTTTCCGCCCATGTGCCGCCACAGATAGACGGGATCGAGCAGGCAATAGAGGAAAAAGTCCATGAGATCGGTCAGGACGGGCTCGCCGCCTTCTTCCATAATGTGGCGGATGACTTGATTGTTGGCGTCGGGATGGTACTTGAGCAGGATTTCGCCCACGATGCCCACGCGGGGCAAGGGTGCGTGAGCCTGACGGATGGCCGAGAAATCCCGCACGATGCTCCGCATGTGCGACTTGAACAGCGAGCTGTCGCCCCGCGCCGCGCTGAACTTCACGCGGTTCATCCAGTGGGCCAGCCGATCGTCCGTATCCCCGGCGTTGCGCTCATGGGCGCGGGTGGACAGCGAGACGCGCTGGAGCATGTCCCCGTAGAGGCAGCCCAGGATGAGCCGGTGCAGCAGGCGCGCGGAGATGGCGAATCCGGGCTGGTTGTTCAGGGAACCCCCGCTCAGGGTCAGGACGGGCACATCCCCGAACCCGGCCTCGCACAGGGCCTTGCGGAGCAGCGCCGGGTAGTTGGTCGCCCGGCAGGGGCCGCAGGTCTGCGCCAGCATGAGGGCCGTGCGCTTGGGATCGCACCGTCCGCTTTGCAGGGCGTCGATAAGCTGCCCGATGACCACGATGGCAGGGTAGCAGGCGTCGTTGTGCACGTAGTTGAGCCCGGTTTCGATGGCCTCACGGCTGACCGTGGGCAGGATTTCCAGATTGTAGCCCGCGCTGGAAATGGCCTTGCCGATGATGTCGAAGTGCAGGGGGGACATCTGCGGGGCAAGGATGGTGTGTGTCTGGCGCATCGGTCTGGTGAACACCGGACGGAAGGCGGAAGCGGCGGGCCGGGGAGTGGGCGGCGTCTCGCGCCGCTCCTCCACGGCGGCGAGCAGGGAGCGGATACGGATGCGGGCCGCGCCGAGGGACGCGCCCTCATCGATCTTGATGAGCGTATGCAGCTTTCCGGCGCTGGTGAGGAGTTCCGACACCTGATCGGCGGTGATGGCGTCGAGGCCGCATCCGAACGAGGTCAGCTGCACCAGTTCGAGGTTGGGGCGCGTGCACACCAGCGCCGTGGCCCGGTACAGACGGGAATGATAGGTCCACTGGTCCACGACCCGGAGCGGTTCGGCGGGATGCCCGAGGTGCGCCACACTGTCCTCGCTGAGCACGGCGGCGCCGAGGGAGGCGACGAGTTCGGGCAGACCGTGATGGACCGCCGGATCGGCATGGTAAGGCCGCCCGGACAGCACGATGCCGAGCTTGCCGGTGCGTTCCAGTTCGGCGAGCACCCGTTCGCCTTCGGCCCGGAGCTCGGTGCGGTAGGCTTCCTGTTCGAGGGCGGCGACGCGTACGGCTGCGCGGAGCTCCTTTTTCGGAATGCCGAACAGGTCATGCAGCGCGGCAACGAGCGTGTCGGGATGTTCCAGCGACACGAACGGCGTGTACAGGGTGCAGTCCTGTTCCAGCAGTTCGTCCGTATTCAGGCGGATGACTTCCGGGTACCCGGCCACCACCGGACAGTTGTAGCCGTCTGCGGCGTCTTTGCTCTCCCGGCGCTCGCGCGGCAGGCAGGGGAAAAAGATGCGCTTGAGCCCCTTGTGCAGGAGCGAGGCGATGTGCCCGTGCGCGAGCTTGGCGGGGTAGCAGACCGTTTGCGAGGGCATGGACGACAGGCCGAGATCGAAAAGCTCCTTGCCCGACGGCGGGGACAGCTCCACGCGGTAGCCCAATTCCGTGAACAGCGTGAACCAGAACGGGTAATGCTCGTACATATTGAGCACGCGGGGGATGCCGATGCGCCCGCGCGGGGCGTCGTCCTGCGGGAGCGGTTCGTATCCGAACAGGCGGCGTTCCTTCCATGCGTACAGGTTGGGCATGGACGGGCGGGCCGCTTCGCCGCCGGAAGCGCCGCGTTCGCAGCGGTTGCCGGACACGAGTTTCCGGCCGTTGGAAAAGCGGTTGACCGTGAGCAGGCAGTGGTTGCCGCATCCCTTGCAGCGCAGGGTTTTGGCGGAAATATCGAGGGAGCGCAGGGAAGCCGATGTCAGGGGCGTGGGGGCCGCGCCGTCGGGCGTGCGGCTGCGGGCGAGCAGGGCCGCGCCGTAGGCCCCCATGAGCCCGGCGATGTCGGGGCGGCACACATGATGGTCAAGGAGCCGTTCCATGAACCGCAGCAGGGCATCGTTCAAAAACGAGCCCCCCTGCACCAGCACGCGGTCCCCAAGTTCGGCGGGCGTGCGCAGGCGCAGGACTTTGTACAGCGCGTTGCGGGCCACGGCGTAGCACAGCCCGGCGGCGATGTCGCCGATGTCCGCGCCTTCCTTCTGCGCCTGTTTGACCTTGGAATTCATGAACACGGTACAGCGCGATCCCAGATCCACGGGATGCCGGGCGAACAGGGCGGCGCGCACGAACGCCTCCATGCTCAGGTTGAGGCTGCGGGCGAATGTTTCAAGGAAGGCCCCGCATCCGGCGGAGCAGGCTTCGTTGAGGGTCACGCCCGCGATGAGGCCGTCCCGCGCCTTGAGGCACTTCATATCTTGGCCGCCGATGTCGATGACGTACGTCGCATCGGGCACGAGGCGGCAGGCGGCCTTCAGGTGGGCCACCGTTTCCACGTCGGCGGACAGCGAGCCGAGGGCGGCCTGCGCGAGCTGCGCGCCGTAGCCCGTGGCTACGCTGGACTGGATCCACGCGCCTTCGGGCAGGCTGTCGATGAGATCGGCAAGGTAAGGCAGGAGCCCCGCCAGCGGATCGCCCTGATTGCGTTCATACCATGAAGTCAGGACAGCGCCGTCGGCATCGGCAAGCACGGCCTTGACCGTCGTTGAGCCGAGGTCCACGCCGAGGAAGAGCGGGCCGGACGCGGATTCCAGCGGCTTGCGCGGGGCGGCGTCCCGGTTGTGGCGTTCGCGGAACAGATCGTAGTCGGCTTCGTTGTCGAACAGCGGAGGGAGGGAGGCCGTCCGAGCCCCGGCATCGCACCGCACGCGGGCGCGTTCGGCCAGCGTGTCCAGCGTGACGGGCTCCATGTCGGCCATGCGCGCCGCGCCGGGCAGATCCACAAGGCTCAGGGCCGTGCCGAGCGCGACCATATATTGGGCGTTCGGGAACGGCACCACCTCTTCGGGCGCGAGCTTGAGCGTGGCGATGAAGCGTTTGCGGAGTTCGGGCAGGAAGTGCAGCGGCCCGCCGAGGAAGGCGACCTTGCCCCGGATGGGATTCCCGCAGGCCAGCCCGCCGATGGTCTGTTCGACCACGGCCTGAAAGATGGAGGCGGCGAGGTCTTCCCGTGCGGCCCCCTCGTTGAGCAGAGGGACCACGTCGGTCTTGGCGAATACCCCGCAGCGGGAAGCGATGGGGTACAGGGTCGTGTAGTTCGCGGCAAGCTCGTTCAGCCCGGAGGCGTCGGTGTGGAGCAGCGCCGCCATCTGATCGATGAACGCCCCGGTGCCGCCCGCGCAGGCTTCGTTCATGCGCAGATCCATGCCTTGGCTGAGGTAGAGGATCTTGGCGTCTTCGCCGCCGAGTTCCACGGCCACATCGATTTGCGGGGCAAGCACGGCGATGGCCCGGGAGGCGGCCACGACTTCCTGCACGAACGGCAGCCCGAGGGTTTCCGAGAGCCCAAGGGACGCGGAGCCGGTGATCGCCGCCGAAACCGCCATGCCGGGATACTTGAGGGCCAGCTGGTCGAGCATGGTGGAAAGCGTCTGCCGGACGGCCGCTCCATGACGCAGGTATTGCGCCTCGAGCAGTTTGCCGTCCGCGGCGACGAGCGCGAGTTTGGCCGTGGTTGAACCAATGTCCAGCCCCAGAAATACGCTTCTTTCCATCATGGATCTCCTTGCCTTGCGGGGGAGCCGGCCGCCGACAGCGGAAACCTCCATAAGCGACTGCATCGCTTCTTTACTGCCATCGGAAAACGGCTCAGAAAAAGGAACGGCGCCTTTATCTCTGTGTATAACATCGTGTCTTTTTTTAACCAGATACCCAATGATAATAAAAAAGTATAGAGTATCAACGTATTGTATTCTAATGTCGACAATGCGCAACGAGCGTGTTCTGCTCAGATGTCTGATGCCGCCATTTCACATGGTTTTGGTTCCGATGGCAAGCGGGAAACGGGTGAATAACCGAACAACAAGAACGCAATAGATCGGCAGTACAGAAAGCGAACGTGTAAAAACTCTTCGCAACAGCTTCTGAGGCGGCACGAGAGGCGGTGCGGGCGCAGCTTTGCCGCTTTATGCGGAATGCCCGAGCCATTCTTGGCAGGCTCGCCCTTGATGACAGGCTCTCCAGAACCGAGGGAATGCCGACGCCATGATCATGCAAACGCATCCTTGCCGTGAGCCTCAAGAGGCCCTTTTCGCCTTGATCCGCAAGGACGAAAGCCGGACCGTATCCTATGAACAGCCGCAGGAGGAGTATTTTTCACGGTAAAGGCTGGCGCGCTCCCGCTTCGCCGCACAACCGGAAGCACTTTCACTCATTGTCCAACCAGTCCGTATCTCTTTCTTTAGAAGAAGTTAGACATTAATTCAAATTAAAATTTCAATTTTAAATTAGTATTCTCCGATAGACTGAAGGCCGACAGCAATCGTCCTTCTGCCCACAACTCATGGCACTTTCTTGCAAAGCGGATCAGAGAGGCGCGCTCATGAGGCTTGCCGCAGGAATGGGGGGATGAAACGTGTTGGGGTAAGGCAGAGGTCTGAGCTTTTTTCTATGGATTGGCCGTTTCCAGAGCAACCGGAAAGGGGACCTGTTTCGCTCTCCCCTTAAAAAACTTCAGATTGGAACGAACTCCCGTTGCGTGGCCTCCCCACCCGTCAAAAGTCTTTGGGAGAGGAGGGATGGGGGTGTGGGGGAAGGGA
>NZ_KL370818.1:6545-18418 GCF_000701705.1 Bilophila wadsworthia ATCC 49260 | reverse complement strand
AGGTTCATGATGATCGCAGACACGGTTCATCGTTTCGGCCAGATTCTGCCGAGCTTCCGAATAGGTAATGGCCTGAGACATGGTATCTCCTTTTTGTACAAAAATATGTACAAATAAGAGCCCCGTCAAGGGAAGACGAGCCTAAAAACCCTCCGTCCCTTCACCGCCTGACTCATGTGCAAAGCCCCCTTCCTTCCGGTCGGGGTTTTTCTTCAATCGTCCAAGACGTTCCTGTCATGCCATCCTGGGCACAACGTCAGTTCCGGGCCTCTCCAAGGCCACGGGGCAACGATGCCTTTGACGGGCACCGGCACGACCTCACGCGGGCTTACAAGCTCCCATGCGAAACCTCTCGTCCTCGTAATCCTCGCAGCACGCCGCAACGAGGTCTTTCCGCGTCATGGGGCGGCATCCCACTACATCCACAATGCCGAGGGCCACGCCTACGGGCAGACGTTTCCCGTTGTCCAGTTCGATGATCGCGCTTTTCGAGGCACAGATGACCAGAGGGCCGCGCCAGTTGAACGGTTTTGACCTCCATTCGATGGTCTTTTCCCCGATGACGATCTGCGACGCGAACGGCCGGCGCACTGACAAGGCTTTCATTTCCATAACTCACTCCGATGAGAAGCCGGGGGATCCACCCCGGCCTTGTCTGTTACCTGAACCATTCCGCCAGCCATGCCGGGGCCGTCACCAGCATGGGGCGCGGGCACTGCATGATCCGCGATTCCCCCGGTTCGGTCTCCACCCGGTAGCTTTCCCGTTTCTTCGGCGTCTTCGCCTTCTTCGGCTTCGGTTCCTTCTTCCTGATGCGCTCCGCAATCGTCCGGCGTGGCTTTTCCTGTTCCAACATTCCGTGCCCCTTATGTAAAAGCCCCCGTTTCCGGGGGCCATCCGTCTACATTCCCATTTCCCTGATGAGCATCGTCACGATGCCGAGCACATAGCCGCACATCCAGATTTCGAGACGGGTGAGCGGGGTCATGGCTACCACACCGTTTCCGCGATTTGGCGAAGTTCAAGGGCGTTGTTGAGCGCGTTGCGCGCCGCATCCACCATTGCGGCAGAAATCTGCACTTCACGCATCACGGCGTTATAAAACCGTGAGCAGTCCGCGCCGCGCAGAGGGTGCGTACCAAGACGCGCCTGTGAGAACTGCACATCGTGCATATTCAGCCTCGAAAGAATGGTATAGGCCGCTTCAATGCTCGCCGCGTATCGGTCATAACTTGCGAAGCGCGGCAAACTCCTCATATCGGGCAGGGCGGGCTCCGCAACCTTAAGTTCCAGCCCGATCAAATACTCCACAGCCTCGGCCATCCTCTCCGGCGGCAGTTGCGTGTACTTGGCGATCTCGAAGTGGCGGGCGAAGCGGCTCCACACTTCGCCGTAGCCCTTGCGCTGGTGCTCCTTCGGCAACATGCCGACCTTGGCGTCGACCAGTGCCTTGAGCTGCGCCTGTTGCGACGGGGCGAGGGCGTCGGCGGGCGGCAAGGCTCCTTCCCGCTGGCGCTGCAACTCGGTTTCCAGCGCGTTGAAGGCTTCGATGTAGGCCAGCTTGAAGCGCATGGCCTCGGGGCCTGTATAGCCCATCACCAAAAGAGTGAAGCCGTCCTTGAAGATGATGAACATGGGTAGAGAACGCCCGGTCTTATCCAAGTAGTTACTCGCCTCAAAATTGAGGGCAGTAAATCTTTTCGGGCAATTATCTATGATACTGCGAATATCGCGTACCACATTGTCGTGACGCTTACCGAAGATCTTCGCCACTTCCAAAGAGGTGGTGGCGGGGCGTCCATTGTGCAGCATAACCGAAGGCGCGGGCATGGGCATGAGTTCGCACTGTGACATGGCGCACCTCCTACATGCCCACGGCGGGGGTAAGGGTGGCGGGGTAGTCGACGCCCGGCAGAACGCCGAAGTCTTCGCGCGGGGCGGGTTCGGCCTCATAGCGGCGGGTCACGAGAACGACCGTCGCGCCCGTCCCGTCAGCGGCGAGTTCCGAAGCGAACTGTTCGGCGGCTCCGCTCTTCCAGTAAGAGCTAGAGACTTCTCCGTCATCCGAGCAGACGTAGTACTTGCCGGGCTTCATGGCGGCGAACGTAGCCTCGTAGAGCTTCACAAGGTTGCGAAGGCGGTTGTTGTCGGCAGTGAGACGATTGACGAGAGACTGAAGATCGGTGATTGTGGCTGTAGCCATGATTCATTCCCTGTTTGAGTGAGTTTCTGGTTAGGCCCTCGGCGGTGGTAACGACACCGCCGAGGGCTGTTTTTGTTATTGCCTTTCCGATGGCTTTGTTGTAACTAATTACCTCATACTCTGTCAACAAAAATTACTTAATTACAACAAAAGTATTTTAAGGTGTACAATGTTTAAAAGTAATATCAGAGAGTTAATGAATAAAAAAGGCATTACAATACGTGATTTATCTAGTCAAACAGAATTATCCACGCGTACAGTTCACCGCGCTACCCAAGACGACACCATCGGCGGTTGTCAGCTCAACACGCTGGCGAAGATCGCGGACGCCCTTGGGGTAAAGACGAAACGGCTGTATGAAGAGGTGGAAGGGCAAGAAGAGAACGAAGTGAAACCTTCCTAAAGGGAGAACATAAATGTCACCAGAACCAAGCATAGAAGAGTTTGCAGAAGTTTTTTTACACTCTCGCGCTATGAAAGGGCCACGTGCGAAAATTCTCAGAGCCCATTTTGATTCTCCCGACTATATAGCTACTATGAGTCAATTGGCCCAAAAGGTCGGATACCAAAATTTCAATGCAGCGAACCTCCAATATGGAAAATTAGCTAAACATCTGAGCAAAGAAATCCATTGGAATGAAAAAGAAACCAGCAAAGAATATATGTCTTGGATTTCTCTATTGGTTAAATTTAAAAAACCATCAGGAGGAGATTGGGAACTGATCTTGAAACCAAATGTTGTAGAAGCACTCAAAAAAATTGGATGGAAACAGGGATTGTTGCCTGTTTTCTCTTCCCGATCCGAGGCAGAAAATAATATTTTAGAGGAGCAAGAATCCTATTATGAAGGAAGTCGCAAGCTAATTTATTCGACAAGATATGAACGAGATCCCAATTTACGGAAACAAGTCATAAAATTAAAAGGAACAGCGTGCTCCTGCTGCGGTTTTGACTTTGAGCAAACATATGGGGAACTGGGCAAAGGATTTATTCACATACATCATACAAAACCATTATCTACATATGAAGGAGAAGAAGCTATCATTTCACCGGATGACTTAGTGCCTGTTTGTGCTAATTGCCATATGATAATTCATCGACAAAAGACATCCACGCTTTCTATTGAAGATCTGAAAAAGATATATGAATTCCATAAAGGCAAATAATATTGCTCTCTGGATATGGGCTTTCGCAGTGGTATAGTCAATAAATCACGGTCTTCCCCGCGTATCTGGGGGTGTTCCCACCGTCTTCTTTTCCGTTTGAGCATTTACTCAAAAAGAGTTATCATTAAACTACTATAGAAAAACTTTATGACGACATACTTCGACATCCCAAAGGGTTGAGGATAAAAGATGCTGCGAGCTCGCACAGCTAAAAAGGACTTCACAGCCTTACCCCTGACAGAGTGCCTCGCAAAAACATACCGAAATGCACATGGCGTAACAGCCGCGGGCCGCACGGTGCTTGACCATGCCCTCATTACGGGAGCGGTTGCGGCGCTCCTCTTGGAACGGCTGCCGAAATGCACATTGCCGTTTTATCCAGAAGGGGTGGATCGCATAGTTTCCGCTCATGATGTAGGCAAAGTGTGCCCTACGTTCCAGCACAAGATTCATCAGGCTGCCGGTTCCCTGGGTACCTTCCCTGAACTGGCGGACGCCGATCCCTCATTGGAGCAGGACTGGCGCGGGCACGCCTCCATCAGTTTCGCCGCGCTCAAGGCCGTACAGGGCAATGTATTCATTCCTCAGATCGTGGGCCGTCATCATGGCGTACCCCCCAAAGAAAGCTACACGGCTTCGTGCAACGCCTATGGCGGCGACGCATGGCAAAAACGGCGTGAGGAACTGCTCGCCCTCATCATGGGAGAACGAGGCTGGCCTGACGTGTCGTCAAAGACACAGGCATTGCTCCTGATGGGCCTGACCACGGTTGCGGACTGGATTGGTTCCGGGGAACTGTTCGACGAGCCGCAAAAGGACTGGGCTCCGCTTGTGCGGAAAGCTCTAGACCACGCGGGTTTTCTTCCCCTCTCCTTGCAAACGGGGCTTTCTTTTGAAGCGCTTTTCGGCTTTTCACCGAGAGAGGTGCAGCAAGCTTTCATTGATCAGGTTTCCGGGCCGGGCGTCTATATCCTTGAGGCCCCGATGGGGATGGGCAAAACCGAAGCAGCGTTGTATGCGGCCTATCGGATGTTGGAACAGGGCAAGGCCGGAGGGATTTACTTCGCGCTCCCCACGCAGTTGACCTCCAACAAAATCCATGACCGCGTTAACGCGTTCCTGTCTCGCATTCTCCTTCAGGACAGTCTCCAAGCCCCCCTCCTCCTGCATGGAAAGGCATGGCTCAAGACATTCTCCGAACAAGAAATGGGCGAGGACGCCGCTCCGGGCAAGCCGTGGTTCCAATCAGGCAAGCGCGGGCTTCTCGCTCCGTTCGCCGTAGGCACTATTGATCAGGCGCTCATGGCGGTGATCCGTGTCCGGCATTCAGCGGTACGGGCCTTCGGTCTTGCGGGAAAGGTCGTCATCATTGACGAAATCCACAGTTACGACACCTACACAGGGACAATCATTGATGAACTGGTCGCCCTGCTCCGGGAACTGAACTGCACGGTCATCATCCTGAGCGCAACGTTGACGCAGCCCCGCCGGGCCGCATTCCTTGGCACCCACCAGCCTGCCCGCACCGACTACCCTCTGATTACGGCGATTGACTCCCAGTCGGATCGGTTCATTGAAGTCCCCGGCGCGGACGAGAACGTCTTGAAGCTCGATAGAACAGTTACGCTTCACAGCGACAAGACGCAGGATGAGGCCCTCGAAGAAGCCCTTTTGCGTTCGGAAGGCGGACAACAGATCCTCTGGATCGAGAACACGGTCGCTGAGGCCCAAGCCATATACAAAGGACTGGCCGCCCGCGCCTCAGGCATGGACGTTGAAGTCGGCCTGCTACACTCCCGGTTCACGCCCGCCGACCGAGAACGGAACGAATCGCTGTGGACATCCCTGTATGGCGCGAAATCGGAAGCGCGGGGGGAAAAAGGGCGTATCCTCGTCGGGACGCAGGTACTGGAACAGTCGCTGGACATCGACGCCGATTTTCTGGTGACGCGCATCTGCCCTACCGACATGCTGTTCCAGCGTATGGGGCGTTTGTGGCGGCATGACGAAGGGCCGAGCCAAATGCGACGCCCTGCGGGGGCATGCCGCGAAGCATGGATACTCACTCCGGATCTGGAAGAAGCCCTGCAAAATCCCATGAAGGCTTTCGGCAAGACGGGATACGTCTATAGCCCATATGTCCTGTGCCGCACGCTCGAACAATGGGCGCAACGCCGTAGCGTTCGATTGCCGGACGACATCCGGCCAGTGCTCGAGGCCACCTATGCGGATAGGGACGAGACGGGTTCGCCCTTGGCGCTTGCGCTGCGGAAGCTGGAGGAGGACAAGCGGGCGTTGCGGAACCACGCCTACGACAGTACGGCTCAGTGGGGCAATACCGTTTCGGAAGAGACGGTTACGACCCGGGCGATGCAGCGGCCCGAAGCCGATGTGCTGCTTCTCCGTAGCCGAGGCATGAACGGAGGGCAGTGTCTGCTTGCCGACGGCTCGGAAGTGACGTTCCCGGCGCGATCTCCCGAATGGAGGGAACGGGCCCGGATTGCTTCCCGGTTGATGGCAAACATCGTCCGTGTGCCGGAAAATTGGTTGGAAAACGTCCACAGACCATCCGCCGACCTTTTGAACAGATTGTCGCCCTACTTGTATGTGGCGCCCAAGGATGGAGGGCGGCCTTCCCTGTACATCGCCGCACTCAGGGCCGACGGCACGCTTGAAGACGGGTTTGGAAACGATTTCGGCGGGAGTTACACCCCGGAATGGGGCTACGAACAAACAACGTCTTGCTGAAAAAGGGGGGAATGTGACGGAAAACAGATACAACCTGCTCGACGAGGCATGGATTCCCATCGCCGACATGGGCAAGGCGGGGCTCCTGCGCGTGTTCGGCGGCAGGGAGTGCCGGGCACTGGGCGGGACGGCCGTGCAAAAGATTGCGGTGCTGAAACTGCTCATCGCCATTGCCCAGGCAGCGGCCACGCCGCAGGATACCCAAGAATGGGCCGCAATGGGGCCGGATGGCCTCGGCGAACGGTGTACCGCGTATCTGAAGCTGTGGCGGAATGCCTTCTGGCTGTACGGCGACAAACCGTTCCTCCAGATGCCCGCCTGCTCCAAGGCCGAACTCAAGTCCTATGGAACCGCCATGCCGCAGGTCGCCTCGGGCAACACCACACTGCTCACGCAACTGCAACTGGAACCTGTCATGTCCGACGCCTCCCGCGCGTTGTTGCTGGTGGAACAGATGGGATTTGGCCTCGGCGGAAAGAAGACGGACAACAGCGTTATCCTCAGCAAGGGATACGCGAAAGGCAAGAGCGCAAAGCCCGGCCCTTCCGTATGCCATATGGGCTTGCTCCATTCTTTTCTTCTGGGGGATTCGATCCTTGAAACCGTCTGGCTGAACCTCCTCACGCGAGATATTATAGCCGACGCAAAGCAGTGGGAAGAAGGGCTCGGGACGGCCCCGTGGGAAAAGATGCCTGAGGGGGAGGATTGCCCCTCCGCGCGGGCTTTGAAAGCCAGCCTCATGGGGCGGCTTGTCCCACTCTCCCGTTTCTGTCTGCTGCGAGAAGACGGCCTCCACTACACCGAAGGCATCGTTCACCCTGACTATCAGGAACGGATGATTGATCCGTCCGCGGCAGCCGACAAGGCGAAAGCCAAAGTCAAAATGTTATGGGTAAACCCCGAAAAAAAGCCTTGGCGCCAGCTTACGGCCCTGTTGGCTTTTTTGGAATCCGATCACGGTAGCGGCTTTGAGTGCCTGAATCTGAAACAAGGCATCCGGCGTCTGGGCGACGGTCGTGTCAAACAGTTTGGAATCTGGAGCGGTGGGCTCAAAGTCAGCAGCAACGCCGGGGAACAGTACGTATCCGGGGGCGACGACTGCATCGAGTCCGAAACATGGCTGGAGGCCAAATTGCTCTCCGGCAATGATGACTGGTTTATCCTTTTTAAAAAGCAGATGGAACAACTGGAAAAAATGGGTACCGTCGTTTATGGGGCCACACGGGGGTATTTTTCGGACTTGAAAGCGCAAGGTGACGCCCATGCCGCCGAAGCGTCGGGCCTGTTCTGGCAACTGGTCGAGCCCACATTCCAAGAACTGATTCAGGCCTGTGATGGCGGCAAAGAACAACTTGCCAAGCTCATGGGAACGTATGCCGTTTTCGTCGGCACGGCCTTTGACGAATCCTGCCCGCACGGAACGGCGCGCCAGTTTGAAGCATGGGCCCGCCATCGGCCCGGTTTCGGGATGTTTTCACAGAAAACCCAATCCTCATCGTGAAGAGAGCTGTTATGGCTGAAACAAAGGAAAACTCCCTGAGCAAAGCGTTTGTCGGCTTCGTGCTCGAACGGGCGAGCGCCGCGCCCAAAATCAAGGACACGGGGTTTGTCGCCCGGATGAAACGGGCCGACAATCCCGATCTGGAATATCAGGTATGGAACATTTTACTGAAATTCAACGTAGATATTGAATTCGCCGCGCGGCGTCTGCCGTTCTGCCTTATCGGAGCCGCCTTGTGCCGAAGGCAACCGGAAAAGGACGGCATATTCGGCCTCGGCGCGTCGCTGAGGAGTTGCTTCGGCGATGACGAAGATCAGGGAAGCATACGTTTACGCCGCCTCCTCGCCTGTCAAACGACCGAAGAGGTATACCGTATTTTGCGCCCGATGCTTTCCCTCATCACGGTAAAGGCTACAAAACCTCTCTGTTTTGCTACATTGCTGGACGAACTCCTGTATTTTGAAAGCAATGGACAAGAGCGTATCAAAATGCGCTGGACCCGTGACTTCTACAGCCTTTCCAATGAACCGAAGGCTGCGGAAGGAGAGGCGTCATGATGTTCGCCAGCCGCTACAGGCTGTCGCCGCATGACGCCAAGGCCCTGCGGGTTACCGATACCTACTCCCTGCACAGGGTCGTTTACGGGCTCTTTGACGACGTGCGCGAGGGCGATCGGGAAAAAGGCAGCGGTATCCTGTTTGTCGATATGGGCGGGGACAAATACGGGAGGCAGCTTCTTATCCTGTCAGATCGGCAGCCCCGTGAGCCTGAATACGGGGAATTCGTCAGAACCGAGCCAATCCCCGAAGCCTTTTTCGGGTTTTCCGCATACCGTTTTGAAATCGTGGTCAATCCTGTAAAACGGGACAGCCGAACCCAAAAACGCACGCCTCTGTGCAACCGCGAAGATATCACGCGCTGGTTTCTGGAAAAGGCCCCCTCATGGGGCTTTGAGGTACAGGAATCCTCTTTTCAGGTCGCAGAGATCAATGCTGATGTTTTTTGGAAGGGGGAACAGAAAGTCACCCTGGGAAAAGCGCGGGTGACGGGAACCCTTACCGTTGTTGATAAAGAGCGTTTCACTCAAAGCGTCTGCCGGGGCATCGGCCACGGCAAAGCCTTTGGTTGCGGATTGCTTCAGGTCGCCCCCATCGTCTTTTAACCAGCAGCTCAAGGAATGAAGATGAATACACTCAAAGGAACCCATATTGAATTCCATATCCTCCAGTCTTTTCCTGTTTCCTGCCTGAACCGGGACGACGTGGGCGCCCCCAAGAGCGCAATGATCGGCGGGGTATCCCGTGCCCGCGTCAGCTCCCAGTGCTGGAAGCGTCATGTGCGGCTGGCCCTTCAGGATCTCGGCGTCAAAATCGGCGTGCGCACGAAACAGGTTGCCGGGATGCTCGCGGAAGCCTGTGAAACCAAGGGGGCCACACCGGAACAGGCAAAGGCGTTCGGTGAGGCCTGCGCCCCTCTGCTGGCTGAAGATACCCTGTATTTCTTCTCAAAAAATGAGGCGGAAGCCATCGCCGAATTCGCCGCGGCACAGGCCTTTGAACCTGAGTCCGCCGCCGTCAAAAAATCGGGAAAGACCGTATTGTCCCCGGAGTTGAGAAAGGCTCATAAAGCCCATTTCAATCCCGCCGTTGACGGGCTCGACATAGCCCTGTTCGGGCGCATGGTGGCGCAGGCCCCCGATCTCAACGTCCATGCCGCCGCCTCGTTTGCCCACGCCGTCTCCACACACCGCGTCGACAACGAAATCGAATTTTTCACGGCACTTGACGATCTCAAATCCGATGATGAAACGGGTTCCGCCCATATGGGAAGCCTTGAATACAACTCGGCCACCTATTACCGCTATATCAACCTCGATCTCGGCCAGCTCGCGGATTCGCTTGGCAATACGGGATTGGCCGATGCCGTGTCGGCTTTCATCAAGGCCTTGTACATCGCCGTCCCCTCCGCCCGGCAGACCACGCAAACCGGCATGCGCCCGTGGGACTATGCCCGCATCTACATCCGCAGGGGGCAAGGCATGCAGGCCAGCTTTGACGAGCCGGTAAGGGCAAAAGGGCAAGGGTTCCTCAAGCCGAGCATTGAGGCCCTTGAACTCCAACTCGCCAAGCAGGAGAAGCTGGCCGGCTCGCTGTTCGGCAAGGCCGCCGAATTCACGTTCGGCAAGGACGACTCCGTCAGCATCGACGATCTCGTCAACGGCGTAGCGGCGTTCGTGCGCCCGTATGAGGCGCAGGCATGACCGCCCTGCTCCTCTGGCTGGAGGCCCCCCTTCAGTCTTGGGGGGTCGATTCCCGCTTCGGAAGGCGCGATACGCTTCCCTTTCCTTCCCGCTCCGGCGTGCTCGGGCTCGTCTGCTGCGCTACGGGGCGCAACGGCGAACAGGAAGCGTGGCTTGCCGAGATGAAGGCATACACGCAGACCGTAGTGGCGTATTCACGGCTCGAAAACGGCAAGCCGGACATACAGCCCCTCCTCCGCGATTTCCAGATGGTGGGCAGCGGCTATGACGCTTCGGATCCGTGGCAGGATCTGCTCATCCCCAAGAAAACGGACGGGAAACGTCCGGTCGGTGCGGGAACGAAGATGACCTACCGTTATTACCTTCAGGATATGGCGTTCGCCTGCGCGCTGGATGTCCCGGAAGCGTATGCGGATGAAATCATCGCCGGGCTGCAAAACCCCGTATGGCCCATATGCCTTGGGCGGAGAAACTGCGTGCCCACGGACATCGTTTACCGTGGCCGTTTCGACTCGCAGGAAGAAGCATTGGCAGCCGCCGGGGAAATAGCGCAAGCCAAAAGGCGCGCGGAACGCTTCCGTGTGGCCCACGGGCGTGTTGAGGGCGGGGATGTGCTGACGCTGAATGACATCCCCATCGCCTTCGGCCTGCGCAAGCGATATGAGGACAGGCAAGTGACAATTCTGGAACAATGAAAAAGTGCCGCTGGGACTACTCCCGGCGGCACTTTCTGCAAGGGGGATAGAGATGCCGGAAGAAAAGGAGCCCACCACAGCTGAAGAGCCCAAAACTCTCCGCCGCTTGTTCATCCCGATCACACGGGAAACGCTTCCCCGCGTATCGGACAAGTACCCGTTTATCTATCTGGAAAGAGGACGGCTGGAAATTGACGACAGCAGCATCAAATGGATCGACGCGGACGGAAACAGAGTGCGTTTGCCCATAGCGACGATCAACGCCCTGCTTCTTGGCCCCGGTACGTCTGTAACCCATGAGGCTATCAAGATCGCCTCCGCCGCCAACTGTGCCATCTGCTGGGTTGGCGAGGACAGCCTGCTGTTTTACGCTTCAGGCGTCGTGCCTACTTCCAACACTCGCAACCTCCAACGTCAGGCGTGGCTCTCCACGGACAAAGATGCCTCACTTGCCGTCGCTAGGGCTTTCTTCGCCAAACGCTTTCCCGATGCGGAGCTTGAGGGCAAGACGTTGCAGGAAATGATGGGTATGGAAGGGCTGCGCGTCCGCAATTTCTACCTCGAAAAAGCCGAGCAATACAAAGTCGGCTGGAAGGGACGTGTTTTCACCCCCGGAAAATTCGAGTTGAGCGATCTGACGAACCAGATATTGACGTCCACCAATGCGGCCCTCTATGGCGTCTTATGTTCCTGTGTCCACAGCCTCGGCTATTCGCCGCACTTAGGCTTTATCCACTCAGGGAGCCCCCTGCCCTTTGTGTATGATCTCGCCGATCTTTACAAAGGGGAGCTCTGCGTTGATCTCGCTTTTTCCCTGACGCTCTCCCTCGCGGGCCGCTACAACAAGTACACCGTATCTGAAGCGTTCCGCAAACGTGTCCTCGAAATGAAGCTGCTGGAAAAAGTCGCCGAGGATATTGAGAGCCTGATAGGAGGGAAATGTGCTCGTCGTTATCGCAAATGATTTGCCTCCCGCCGTACGCGGGCGCATGAAACTCTGGTTTGTGGAACCTCGGCCTAACGTCTTCGTTTCAGGCATTAAAGATTCCGTTGCACGGCATGTGATCAACTACTTACTCGAAAAATGCCCTGAACAAAGTGGCCTCATGATCTTTCAAAGGATACCGAACCCACCGGGGTACAAGCTCTACGGCATGGGGGAACCAAAGCGCCAGCTCATCGAATTGTCAGGGCTGCAACTTGTGTCTGAAAAAGATGACGTTTCAATATTGTTTTGACGGCTCAATAAAAAAAGTGAATAATCTCTCAGTGTCTTCCCCACGCACGTGGGGGTGTTTCT
>NZ_KL370818.1:0-4950 GCF_000701705.1 Bilophila wadsworthia ATCC 49260 | reverse complement strand
CTTAACGCCCGTGTCTTCCCCACGCACGTGGGGGGGCGCCAAGCAGGGGTTGCCCCCGAAAGCCCCTTCCCCACAGTTGGGGCTTTTCACGTCTGCCCTTGACATAGACTCGTTTATATGGCGTGAGTGAGAAAGGAGGAGTTAGACTATGGATGCAGCAAAAATAGCGGCACTGGCAGAAAGAGTACGGCAAGTACAGGGACAGTCGCTCAATGAAGCTATGACCAAAAATTCTCTGATCATGCCTTTCATAAATGCTCTAGGCTATGACGTATTCAATCCCTCTGAGGTTGCGGCAGAGTACACTGCCGATTTTGGGACAAAACGCGGAGAAAAAATAGATTTTGCACTTCTCAAAGAAGGGAATCCCGTAATCCTCATCGAATGTAAACCTCTTGGCGCCCCACTTGACACAGGAAAGTGTTCTCAACTCTTTCGATATTTTTCCACACAACCTGCCCGTATTGGTATTTTAACGGATGGGTGCCGCTATCTTTTCTTCAGCGATATTGATCAACTAAATATCATGGACACAAAACCTTTTATGGAAATCAACCTTCTTGATTTCAACGAAAGATACCTCCCAGAAATTCAAAAACTCGCAAAAGAATCCTTTGATGAAGATGGTATTGTCAGCGCTGCTGGAAATCTAAAAATGGCTCGGGCTGTATACCTTCTCTTTTCTGATGACATGTCAAATCCATCCGATGAATTTATAAGACTTTATGCCTCTCAATGTTATGATGGTGGAAAAATTACTTCAACCATTCGAGAGCAATTTAAGCCAATTATAAAACGCGCTGTATCAGAATATATCAATGATCAAATCAATAAAAGGCTTGAGTCTGCAAAAACTGTAGAAGAAAAAATAGAAATAGAAACTCCTTCGCAGCAAATTCAAGAACAAGAAGATGATAATAATGGAATTATCACAACAGATGAAGAGTTTGCATCACTGTATGTCATTCAAGCTATTGTAAGAGGTGTTATTGAACCTAGACGAGTATATTTACGAGATGCCAAAACATACTGTTCCATTATTATAGATAATAATAACAGAAAACCCCTTTGTAGGCTTTTTTATGATGTAAAAAATCCATATGTTATTATTTATGATGAACAAGCTGAGGAAAAAGCCTATGTAAAAGAAGTTGAGGATCTATACAATTATGCTCAGCGATTTGTAAATGCAGCTCAAAAATTTGCTGAGTGAGGGAACTATGTACGGTATTGGGGAAAAAGAACTTTTGTTTATTGTCATTCCTATTATTTGTTCAATTTTATCATACAGTTTTGCAAAGAAAAAAGGCCGCTCTGCATGGGGATGGGCGCTCGCCAGCCTTTTTATTCCCCCTCTCATGATTGTAATCCTTGTACTCAATCCTACTCAGAAAATAGTCGAACGCGACGGCAAGGTTCAATGCCCGTATTGTAGAGAGTGGATTTATCCTGATGCAAAATTATGCCGGTTTTGTAAAAAAGAATTGAATTGACCCATTGATAAAGCCCCCTTCCCTAAGGTTGGGGGCTTCGCGTTCTTCATCCCACCATATGTCCTTCCGTCAGTCATCTCCCCTGCTCTAAAAACACTCAGACAATCCCTTGCCCCTCTCCCCTCTTCCAACCGTATACTCGAAAAACCTTCCAACAACCTCTTGCAGGGCGTTAGGGGGAACATGGTAGGGTTGGGACAAATTTACGAGGTGGAGCTATGCGGTTTGCAGCGACATTTGACGCAAACGGTGTGAGGAAAGGAGCGGCTGAGGCTGTTGCCAGTATGAAATCCGTTTCAGTAGAAACGGACAAGGCGTCAGCTTCCCTACGTAACGTAGCCAAAGACGCCGGGCATTATTATGACGCGCTCGGGCACCTTCACCGCGCCGACGGAAAGTTCGCGTCCTCTGCCGAAAGTGCCGCCGTTAAAGCTGGCACCCTTACGGCCAGCGTCAGGAAGGCCACAGACCAAACCCGTGCCCTTGGCTCAAGCTCCGAGAAAGCCGGAAAGCAGATTCAGGGGTTCGGTTCGGGATCGGACTCGGCCTCTAAATCTCTCGCCAAGGCTTCATCCGTAGCGGATGCCCTTAATCAGCGTTTTGCGTCCCTCACACAGCGCGTCTTATCCGTCTATGCGGCATATAAGCTTTTGGACGGCGTTGTGGCGGCTACCAATATCGGCATTCAAGCCAACGCAGCGTGGGAATCGCAAAAGCTTTCCATCGCGTCCATCGTATCCTCTACGAATCAGCTTGCCGACGCACAGGGGCGCGTACTGGAAGGCTCCGAAAAATTTGTCGCCTCACAACAGGTCGCCGAAAAGCTGATGCAGCGCCTCCAGCAACTCGGGCTTGAAACAACGGCGACGACACAGGAACTTGTCAACGGTTTTCAAGCCATCATCGCCCCCGCGCTCAAGGCCGGGTACGCCCTTGAAGAGATCCCCGAACTTGCCACTCGTGCGGCGCAGGCTATGGGGGCATTCCAGATCCCTATTCAGCAGATGCGGACAGAAGTGGAAGCTCTGCTCTCGGGGAACATCAATAAGGCTCAAGACCTCCTCGCCCCATACTTGAATATCAGTAAAGAATTGGTGAAAGAATGGAAGGCTCAAGGCGTCCTTGTTGAAGAAATTAACAAACGTCTAGAGTCGTTCAAGTATTCTGGCGATGCCATTGCGAATACATGGGAAGGGTTAGTAAGTAATACAAAAGAGTATGTAGAATTCATCTCCCGTGGTTCTACGGACGGCTTATTCAACTCGATGAAGGCATCCATTTCTCAGCTTCAGCAACTTCTCATCACGTTCAATAAAGAGACAGGAAAACCCGAAATAAGTCAGAATATTAATAATATTAGAGAAGCATATGAGCGTTTGAATAATTTCATAGGGGACAAAATCCTCACTGCAACATATGCGTTTTCTGACGCTCTCCGTAATCTGAATGATGCAGATACGCTTGCGAACCTTGAAACAACATTTTCCAACGTTTGGGATGCTGTCGTAAGCATCGGAACGGGAGCAGGAGAAGCCGCTCTAGAAATTGGTTCAATTGCTACAGCAGCAATTGATGGATGGAATAATCTACCGGATACAATTCGTGAAATCGGTCTGTTCGGCATTGCTTTATATGGGAAAAAGGGCGTACTCGCCCTTGCTGGCGTAGCTATAGCAAACCGTTTTATCCAAAACACAATGAAGGCCATAGCGTTGGTTCAAAGTGGCGAACTGAGTAATTCGGAATGGGCCTCCATGACTGGTGACGAGCTTGAGGAATGGATAAAAAATTACGAGAAAAAGCAAAAACAATCTATAGATGCAATATCCGGCTATTCAAAAGACAAAAATGCTGAAGCATTAATGTTTATACGAAACCAATATAGAGAACAAACAGCATCTCTAGAAAAAGAACTTCAAGAGCAACAACGCCTTTATGATATATACTCACAAAATGCTAAAAATTACGACTTTGATATTTATGGACGAGAAGCGGCACAAGAACAGGCCGACAACATCGCACAACGAATAGACGCGATAAAAAGCAAGCTCAATGAAGTAACCGACGCGCTGCATTCTATTAATCAGGAGGCTACCTCTTTTGATTTAGAGGAATTATTTCCGACAGCGCCATTTTCTGATGCTACAGCCTCTTTAGCCGGGCTTCTCACTACTTCAAGGCTGTTTGGACAAAGCCTCTTCACAGCGAAGAAGGCTGTTAACGACTTGGACGGGGCAACTGCTGAAGTTTCTTTCAATCTGAATTTTGCAGGTGGTGCGCAAAATTTCCTGAGCGGAGATCCCGGCGAAGGAACCCCCTTTGCTATTGACGCATGGAGACAAGCTACACTTGGCTTTTTCAAAGAAATGCAAGATGGCATCAGGGCTACATCTACGCTCGGCAAAACTGCCGCAGACGACGGCAAAAAGAAAGCCAAACAGATTGAATCAGCCCTGCACTCTGTCGAGTCCGAGCTGAACAAGCTCCAAATGACAGACGCGCAGTACAGGCAATGGCAGGTCGACGAGAAGGTCGAGAAACTTGAAAAACTTCTCGGATCAACAAATCCGAAGGTCATTGAGCTTCGGACTTCACTTCAGAAAGAATTGAACGACAATCTGTTCAAGGATGTCCTCAAATTCGCAAATCCTGCCGCTGCCGCCGTTGCCACAGTAGAAAAAGAATATGACGACTGGAAGAAGAATCTTGAACAGCTTAAGAAGCAAGCTCCCGATAAGTACGCCAAGCTCATGGCCGAAAATATCAACCTGATGGCCGACGCGCAGCGCCAGTACAACAATGCGCTTGAGCAGGCCAAATCCACATTCATCAACTTCCGCAAAGAGACGGCGGACATTTACGCCCAGTCCACGATGACGGACGAGGAATATTTCGTCTATCAAACCAACCGCCAGATCGAGGAATGGGAGAAGCAAGGCCAGTCAAGAGCAGACATTGACGAACGCGTCAACGCACTACTCCTCCAGCGCAACAATAAGTACAGCGCGGATTTCGGAAAAATGTGGGAGGAAACATACAATAGAGTCGATCAAGCTGGCGCGGACATGCTGGAAAACTTCCTCAGCGGCACGAAGAACACTTTTGATTCGCTCAAGAAAATGTTCATCCGCACGCTGGCTGAAATGGCAAACGCGGCATGGCTGCGGCCTATCACCGTTCAAATCATGGGCACACTCGGCGGCGTCTTTGGCGTCGGCGGGACGGCGCTTGCGTATGACTCAGCTACAGGAAAAATGGTCAATGCTTCCGCTGGTGGTTTGCTTGGCAACGTTCCGCTTTCCAACCTGTCCAGCTTTCTCCCCGATTCTTTCACTTCCAGTCTGTCCGGCATCATGGGAGCGACTCTTCCGGGTACTGTTTCCGCGCTGACGACGCCGGGAGCGTACACGGCGGGGGAAATCCTGCTCATGCAGGGCGGCGGCACCACGGCGGGTAC
>NZ_JNJP01000069.1 GCF_000701705.1 Bilophila wadsworthia ATCC 49260 | reverse complement strand
CGCGCTCGGAGGCAACGAGGCCGGAACCAAGAATTTGGAACCTCCGCCCGTCAGAATCCACGCAGGGTTCACGCCTTCGCGGGTCAAAAGGGTCAACAGCCACGCGGCAGGAATCATCATGCGCCGCTTGGCGTCGGAGATGGAACTCTGGCGGATGCCGAGATACGCGGAAAGCTCCGTCTGCGTCTTCATGCCGCAGACCTTGCAGATGCGGGCATAGGCCGCGTCGAACTCATGCCGCTCCATCGTGGCCTCCCTGCTTCACCTTGTCTTGTTTCTCAATTTTTTCGACAAGATCCATCGCTCCCTGAATGAGCACCTTTCCCGTTGCCTCAGGATGGAGATCCCCATCGCCGAAAGCGTAAAGACATGCATTGTCGCTATCGTCAAAACCGAACAAGACGGCTCCAAATCCCTTGTTATACCGAGTATTGGATAATGCCAGCTTCGCAGCGAAAAGACCGTTTTTAACCTGTTGATCAACGACACTCATGCTTCCTGCTCCTCTCCGGTTCCGGTGACTTCAACGAAAATGGCCTTTTTCTGGCGGATGAACGATTCGGGGATGTAGTCCTCATGGCAGACGGCGCATCTCGGACAGCGCCATCCGATCTTGATGACGCGCTGGCCTTCCTTCTCAGCCCACTGATACAGATCAGAGTGTCCGCTCAGGGTGGCCTCCGACTTGGAGAGGAAACGTTCAAGCTTCACCAATACCCCGGCCTCAATCAGCGAGGGGAGCCTTTCGCCATATTCATAGGGAGACATACGTGTCGTCGGACAGGCTTCCTTCATCAAAAGGGTCTTGCCGGGCCAGTCCTTTTTGTACTTCGGGATGGCGCATTCACGGATTTTCAGGCTCATACGTCCTCCAGTTCGTCTTCCCGGACGACGAGTTCGAGGCCGGAAGTAAGTTCCACGCAATACCCGTCGCCTTCGTAGCCGATGATCGTCACCCACGAGTAACCGCGATAGGGAGTCACGAGGCGGGCGCTGTCTCCGATAACGTACCTCATGCCGCAGCCCTCCCCATGAGATCCTTCATGCGTCCCCCATGCGGGAAAAGCGCCCTGAGCAGCGCCAGAAGCTCCGCAAGCTCACCCTTCGTCGCGCAGCGCAGGACGATGCCGTTGCCGCGATTGACAAGCCTTGCCTTGCCCGTGTAGATTTCATTTCTGTCCATTTGAGTAGCCCTCACTGGATGTTGTGCCCTCGGCGTTGTTCGTAGCAACTCCGGGGGCGTTCTTTTACGCCCTGCCCCGATCCCGGGCCTCCGCCTCGTCGATCTGGAACAGCAGGGCCAAAATGTCGCCCACGGCCCTGTAGCCGAGCCGGGCGAGTTCCCTTCTTTCCTCGCTGGTGATGATGTTGTCCTCCAGCGCCTTCGCCGTGCCGACCATCATGTCCCCGAACGACTTCACCGAGGCCATGCACTGGCCATGCACCGGATGCGCGGCGTCCGACACCGGGAGGAAGTCGACGTACACCCCGCCGAGGGAGCGGGCCATCTCGTGCAGCGGCTCCGTGGAGCCCGCCAGCCGCATGAGCGGTATCAACAGATTCACGTCGAACTTGTGCGTGTCCCGCAGGGGCGAAAGCTCGGACATCAGCGTGTTGTAGGAACGCCCGAGCCGATAGGCGATCTGTTCCGCCGAGAGCCCCGACGGGGCGTGCTTGGCAAGCCGCTGGCAGACTGCCCCGATATTCGGAGTGCCTTCTTTCATGCCAAACTCTCCTTTCCGTTTGCGTGATTCCGGTGGGATACCGGGCTAAACTTGACTGCCACCGATGGGTGCGCCCACCAGGTTTCCCATCGGTGGCGTTCTGAACCACTCAGAACAATGTAATTAGCTAGTTATTAGTCACGAGACAGGGAAAACGTGGGATTCTCGGACGGGGGCCTGTTGGGATGTCACAGGGCTGTGGAAGTAGGTCTTCGGGGAATCCCAGAACACGCAGAGCCTTGTACCGCTCTACAGGAATCGTCTCACGTACTAAGAGCAGCCTCGCTCCCTGCGTCGAAACCCCAATCCGTTCACCTATTGCCCGGTATGTAATGTTGCGCTCCGTCATCCAGTCGCGCAGACGTTCAATTCTCGGCTGCGTCATTTTCGTTGCTCCTTTGATTAGGTTTTGCTATTGAGTTTCGTAGTTAGGTTTGTTTGTTGGCTTTACAACTTAGTTTCTTTGTTGAAATCAAATGTATTGAGATTTTCGATTAATGTCAATGAAAATCTCAATTTATAGGCAGACATTATGGAGCTTTTCAAACGCATAAAAGAAATTTCCAAGCATTTCACAAGTTCCGATAAGGCTCTCGCCGAAAAACTCGGTTTTAAACAAGCCACTTTTTCCGGTTACCTGAATGAAAAACGGCAGGATAATTTATGGCCCATTTTGCCTAGTATCCTTGAACTTTTTCCTTCTCTATCGCGTGACTGGCTTTATTTTGGCGAAGGTTCCATGTTTAAAGACAGAACCACCAGCGAAGAACCACCCTGCTTGGCACCATCCGCACCAGACCCCGTTCCAGCTGAGGATACCCGCGTACAGGAACTAGAGCGCGAAAACGCCGAGCTAAACGTGGAACTTCGCGGAGCCCTCAAAGAAATCCGGCGGCTGAATGAAGAAAAACGAGAATTGGAAGAACGTCTGAAATGTACGCCTGAGCTTCAGGACAATCGATTGGACAATCCTCAACATGCCACCTCGGACAGGCCTGCGAGTGGTGCTACCGAATGTGGTGTGTAGGGCCGTATCAATGAACGGCAGCCATCGAATGCGCTTTCCCGCGCTCTGCCTCACCATCGCGTTCCTTGCGCTATCACCCATACAGGCACAGTGCGCATCAGACGCCACAGAAGCCGTCCGGGAGGCTATAAGCGACCTTCTGGACGACTTCGACGACTTCAAGGACTCGGAGATATTCCGGCAGTGTGTCTATGGGTGCGGCAGCGAGAATCCGGGCAAGGAATGGCGCGGCAGGATCAAGACACTCCAGCGTCAGGCCATGCCACGGGAGGACGTCCCAACCCGCCTCAAGGACGCCATAGGCGAACTGTGGCAGATGGGCCGAACCTACGCCCGAGGCAATGCCCGCAAAGCAGCCGAACTGCGCCAGCGCATCGAGGCTGTGTTGGAAGAGTGAAGAGCCCGCCAAATCTACAGTGAAGCCGAAGGACTTCGTCCAATCGCCTTTGATGATTTCATATAGTAAGCAAGGACTCCTCCGGGCGTAATAGCTATGAACAATTTATGGGTATAATGTATAAGTTTTTAACTCTCTTACACTAATTATATACAATTAGCATTGGCAAATCTGTTTTAATCCTCTTGGTAACCTCCATATCCACTTGATCACAATAGGGCTTATTACATGTCTTTCGAAAAATACTCTGACGGATTGCATCCACATATATTTTCATTTTTTTCTGGGTCTGGTTTTCTAGATCTCGGATTTGAGTCAGAAGGTTACGAAATAGTATTTGTCAATGAATTATTTACTCCATTTTTAGATGCATACAAATTTTCTAGACAAAATATGGGGATAGGCCAGCCTAAATACGGCTACTACAACTGTAGTATAGAAGACTTTCTCAACCATGAGGAAAAATCCCTCGCGATAGCTGTCGAGGGATCAAGGAAAGATAAAAAACTAATAGGGTTTATTGGTGGCCCGCCATGCCCTGACTTCTCTGTTGGCGGGAAAAACCGTGGTATAAAAGGAGAAAACGGCAAACTTTCACAATCATATATCGACGTCATATGCCGACACCTGCCTGACTTTTTTGTTTTTGAAAATGTCAAAGGGCTATACAGGACAGCAAAACATAGGGAATTTTTTAATAACATAAAGGAGCAACTCCACAGGAGCGGATATTCCTGCACAGAACGACTCATCAACGCAATCGAATATGGCGCCCCACAAGACAGGGAACGCATTATCCTTTTTGGCGTCCGGAATGGGCAACTTAAGAAGAAGATTGAATATTTTGATTGGATGACAGCCACTGTCTATCCAAATCGGAGCGCTTTTGATTTCCCTTGGCCCAAAAGCGGAGAAGAGGGTTCTGATTCTCCACCTACTGCGGTCCCCCTTGAACTGACGGTACAGTACTGGTTTGATAAAAATGATGTCGGAAGGCATCCAAATGCGTCACACCATTTCCGGCCCAAAGCTGGCTTAAAAAAATTCATGACGCTACTGGAAGGCGACGATTCAAAAAAATCATACAAGAGGCTTCACCGATGGAGATATTCCCCTACTGCGGCATACGGCAATAATGAAGTCCATATCCATCCCTACTTGCCCAGAAGGATATCTGTTTCTGAAGCCCTTGCGATACAGTCTTTGCCAAAGGCCTTTGAATTGCCAAGCTCCATGACTTTGACAAATATGTTTAAAACTGTCGGGAATGGAGTCCCCTTCCTCGCGGCAAAAGGAATTGCTAAGTCAATAATGGTTTTCTTGCGGGAGAATAATCCATGCAAATAACAGCAAGCAATATTGTTTCTGCAATTGATAGGCTTTCCAAAAAAGAATGGTATAATTATATCAATTCAAGTACTCGTACACAGATAAAAATACTTAGGATAGTGAAGCCTGAAGGGCCTATTTTTATCGAAAGGAAAACAGCAGATGGGATCTCAAAAGCTAGCATTTCTACTGAGATGATCTGGAGAATTGCAAA
This sequence comes from Bilophila wadsworthia ATCC 49260, assembly GCF_000701705.1. Taxonomy (GTDB): domain Bacteria; phylum Desulfobacterota; class Desulfovibrionia; order Desulfovibrionales; family Desulfovibrionaceae; genus Bilophila; species Bilophila wadsworthia. Next base: position 14,964 of record NZ_JNJP01000069.1, on the reverse strand, counting down.
CGCAATTGTTGAAAATGTACCATTAAACTTCGACCGTATCCTTGGTGCTAGTTATAATACCCGCTCTGCTTTTGAAACTTTATTAGCCCATACCCCTGATTTCTTTTGGTGCAAACCAGGGCGGATTGAAATCATACGGAATTCACAGGCTATAAAAGAAGGACATAAGCACCTCTTATGGTTGCCAAGCTCCCCCCATGCAAATGGACAGCTACAGGAAAGCCCCCTTGGCAACCTACGGGCAATTTCCGAGCTTCCTCAACAGTTTGTAGCATATGATGCGCTTATAGGCTTTGAAGATGGGGTACCTGTACCAGATCCTTTGCCCATTGATGTAAAAAGGAGGCACTTGCAAATCCAGATAGCCCTTCTTCAAATTGGGAACCGCCTTGGTTTCCGTACTTGGATTGCACAAAACGACAAAGGTTTTAAATACGGTCAAACACCCATTGGAGAAATGGAAGGTGTCATATCAAGGCTATCGGACGAACGCGTCTTAGCGGCATATGAAGATGCGATACACACAGCCTCGCTGATTGATTGTATCTGGTTCAAAAACGGGAAGCTTATGCCTGCAGTGATGGAGGTCGAACACACGACAGGGGTTACATCGGGGCTGACTAGGATGAAAAAACTACAGGATTTTGGACCAGCACTGGCTGGTATCCGTTGGGTTATCGTTGCTCCTGATGAAGATCGCAATTCTGTTTTTGAGAAAGCGAACCACGAGCAGTTTTTTTCTCTAAATACACAATTCTTCCCCTATTCTGCAGTCGAAGAGCTTCATAGCCTTTGCCATAGGCGCGGGCTGTCCGGGGAATGTGTCAACGAAAAACTTTTGGATTGCTTCATGGAACCCTGCCGCCCTCAATAAAAGTGCATTGTGGCCCTTTCTGGGCCTCCCCCTAGGTCTATCCCAAAGGGGGAACCACGGAAGGACAGGTAGCTGTATGGATCAAATGTCTCCCAGCCAACGTAGCAAGACGATGTCCCATATCAAAGGCAAAGACACAAAAATCGAGATTATCTTGCGGAAAGCGCTCTGGCATAAAGGCTACCGTTACCGGAAAAACGATAAGTCGTTACCCGGGACACCCGACATTGTCTTGCCTAAATACAGAATTGCCGTCTTTTGTGATAGCGAATTTTTCCACGGCCATGATTGGGGAAGGAAAAAACTTCGGCTCGGTGTAAATAAAGAGTATTGGATAAAAAAAATAGAACGGAACATGGAAAGGGATAAGGCTGTAGATAAAGAGCTGCTCAACCTAGGATGGACTGTCTTCCGTTTTTGGGGGCAGGAAATCCTCAATAATACTGCCCAATGCGTAGAAGCCATTGAGGATTTTATCTTCCAAATAGAAACGGGGCAAGCGGGTTTTCCTTATTAGGATAGGGAAGGTATAACATAAAGAGGGGGAGGCTTTCGCCTCCCCTCTTTGGATAGTCCCTCCTATCCTTTGACACCTTTTCACAGCCGACGTCAAAGCCGACCGAGCCCTCCGCCCGCACCTAAGCGCCGTGCCCGCCTAGGCTCTAGGGTTTCACCGGGGCTGATTGTCAATGAACCGAACGGGAATCCCTCTGTATTCTGCCGTTGAAATCGAATTAACGTTATTAGCTAGTTTAAGTCAACAAAATTATCTAATATAGCTAGAATGAGGGCGCAAAAAAAGCTACCGAAGTAGCTTATTTTAATGTTTATAGCGAGTGGAGATTTATTTTTCTTCGGTTTGTACCTCGTGTTCTACCTTATTGAGAATCTCGGCCAAGGTCCGAACAGGGTCGACGTTCAACGCCTCGCAAAATAAGATGAAGTCGTATAAATACATATTCTTAGGCAATCCGTTTACTTGCGGTTTCAAAAAACGGTGCACTTTCATTCGGGATGATTCAATTTTTTGACTGGGATAGGCAACACTAGCCAACTTGTCGAAGGTCATCCCGGCTTTCTTTCTGGCATCTACAAAAAGATGTTCAGCCGTGACCCGTTCCAAGATAGGCCTCATTTTTTCATCCATAATGAACCCCCTTACACTTTGGGGGTATCCTACCTCAGTCATAACTTTTTTACCTCTAGCTTTATTCATTCATCATAATTAACAATTTTAGATAAAAAATGTATTCTTGTCAAAAAGAGAGTGGCCCAAAACACCTTTTCCAAATTTTCCCCTTCATGGTTGTGTCTATAACGATGTTTTGATAAGCCAGAACTGAAAATCCAGTAGAGGAAATGACCGGACTTGCGCTAAAGCAGCCAGGACGGATGCCGGAACACTGCTGCTTTCCAAGAAGGGAGTAGTTGCAGCGAACAATATGAGGACAAGCTGCTCTTCCGAAACCATCATGGGGGAAACATGGAATTTTCAGATCGGGTCAAGGCACTGGCGACACGTATCCAAGAACTGAGGGAACACGCATCCGTAACGGAAGAAGCGACGAAAAACGCGCTTATCTTGCCGTTCCTTCAAGCGCTCGGCTATGACACCTTTGACCCGCGCATCGTCGTCCCCGAGTACACGGCCGACGTAGGTACTAAAAAGGGTGAAAAGGTGGATTACGCTATCAAGCGCGACGGAGAGGTCATCATCCTCATCGAAGCCAAATGCGCCGGGACCTGCCTTGATTCCGGCAAGGCCGACCAGCTCCACCGCTACTTCCACAACACGCCTACCGCACGCCTCGCCATCCTGACGGACGGTGTGCAATACCAGTTCTTCTCCGACCTCGACAAGCCGAACATCATGGATGACAAACCATTCATGATATTCAACTTCGATAAGCTGGAAGAGGCCCTCATCCCCGAATTGAAGAAACTCGCCAACGACTCCTTCGACGTTGATGTCGCTCTGTCCGCCGCACAGGACCTAAAACATCTCCGGCAGATCAAGCAACTCATCGCCCAAGAGCTGGCGTCTCCCTCAGATACCTTTGTGAAACACTTTGTCGCCCAAATCTATGACGGGCAGCTCAGGGCCAGCGTCCTTGATGACTTCCGTCCCAAAATCTCCCTCGCGTTCGACCACTACATCAATGACATCCTGCTGTCCCGCATTCAGGGCATAGCCCGCCCGAATACGTATGCCAGTGTACTGGACGAACCCGCCGAGCCTGCAAAGGGACAGGTAGAAGAAGCCGTGGAGAACGAATCCGGCATCGTGACGACGCAGGAGGAGATTGAAGGCTACCTTATTATCAAGGCCATCCTGTGCAGCGTCGTCGACCCGGCCCGCGTAGTCATGCGCGATCGGCAGACGTATTGCGGCATCCTCCTTGACGAGAACAACAGGAAGCCGCTCTGCCGTATGCATTTCAACTCCGTGTCGGTCAAATACATAGGCACCTTCGACGCGGATAAGAATGAAACCAAACACAAGATCGAAAAACTCGACGACATCTACCAGTATGCTGATCTCCTCAGAACGACCGTGGGCTATTACCTTGGAGAACAGTAAGCGCCATATCCAAATGAAACGGAACCTAGCCACACTGTGCCTCGTTGCCTGCGTCGCCTTCTCCTCTCCGGCGGCGCGGGCACAGAGCGCATCAGACGCCACAGAAGCCGTCCGGGAGGCCATCAGCGACCTTCTGGACGACTTCGACGGCTTCAAGGACTCGGAGATATTCCGGCGGTGCGTCTATGGGTGTGGCAGCGAGAATCCGGGTAACGAGTGGCGCGACAGGATCAAAACGCTCCAGCGGCAGGCCATGCGGCGTAAGGAGGTCCCGACCCGGCTCAAAGATGCCATCGGCGAACTGTGGCAGATGGGCCGGACCTACGCCCGAGGCAATGCCCGCAAAGCAGCTGAACTGCGCCAGCGCATCAAGGTTGTGTTGGAAGAGTAAAATAGCGACAACAAATCAAGCAAATTCGCGAAACCGGAGCCGTCATATTTTTCCGCACCGCCGTCCCCAACCAGAAAAACGTCCTTACCGACATCCACAACGGAATTATCTAGCTTCCCGACTTATATAGGTTCATATGTTTTGTACAAGAAATAGTTGCTTCAAAGCAGAAAAAGGCGGTCAGCCCTCCATATCGAAGGACTGACCGCATACATACACATACGAATATCGACTTTAAGAAGATTTATCGGTTAAACTGAAAGTCTCATGAGATTATTGCTGTGGGTCTCCCATGACATTTTGTCCGAAATACAGCACATGCCCATTGAATTTCTTGATTTGCTCAGGGGTAACCACGATGGATGAAGCTACATTTTTCACAGAGGGCTGAGTTGCGACCCATTTGTCCGCTGTATGAAGTGTTGAGGCCACTGAGCTTACATTCTTGATCAGGTAATGGGTTGGGATCACCACATGAGGCTGTAGTTTATCAAGAATAGTCCTGATTTGTTGGCCATTGAGGACATGAACGGAGTCATCAATTGGGAGGATCAGAATATCGGGTCGTCCGATGGCCTTATAGACGGCTTCAGGAGCATCCGGTCGGTTATCCCCCCAATGTACGATTCGCAGCCCACCGGTTTCTATGATAAAAATCGTGTTGTCAAGGATGGGGGGATTGTTCGGGGGAACATGAGTTATCCCACGCTCCGCGAAGAGCTCAGTCCAGCGGACCAGTCCCGGGGCCTCGTACTGATGTTTGTCGGCAATACCGGTGACACGGAGATCGGACAGCGTCCATTGCCCGGCCATACGGTCAATAACCATGTGTGACACGACTCGATTCAGCGCGTTATGATCATAATGGCCATGCGTGGATGCAGCTATATCCGCCTTTGTGAGGGGAAATTCCTTGGGGAACCAGATGCCCCATGTCCCTGAGGGATCATTCTTCCAAGGATCTATGAGCATAGAAAGGCCGTTTGGAGTGATGATCCGAAAAGCCATATGCCCGTAGTATTCGAGTTTGACTTTCCCCGCCCTCATTGGATCGCCAGAAGCATTCTGCAACGCAATGATTCCATTATTGTTGGTTTGAGTGACGTTCGAAGCATGGGTTATCCCTGTAAGGCAAAGTGTCATCGCGACAAATCCAAAACATGAGATCCTCAGCAGGTGTGCGAATATCATAGATTGTTCTCCTTTGTCTTTTGTGCACTATGCGGAACCAGACTCGAACTGTTCATGGAACCAAGAGGCACCATAATTCAGAGGTAAGAGGAATAGAGTCTTCTATAATGTCGACATTCGACATAAAACTAACAAGTATACTACTTCCTGTCAATGGAGAGCACTTCAAAACACGTATGCCCAGGCAAGATGTAGTAGAGCAATAAAATAGGAAGATTAACAAACTCTTTTATAATCAAAAACCATGCTGGACATCCTTTTATAAGATATATGATGGAAGTATACAGAAGGTATGTTCATGTGCTCATACGCCTGTGCAGCCTTGGCAAAGAACGGAAGATCACGGACTCTCCGGCGGTGATAGAGGGCGTCCCGAGCCATGGCCAAGCACCCGTCAACCTCTGCTTGAGACGTTTTGAAAAAACTTTAGATATTGACTTTCATTTTCATATAGCTATAGTCCGTTCCTGAATATGACCCTTTTTCATGGACGGCTTCATGACTCCTTCTCAGATTTTTTCAGCGCTCCATACGCTTCTTTCCGCTCACCAACCGGTATTTCTCTGGGGCGCACCGGGCGTGGGCAAAAGCCAGGTTGTGGCCAAAGTCGCTGCGGATCGCGGCATGGCCCTGCGTGATATCCGTGCGGTTCTGCTCGATCCCGTCGATCTCCGAGGGCTTCCCCGTCTTGAAAACGGACGCGCGGAGTGGTGTCCGCCCGCTTTTCTTCCGGGGCCGGACGATTCGGAACAGGGCATCATCTTCCTTGATGAACTGAACGCTGCGCCGCCATTGGTTCAGGCCGCCTGTTACCAGCTTGTACTGGACAGGCGAATCGGGGAATACCGTCTGCCCGACGGCTGGAGTATCATAGCGGCGGGCAACCGCGAAAAGGACAAGGCCGTTACCCACCGGATGCCTTCCGCACTGGCGAACCGCATGGTGCACCTTGAATTTGACGTCTCGCCTGATGACTGGATCCTGTGGGCACAGCAAGCGGGCATCAGACGGGAAGTAATCGCTTTTCTGCGATTCCGCCCCAAATTGCTCCATGACTTTGATCCGCTCTCCTCCGGCAAGGCGTTCGCCTCTCCTCGTTCATGGGCTTTTCTATCAGGCATTCTTGATGCCAACCCTGATCCGGATGTGGAATACGAACTGTTCCGTGGAACGGTGGGGGACGGCGCAGCTGCGGAATTCATGGGATTCCTCCGTGTCTGGCGCGGGCTCCCCTCAGTAGAAGACATCCTTGCCAATCCGGCTGACGCTCTCGTGCCAGATGACCCGGCAGCGCTATATGCCGTGTGCGAAGCCCTCTCAGAAAAAGCCGCCGATGGAACGGTCAACGCCCTTGTGACCTACGCCGGACGCCTACCTTCCGAATTTGGTGTCCTGCTCATGCGTGACGCAGTATGCCGCGACGAGCGCATTGTCCGCACATCCGCCTTCGCCGACTGGGCTCAAGCCAACGCCCATGTATTGATGTAACGTTATGACAGCACTCGAACGGCAAGCCCATCTCGCCATGCTCCGCGCCCGTGCGGCGCTCGTGCTGGACCATCCGTTTTTTGGTTCCATCGCCCTGCGCTTGACGCTGAAACCTGATCCCACATGCAGCGACCTCTGGACCGACGGGCGCACGCTCGGCTTCAATCCGTCCTACGCAGCCGCATTATCCGAGGCCGCGCTCATAGGAGCACAGGCACACGAAGTCATGCATCTGGCTTGTGCCCATCACGTCCGCCGCGAAGAACGCGATACAGCGCTCTGGAACAAGGCCTGCGACATTGTCGTCAACCAGCTTTTGCTGGATGCGGGATTCTCCCTCCCTCAGGGTGCCGTGCATGATCCGGCGTATGCCGGGTTTTCCGTTGAGGCACTGTATTCGGAGCTGGCCCGCCTTCAGGACGAGGCCCCCAATAAAGGTGCCAAGCGACCGGAAGCGCAGGAAGAAACCGAACAAACGGAAGGAGGCAGCGGGCAGCCGGGCGAAGGGAAAGGCCAAGGGAAAGGACAGAATGATCCCACCGAAGGCGAACGCGGCGAGGCCGAACTGTTGGGTGGACACGGAGCTTCTGAAAGCAGCCTGGACAAGGGGAAAGGGCAACGTGCGAAGCCCGTGGCCTTTACGGGAGAAGTACGTGATCATCCCGTATTGGACGGAGGCAGCGGGACAGCCCAAAAACAGGCGGAACAGGAAGCCGACATTGAACTCGTCCAGGCCATGCAACGCGCCAAGCATATGGGCGACATGCCGGCAGGCCTTCTCCGTTTGTTCCGAAAGCGGTTGCACCCAACGCTGGACTGGCGGGGCATCCTTCAACGCTTCCTCGAAAACTGTGCGGACGGCGACTCCACATGGACCACTCCGAACCGCCGCTATCTTTACCAGGGCATCTACCTCCCTTCGCGGCAGGAGCCCCGTATCCCCCATATTGTGCTCGCCGTGGACAGCTCCGGTTCCGTGGACAACGCCCTTCTTGAAATGTTCTGCACCGAGCTGTCCGGTATTCTGGAAAGCTACGACACGCTTCTGACCGTCTTGTTTCATGATACGCGGGTCCAATCCGCCCAGACGTTCACCCGGCAAGACCTGCCGTTGCGGCTGGCCCCGGCAGGAGGCGGCGGAACGGACTACAGGCCGGTTACCGCCTATATCGAGGAAAACGATCTCGCCCCCACCTGCATGATCTGGTTTACCGATCTGGAATGCGACAGGTTTCCAGAGGAGCCCGCCTTTCCCGTCCTCTGGCTCGCTGAGCAGCCGAACGGGACAACGCCCCCCTTTGGGGAAACAGGGTATCTCAAAGAACGTCCATCCGCCTAGCGACACAGGAGCAACGCCATGCATATTGAATGGAACATCACCAAGCGGCGCGGCAACATCCGCCCTATCCTTCATTACACGGTAACGCTTGAGGAACACGAACGGGAGTTGGCACTGCCGTTCATCCGCGTCGTTTCAACCATCCCTGAACCGCCCGACTCGTGGCAGGAGTTCTGCTATCCGGGGCAGCACGAACGTGCGGGGAATCCGGCATCCGGCAAAACTTATGATCTGGAAATCCCTTCCCACAAAGGACGCCTCTGGAAACAGAGCTTGCGCCTTCCTTGGCGCGAAGGAAACGACTATCCCGAAGTCGAACAATCATTCAAAAAATTGCGCGACGCTTTCGAAGCGGAATTGAAAGCGGCCTACGACAGCCTGCCAATGGATGAATCCAACTCTCTTGAAACCAGCTTTGACGCTCGCCGTTTCATCGCACCTGGAATTCTCGCGGAACGTTTTCTCATGCTCGCCAGAAACGCCAAGGCGTCCTGAACCGGGTAGCATTCGGAAGGCATCTTGTTCTTATTCCATTAGGCGAACTTGGCTCCTTTTGAGGGTTAAAGTTTGGCCCCCGGTGGGCGGGGGCCGTTTCGGTTACTCGGCTTCGGTCTGGAAGGTTTCGCACTCGTTCAGTACGTCGAACACGACGTCTTCAATGGAAGAAGAAAGGCTGCTGACGGTTTCGCTCATTGCTCCGCCGCGCAGGGCGTCCTGCATGTTTTCAAAGTGGGCGTCGAAGTCGTCGGGGTTGCACCCGCAGCCAATGAACTGGTCAAGGGCGATGTAGCGGATGAAGGCGGCGCGGAGGGAATCACGTTCGGCGGTCATGGTTTCGAGAGTGGCGTTGTTCATGTTGTCTTCCTTTGGGTTAAATTGTTTAAGTTGTTGAAATCGCATGAATTATTAGTACCATAGTACCCTCGGTTGTAAAGAGAAAAAGCCTGTTTTTTCAATAAAATACATAAAAAAAGCCCCGCGTTTCGGCGGGGCCTTCGGTCAGGCGGAAAGCGGGAGGCCGTACTGGTCGGCCCGCCTGTTCCGGGTGCGATCCTCCCGCTCCCGTGCCTTCACATCGTCCGGGAGCCAGTTCTTGCCGCGCGCGGCGGTCAGGTTGAAACGCTCCCAAAGTCCTTTATCTTTGAAGTACATATGCAGCGTCCCCTTTTTGTAGCAGCGCATCTCAAAGTAGGTGCTCTCGAACAGGACGCCTGAAAAATCGTCGCCACACGCCTTCAAGTGCCCCTCCAGTGCACGCACAGCCGTGCACGGCACGGATTCCAGCTTTTTGCCCTCAAGAAAGGCCATCGCCCGGTCTATGTCGTTCAAATTCTGCCGGGAGTTGCCGTAGCTCAGGTATCCGGAACCGCTGAACGTCACGCTGACGACGCGGGGCAGGACGACGCGCCGATTGACCTTCCACGCATCGTTGGTCTTCCAGCCCTCGACGTGGACGCGGTTCTCGTCGTAATAGCGGGTCATGATGTCGAAGGCCTCGACCACGCATTGCTGCAATATGGCACCACGATTCAGGAAAATGGACTCGACGAGCGCGTAGACGTTCTCTTCGGAAAACGCCATGCGCTCGTTGCTCTCCAGTATCCTGTCGATCTCCTTCTGGACGCCGTGGGACGCCAGATTCCTCACATCGGTCAGGCGCAGGACCTCCCGCCATGCGCTCTTTTTCAATGACCGGACGAAGCGGTTGTACGCATCCTCCTGCGCCCTGCGGGTCGGCTTTTGCCGCATCAACTCCTTGAGCGCTTCCCCGACCGTTTCCCCGCCGTCCGTGCCGAGCGGCCCGGCGTAGTGGGCAAGCTCCTGCGCCAGATGCGCGATCCGGACGAACAGCTCCCGGCAGCGCCCGTACTGCGCCACGAGGTTCCCCACGGTGTCCCTCGTCGCCACTTCACTCTCGAACCGGGAACCGTCGCTGAAAACGGCGGCACCCTCCTCGTCCGAGCCCGCGTCAAACGAGAACTTCGGCTCCTCCCGCTTCTTGCGCAGATGGACCATCGAGACGCGCACCTGCGTCTTTCGGAGCGCATCCTCCGCAAAGCAGCTTCCGAGGTGTTCCACCTCGCCGTGCTCCTCGATGATCGTGGCCAGCAGCTTCCGGTGCACCGTGCAGGGGTTCAGGAGCGTCTGCTCGTTGAGCAGGCACACGATGTCACCGTGGTCAAGGATCTCCCACGCATGGAGGAGGTGCGCCTCGCCGCTGGCGAACGGCGGGTTCATGATGATCAGGTCATACTTCTCGTCCGGCCAGAAGGTAAGGAAGTCCGTGCCGACCAGCGGATAGCCCTTGCCCCGGATCGCGGCCTGCAACTCCGGTTCGATCTCGATGCAGTGCACCACCTCACGGCAACGGTTGTAATAACGATCCAGCTTTCCCACGGCGGCATCGGCAAGGTCGCCCTTCCCCGCCGAGGGTTCGAGGATCGAGCGTTCGTAGAGCTTGCCCACCTTGGCAAGCATCTTCTCCGCCACTTCGGGCGGCGTCGGGTAAAAAGAGGCGTTGTACATGTTTTGCTCATTTCACAAATTATTTTAGTAACTTATGAAAACATACCATGCAGACCTCTATTGTCAACATAAAAAATCTTTCTTTACAAACAGTTAAACAAAAAAAACTGCTATCCGAATGGAATCGCCGGGGGAGAAATCAGGAACAGGGAGAATCAAACGGAATGGGCAATCTTCAACTGCTCCAGCTTGTCCGGGCTGCATCCTCCGCAGCTCATGCGGCTTCTCCCGGCTATCATCCGCCGTCGCACAGATGCAGGGCGGTTCGCTGCCCTTGACAGCTTCTATAATAAACTCTGCCATTTTGTTGAGATTTCATATGACTACTCAATATTTCGAAACCATTTTCAGCTACAGTGCTTCTTTGACAACGCAGCTATTCCAATATAGAGCTTCTCCGATAAAATGCCCTTAAAAATTTTCGCCTTGAAGGCCGGAAAAAATGTTGGGCATACCTGTTAGCGACACGTAATAACTCGAGGTTTTTCCATGAGAGAGAGAGAGAGAGAGAGAGAGAGAGAGAGAGAGAGCATTTACAAACAATGATACTCTTGCCTGCAAGGGGATCGCCATACTCCTCATGCTCTTTCATCATCTTTTTTTTATGAAAGAAGCAGTCGAATTTTTTGGAGTCTCTCCAATTTTGGTTTCTCAAGATTCTCTCATCAGCATTGCATTGGATTGCAAAATCTGTGTCCCCATTTTTGTTTTCCTTACAGGTTTTGGATTTTCTCGTTTTATAAACAGATACAATATATCTTCATGGACATCTGAATTCAGCTCTCAATGTATCCTATTTCGATATATAAAGCTGATACTTCCCTTTTTGTTCATTTATCTCTTATCCGTCGTGACGACATTTTTCTACTCTTTGCAGGGTGCCGAATACTACTCTCTCGGAACCGCTTACGGCACGGATCAGTTGAGGCACATCATCTCCCGCATGACCATTGATGCCATAGGGTTGGCATGGTTTTTCAAAACGCCTACGCTCAATCCGACATGGTGGTATGTTTCTCTTGCCACCTGTTTCATTTTTTTTCTCCCCTTATGCCTTGCCGGATGGCGAAAATTTGCTCTTGCCTGGGTCGGTTGTCTGATCTTGGCGCCGCGCATTTTATTTGGGCTTTCCGATGCGAATGCCGATCTTTTTCTTGTCTATTTACCGACACTTATGTGCGGAATCTATTGTGCAGAAACAAACTGCTTTGAAAAAATGGCGAGTATTCCCTTATTCAAGGGTAAGCGGAAAGACAGTGCCATAAAGTTCGTTTTATGCATAACCATCTTCTCTCTTTCGCTATGGCTTAGAAGGAAATATGCGTATGACGAAATCACGAACATTCCAGTCGCAATGGCGATTTCATTTTTTTGCTATATATTTATCATAAAAATCAAATTGTTGTATAATTTATTAACCTTCTTAGGGATCCATTCCATGAACATGTTCCTTACCCATACTCTTGTATATGGTTACTATTTCCCCAACTTCTTTTACTCGTTTAAATATCCTCTCATTATCTTTATACTGCTCGTCGGGGCATCCCTGTTTGTGTCAATCGCCATCGAGCGTATAAAAAAAATTATTGATTTCAGCAGAATTCAAAACAATATACTAAGAAAATATTGCCCATTGATGTACCCGTCAACACCACTGCATCAAGAAAAACCATTCGTGAGCCGCTCAATGGCCGGTCATGTACCTGCAGACGATAACCGCCACGCATAAAACAAATGCCTTCCCAATATCAATGGCTGACGCCACAGATGATGTTTTGACAACATTTGGGATAGGTTTCCCACAACCTTTCCCGAATCTTTGGACGGATAAGACTGCTTGTCCGTCCAAAGATTCGGGAACCACGCGCTCCGAAAGCTTCACCTTGGCAACCCCTTTTCCGCCACAGCGGGCTGTGCAGGGAGAACAACGCATTGCACGCATCGGCTTATTCGCGATACTTGCCATACTAAGCTCTTCCATAGACAAACAATCTCGGGGCTCCAGCCTCCGCCCGGCAAAGACCATGCAGCAATAGTCTTTCTCGGCCAACCGCCGGAAGCATATTGAGAAACAGGTCAGCGGCGAACGGCTTCTCCCGGCGTTACGATATCGACGGCGATGCCCTGTACATCTTCCATCGTCGCACAGGCATCAAGCCGATCTTCCAGTGCCTGCCGCTGGCCGATAATGGAACCGGAAGCCCCGGCAAAGGCGTCGGCCTTGGCAAGCACCCGCCCCACAAGGTCGGGCAACGGAATGCCCCGTGCCTGCGCCAAAGCCGAAAGAAGTGGCGTTGATGCTGTGGCGTCGGCGGTATAGGCGCGGGCCTCGGATTCCTGCTTGTCGAACGTGCTGATCTCCCGGTCCGGATAGGTCGCCGTAAGTGTGGCTATGGCCCTGTCCGCAGCCGCGTTGATTTCGGAGAGCTTGGCGGCTTTCATTTCCTCAAGCGTCGGTACGGGCGGGACGTATGCCTGCTCTTCCGTCACCATGTCCGGATGCGCTTTTGCATAAGCATCGACATCAGCCCACATTGCTGAGAACTGACGGCGTACTTCATCGGGGACATTATCATCATCAGGATGCGGCACGCAGAGCTTACCGATAACGTATGCGCGAGTCTCAGTTCGATAGATGATTTTTCCGTAATCTTTCATCTTATGCGCTCCTGAATGCTAATCCGTCCATAAAACTACCCTCAGGCCACCCCATCTGCACCGGAGAAAAAGTTGTACCACCTGGACTTTCGCCGACAACTTGATCATAAAATCTCGAAGAATCAAAGACAGTAAAACTATATTTCCACGTACCGTACCCCGGTAACGTGTACGTTGTCCGCGCGATGATCATGTCCATGCCTTTGAGCCCATACGCATTCTGAGCCTCGCTTGCATACGCTACGGAGAGGGCCGATTCAGCTTTGCCGCCAAGCGCATTCGCACTTCCTGCCGTATCTGCGTATCCGGCAGTATCGGCTTTCCCATGCATCTCTCTACCGTCGAGATACAACTGCCCATTGTCGGGGGAGAATCTCAGTGAATACCCCTCGTTGCCACGCGCACCAGAGATTTTGATCAGCCTCACGCCGTTATCAAAGATTCTCTCTATCTGCACATCACTGAGCCGCATCGGGCAATCAGTCGAAATCTCTCTCGTACCATCCTCATACATTACGGCTGCGATGGAGGCGATCGCACCGGAAGCATTCTTTGCAAACATCTGCGTCCGCTTCGCGTTGTCGGAAGCGTATTGTATGATATCGAATCCGCCCATGACCACGCTGTTTTTGTCGCCAAGAAACAGGCCGCGTTCGGTGTTGGCAGGGGGTGCCGATCCGATCACATTTGCGGGATCATTGATCTGGATGCTGCCCGTCATGACGCCGCCAGCCAAAGGGAGTTTCGACTGTGCGGCTTCATAGGCAGTCTTGACAGCAGTTGCCGATGCAGCTGTCGTCGAATCTGTCGAGCTCACGCTGTCGGTCAGCTTCACCGCGAGAGTCACGTCAGCGGAGAGCGGGCCTCCCCCGGACAACCCCACCCCGGCCCTGATTTTGACGGTGTTTGATGCCGCGCCGATGTCTTCGGGCGTGAGCGCGTCCGCACCTCCCGCCGCGTGCGTGGCCTTATGTGCAACGGGCGTCCGGGCATTATTCAGCCTAGAGTCGTTCCCTTGGCATACCGTACCCGCACCAGTGCCGTACTTGACCGTCAGCGTCCGGTTCGCCGTAAGCGAACCGCCTCCGGAGAGCCCGGTTCCGGCGATAACCTGAACGGTCGTCGGGACAGCGCCGATATCCGCAGGAGTGAGCGCGTCCGTGCCCCCGGTCTTGTGTGTGGCTTTGTGTGCCGTGGGCATCCGGGCATTGCTCAGACGGGCGTCGTTCCCTTGGCACGCTGTGCCCGCAGCCGTGCCATAGCTGACCGTCAGGGTCCGATCCGCTTCGAGAGTGCCGCCCCCAGTGAGGCCCGTGCCCGGCTTGATCTGAATCGTCTTGGCCGCAGCCCCGATGTCTGCTGGCGTGATGGCGTCCGAACCTCCAGTCTGGTGCGTAGCCTTGTGCAGCTTTGGCGTCCGAGCGTCGGCAAGGCGCACGTCATTGCCCTGACACGCCGTGCCCGCCGTGTTGCCGTACTTGATGGTCAGCGTCCGGTCGGCTTCGAGCGTGCCGCCGCCCGTGAGCCCCGTCCCGGCCTTGATCTGCACGCTCTTGCGGGCCAGCGTCTCGTGCGCTCCGCCGTCCTTGTTGTGCGCGTCGAGCTTGCGGTCGACGTACTCCCGCGTCGCCAGCACCTGCGCCGGGTCGATCTCGATGGAAACCGTGGCCGCATCGAGGACGCGGATGATGAGCCGCACAAGCAGGTCCGTTGCCGCGCCGGAACTGATGTCCGGCTTCTCGGTCAGCGGCGTGTTGCCCACGGCGAACAGCGTCCCGTCATCCATCCACAGTCCCACTTCGCGGATGTACCAGCCGCCCTCGGCTTGCGGGATGAACAGCTCGGCGGTGAACAGATCCGGGGTGGCCGGATCAAGCACGATGTCATTGATCTGGGCGCGGAACCGTTCGTTCACG
>NZ_JNJP01000068.1 GCF_000701705.1 Bilophila wadsworthia ATCC 49260 | reverse complement strand
GAAGGAAGCCCTTCTCCAGAAGGGTTCCTTCTCCCCTCCCCCGCTTTCCCCTTCCTCATCAGGAGCCACGCCATGAGCCGGAAACTTGCGGTCATCGCCATTGGGGGCAACTCCCTCATCAAGCACCGCGACAAGCAAAGCGTCGAAGACCAGTACCTCGCGCTGTGCGAGACGATGGAACACATCGCCGACGTCATCCAACAGGGCTGGCAGGTGCTGATTACCCACGGCAACGGTCCGCAGGTGGGCTTCATCATGCTGCGCTCGGAAATCGCCCGCGCGGTCGCGGGGATGCACATCGTCCCGCTGGTAAGCTGCGTCGCGGACACGCAAGGCGCCATCGGCTACCAGATCCAGCAATCGCTCGACAACGTGCTCAAGCGGCGCGGCCTTACGGACAAGACGGGACGGACGGTTTCGCTGGTCACACAGGTCCGCGTGGACATCGCCGATCCCGGTTTCAGCGATCCAGACAAGTTCGTGGGCGAATTCTACGCCGAGGATCAGCTCGCGGAGCTGCACCAACAGCATCCCGACTGGATACTCAAGCCGGACGCCAACCGCGGCTGGCGGCGCGTGGTCCCTTCGCCCAAGCCTTGCGAAATCATTGAACTGGACGCCATAAAGAACCTGCTCGACTCCGGGTTCAACGTCGTCGCCGTGGGCGGTGGGGGCATCCCGGTGGTCCGTATGCCCGAAGGGCTCTTCGGGGTGGACGCGGTCATAGACAAGGATCTCGCCTCGTCCCTGCTGGCGACGCAGCTCGGCGCGGACATGCTCGCCATCTCCACGGGCGTCGAAAGCGTCGCGCTCAACTATGGAACCCCTATGCAGCGCCCGCTGCACAACGTCCCCGTCTCCGAAATGGAACGCTATCTCGCCGAGGGGCACTTCCCCGCCGGAAGCATGGGCCCCAAAATCAAGGCCGCCGTGGACTTCATCCGCAACGGCGGCTCGGAAGTCGTCATCACCAGTCCCGAATATCTCAACGCCGCGCTCACGAAGGGAGCGGGCACACATATTACCAAAGAGTAACAGGAGTACCTCATGGACAAGATCCGCATCCGCAAACTGATCAGCAACCTCGCCAAGCGCGATTACCGCCGCATGTACATGAACGACTTCTTCCTGACGTGGGAGAAGACCGACGACGAAATCGCCGCGACCTTCCTTGTGGCGGAAATCCTGCGCGGCCTGCGGGAAGCCAACATCTCTTGCCGGATGTTCGATTCCGGGCTCGGCATCTCCCTGTTCCGCGACAACTCCACGCGTACCCGGTTCAGCTTCGCCAGCGCCTGCAACCTGCTCGGCCTTGAAGTGCAGGATCTCGACGAAGGCAAATCGCAGATTGCCCACGGCGAAACCGTGCGCGAAACCGCGAACATGATTTCCTTCATGGCCGACGTCATCGGCATACGCGACGACATGTACATCGGCAAGGGCAACGCCTACATGCACACGGTTTCCGAAGCGGTGCAGGAAGGCTACCGCGATGGCGTGCTGGAACAGCGGCCCACGCTGGTCAACCTCCAGTGCGACATCGACCACCCCACCCAGTGCATGGCTGACATGCTGCACATCATCAACCATTTCGGAGGAGTGGAAAAGCTCAAGGGCAAGAAGATCGCCATGAGCTGGGCCTATTCGCCCTCCTACGGCAAACCCCTCTCCGTGCCGCAGGGCGTCATCGGCCTGATGACCCGTTTCGGCATGGACGTCGTGCTGGCGCATCCCGAAGGCTATGAAGTCATGGGCGGCGTCGAGGAGGTGGCCCGCCGCAACGCCGCCGCAACCGGCGGTTCGTTTGCGAGGACGAACGACATGGCCGAAGCCTTCGCAGGCGCGGACATCGTGTACCCCAAGAGCTGGGCGCCCTTCGCGGCCATGCAGCAGCGTACCGATCTCTACGGCGCGGGCGACATGGACGGCATCAAGAAGCTCGAAAAGGAACTGCTGGCCCAGAACGCCAACCATAAGGATTGGGAGTGCACTGAGGCGCTGATGGCCTCCACCCGCAATGGCGAAGCGCTGTACATGCACTGCCTGCCCGCCGATATTTCCGGCGTATCCTGCGCCGAGGGTGAAGTAGCCGCCAGCGTGTTCGACCGCTACCGCGTGCCGCTGTACAAGGAAGCCAGCTACAAGCCCTATATCATCGCCGCGATGATCACCCTCGCCCGCAAGCGCAACCCTGCGGATCTGCTCCTCGATCTGCTCGAAAAGGGCGGTCAGCGTTGCTTGTAAGGGAAGAATGAAGGCACGGGAGAGGGAACTTCTTGAAAAAGCCCCTCCCCCGGACCTGCCAGAGCGGCTCGCTCCCCTCCCGCAAAACTTTGACTGGCAGGGAGGCCGCGAACGGGAGTTCCGTTGTATGGAAAGGAACGTGGAAAGAACAATGAACAAGCTGTCACGGCGTCACAACCCGCCCCTGAAAAGTTTCACTTTGCGGAGTGCGGACAAAGCCGTATAAACCATAAGTAGAAAGAAAACTCCCGATGTGTCTCCTCCCCGCCAGTCAAAAGCTTTTGGAGTGGAGGGGGCGCGGGAAGGGAAGCGTTCTTCAGAAGGTTCCCCCCCCCGCACAATCCAGTGCCTTGCAGGAGAGATGCCATGATCGCGTTCAGACTCAACGGGCAGGCCACGACGTATGACGGCGATCCAGCCGTTTCGCTCCTTTCCTATCTCCGCAATGACCGCCACCTCACGGCGGCCAAGGACGGCTGCTCCGGTCAGGCGGCCTGCGGAGCCTGCCTTGTGGAACTGAACGGCAAGGCGTGCCTCGCCTGCTCCACCCCCATGAGCAAGGTAACCGACGGCGACGTTGTCACACTCGAAGGCCTGCCGGAAACGCTCAGGCGGACGCTCGGCATGGCGTTCGTCAACCGGGGAGCCGTGCAGTGCGGTTTCTGTACTCCCGGTTTCCTCATGCGGGCCAAGGTACTCCTGCAAACCAATCCAAACCCCACCCGGGAAGAAGTCGTCAAGGCCGTCCGCCCGCATCTGTGCCGCTGTACCGGCTACGTCAAGCTTGTGGACGCCATCCTCGATGCCGCAACATTATTACCGGAAGGGAACATTCCCGAACCCGACGACAACCCGCGCCTCGGATCGGGCTGGCCCAAGTATGGCGGCTACGAACGGGCTGTCGGAACCCGCCCCTTCGTCAACGACATTGACGCGCCCGGCATGGCGCACGGAGCCATCGTCTTCAGCGAGCATCCCCGGGCCCGCGTGCTTGCCATCCATACGGATGAAGCGGCGGACATGCCCGGCGTCGTCCGCATCCTGACCGCCGACGACATCCCCGGCGAGCGTGTGCTCGGCCTTTACGCCAAGGACTGGCCCGTCTATATCAAGGTTGGCGAAGTCACCCGTTACATCGGCGACGCGTTGGCCTGCGTGGTCGCGGAAACCGAGGCCGAAGCCCGTGCTGCGGCGGCCTGCGTCAAGGTCGATTATGAGGTTCTGACGCCGCTCCTCGACATGGAGGAGGCGGAAACCTCGCCCATCCATATCCACGAAAACGGCAATATCCTGCTCGACAAGACCATCCGGCGCGGTGAGCCCGTGGACGAGGCATTGGCCCGCTGCGCCTTCACCGCCGAGGCCACGTATCGGACCCAGGCGGTCGAGCACGCCTTCATCGAGCCCGAAGCGACGCTGGCCGTTCCCGAAGCGGGCGGGGTACGCCTCTATGTCCAGTCGCAAGGTATCTGGCACGACAAGACCGACATAGCCGCCCTGCTCCATGTCCCCACGCCCAAGGTCACGGTTACGCTGGCCGACTCCGGCGGCGCATTCGGCGGCAAGGAGGACTTCACCTGCCAGCCCCATGCCGCGCTCGCCGCGTATCTGCTTGGGCGTCCGGTCAAGGTCCGGCTCTCCCGGCCCGAATCCATCCGTATGCACCCCAAGCGCCACGGCATGAAGCTCCATTACGTCATCGGCTGCGACGAAAAGGGAATCCTGCAGGCCGCCAAGGTCCGCATCATCGCGGATACCGGCGCGTACGCCTCGGCGGGCGGCCCGGTCGTCACCCGTACCGGCACCCATGCCACCAGCGCCTACCACATCCCCTCCGTGGACGTGCATGTGAAGGCGGTATTCACGAATAACCTTCCGGCGGGCGCGTTCCGGGGGTTCGGGGTCAACCAGTCGAATTTCGCTATGGAATGCCTCATCGACGAGCTGTGCGAAAAGGGGGGCTTCGACCGCTGGCAATTCCGCTATGACAACGCCGTGGCCCCGGGCCGCATGGTCACCACCGGGCAGGTGCTCGGCGAAGGCACGGCCCTGCGCGAAACCCTGCTCGCGGTACGCGACGCCTTCCGCAGCCACCCCCGGGCGGGCATCGCCTGTGCCATCAAGAATTCCGGCATCGGCAACGGCATCCCCGAACCCTGCGATTGTTACCTTGAAGTACACCCGGCTCCGGAACAACCGGCGGGCGCGCGGCTTGTCCTGCATCATGGCTGGACGGAGATGGGACAGGGCATCAACACGGTAGCCCGGCAGATGCTGTGCGAGGTGGCGGAACTCGGCCCTGATGTTGCCATCGACATTACCGCGTCCACCGAATACGGGGCCTTTGCGGGCAGCACCACCGCCAGCCGGGGCACGTTCCAGCTCGGTCACGCCGTGGTCAACGCCGCCCGGCAGCTTCGCGGCGATCTGAACAAGTACGGCGGACGGCTCGACCGTCTCGTGGGCCGTTTCTACAAGGGGCACTACGACTCGGCGGGACAGACTTCCGGGCAGGGCGCGCCGGGTGAAATCCGCAACCACGTTTCCTACAGCTTTGCCACGCATGTGGTATTCATGGACGAGGAAAGCGGGATCGAAAAGATCATCGCCGCGCACGACTCGGGCCGCGTCGTCAACCGCCCGCTCTACGAAGGGCAGGTACAGGGCGGCGTGGTCATGGGCATGGGCTATGCGCTGACCGAAAGCATCCCGGTCAAGGGCGGCTATCTGACCTCCGGCAAGCTCAACGCCTGCGGACTTCTCCGCTCGGTGGACGTGCCGGAAATAGAGGTCATCGCCGTGGAAGTCCCCGATCCCGAGGGGCCGTGCGGGGCCAAGGGCATCGGGGAAATCGCCTGCATTCCCACCGCGCCCGCCATCGTCAACGCCCTGTATCTTGTGGACGGCGTGAGAAGGCGGGAACTGCCCGTGCGCAAGAAGAGGTAGCGCTTCCGACGGGCAAGGGGCTGCCGTCCCCTCCCTTGATTATCCATCATATCCCCTACTCCCAAAGGAGCCGACAATGAGCCTGTACCTGCGCAACGCCACATGGATCGACCCGGAAACATTCAAGGCGACGACCACGACGATCAAAGTCGAAGAAGGCCCGTCCGGCGGGATGGCGCTTGACGCCCACGCCCCTGTGGAGTGTCCGCCGGAAGACACCGTACTGGACTGCACGGGCCGCCTCGTCACGCCCTCCTTCGGCTGCGGGCACCACCATATCTACTCGGCCCTCGCACGCGGTATGCCTCCCGCACCCAAGGCGCCGGCGAACTTCCTTGAGGTGCTCGAATACGTCTGGTGGCGCATGGACAAAAAGCTCGATCACGACATGATCGAGGCCAGCGCTCTTGTTACCGGCCTGTATTGTGCCAAGAACGGCGTAACTTTCGTCATCGATCACCATGCCTCGCCCTTCCATCCGGACGGCAGCCTCGAAACCATCGCCAAGGCGCTGGATCGCGTGGGCCTCGGACACCTGCTCTGCTATGAAATCTCCTGCCGCGATGGAGAGGAGATCAAGGAAAAGGGACTCGATGAAACCGACGCCTTCCTGTCCTCCGGGCGCAAGGGCCACGTCGGGCTGCACGCTTCCTTCACGGTGGACGACGACCTGCTCGGGCGCGCCGTGGATCTCGCCCGCAAGCACAAGACGGGCGTGCACATCCACGTCGCCGAAGGCATCGAGGATCAGGAACACTGCGCCCGTACCTACGGCAAGAGCGTCGTGCGCCGCCTCTCGGACGCGGGCGTGCTTGATCTGCCTCTGTCCATCCTCGGGCATTGCGTCCATCTCGATGCGGAAGAGCGCGACCTTATCCGCACTTCTCCCTGCTGGGTCGTGCAGAACACCGAAAGCAACCTCAACAACAACGTCGGGCTCGGACGCTACAACGATTTCCCCCGCGTCATGCTCGGCACGGACGGTATGCACAGCGACATGATCCGCAGCGCGCAATCCTCCTACTTCATCGCCGGGCTCGCCGAAGGCGGCATGTCCCCCCTGGCGGCCTACCAGCGCCTCCGCGCCGTACACGCGCACATCCAAGGCCACAATGCGCCGGGCGGCGGGGCGAACAATCTGGTCATCCTCAACTACGATTCCCCCACGCCGCTGACGCAGGACAACTTCCCCGGGCACTTCTGTTATGCCTTCGACGCCCGCAACGTGGAGTCCGTCATCAGCCAAGGTAGGCTCATCGTGGATCACGGCAGGCTCGCCAGCATGGATGAGGCCGACATCCTCGCCTACGCCAACGAGCAGGCCCGCCGCCTCTGGGCCCTGCTGTAATCCATCAACAGGGAAACAGGCTCACCATGCGTATGCTTATTACCGGCGGGCTGGTCGCACGCGCGGACGGCGTCTTCAACACGGACATCCTGATTGAAGGCGACCGGATTCTGGAACTCGGCGAACGGCTGCACGAGGCCCAGCAGCCTGAAGGAACGGAAATCGTGGACGTGTCCGGCTGCGTGGTCATGCCCGGCGGAGTCGACGCCCATACCCACGTCAACCTGACGGTGGGCGACGCGCACGTCTCCGACGGTTTCGAAGCCGGAACGCTGGCGGCGGCATGGGGCGGCACCACGACCATCGTGGAACACCCGGGCTTCGGCCCGCAGGGATGCGATCTGCCCCATCAGCCCACCGCGTATCTGGAGCAGGCGGATGGCCGCTGCCACACGGACTACGCCTTGCACGGTGTGTTCCAGCATGTGGACGACGCCGTCCTTGCCCGGATTCCCGAGGTCGTGGCGCAGGGATTTCCCACGCTCAAGGCCTACACCACCTATGACGGCAGGCTGGATGACGAAGGGCTGCTGCAGGTTCTCGCCGCGCTCAGGGATGCGGGCGGCCTGCTCGCCGTCCATTGCGAAAACCACGCCATCACCCGTTTTCTGGGGGACAAACTGCGCCGCGAAGCGCCGCGCGATCCCATGAGCCATCCCCGGAGCCGCCCGGCCCGGTGCGAGGCTGAAGCCGTCAACCGGATTCTGAAACTGGCGAAAACGGCGGAAGCGCCCGTGTACATCGTGCACCTGTCCACGGCGGAAGGCCTGGCCTGCGTCCGCGAGGCGCAGAAGGCCGGACAGCCGGTCATTGCGGAAACCTGCCCGCAGTACCTTCTGCTCGACGAATCCGCCTATGCCGAACGGGACGGCCTCAAGTACATCATGGCCCCG
Source organism: Bilophila wadsworthia ATCC 49260 (assembly GCF_000701705.1). Classification (GTDB taxonomy): domain Bacteria; phylum Desulfobacterota; class Desulfovibrionia; order Desulfovibrionales; family Desulfovibrionaceae; genus Bilophila; species Bilophila wadsworthia. The sequence continues at coordinate 12,096 of NZ_JNJP01000068.1, read as the reverse complement.
CCCCTGCGGACGGAAGCGGATCGCGCCGCGCTCTGGGAGGGCCTTGCGGACGGCAGCATCTCGGTTGCCGCTACCGATCACTGTTCCTTCTCGCTGGCCCAGAAACGGGAACGCGGGAAAGAAAGCGTGCTGGATTGTCCCGGCGGCGTTCCCGGAGTCGAAACGCGCATCCCTCTGCTGTTCAGCGAAGGCGTGCTGCACGGGCGTCTGACGCTGCCGCGTTTCGTGGACGTGGTGTCCACGTCTCCGGCCCGGCTCATGGGGCTTGCCTCCAAGGGGCGCCTCGAACCCGGCGCGGACGCGGACATTGTGGTCATCGATCCCACGGATGAGCGGCTGATCAAAACCCGGAATCTTCATCAAAAAGCGGACTGCACCCCGTATGAGGGCATGGTCGTGCGCGGCTGGCCCCGCCATGTCTGGCTGCGCGGCGAACCTATCATTTTCGGCAGGCAGCTCTCCGGGTATGCAGGACAGGGAAGGTTCGTTCCGAGGACGCTCTAGGACCATTTCAAAATGAAAAGGCTCCGCCACACACAGGTGCGGGCGACGCGCGAAAAGCCCCTCCTCCCCAATGCCCATTCCTCTCCAGTTTCCACATACTTCCAAGGAGACGCATATATGCATACCGATCGATTCACACCGCTGGACGCCGCAACGCTGCTCTGCTGGATGCAGCACGACCTGCCGAACAAACAACTGTTCGGCATCGACCGGGAGCTTTTCTTTATGCCGAAGCCGGATGATCCGTTCCGCATGGAACGTTACGGCAAGGTGCTGGAAACCCCTCTCGGCGTGGCCGCCGGTCCGCATACGCAGCTTGCCCAGAACATCCTGTCCGCGTGGCTGTGCGGCGCTCGGTATATCGAACTCAAGACCGTGCAGGTGCTCGACGAGCTGAACGTCGCCAAGCCCTGCATCGACATGGCCGACGAGGGCTACAACTGCGAATGGTCGCAGGAGCTGAAGCTTGATCAGTCCTTCGAGGAGTACCTCAAGGCTTTCGTGCTGCTGTATGTGCTGCGCGACATGCTCAACCTGCCCGTGGAGGCCGAACCCGGCAAGGGGCCCGGCTTCATCTTCAACATGAGCGCAGGATACAACCTTGAGGGCATCAAGAGCTCAGCCGTGCAGCGTTTTCTCGACCGTATGGAAAACGCGGAGGAAGACGTGAAGCGGATCAAGGCCGGGCTGGCCCCGCTCTACCCCGCCATCGAGAAGATGCCCATTCCGGCCCGCCTCTCCGATAACCTGACGGTCTCCACCATGCACGGCTGCCCGCCCGACGAAGTGGAAAGCATCGGCCGCTATTTCATCACCGAACGCAAGTACAACACGACCATCAAGCTGAACCCCACCCTGCTCGGCCCAGAACGCCTGCGCGACATCCTGAATACGCAGCTCGGCTATGACGTATGCGTTCCCGACGAAGCCTTCGGGCACGACCTCAAATACAACGACGGCGTGGCCATCATCCGCAACCTCGCCGCAGCCGCCGAAACGGCGGGCGTAGCCTTCGGGCTCAAGCTGACCAACACGCTCGAAACCGCCAACGAAAAGCAGAACCTGCCCCGCAGCGAGGGCATGGTTTACATGAGCGGCAGATCCCTGCACCCCATCAGCATCAACCTCGCCGAACGCCTCCAGCAGGAATTCGACGGGAAGCTGGACATCGCCTTCTCCGCCGGGGTGGATACGTTCAACGTGGCGGACACGTTGGCTTGCGGCCTCCGTCCGATCACCATGTCCTCCGACATCCTCAAGCCCGGCGGTTACGGGCGGCTGCACCAGTACCTCGACACGCTGCGTGCCGAGATGCGCAAGGCCGGGGCCCACACCATAGCCGAATGGGAGAAGAGCCGATCGCCGATCGCCGGCAATCCCGGTTTCGCCAACCTCGTCAGCTATGCGGCGGCTGTCCTCGGCAAGCACAGCCGGTACCACAAGGAACGGTTCCCCTACGTTTCGGTCAAGACAGAGCGCCCGCTCCCGCGCTTCGACTGCGCCGCCGCACCCTGCATGTCGGGCTGTCCGGCGGAACAGGACATTCCCCGGTATCTCGACGCCGTGGCCCGGGGCGATTTCGAGCTGGCGTGGCGGGTCATCACCGCCACCAATCCGTTCCCGAACGTTCAGGGCATGGCCTGCAACCATCAGTGCCAGAGCCGGTGTACCCGCATCAATTACGACAAGCCGCTCATGATCCGCGAGGTCAAGCGCTTCGTGGCCGAAAAAATGGCCGAAGCCGCTTCCGGCGTTCCCGCCGCCCAAACCGGGAAGCGCGCCGCCGTCATCGGGGCGGGCCCGGCCGGGCTGTCCTGCGCCCGCTTCCTCGCCGCACAGGGCGTGGAGGTGCACCTGTACGAAGAAAAGCCGGTGCTCGGCGGCATGGCGGGCGACGCGATCCCCGCCTTCCGCCTGACCGGAGACAGCCTGCGCCGCGACATCGACGCCATCCTCAAGCTGGGCGTGCGGCTCCATAAGGATACGCCCGTGGACGCCGCCCTGTTCGACACGCTGGCCGAGGAAAACGACGCCGTCTATATCGCGGTGGGCGCGCAGGAAAGCCTGCCCCTCGGCATCCCCGGCGAAGATGCCGCCGGGGTTCTGGATCAGCTTTCGTTCCTCTCCGCCGTACGCCGATGCGAGCCCACGGGCATCGGCTCCTACGCCGTCGTCATCGGGGCGGGGAATTCCGCAATGGACTGCGCCCGTGCCGCCAGACGTCTCGTGGGGGAAAACGGCAGCGTGACCATCGCCTACCGCCGCACCCGCAAGGAAATGCCCGCTGACATCGAAGAAATCGAAGCCGCTCTGGACGAAGGCGTGCGCATCGTGGAACTGTGTGCCCCTGAGGAAGTCCTTGCCGATGGAGGCCGTGTTTCCGGCCTGTGCTGCCGCCGGATGCGGCTGGTCCCCGATCCCGACGGCGGGCGTCCCCGCCCCGTTCCCACGGATGAAACCTTCACGCTGGGCGCGGATACGCTCATCGTGTCCATCGGGCAGCGGGTGAAGGCCGGCTTCCTGCCCGACGCAATGACGCTCAAGGCCGATCCCCATACCAGCCAGACATCGCTGCCGAACGTGTTCGCGGGCGGCGACGCCGTGCGCGGCGCGGCGACCCTGATCAACGCCGTGGCCGACGGACGCCACGCCGCCGAAACCATCCTTGCCCGCCTCGGCCTGTCCGCACAGGCGGCCACAGCCACGCCGTCCGACGAGCGGAGGCCGGATCTCGACGGATTGTGCATCCGGCAGGCCACCCGCGTCATGGGTCTGGCCCTGCCGGAACGCAGCCCGGAAGACAGGCTGGATTTCGATCCCGCCATCCGTACCCTCACCGAAGAGGAGGCTATGGACGAATCCCGCCGTTGCCTCCAGTGCGATCTGGTCTGCAACGTCTGCACCACGGTCTGCCCCAACCGGGCCAACGTTGCCCTGCTCTCCCTGCCCATGCCGCATCCCGTGCAGGTTGCGGTGCGCGACGGCGACGGCGTGCGCGTGGAAACGCTCTCCAACCGGCGGCTCGAACAAAGTTACCAGATAGTCAACATTGCCGACGCCTGTAACGAATGCGGCAACTGCGCCACCTTCTGCCCATCGGCGGGTGCGCCGTACCGGGACAAGCCCCGTATCCACCTGTCCCGCGAATCCTTCGACAACGCGCCGGACGGCTACCGACTCGCCAGTCCGGCGCGGCTGGAAGGCAAGCGCGGCGGCAAGGCCTTCTCGCTGGCTGCGGAAAAGGACGGCTTCGTCTTCGAAAGCGATGCCCTCATCGCCCATCTCGACGGCGGAACCCTCTGCGCCACCAAGGTTACGCTGAACGGCGACGTCAACGAGGCCGCCCTGTCCGGCGCGGTGGAGGCCGCCACCCTCTTCCGCCTGTTGGCCCGCAAGCAGCCTTTCGCCGGGCCGAAGCACAAATAGGCTCCTCCACAGGCCCGCGGCATCCGGGGATCCGCTCCTCCCCCCGGATGCCGCGGGTTCTTCCGCATTATGGCCCCCGTCACCCGCAAACCGCTTGCCCCGGCACTGCATCGGCTAAAAAATCCACCCGGCACAAAGAAAAATTTATAGATTCAACAATATGTTTTTATTGATTCTTCTTGTTTCTACAACGAACACGATATGAAATGGCCACGAACGCTGCCGACCGGAACCCAAGGTATAGTTGTGTCATCATGCCACTGCGTATATAGTTCAGAGAAAACCCCTTCTTCGGGCAGCAGGAGTTGCAGCATGTACCAATACCAACAGTTCGCCATTCTTCTCCGCGGCGGCGGGGACATCGCCACGGGCATCGCGCTCAGGCTCTATCGTTCCGGCTTCCGGCGCCTGATCATTCTGGAAACGGCGCATCCGATGGCCGTAAGGCGCAGGGTGGCCTTTTCCGAAGCCGTCTATGAGGGCCTTTGCACGGTGGAAGGCATTACGGCGGCCCTCGCTCCCCGGCCCGAAGAAATCGCCCCGCTCTGGGACGCCGGCTGCATCCCGGTCATGGTCGATCCGCAGGGCGTCACCATCCCCCGCCTCCGCCCCGAAGTCGTCATTGAAGCCACGCTCGCCAAACGGAACGTCGGCGTCGGCATCACCGACGCGCCTCTCGTCATCGGCGTGGGGCCCGGCTTCACCGTGGGCGAAAATGTCCACTGCATCGTCGAAACCAACCGGGGGCACAACCTCGGACGGGTCCTCTACTCCGGCAGCGCGGAGCCCGATACCGGCATTCCCGGCGACATCGTGGGCATGACCACCGAGCGCGTGCTGCGCGCTCCGCAGACCGGCATCTTTCTCAGCCGCCACGACATCGGAGACCACGTCAAGGCCGGCGATGTCGTCGCCACCGTTGAGGCCAACGGCGTATCCAAGGAAATCCGCACTGTTATCAGCGGCGTTATCCGTGGCCTTTTGCGCTCGGGAACGCCCGTTACGGATCGAATCAAAGTCGGCGACGTGGATCCGCGCGACAACACGGCTTGCCACCACGTCTCGGACAAGGCCTTTGCCATCGGCGGCGGCATACTGGAAGCCATCCTCGGACGCTTCAACCGCCCCTGCTACATCCGCAGGGGCATCCTCCACTGCCCTGTGGACAAGAACGTGCCCACAGCGTAAACAACGCCACAAGCGAACCATTTCACACCAGAAGAACAGGAGAAGCGGCATGGCAATCGGACAATCCAAACAACGGCTGGATGCCGAAGCCAAAGTGACGGGGCGGGCCCGGTATACCGACGATATGGGCCTGCCGGGTATGCGGCACGCCGCCTATGTGCACAGCACCATCGCCCACGGCATGGTCCTTTCCATCGATGCCTCGGAAGCGCTGGCCCTGCCCGGCGTCGAGGCCGTCTTCACCGCCGATGACGTGCCGGGCTTCCTCTTTCCCACAGCCGGACATCCCTACTCCATGGACCCGTCGCACGGAGACGTGGCCGACCGCCTTCTGCTGACCAAGCACGTCCGCTATTACGGCGACGAAGTGGCCGTGGTCGTGGCCCGCGACGGCCTCACCGCCCGCAAGGCCGCCCATCTGGTCAAAGTCGAATATGAGCCCCTCCCGGTCATGACCTCGGCGGAAACGGCGCTGGCTCCCGGTGCGCCCGTGCTCCAGCCCTCCGTGAATCCCGACGGCAACCTGCTCAAGCAGCACACCCTCGAATGCAACGGCACGCTCGACGAAGCCCTTGCGGCCGCCGACGTGGTGGTTGAGGGCGCCTACCGCACGCCGACCATGCAGCATTGCCATCTGGAAAACCAGACGGCCTACGCCTACATGGACGACATGCGGCATATCGTGATCGTCAGCTCCACGCAGATCCCGCACATCTGCCGCCGCGTGGTCGGGCAGGCGCTCGGCATCCCGTGGTCGTCCGTCCGGGTCATCAAGCCTTATATCGGCGGCGGGTTCGGCAACAAACAGGATGTGGTGCTGGAGCCCATCGTGGCCTTCCTGACCATGAAGCTCGACGGCGCGCCCGTGAGCATGGAATTGACCCGTGAGGAATGTATGCTCTGCACCCGCGTGCGCCACGCCTTTGCCATGACGGCGCGGGCCGGGGCCACAAAGGACGGCAAGCTCCTCGGCTACGGCCTCGACGTGCTCTCCAACACCGGGGCCTACGCCTCGCACGGGCACTCCATCGCGGCGGCGGGCGGTTCCAAGGTCTGCTACGTCTACCCGCACGCCACGTACCGTTTTTCAGCCAAGACCTTTTACAGCAATATCCCCGTAGGCGGGGCCTGCCGGGGCTACGGCTCTCCCCAGACCGCCTATGCCATCGAATGCCTCATGGACGATACGGCCCGCGCGCTCGGCATGGACCCGCTGGATTTCCGCCTGAAGAACACCGGGCGCAACGGCGACATCTCTCCGCTCAACGGCAAGCCGGTCGCCACGCTCGGCATCAGCGACTGCCTTGAGGAAGGCCGCAAAAAGTTCCGGTGGGACGAACGCAAGGCCGCCTGTAAAGCCTTCAATGAAGAAGCCGTCCGCACGGGCAGCCCGTTGCGGCGCGGGGTCGGCGTGTCCGCGTTCAGCTATGGTTCGGGGACCTATCCTGCCAATGTGGAACCGGGCAGCGCCCGCCTCATCCTGAATCAGGACGGCACGGTGAACCTCATGACCGGGGCGACGGAAATCGGACAGGGCGCGGACACCGCCTTTGCCCAGATGGTTTCGGAAACGCTCGGCGTCGCTTATGAAAACATCCACGTCATCTCCACGCAGGACACGGACATCACGCCGTGGGATCCCGGGGCCTACGCCTCCCGCCAGACCTACACCTGCGCCCCCGCCGTGCACGCCGTCGCGGACGGGCTGCGCCGGAAGCTCCTCGGCTATGCCGCCGAAATGACCGGGCACACGCCCGCCGCCCTGACCATCGCGCCGACCGCGCAGGGCGATGCCGTAGTCTTTGTCCGCAACCCCGAAAGCGTCGTGGTCACGCTGCACGATTTGGCGATGGATTCTTTCTACAACAAGGATCGCGGCGGACAGCTCTCCGCAGAGGTATCCTTCAAGACGCGCCAGAATCCCCCCTCCTTCGGCGGCTGCTTTGCCGAAGTGGAAGTGGATATCGATCTGTGCAAGGTCCGCATCACGCACATCCTGAACGTGCACGACGCCGGGGTGATCATCAATCCCGCGCTCGCCACGGCGCAGGTGCACGGCGGCATGGGCATGGGCATCGGCTGGGCGCTCTATGAGGAACTGCTCGTCGATCCCGCCACCGGGCGCGTGCACAACAACAATCTGTTGGACTACAAGTTCCCCACAACCTGCGACATTCCGGATCTGGACTGCGCGTTTGTGGAAACGCAGGAACCCTCAGGCGTATACGGCAACAAGTCGCTCGGCGAGCCGCCGCTCATCAGCCCGGCCCCGGCGCTCCGCAACGCCGTCCTCGACGCGACCGGCGTCGCCGTCAACGCCATCCCCATGACGCCGAAGCTGCTGTTCGAGGAATTCGTGAAGGCTGGATTGATTAAGGGATAGAAAACTATCGGGGAGGGGAGAATGCCCCGCTTGTCCCCTTTATGGGGATTCCGCAAAAAGGGGCCTTTTCCCCTCCCCGACCCCCTCCCCTCATCCACCAAAAATTTTCGTATGCGGGCTTCAGGACGGCGCTGTATGAAATGATGGGCCGACCGGGAAACAAACCCCGAGCAACATTTGAGCGAAGACGGTTCATTTGAAAAAGAGGATAGGGCTTTTTCCCGGCATATCCTTCCTGAACGCCTTCCGTGTCCCCTCCCCGCCAGTCGGCGTTTTGCGGGAGGGGGTCCGGGGGGGAGGTTTTTTTCAAAAAAACCCTCCCCCCCGGGTATCCTCAACCCAAAGGATCACCCATGTTCGATATACAATCCTACCAAAAAGCGGAGTCCGTGAGCGACGCCATCCGGCTGCTCGGAGAAGATCCCGAAGCCCGCCTCATCGCGGGCGGCACGGACGTGCTCATCAAGCTGCGGGAATTCGAAGGTTTCTCCCGGCTCGTGGACATCCATGACCTGCCCGAACTGAAACCCATCACCCGCGAGGCGGACGGCACCGTGCGCGTGGGTTCAGGGGCCAGCTTTACCGATCTTGAGGAATCCCCCATCATCCGCGAATGCATCCCCATGCTCGGGGAATCCGCCGCCAGCGTCGCCGGGCCGCAGATCCGCAACATGGGCACCATCGGCGGCAACCTCTGCAACGGGGCCGTCTCGGCGGACACCTGCGCACCCGTCCTCGCCCTGAACGGCTACCTCAATATCAGAGGAGCGGAGGGAGAACGGACCATACCCGCCCTCGGCTTCCATACCGGGCCCGGCAGGGTCGCCCTCAAGCGGGATGAAGTGCTCCTTTCCGTGGAGTTCCGGCCTGAAGACTGGCAGGGCTGGGGCGCAGCCTACCACAAATACGCCATGCGCGAAGCCATGGACATCGCCACCATCGGCTGCGCGGCGGCCGTCAGACTTGACGGGACGGTCATTTCGGGCATCCGGCTAGCCTATTCCGTATCCGCGCCGATCCCGGTGCGCTGCCCCAGCGCCGAAGCCGCCGCCCTGGGCCGTTCCGCGACGCCCGAAGCTCTGCCCGCCACCCTCGCCGCAATCAGCGCCGCCGTGGAAGCGGACGTGCAGCCCAGAACCTCGTGGCGCGCCAACCGGGATTTCCGTATGCACATCATCCGCACGCTGGCGGAACGCGTCATTGCCCGGTGCGTCGTCCGCGCCGTCGAACTTCAGGAGGCCGCCTCATGCTGAAAACCATACGCTGCACCGTCAACGGCAAGGCGCGGGAACTTTCCTTTGACGTCCGCGCCTCGCTGCTCGAAGTCCTGCGCGCCGAAGGCCTGACCAGCTCCAAACAAGGCTGCGGCGTGGGCGAATGCGGCGCGTGCACCGTGCTCGTCGACAATATCCCCGTGGATTCCTGTATTTTTCTCGCCGTCTGGGCGGACGGAAAAACGATCCGCACCGCCGAGGGCGAAGCCAAGGGCAACCGGCTTTCCCGCGTCCAGCAAGCCTATGTGGACGCCGGGGCCGTCCAGTGCGGCTTCTGCACGCCCGGCCTCGTCATGAGCAGTACGGCCTTCATCGAAAAACACAAGGGCCAGCCCGTTACCCGCGAGGAAATCCGCCGAGGGCACGCCGGGAACCTCTGCCGCTGCACGGGCTACGACGCCATCATCGCCGCCGTGGAAAGCTGCCTCAACGACACACCGCCGCAAAATACCTGTGCCTGTCTCCGCAAGCCGGACGGGCCATGCCACCATCATCAAAGCTGAGCAAAATCAGCCGTGTTTTTCAGCAGACTTGCCCTGTCCATGATTCCCATGTACAGGGGTTGTCTGTTTTAGGGGGAATCATCCGAAACCATTCAACCACCGGGGAACGCCCATGGCCCAGACAAAAGGCATACTGGAACGGGTTTTCAAGCTGAGCGAAAAAGGAACGACCGTCAAAACGGAAATCCTCGCCGGCCTGACCACCTTCGTCGCTATGGCTTACATCATTTTCGTCAATCCGAGCATCCTCGCGGACGCGGGTATCCCCAAGGAAGCCGCCATTGCAGCAACCGTCTGGTCCGCGGTCATCGGCAGCGCCGCCATGGGCCTCTGGGCCAATTTCCCTGTGGCCGTGGCCCCCGGCATGGGGTTGAACGCCTTCTTCGCCTACTACGTCTGCGGCGTCCTCGGCCTGCACTGGACCGTGGCCCTCGGTGCGGTGTTCTTCTCCGGCATCGTGTTCCTGCTGCTGACGGTTACGCACGTCCGCCAGCTGCTCATTGATGCCGTGCCCATGAACCTCAAGTATGCCATCGTCGTCGGCATCGGCATGTTCATCGCCTTCATCGGGCTCCAGAACGCGGGCATCGTGGTAAAGAACGACGCTACAGTAGTCGCCCTCGGCCATGTCACCCAACCCGGCCCGCTGCTGGCCTGTTGCGGCCTCATGCTCACGGCGGGGCTCATGGCCCGTAACGTCCAGGGGAGCCTGCTCATCGGCATCCTCGTGACCGCCGTGCTCGGCATGGTATTCGGCGTATCTCCGGCCCCTTCCGGGATCGACAGCGTTATGAGTTTCTCCCTCCCGAGCCTCGCCCCCACGCTCATGCAGCTCGACATCATGGGCGCGCTCAAGTACGGCATCATTTCGATCATCTTCACCTTCACCATCGTCGAGCTGTTCGACAACATGGGGACGCTCATCGGCCTCTCCCGCAAAGCCCGGCTGATGGATGACAAGGGCCACATCGAGAACCTCGACAAGGCGCTGGTCACCGACTCCGTCGGCACGGTGGTCAGCAGCTTCCTCGGTACGTCCACCGTCACCAGCTATGTGGAAAGCGCCGCGGGCATTTCGCAGGGCGGCCGCACCGGCCTGACCGCGTTGACCGTGGCGGTCCTGTTCGCCGCCTCTCTGGTGTTCGCCCCGCTCATCGGCCTTGTGCCCGCTTTCGCCACGGCTCCGGCGCTGCTCATCGTGGGCGCGCTCATGATGATGGAAGTGATGAACATCGACTTCAATGACTTTACCGAAGGCTTCCCGGCCTTCATGACCATCATCATGATGCCGCTGACCTACAGCATCGCCAGCGGTTTCGGGTTCGGCTTCGTCAGCTACGCCGCCGTGAAGCTCCTTTCCGGACGTGCCCGCGAAGTGAGCCTCTTCATGTGGATCATCACCGCCATGTTCGTCATCAACTTCGCCATGCGGAGTTAGGGACAAAAGGGATATTGGAGAGGGGGAGGGGGAAACTTTCTTCAGAAAGTTTCCCCCTCCCCCTCTCCAAACCTCTCCCCCTCCCTCTTCAAAGACTTTTGCGCTTATCGAATCCTTGTTGCCGGCCATACTGACGAGAAGTTTTTTCGTTGTTTGGGATAAGGTTCGGGAAGACAACCCGTTGCTTCGGCCCGGCGTCGTTTCCGTGAGCTGCGTTCCAAATTGCGCTTCACCTTGATCCGTCCGGCAAGAGCGTGTAGCATCATGCACCGTAAAACATATATGGCATGGCCTTGGGCCCTGCGGAAATGAATTTCCCATCACGAGGCGGTTCGCATGAAGCTGGAAAACGACATTGCCCAACATCTTGAACAGGGAGAATTTCTGGCGCTTGCCACGATCATCGATCGTTCCGGCTCCGCCCCGCGCCATGCGGGCGCGCAGATGCTGGTCACGCGGGACTTGTCCGTGATCGGGACCATCGGCGGCGGTCAGGTCGAATCGGACGTGCTGGCGGCGTGCCTGCCCGTCCGCAAGGGCGGAACCGCCCGCCTGATGCATTTCGACATGACCGGATTCACACCGGATGCCGACATGATCTGCGGCGGCATCGTGGATATCCTCGTGGAGCGGATCACGCCCGAGCAGCTTCCCTTTTTCCGTCAGGCAGCGGCTTGCCGCAGCCGGGCCGCCTTTGGGGTCTGGCTCGTGGATATTACCGATCCCGCCTCGCCTCAGCGCAGCTTCCACACGGACGCCCCGGCTCTGCCCGCCCCCGTTCTGGCGCAAGTCAGGAGCAACAGCGCGGCCTGCATCGATCTCGACGGCAGGCGCGTCTATGTCGAGCCTCTGATCCATCAGGGCGTCGTCGTACTCTGCGGCGGCGGGCACGTTTCCCTTGCCACGGGCAGGCTGGCCCATGAGGTCGGCTTTGAGGTCATTGCCGTCGACGACCGTGAGGAATACGCCTCTCCGACGCGTTTCCCCTTTGCCCGCGCCGTGCATGTCCTGCCTGAATTCAAAGGACTGGCTGAAGCCTGCGGCATCGGGCCGGAGCACTATATCGTCATTGCCACGCGCGGGCACAGCCACGACAGGGGATGCCTCTCTCAGGCCATGCACACGACGGCCCACTACGTCGGCATGATCGGAAGCAAGCGCAAGCGTGACGGCATCTACAGTTTTCTGCGCTCTGAAGGTTTTTCCGAAGATGATTTCGGGCGCGTCCACAGCCCCATCGGCCTCGAAATCGGTGCCGAAACACCCGAGGAAATCGCCGTATCCATCGTAGCCGAGCTCATCGCCGCCCGCAGGGGGTTGGTGTAGAAGAGAAGATTGGGAGGGGCGGGGAAACCTTTCTGGAGAAAGGTTTCCCCGCCC
>NZ_JNJP01000067.1 GCF_000701705.1 Bilophila wadsworthia ATCC 49260 | reverse complement strand
CCTCCCCGAACCCCACCCCCTTCCCCCTAAAACTTTTGTAATGGGGGCGAGGGGAAAAACGGCAGGCACGGCATCGCTCCCGACCGGGAATGATGCCGTATTTGTCGTTATGAGAGCATATGTAGAAAAAATACACCCTTTCTTTCAAACACCCTTCCCCTTCATTCCAAAAGCCCTTCTCCTCTCTTAAAAAATATGAAATTTCATCTTATTACGCAGAGAAAGCCAGCATCTTTCAATCTTCATGCGAAGGAGAAACGGCAGGGGCTTTGCGCTGCGCGGAGGGAGATCCCCCCGGTCGCAGACCGGGTTAGCTCCCGGAGCATCGGCAGCGCACCGGCGACGGATGGCAGACAAAGAAAAGCCGAAAAGGAAGAGGGCCGTTGCGCGGCAGGCCAGCAACCCACTTGAGGCAGCGGAGAAACGGGGTGTTCCGGGGGGATTGCAAAGGGGGCCTGTTAGGGGCTCCGCCCCTCCGAGGCCCCCTTTGCCCCCGCGGGAGGCGGCCACCCTGCGCGGCAGGGAAAACGCCCGACGGCGCAGCCGGGAACCATCCCTACGTATTACATAATAATCTTAAACCATAGACAAACACTCTGCTTCCAACCCAATCCCCTCCACCGTCAAAACGGCAAGGTGCGGATACACCTCCACGCCGTGCGCCACGGCATCCCGCAGCCCCACGGCATACGCCGGATCGATCATGTCCGCAGGCCCGAAGCAACAGGCATCGGGCCGCTGTATGCAGTAAAACATGGCTGCCCGCTCCCCGGCGGCAACAATGCCTTTCAGCGTCCCCAAATGCTTGAGCCCCCGCTCGGAAACGGCATCCGGGAACAGCGCGACGTCATCCTCCGACATGGTGACATTCTTGCATTCGACCCAGAGCCTGGGCACCCCCGGCCCTTCGAGCAAACCGTCCAACCGGCTCTCGCCACGCACCTTTTCCCGCGCGAATGAGGTATAGCCTTCCGCCCACGGCAGCTTGCCCGCCCTGAACGCAGCCTCAAGCATCCGGTTGGGCGTGCTCGTATTCACCCCGGCCCAAAAGCCGCCGCGCGGATAGGCCGCAGGATCGCCGCACCACACCAGCTCCAGCGTCCACCTGAGCTTCCGCTCGGGGTTCTGCGCGGGAGACAACAACACGGGCGCGCCGGGCCGCAACAGCCCGATCATGGACCCTGTATTATTGGTGTGCGCCACATCCGGCTTGCCGTCGATCAACACGTGCACGAAAAAACGCTTCTCGCGGCGTATCAGACGCCCGACCACACAACCGGAAGGAAATGGCAACAATATGGACATGCACCCCACCCCATTCCCCCGGGGACCATGCCCCGGGGATGTTCTTTCCTTAAAAAAGCGAATGCCGATACCCGGCTAGAGAAAAAAAGCCCTTTCCACTTCCCGCATATCCACCAATTTACAGACGGGGCCTAACCTGCTACTGCATGACGACAAAGTCATGTAGCCACCGAGGTATAGTCCCATGCAATTCTCCGAAAGAATGGCCCACATAAAGCCTTCCGCCACCCTGACCATCAACGCCAAGGCCCTCGAGCTCAAATCGCAGGGCGTCGACGTGACCAGCCTGGCAATCGGCGAACCGAATTTTCCCACCCCCGCCCATGTCTGCGACGCAGCGAAACAGGCTATCGACGAGGGCTTTACCCGCTACACCGCCGTGCCCGGCATCCCGCCCCTGCGGGAAGCCATCGCCGGTTACTTTAAGCGCGCGTACGGCGTCGACGTCGCGCCGGACTGTACCATCGCCAGCAATGGCGGCAAGCAGTCCCTGTACAACCTGTTCGCCGCCCTGCTCAATGACGGCGACGAAGTGCTCATCCCCTCGCCGTACTGGGTGAGCTATCCCGACATGGTCTACCTGAACGGCGGCGTGCCGGTCGCGGTCAAGGCCCCTGCCTCGCAGGGCTTCAAAGTGACGGTGGAACAGCTCGAAGCCGCACTGACCCCGAAGGCCAAAATACTCGTCTTCAACTCGCCTTCCAACCCCACGGGCGCCTGTTATTCCGTGTCCGAACGCGACGCCATCGTGAAATGGGCGCTGGATCGCGGCCTGTTCATCATCGCCGATGAAATCTACGACCAGCTCGTCTACGAGCCCAACAAGCCGTCGAGCATCATCGTCTGGTGGAAGCAGTACCCGGACCGCATCGCCGTCGTCAACGGCCTTGCCAAGAGCTTCGCCATGACCGGCTGGCGCGTGGGCTATACCGTGACCCACCCCGACCTCGTCAAGAAACTCAGCCAAATCACCGGACAGGCCACCGGCAACATCTGCTCCGTGTCTCAAAAGGCCGCCGTAGCCGCCCTCACCGGCCCCTACGACTGCGTGGAGTCCATGCGCCAGGCCTTCCAGAAGCGCCGCGATATGGCATGGAAGGAAATCGCCTCGTGGTCAAACGTGGTATGCCCGAAACCCGAGGGCGCGTTCTACCTGTTCGCGGATATTTCCGCCCTGTATGACGAAAAAATGCCCGACGCCACCGCCGCCTGTACCCGCCTGCTCAGTGAAGCGGGCGTGGCGCTGGTTCCCGGCGACGCCTTCGGAGCGCCGGACTGTATCCGGTTCTCCTACGCCGTGGCCGACGACGTGCTCATGGACGCCCTCGCCCGCGTCCGCAAGGTCCTCATCGGACAATAATGCTGACCTCCGGTTCCGGGGCTTCCCGGAACCGGAAAACGCCGCCCGCGGACGGCACTTTTCAGGAGACGGTATGCATACTCTGGATTGGAAGCACGCATGGACCGGACGGTTGCTGACGACGGCACCGACACGCCCGCAGGCGCTCAAGCTCCTTGAGCCGCAGCTCGACAGCTGCAATGCCCGCCTCATCGGTGAAGTGGCCTCGGGCAAACTTCCGTTCCTCAACCTGCCTTTCCGCAGCAGCCTGACGGCCCGCCTCAAGGCGCTCACCCCGCAGCTCCGGCGCTTCAAGCATATGGTCGTGCTGGGCATCGGCGGCTCGGCCCTCGGCACCCGCGCACTCCAAAAGGCCTTTTTCCCTCAGCAGGATCTCCCGAACCACCAGGGGCCGTGGCTGTGGATTCTGGACAACGTGGACGCCGATGTGCTCGAAGCGCAGATGTCCACCCTCAATCCCGAAGAAACCATCGTCGTCCCCGTCAGCAAATCCGGCGGAACCATCGAAACGCTGGCCCAGTACTTTTTCATGAAGGCGTGGCTGCAAAGGGCGCTCCCCAACACGTGGCACGAGCATATGCTGCTCGTCACCGACGAAAAGAAGGGCTACCTGCGCGAAGAGGCCGACCGCCACAACATCGTGTCCCTGCCGGTGCCGGACCATCTGGGCGGGCGGTATTCCGTCCTTTCCGCGGTGGGGCTCGTCCCCGCCGCCTTCATGGGCTTGCCGTGGGAAGACTTCCTCGAAGGCGCGGCCAGCGTGAACGCGCCGCTCGTCAACGACGAACTCGGCAAGCCGGAAAACCTCCGCAACCATCCCGCATGGGCGCTCGCGAACTGGTGCTTCGAGCTGTCGCGTCACGACTACAGCCAATTGATTTTCTTCACGTATATTCCCTCATGGGCCTCTTTCGGCCAGTGGTTCGGCCAGCTCTGGGCGGAAAGCCTCGGCAAAAACGGCAAGGGGACCATGCCGCTGCCCGCCGTGGGCGTTACCGATCAGCACTCGCTCCAGCAGATGTTCCTCGACGGCCCCGCCGACAAGGGCTGCATCCAGCTGCACTGCCCGAACCTGAGCAAGGGCCCGCAGTTCCCGGACGACGTGCCGGACAGCTGGGAATGGCTGCGGGGCAAGACTTTCGGGGACCTGCTCAACGCCGAAACCCTCGGCTCGGCTGCGGCCCTCGTGCATAACGGCGTGCCGCTCACCCGCCTGGAAGCGGCGGAATCCTCCATGCGCGCCGCAGGCGAAGTCATGGGGCTGCTCATGGCCACGACCGTGCTTACCGGCTGGCTTATGAACATCAACCCGCTCGACCAGCCCGCCGTGGAGCTCGGCAAGCGCCTTGCCTATTCCCGCCTCGGCTCCTCCAGCTACCCGGAAGAAGCCGCCATTTTGAAGGCATTTCTGGACTAGGGGGTAGGCAAAAAAAGCTATAGAGACTTTGGGGAAGGGGAAAACGTTTCTGAAAGAAAGCGTCTCCCCTTCCCCTGATTTGCCAGCCTCCATTCCTTTCCAAAGACGTTTGTGCTTCGAATCTCTGTGCCCTTTCCGGTACAGGCATAAAAGAAATCCGTAGAAACACGTTGCCACGATCAACGGCAATCAGGGCTTTTTTCTTCGAACAAGGCCGACGGCTCTGTTCAAACAAAAAAGTCGTGGCTATTTTTCAAGAGCATCCCTATTGCGTAACCGACCTCCCCACCAAACGTTTCACGGGAAGGGAGCCAGGGGAAGGCATGACGGGTGCCTTTTTCATGGGTGCCCTCCCCGACATATACTACTCAGAGGCTCGTTTTGTTCGGCAAAAAAGACTCCGTGGACAAGGGCCTGCCGTTCGGGCTGACCCGGTTCCTCTCGTGGATATCGCTTATCCTGATCCTTGCTTCCAGCGTGATGCTGGCCTTTTTCATCGGCAATTCCGCACGCAACACGCTGCTGCTCCGCCAGCAGCAATACGCCATGCTCATGGCCAGCAACCTGAACCAGCAGATCTACCGCCGGTTCACGCTGCCTACCTTCCTCGCGTTCGGGCGCATCGCCCTGCGCCAAAGTATGCAGTACCAGCAGCTCGACGATGTGGTGCAATCCACCATCCTCGGCCTGCATTTGGAATCCCTGCGCATCTATGGGGCGGACAGGGTCGTCAACTACTCCATCAATCAGATGGAACTGGGCCGGACCGACATCACGCCCGCGTCGATGGAACGCGTCATGAGTTCGGGCATCCCCTTCTTTGAGACGCTCTCCAGCGTCAACATGCTTTCCGCCATGTTCATGCTCAAGATCCCGGACGGCAGTTACTCGCTGCGGACCATGTTCCCCCTGACCGTGGATCTCGGCATCAGCGAGAGCACCGGCAAACCGGAATCCCTTGTGACCGGCGTGTTGGAAATCACGCAGGACATCACCGACGATTACGACAGCGTCGTGCGCTTCCAGTGGCTCATCCTCGCCACATGCCTTGGTTCGTCCACCATCCTGTTCGCCATCCTCCAGTTCTTCATCATCAAGGCGGAACGGACCCTTGCCGAGCGCATGAGCCGCAACCGCAAGCTTGAGGCCGAACTCCATCAGAACGAAAAGCTCGCCAGCATGGGCCGCGTCATCGCCAGCATCGCCCACGAGATCCGCAATCCGCTCGGCATCATCCGGTCAAGCTCCGAGTTTCTCATCCGGCGCACGCCGGAACAGGAGAAAGGCAGCCCCGCCCAACGTATCCTCACGGCCATTTTCGACGAGTCCTGCCGTTTGAGCCAGATCGTCAACGACTTCCTCGACTATGCCCGCCCCCGCGTACCCCGTCAGGATCGCGTGGATCTCAACGCGCTGCTGAATCAGGCCACCGGCTTCCTCGACGGCGAAATGAAGCGCCTCGGCGTGGAATGCGTCCGCGACACGGAAGGTTCCCTGTTCGTCCTCGGGGACAAGGATCTGCTGTACCGGGCCGTCTACAACATTCTGGTCAACGCCTATCAGGCCATCGGGACCAACGGGACCATCCATATCCGCGGCGAACGACGGGACGACGGCATGATCGCGCTTTCGTTCCACGACAGCGGCCCCGGTTTCCCGCCCGCCCTGCTGCACAAGCTTCTTGATCCCTTCTTTACCACCAAGGATCACGGCACGGGCCTCGGCCTGCCCATCGTGAACACCATCATCACGTCCCACAACGGGAAACTGCTCCTGACCAACCCCGAAGAGGGCGGAGCCATGATCACCATCCTGCTCCCGGTTGCCAGCGAGCCGGATATAGGCGACACTCCCGAAAAAGACGAACGGCCGGCCGCAAGCGCGGATGACGAGCCCGTGACGCTGACCGATCCGCTCCCCTCGGAGAAACACGATTTGCGGGAAGGCGACGCCTCTCCGCAGACACGCTAGACAGACAAGGATATTCTCATGAACGACAAGGTGCATCTGCTGCTGATTGACGACGAGAAAAACTACCTGCTCGTTCTGGAAACGCTGCTGACCGAAGCGGGATACGCCGTGACCGCACTGAATGACCCGGAAACGGCGCTGGCGTTTCTCGAAGAGTCCGAAGTCGACATCGTCATCACCGACATGAAGATGCCCCGCATCTCCGGGCGTGAGGTGCTGGAACGGGTCAAAAAGAACTGGCCCCACATCCCGGTGCTCATCATGACGGCCTTCGGCTCCATCGAAAGCGCTGTGGAGGCCATGCGTTACGGGGCGTTCAACTACATCACCAAGCCGTTTTCCAACGACGAGCTGCTGCTTTCCATCCAGAACGCCGCCGAGCTGGCCCGCGCCCACCGCCAATACCAGCTGCTGCGGGAAAGCCTTGAAGAGCGCTACGGCAAGCACCAGATCATCGGGCGCAGCCGGGCCATCCGTGACATGCTCGCCCTTGTGGACCGCGCCGGGCCGAGCCGCGCCACGGTGCTCATCACCGGCGAATCCGGCACCGGCAAGGAACTCGTCGCGCGCGCCATCCACTTTTCCTCGCCGCGCAGCCAGGAACCTTTTGTTTCCGTGAACTGCATGGCCCTGAACCCCGGCGTGCTTGAAAGCGAACTCTTCGGACACGAAAAAGGTTCCTTCACCGGCGCGGTCGCCATGCGCCGGGGCCGTTTTGAGCAGGCCAGCGGGGGCACGCTGTTCCTCGACGAAGTGGGCGAGCTGACCCCCGAATTGCAGGTCAAACTGCTCCGCGTGCTTCAGGAGCGCCGTTTCGAGCGCGTGGGCGGCAGCGAGGAAATCGAAGTCGACATCCGCATCGTCGCGGCAACGAACAAGGACCTCATGCCGCTGGTGCAGGCGGGGACGTTCCGCGAAGACCTCTACTACCGCCTCAACGTGGTGCACATCCCGATCCCGCCCCTGCGCGAACGCCGCGAGGATATCCCGCTGCTGGTGGCCCACTTCGCGGAAAAGGCCGCCAAGGAAAACGGCATCCCGCCCAAGACGTTTTCCACCGAAGCGCTGAACCATCTTTCCGGCTACGAGTGGCCCGGCAACATCCGGCAATTGCAGAACGTGGTCGAACGCTGCCTTGTGCTCGTGCCCGGAGACGTGATCACCCTTGAGGATCTGCCCGCCGAGATCCGCGACGAGGAAGCGCAGTTCAAGAGCGCCGTGGATCTGCTTCCGGTGCAGCTTGATCTTGCCGATACCCTTGAGCGCATCGAAGCCGCGCTTATCCGCCGCGCGCTCGTCCGCGCCGACTTCGTACAGGCCAAAGCCGCGGAATTGCTCGGCATATCCAAGAGCTTGATGCAGTATAAGCTGAAAAAATATAGTATTACCGGGCATTAAGGAAATTGGGGAAGGGAGGGGGAACGTTTCTGAAGAAAAGCTTCCCCCTCCCTTCCCCAAGCCCCATCCCTCCCTCTCCAAAGACTTTTGCCGTTATTGAATCCCTATTGCCATAGCTGCCTGTGGACAAAAAACAATCGGACGGATTCCGTTCAGAGGCCCGCAACGCCGGGAAACTGCCGCCGGGGTTACCCCCTCGCACAGCCCCGCCCGCCATCCGCCCCGTTTACAAAAATCTCTGAAGAGAAAAGGGGGAGGTTTGGAGGGGGAAGGAGAAACGTGGGTTGCCCCTTCTCTAGAAAATTTCTTCTTCCCCCCAAAACCTCCCCGCACCTCTACACCTTATCACCGAGCCCCGCATGAAAAAGAAAAAACAAAACGACGAAGCGCCCCTTCCGGCGCGTGAAGCGGCCCTCCGGATTCTGGAACGCACGGGCATCAGCGCCCCCGTACAATCCCTGTTGGACACGAAATTGACAGGTGGCCTTTTTTCGCGTCAGGAAGCCGCTCTGACGACGGAACTCGTTTACGGGTATCTGAGGTCGGAAATCCGGATTTCGTGGCTTCTGAGCCAATTTATGAAGGCTCCGGAAAAGCTGCCCGCGTCCATGAAGCTCATGATCGGCATAGCCGCCTACGAGCTGCTGTACCTTGACCGCATCCCCGCCCATGCCAGCGTCAGCGCCGCCGTGGACGCCGTGCGAGCCCGGTTCGGGCAAGGGCTGTCCCGCGTCGCCAACGGCGTACTCCGGTCCCTTATCCGCCTCTCCGAATCCGAAGATTTGAAAGCCTTCGCCTTCTATGAATCCCGCATCAAAGATCCGATGGAACGCCTTTCCGTCTTCCACAGCGTGCCGCGCTGGATGCTCGAACTGTGGACCAAAGGCTACGGGCCGGAAAAGGCCGAAACGTTTGCGCGGGCCGTCTCCGTCGTGCCGTCCCCTTGCGTCCGGGTGAACGCCGCCCGGGACGAATGGGAGGCTCTGCGCGACTTCCTGTGCAAGGAAGGAGAAGCTGTGGGAATTTCGGGAGTCCGCTTCGCGCCCGGCACCCAGCCGGAGTATATGCGGGACTACCTGCGGCAGGGCAGGCTGTCGATACAGGGCGCGGGAAGCCAGCTCGTCCTGGAAGCGCTGGACGCGCCGCGCTGGGAAGGCCCCGTGTGGGACGCCTGCGCCGGACGCGGCGGCAAGACGCTCGCGCTCGTTGAGCTGGGCGTGCCCGTCCTCGCTGCCAGCGATACGTACCAGCCCCGGCTGCGGGGCATGAGGGACGACGCCAAGCGCCTTGTGCTCAAGACTCCGCCGCTGTTCTGCGCCTCGGCGGCCGAACCGGCTCTGCGGGGCACGCCCAGGACCATCCTGCTTGATGTCCCGTGCAGCGGCCTCGGCACGCTTGCCCGGCACCCTGACCTGCGCACGCTCCGCACCCCCGGGCAGGTAGCCGGGCTGGTCGACCTCCAACGCCGCATCCTCGATGCCGTGTGGTCGTACCTGCCTTCCGGCGGGCACCTCGCCTACATCACCTGCACCATGAATCCCGCCGAAAACGAAGGGCAGATCGACGCGTTCCTCGCCCGTACGCCCGGCGCGTCGCTCGAAAAGCAGTGGCAGAGCACGCCCGATGCCTTCGGCAGCGATTTGATGTATGGAGCGATGCTCAAAAAAGCATAAAAAGAAATGAGAGAACGGGTCACCGTTCTTTTGGAAAAACGTCCTGGCTCCAGATCGCCATATGAAAAATGCAGGGAATGCCTCAAACGCTCGAGGCATTCCCTGCATCTGCAAAGAAACGAGCGCCCTCATCGCAGCAGCGGCATACTTCCGGTCAGTCTGCTGACCAGCTTCTTGGGGCCGCAAAGGCCTAGGCCGAAATACCGCCATTCGCTTTCGTCCGCCTGCGCCGCCTTGCCGATGTATTCGCCGTAGTTTTTGCAGCACTGGGCCACATCGGAAAAATCCACAACAATCACATCCTGATAATCGACCCCATACAGTGTCTCTCTGATGGCTCGGATCTGTTCCGCATCGCCCCGTAAAATCGGCACCGGAAACATAATGATGCCCAGATGGGCCTTGCCGGAACCATCGAGCACATCCGCGCCGACCGCTTCGGGCATATGCTTGCCCAACGTGATGCCCAAGATGGCGGCGGTATTAGCGAGAAGCCCCAAAGGCAGGTTTTCGTCCAGAACCATTACGCATTTTGAAGTCGTACTTTCCACAGCGCTCTCCTTTTCAGGAAAAGGCTAGCACGGGGCCTGAGCAAACGCTTGCACGATATTGCTCACCGTTTCCACCGCTCCATACCGAACACGGCCTTGCCCCGAAAAACATCTTTCCACATCTTCGCCACAAAAAAACGCCGATTTCCCTTTCGGGAAACCGACGTTGGAGGCGTATCCCGCTCCCATCAGGCTCCGTGAAAAATTTTATTATATTTTTACCATTTCGTAATGGTTACGGGCAATTCACGGATAGCCTCGCGCAGCGCATCGGGTGAAGCGACAGCGGCCCCGACCTGTGCGACGACGAGCCCGGCGGCATAGTTCGCCAGCACACAAGAAGCCAGAAGGGGCAGTCCGGCGGCAAGCCCGAGCCCGAGAGTGGCGATGACCGTATCGCCCGCGCCGGTCACGTCAAAAACGTCCTGCGCCATTGTGGGAACGTGCCAAACCTCGGAAGGCCCGGAGAACAGAGCCATACCGTCCGAACCGAGTGTCGTGAGCAGATGCGGACACCCCACCTTTTCCAGAATGGCGCGCCCGGCGGCGAGGATTTCTTCTCGGCTCCGTACGGGCATCCCCGCGCACTCGCCCGTTTCCTTCGTATTCGGCGTGAGCAGGAACGAACCGCCGTACAAGCCTACATTGCTCGGCTTGGGATCGATCAAGACCTTCACCTGATGCGGGCTGGCGGCGAGCAGTCCACGCAAGCGGGACATGAACGACAGAGAGACGATGCCCTTGCTGTAATCGGACAGGATGACCACATCGTGCGCCGGAAGCTGCTCCGTAATGACGGAAAGCAGGGCTTCCTGATCGGCGGAGGAAAGCGGGCTGGCGTCCTCGCTGTCCAAGCGCAGCATCTGCTGGCGCCGGGCCATGACGCGGGTTTTTACCGTGGTCGGGCGCTGCGGCAGTGCCACGAACGCGCCGCAAATGCCTTCATCACGGACGAGCCCCCGGATACGATCGGCGGAGGCATCCTTGCCCATCACGCCCGCGAGCGTCGCTACGCCGCCAAGCGCCACGATATTGCGGGCCACATTGCCCGCACCGCCGAGCAGATAGCGTTCCTTTTCGATCCGGACGACCGGGACGGGCGCTTCCGGAGAAATGCGATCTGCATCGCCTATAAGATAGGCATCCAACATGATGTCGCCGACGACCAGCACGCGCTTGCCCGCCAGCCCGCCCACGACATCGGGCGTCAAGAGAACCGGAGACGCGTCAGACATGGAAATCCTTTGGTTGAAGATCATTCCGGCTTGGCTTCGGAAAGCTCCACCGAGAGCCCCAGACGGCTCAGGAGCTCCGCAAGCTGTTCTTCGGATTCGTAGGGAAGCGTGATCCGTCCCGCGCGGTCGGTCCCGGAAATGGACGCCTTGGGCGCGACATTCTCCCGAAGCTGCCGGATGGCCAGTTTGATACATGCGGGCTTGGGCGCGCGGGCACTGCGGGCCACGGGAGCGGAGGCCCCCATCAGCGAAGACGGCAACAAACCGTGCCGTTTCCAGTGGATGACGGCTTCTTCGGCGTCACGTACGGACAGGCGGCGCATCATGACCGCATTGAACAGGATGTCCTGCAGAGCGCGCTCGGGAAGCGCCAGTACGGCGCGGGCATGGCCGG
Organism: Bilophila wadsworthia ATCC 49260; assembly: GCF_000701705.1. Taxonomy (GTDB): domain Bacteria; phylum Desulfobacterota; class Desulfovibrionia; order Desulfovibrionales; family Desulfovibrionaceae; genus Bilophila; species Bilophila wadsworthia. The sequence goes on along the minus strand of NZ_JNJP01000067.1, from coordinate 8,248 downwards.
GCGTGAACACGCCGTCCTTGAGCGCATCCTGCATAGGGCGGGGAAGCTGAAGCAGGCGCAGGGAGTTGGCGACGGCGGAACGGCTCTTGCCAAGCCGCTGGGCCAGCTCCTCCTGACTGTACGGCAAACGCTCGCGCAGGGACTGGATGGCTTGGGCCTCTTCAAGCGGGTTCAGATCCTCGCGCTGGAGGTTTTCGATAAGCGCGGCGGTCAGGGCGTCCTCATCGGACAGTTCCCGCAGATAAACCGGCACTTCGGTAAGCCCGGCGCGCTGCGCGGCCCGCCAGCGGCGCTCGCCCGCCACGATTTCATAGATGGTCGCCGTTTCCGTCCGGCGCGGACGCACCAGCAGCGGCTGGATGACGCCCTGGCTCCGGATGGAGGCCGCCAGTTCGTCAAGCGCGGCCTCGTCGAAATGTTTACGGGGTTGCCCCTTGCAGGGCGTCAGCGCGGCGATGGGCAGCGTCGTCGTATTCTTGGGCACCGAGGGCGCGGGCACCTCCGCGCTGTCCGCCTTGGCCGAAGACGGGCGCTCCGCAGGCGTTACGTTGCGGAACAGCGCATCCAGACCGCGCCCCAAACCACGTTCATTCGCAGACATGGGAAAACCTCACAGTCGTTCAAGGCAGGGACGCCCTGCCGATGTTTTCACGTGAAACACTACTCCGCCTTCGCGGTACGCGAGCCGGGCTTGCGCATGACGATTTCCTTGGCAAGGCTCAGATAGGCCTCGGAGCCTTTGGACTTGATGTCGTAATGAAGGATGGACTTGCCGAAGCTGGGGGCCTCGGAAAGCCGCACGGTGCGGGGGATGACCGTTTTAAAGATCTGATCGGGGAAGCAACGGTTCACTTCGTCCTGCACTTGCCGCGTCAGGCGGTTGCGCCCATCGAACATGGTCAGCACCACGCCGAGAAGCCCCAACTGAGGATTGAGCCGCTTCTTGACCTGTTCATAGGTTTGCAGCAGCTTGACGATGCCTTCCAAGGCAAAGAACTCGCACTGGAGCGGTACAAGGATCTCCTTGGCGGCGCACAGGGCGTTGAGCGTGAGCAGGCCGAGCGACGGAGGACAATCCAGGATAATGAAATCAAAACGCTTTTCCAGCGGCTCCAGCAGTTCGGAAAGATAGAATTCCCGCCCCATCTTATCCACAAGCTCCAATTCAGCCGCCGCCAGATCCGTACCGGAGGGCAAGAGGAACAAATACGGCGAAACCGTGGATAAAATGGCCTCGTTAACCTTTTCGGGCTGGAAGAACGACGTGTACAGATTGGCCGGCAACACATCCTGACCGAAGCCGAGCCCGCTGGTGGTGTTTGCCTGCGGATCGCAATCCACGAGCAAGACGCGTTTTTCCATGATCGCCAATGAAGCGGCGAGATTAATAGCGGTAGTGGTTTTGCCCACACCGCCTTTTTGATTGGCAATGGCGATGATTCGAGCCATGAACGTCCCTCTTTGGCAATAGGAGAAGCGCGAGGACATAAAGGGTGAAACGAGGCCGAAGCTGCCTGAGCCTCATTTCTTCCCAAACAGTTCCGCATGGTTGCCTTGCAAGCGGCAGGCAAACCTCTGTGCCGCGTTTTTCGCGCATACGGCACGCCGCAGGGCCATACAGAAGCGTTCCCGGGCGGTTGCGCCGGAAAATCCCTTCATAAAGAAGGGCATTGTTTCACGGGAAACAGGCACGCTTCCCTTACCGTTCTCTAGAAGATGTCACACCTCACGTCAAGGGAAGACGAAAAGAGAATAAGAAGAAACAAATGTTACCATCAAGAAACATAATATGTTACATTCGGAGACGCCCCGCCATAACGACGCAGGAAAACATTGCCCCCGTTCAGCACGGCCCCGAGAAAAATGGAATGCGCCCGCTCCTTACATATGGGATTGGCCCTCCCAAGGAAGCCGTTCAAATTCTCCCTCTGTAAAAACGGCTATGCAAACCCTATCCCGCCTCCGGGCAAGGCTCATTCACCAGATGCTCCCACTGCCCAAGGAATGCGGCGCGGCTTTCCGCATCCCAATGCTCCATCTCCCGGACAAAAGCCCTTGCCTTGTCGCGCAACGCCCCTTCCGTCCCGGAATTGGCGATGACCTTATCGCATCCCGCCAGCTTGCGCTCCTGCGTCCACTGGAGGCCGTCCATCCGGGCCATGAGCGTATCCGACCAGCCCCGCACATCCAGCAGGCGGCGGCAGCGTTCGCCCTGCTCGCAGGAAATCCCCACAACGTAGGGCCGCCGTTCTCCGCACAGCTTGCGGCTCCAGCCGGACTCGAACCACAGCGGCACCTCGGCGACGGCGTAGCCCCGCCCCGCTTCTTCCTGCCCGCTCCAGAACCGTTCAAGATCATCCAGCACCAGAGGGTGCAGCAGGTTTTCCAACTCGTGCACGTCCACGCCCGACTCCGCCGACGGCAACAGCGCGGCAGCCAGAGCCTTACGATCCACAGGCGAACGGTCGTCGGGAATGAATCGTTCGCCATAGCGCAGCCGCAGCGCCTGCCAAGCCTCCCGGCCCGGCTCGTAGAGCCGGATTACCGCCGCGTCCGCGCTCCACGTCGGGACGCCCTCCTCCGCCAGCATCCGCATGAACAGCGACTTGCCCGATCCCGCCACGCCGGTTACGACGACGCGCCGCATGTGTCGTTCCAAGGTCAGCGCCGTCTGGACAAAATCCTCCGGAGGCGGGCAGGTGAAGGCCATCTTCTCACCCGTAAACGGGTGGATGAACGACAAATGCCATGCGTGCAGCATCTGACGCGGAGCCGGATCATGCTTGAGCAGCACGCCGGGGACGGGCGGCGTCAAAACCTGCCCGCCCCTTCCATACAATTTGTCGCCCCAGAGGGGATGCCCTATATGCGCCATATGCACACGGATCTGATGAGTGCGGCCCGTGAAAATCCGTACCCCAAGCAGACTGTAGCCCTGCCCCTTGTGCAGCACGCGCCACTCGCTGCGGGCTTCCTTGCCGTTTTTCACCACCGCAACCTTGACCTTCACCGTGGGATGCCTGCCGAGCGGCGCATCCACCGTGCCCGCCGGCGCGGGGACCCCCTGCACCAGCGCAAGGTATTCCTTCCGTATTTCCCGTGCCGCGAACGCCTCGGAAAGCCGCATCCTCGCCTCTTCCGTGAGCGCCACGCAGATAAGCCCGGAGGTGTCTTTGTCCAGACGGTGCACGATGCCGGGCCGGAAGCCTTCCTGCGCCCGCAAGGACGGGAAACGCGCCACCAGCCGATGGACGAGCGTCCCATCAGGGCAGCTCGGCGCGGGGTGTACGGTCATACCCGCCGATTTGTTGAGCACGGCAAGCCACGCATCCTGATAGAGGATCTCCAGTTCGCCCTCTTCCGGCTGCACGGATGTCGGTTCCGCTTCCATCCGCAGTTCAATGGACTGCCCGGCCCCCACCTTGGCGGAGACATCCGTACACACGGCCCCGTCAACAAGACAGCCGCCATCCCGGATGGCCCGTTTCACTTTTTCACGTGAAACATCCTGTTCCCGCAGGGCCTCTCCGAGAAACCGGTCAAGCCGCACCCGACCGCCGTCAACTGTGAAAGCATATGTTCGTGTCATAAGGAATATCGGTAGAGGTGGGATGTGACGAGGAGGAAGGAACCCTCTTGAAGCAGGATTTCTTCATCCTCCCCAAACGCATCTCCTTCCCGGCTCAAGCAGGGCGAGGAGGCTGCTCAACAAGAATCCATTCCGGCGTTTTTCTTAAAGAGAAAGACATACAATCAAAGCGGGAAAAAGTGCAACCGACTGTCTTTATGCGCTTCTTATTTGCGCAGGAAGCCGGGGAGCTTGAAATACAGCTGCGAAAGCGGATCAAAGAGGCTTCCGGGCAGCCACGATGCCAACCAGAACAGGCGGAGCTTGGGCGAGGCCACATAAGGAGCCACCAGCCTGCGGGCCTCCGCCCCGTTGCCTTCGCGCCACAGGGTCACGGCCTTCTGGAACGCGGCCCGGCGGGTCAGGATCCCGACCAGATCGGGATAGTCCCGGTCATAGCCGGGGTACAGCTTCCGGTGCTTGTCGAGGATACGGAGCGTCTCATCGGCGAACTGGCCGAATTTGCGGAACGTCGTGTTCACGCCGTGGACGCGCCAACGGGTCAGCGGCTCGTCCACATGGTCCAGTTCCCATGTTTTGGCGATGCGATAAAACACATCCGCCTCTTCGCATACGTTCAGGGATTCGTCGAACCACTCGCCCAGGCTGTCCAGCGCCGATTTGCGGATCATGGCCGAGGACATGGAAATCCACTGCCGGGTCATGAGTTCGCGGAACACCATGCCCCGCGCCGGATGCGTCGACTCGAACATCCGCGAAAGCGTGCCCTTCTCGCTGAACATCTCGGTATCCGTGCTCACCAAGCCGAGCCTCGGATTGGCATTGAACAGCATCACCTGCTTTTCCAGCTTGGTGGAAAGCCATTCGTCATCACAGTCCAGAAACGCCAGCAAAGAACCTTCAGCCTTGGCAATGGCAAGGTTGCGCGCGGCCCCGAGCGGGACCGTCTTCTCGGCGAGGAAATACCGCACCTTCTCCCCGTAGCTCTGCGCGATGGCGGCGCTGTCGTCCGTGGAACAATTGTCCCAGAACACGATTTCCCAATCGGGCCACGACTGCCGGAACACCGAATCCATCGCCTCGCGAAGGTGTTCCGCGCTGTTGTAGCAATTCATGATCACCGTAACTTTCGGCATAGAGACCTCTTGTTGGAAGGGGAAAGGAAAACGTGTGGGGCGGCCCAGCAGCTTAACCCGGAAAACAGTTTCCCGGCAGCGTCGTCCACAAAAACTTGAAGGGCGTCAAAAAAACGACGCGCATAATCGCCTTTTCAGCCCGTTAAAAAAATTTTCCGACCCGTTTTCCCATCCATATCCCGTTTTTACAGCAGAGAGCCTATTGACGCGCAATATCGGCCCCGGCTCCTGAACGCACAAGCGCAACGCCGGGAGTTCAGGAGCCGGGGCCGCACTGAGGGGGTCCGGGGGGAATCATTCCCCCCGGCGGGGCCAAGGGGCGGGCCCCTTGCCGCCGGAGGCATCCCACGGCGGCATCCCCGCTACTTCACCGCTTCGATGATCCCCGCGCAAACGGCCTCGACATCCTCCCGGCTCAGGCCGGGATGCAAGGGCAGCGTCAACAGTTCGCCGTGCAACTGCTCGGTTGCGGGCAGAGACGGCTTGCCCCCGCCGTACAGCGACAACAAATGGTTCGGCTTGTAATGCTGGCCCGTGGGAATACCCTTGGCGTCCAGCGCGCCGATGACATCATGCTGGCGTCCGTTCAGGATGCGCACCGGGAAAATGTGCGGCACTATCCACGCTTCGGGCTCCGCCGTGAGCAGCGCCACGCCGGGCACGCCGGAGAGCCGTTCGCGGTACAGCTCGGCAAGCTCGCGGCGCTTGGGGGCGAATTCGCCGTCCAGCCGGGTCAGCTGCACCCGACCGATGGCAGCCATGACGTTGCTCATGTGGTAACGCCAGCCCTGCCGCTCCACGTCGAACTCCCAGCTGCGCTGCCCGGAGAAACGCTTTTCGGTGTCCTTTTCCACGGAAAGCAGACGCCCGTCGCGCGCGGCTTCGGCCACGGCCTGATCCGAGGTCACGATGCAGCCGCCTTCGCCGCAGGTGATGTTCTTGATGCCGTCAAAGCTGAAACAGGCCACATCTCCGAAGCTGCCGATCTTGCGGCCCTTGTACAGGCATCCGAACGCATGGGCGGCATCTTCGATGACCCGCAGGCCGTGCTTTTCCGCAAACGCATACACGCCGTCCAGATCGACCGGGTTGCTCGCGTAGTGTACCGGCATGATGGCCTTGGTGCGGGGAGTAAGGCGCCTTTCCGCATCGGCGAGATCGATGGTCGCCGTATCAAGGCGCGCATCGCAGGCCACAGGGACGGCCCCGGCCCCGCCGATGGCCTGAAAGGACGCCACGAACGTCAGCGAAGGCACCAGCACTTCCGCGCCGCTCCCGTGCCCGAGCACGGCCTCGACAGCCAGATGCAGGGCGGCTGTCCCGGTATTGACGGAAATGACCCAGCTCGCGGGCACGCCCAGATAGGCCGCCACATCAGCCTCAAATTGCTGCACTTCCTTGCCGATGCCCAAGTAGCCGTCTTCGCAGATGACGCGATGCACGGCCTCGGCTTCGGCCTCGCCAACGATGGAACGGGAAAGTCTCATGCTCATGTCAGTCTCCGGGGGTTCCCCCCCTGCCCCGCCGTCCGGCGGGCGCATAGGTCGGCGCCGCGTGGCGGACGCCAGAAAAAGGGGCAGGAAAACCCTGCCCTGACGTGTTACCAATGATAGGGGATATCCCGCGAATCAAAGTCCTTACGGAGCCCTTCCGCCGGATCGTGCGGGATGTCCGGGCAGTTGCAGATGACCGCAGGAACGCTCCCCGCCGCCGTAAAGCCGTACCAGACACGCGGCGGGATTTGCAGCAGCGCGTAGTTGTCCGGCCTGCCGAGCAGCACTTCCATGATCCGCCCGCGCGTCGGGGACTCGGGGCGGTCGTCATACAGGACAATCTTCAGCTGCCCCACTGGTACGGCAAAACGCTGCGTCTGGCGCGTATGGCATTTCCATGCCTTCACGCATCCCGGCTCCACTTCGGAAAAGTACACTTCCCCGATCTCCCCGAACAGCGGGGAAGCCGGGCGCATCATATGCATGACCGGGCCGCCGTCTGTGGGGATGACGGCCAGATCCAGCAATTCCACGTCGTTAATAACGGATTCCATCGGAACTCCACGGCAGCCCCAACGCGGCGGCCTTGCGGCAGTAATCCTGAATCTGCGATTGCGTGAACGCGTAAATGTCCGCGCCCTGTTCCCTGTAAAACACTTCGTACCACTTGGCGGTGAACCGCATGGTCGTGTCGAAATCCAGCGTGGCGCGCCAGTTGAGGCAGGCCAGAGCCTTATCGCAGCACAGTTTGAGCAGGGTGCATTCCTTCATCCCGGCCTGCCCCGCCAGATCCATCTTGCTGCCGAACCCGGACCACTGGCTTTCCAGCGACTGGACCACGTCGGCTACGGTGTGGCTGGCGTCGGAAGAAGGCCCGAAGTTGAACGCTTCGCCGTCGAGCCTGAAACCTTCATGGCAGCCGTCGCCCTTTCCCGCCTTCACGGCGTCGCGGTGCGCGGCGAACAGCTTCGCGCCGAGCCACAAATAGCCGGAAAGCGGCTCCAGCACATGCTGCCACGGACGGGTGGCGTGCGGGCTGCGGATTTCCACTTCCCTGCCCTCGCTCCACGCGCGGGCGCAGTCGGGCACGATGCGGTCCGCCGCCCAGTCGCCGCCGCCGATGACGTTTCCGGCGCGGGTCGTGGCGCAGTACGGTGCGTTCACCGGATCGCCGAAAAACGATTTGAAATAGGAATGCGCGATGATCTCGGCACAGCCCTTGGAAGCGCTGTAGGGATCGTAGCCGCCCAGATGGTCGGTTTCACGGTAGCCCCACACCCATTCGTCGTTGCGGTACGCCTTATCGCTGGTGATGCTGACCACGGCCTCAACCGAAGGCGTCACGCGCACGGCTTCCAGCACGTTGAGCGTGCCCATCGCGTTGACTTCGATGGTGTCGGCGGGGTTATCGTAAGAAGCGCGCACAAGTGCCTGTGCCGCCAAGTGAAAGACGATCTCCGGCTTGAATTCCCGCATGGCTTCGACAAGCGCCTTACGGTCGCGCACGTCGCCCCGGTAGTCGCGGATACGCCCGCCAAGGCCGATTACGTCGAAATGCGACGGACCAGTCGGCACGGCGTCCGAAAAACCGGCGACTTCCGCGCCCATCTGGAGCAGCCACGCCGTCAGCCACGAACCCTTGAATCCGGTGTGCCCGGTGACGAACACCCGGCGGCCTTCATAGATATGACCAAACATAGATTGTCCTTGGGGGAGAATGCCTCCGGCGTCCAGAGCGCTACCGCCCTCTGGGCTCCTGTCCGAGGGGAAGGATTCCCCCCCGGGCCCCCTCAGCGCCTCCGCATCCCGCACAGGCTTGCGCCTGCACGGGATACGGCGGTTCTGTGGGCGTCGGACATCCTTTTTCAGGATGCCGCAACGGAGCCGCCGGGAAACTGTTTTTCAAAGAAAGGCGTATCGGAATGCCCCACCCACAACCCGCCCCACTTACAAAAGTCTTGGGAGGGAGAGGGATGGGGGTGCGGGGGAAGGGGGAGGGAAGCCCTTCTCCAGAAGGGTTCCCTCCCCCT
>NZ_JNJP01000066.1 GCF_000701705.1 Bilophila wadsworthia ATCC 49260 | reverse complement strand
CTTTCTGGACATCAAAGGACTATCCGAGTCCCTTGTGTCTGTTATTTGCCGGGCTGCCCAACAGGAAGCGGCGCGCAGGCCCGACCTTGTGGCGCGGGGCAAGACGCCGAAGATGCTGACCGGGTGGCTGTCCGGGCGGCGATGGGAGGACGAGGCGGACGCACCGCCCCCGCTTGTGCCGGTTGCGGCCCGTGGCCCTCTGCTTGGCGATTCCGTCATCGACGTGCCGACGCAGGAACAGCGCGAGGAAGGCTGGAAGGCGGGCTTGTCGTTCATGGAAAAGTGGCGGCATGGTGTGAGGCCGGACAATCAGGCCGGACAGTTTGACCGCCGGAAGCCGCTGCCCATTCCAGCGAACTTTGGGCGCGTCCTGCAACGGGCGCTGTAGGAGAATATATGAGTGATGAAGCACTTACGGCGGAATCGTTATCCGGCCCTTTGCGCTCTGTCGCGGAACGCTTGGGAATGCCGTTCGTTTTCCGGCTGGTCGAGAACTTTGGGGGAACGACCGTGGCAATACCGTCCGGGAGTGCCGGGAAAAAACAGTATCGGCGTCTGTGCGCGGCGTTGGGGGATGAATCGGCCTCAGCGTTGTGCCGGGAGTTTGCGAGACGGGCAATTTACATCCCCAACCTCAAAAAGGCGATACTGGACAAGCGCAACTCGTCCCTGAATATGGAACGGGACGAACTGGCTGGAAGGGGGCACAGCGAGAGGGCCTTGGTTGCCATTCTTGCCCGCAGGTACGGCCTCTCCGAGCGGCAGGTATGGCGCATCCTGAAGCAGCCGAGGACTCCGGGGGAGGCAACGCAATGAGCGATACCTGCACCTTTGCAGAATTCCTCGACCATTGCACGGGCAGGAAGGTGATGCCGCCCCCGGCACAGGCGAAGAAGCGGCCCTCCTGCCCTCCCGAGTCGGAAGAGCAGAAAGCCCTTTTCGACTGGTGGCAGCGAACGCCGTATGCCCGGCACTTCGTCATGTACCACATCCCCAACGGCGGGCGCCGGGACAAAATCACCGGGGCGCGGTTGAAGGCCGAGGGCGTGGTGGCGGGCGTTCCCGACGTGTTCCTTGCCTCGCCCCGGCAGGGGTTCCACGGGCTGTACATCGAGATGAAGCGCCAGCGTGGGGGGACGGTTCAGGCCACGCAGAAGGAGCTGATCACAGCGCTCCGTCAGGCCGGGTACCGCGTCGAGGTCTGCAAGGGCTGGTGGGAGGCGCGGGAAGTCATCGAAAACTATCTGACCGGGGAAATCCCCAAAGGAGCGTCCAGGCGTGTCGAGCCAGTAGCGAACCAGCAGCCCCTCGCGGATCGTCGAGGTCGTTGTGCCGTTCAGGGAAAATGAAAGCTTTGTAGACAGGCTGGCCCGCGCCAATGCCGCCCTCGGCAGGGCTATCCATGCGCAGCCCCCCGCGTGGAACGTCAAGCGCGACGAGATCGCCGTATTCGGGCCGCAGCGGGAACGGCGAAACGGGAACACGTCATTCGTGTATCGGCTTGTCGAGGACCGCAAACCGCTGTTCGGTAAGGGCAAGGGGCCGGAGCGGGGGATCATGAAGCATAACGTATGGAAACAGCAAACGGAACAAGCCGCGCGCTACGATAGCATGGCCAAAGATACCCCATAAGCGGATTCAATCCGTCAACTCATCCGATAGACACGAAACAATACCAATTCATTTTCCTTTACAACTTGATTTCAAGGCCCAGATGCCGGGCAAGCTCGGTAGCTTGAGAGATATTTACTATTGCACCACGCAGTTCATGTGCTTCATCCGAGAGCGCCAAGTCTTCCAACTTGCAACTGGTCAAATCCACTTTTTTGAGGCTGGTATGAAAGAAGGAAGTTCCACGTAAACTACATTCATGAAAGAGCATATTCTTATGTTTGCATTGAGAAAGGATAGCGTTATCCAACATACATCCAGAAAAATTCACATCCGTAAATTGCACTGACGACATATTGGAATATTCCAGTATGCAATTTGTGAATTGTACATATCTAAAAATAGAACCTGAAAATATCGTACCCGTGCAACGAACACCTTCAAAACAACAGTTTGCGAAATAATTTTGATGAAATTTTGCATTTGAAATATCACTATTTCGAAAGAGCACATCTGTAAATTTCCCTCTTTTGAAATTACTTCCAGACATATGGCATTGTTCAAAGATTGTTTCTTCACATCTTATGTCCATCCATTGATCTGAGGTATGGAAGTCATGACAATATATTTGGTAAAGTTCTTTATCTTTTGTCAGAGCTGCAGCAATATCGTTAGTACGATTGAAATATTCTGACCCTCTTGGAATGGAGCGCATAACGTCTTTCCCGTTTTTGTGAGTGGTAGAGCCATAAAATGGCTAAAATGGGTATGCATCAGATTTTCGGTATCGACAAGAACAACATTTTTCGTATGGTTTCAAATAAGCGATCGTAATAAAAAGTAGGACATATGAATAAATACATCGACAACAAGCCCGGTCGTCCCCGGAGATGCCCGCCCTGCCCCGTGTGCGGCGAGGATGCCATGACCCAACGGGGGGCTACCCACAGTGCCTTTGTGGACTGCTACTTTTACGCTTGCTCGAACTGCCAGTGGACGGATGTATGGCGTGAGGATCGGGATCAGGCAGGATCCGTCATCAAAGGAAGGTGGGTTAAGCAAAAGGAAAAAGCCGAATCATACAGAAACACTCAAACAACCCCTTGAACCCCCATCCCCTTGAAATGCTATGCTCCTGACCAAAAATCAGGAGTTTTTTATGGCTGTTCTTCCCTTGCGTCACTTCTCCCCGGTCGAGTTCCGCTGCAAGTGCGGGTGCGGCGCAGGCATGGAGAAGATGGACGCCGACCTGCTCCAGATGCTCGACGAGGCCCGTGATCTGGCGGGCATCCCGTTCCCCCTTTCTTCCCCCTACCGCTGCCCCAAACACAACAGGGCGGTCGGCGGTGTGCCCACCTCAGCGCACACTCGCGGCTACGCTGTGGATATCCGCTGCGTGGATTCCCATTCCCGTTTCGTCATGCTGCAAGCCCTGCTTGAAGCCGGATTCCGGCGCATCGAGCTGGCTCCGACATGGATTCATGTGGACAACGACCCCGACAAGCCGCGTGACGTGGCCTTTTACCAGCATGGAGGCAAGTACTGATGGAAGCGACCGTGATTGATTTCATCCTTTCGACCTTGATGAGCCTTTCCGCGCAGTATCCCGATGCGGCGTGGCTCGTGACCGCCCTGAGCGTGGTCATGACCGTGTGCGGCCTGTGCGCCGTGGCCACCGTGTGGATGCCCGTCCCCAAGGAACCGGCGGGGCTTTATGCCGTCTTCTACCGCTGGGCCCATGCCCTTGCCGCACACTTCGGGCAGAACAAGGGCGCTGTGGCTGACGGCAAGTCCGAAACCGTGAAGGCCGAAGTCAAGGCCGTGACGGGGAAGTGATGTGCGGGCCGTCCTTGAGTTCCTTTCATCGCTCGCCGGGCTCCTCAAGCTGTGGCTGCGTCAACGGTACGGCGAACGCCGCGAGACTGATCGCGCTGCTGTTCGTGATGACGCTGGCGGCGAGTGGGTGCAGCACAGTGGCGGCGCCGACCGCCGTGACAAGCCCGGCGCCGCTGACGCCGGGGGCCGTCGTGACGGGTGAGTGGTCCTACACCTACCGGGGCGAGACGTTCACCGAGCCCGGCGAGTGGGTGCACCTGCCCGCAGGAGAGGCCGGGAACTTGCTCCTATGGATCAAGAGCGTTGAGGAGGCGCAATGAGCGACGACATGCAGATGTTGCGGGATCTCGGCGAAGTGAAGGCCGAACTGTCTGCGGTCAAGGCCGAACTTGCCGGACTGCGCGAGCGTATTGACGATGTGGTCATTTCAAACCTGCGGGACCACGGCAAGCGCATGTCCATGCTTGAAACCCGCGTTGCCGCGCTTGAAGCCGCCGAAAACCGCCGGGCCGGGGGCATGGCCGCGCTCGTGGCTGTAGCGGCTGCGGCAGGAGCGGCCGGGAACGTCCTTTCGCGCTGGATCGCTGGATAAGCGGCTCACATATTTCGGCTGAGGCAATCTCCAATTTTGGGAAACGATGTCATGGAAAGGAGCAATACCATGCCCAAGATGAACCCCAATTCCACGGTATCCCGGATCAACAGCCTTACCGGTGCTGGCCGCCGCATTGCCCGGAACCGGAACTACGCCGTCGGCAATCAGGCCCGCGCCATGCGTTCCGCCGCCGTCTTCAAGACGCAGATGTCGCCCACGCGGTTCAAGCGCGCCACCGGGACAGGCGGCCACTGATGCCGACCCGCCCGCTTTTTCGCACCGTCGAAACGGCGGCGGCCATCACCGACAGCGTCCTTGTCTCCTTCTCCGGGGGCAAGGATTCCGTCGCCACGCTGGACTTGTGCGTGAAGCACTTCCGGCATGTGGAGGGCTTCTTCATGTACTACGTGAAGGGGCTCTCCTTCCAAGAACAGATCTGCCGCTACTATGAAGACAGGTACGGACTTCCCATCCATCGGGTGCCCCACTTCGAGCTTTCGCAGTTCCTCCGCTACGGCCTGTACCGCCCCACGGACTTCTCCGTGCCAGTCGTCAGCGTTAAGGATGTCTACAACTACCTGCGGCTGAACACCGACATCTGGTGGATTGCGGCAGGGGAACGGATTGCGGACTCGGTATGGCGCCGGGCCATCATCAAGTCGTCGGGAACCATCGACGAAAAGCGGGGGCGCATCTATCCCGTGGCGGAATGGAGGAAAGAGGACGTGGTCGCCTACATCCGGCAGAACAAACTCAAGGTCGGCGTAGAATCGCGCAAGCTTGGCTTTTCGTTCGGCTCGTTACAGGCGCGGGAAGTCATTCCGGTGAAGCGGCATTTCCCCGCGGACTTTGCCAGAATCAGGGCGTGGTTCCCCTTCGTCGAAGCGGGGATCGTCCACCATCAGATCAAGGAGGAACGCCGTGGGCGGGAAACTCAGCAAGTACCAGAAGTTTGAAGTCGAGGTCATCAGCCGGGGCGAGATACATGGAGCGGATTACAATCCGCGCGTCATTTCAGAAGACGCCCGCAAGCGGCTCAAGGGGATGCTGGCGAAGCACGGCCTTGTCCAGCCGCTTGTGTGGAACCGGAGGACCGGCAATCTCGTTTCGGGACATCAGCGGCTTTCACAGCTCGATCAGCTTGAGCGCTCCCAAGACTACGACCTGCAGGTGTCCGTGGTGGACGTCGACGAGCGAGAAGAGAAGATCCTGAATGTCCAGCTCAACAACCCCTCCATGCAGGGCGACTGGGACATGGACAAGCTGAACGGGCTGGCTGGCGAAAACGGCATCGATCCTGAAGAGTTCGGGTTCTCCTCCGGCGACATCTCCGTCATGTTCGACAGCGACATGGGCGGGGCCTTCTCCGATACTGAAGAAGTGGCCGAAACCAAGGATACCCTGCGCGAAATCAAGGAGCACCGGGCGGAATCGACAGAGAATATGAAACGGGAGGCCAGCGGCGAGTTTTATTTCACCGTCGTCTGCGAAAACGAAGGCCAGAAGAAAGCCATGCTCAAGGCTCTGGGCGTCCCCCATTGGGAAGCTTTTGTGCATGGCTCCCAGCTGGCCGGGCTGTTGGGCGTCTAGACGAGCCCCTGCTGCTCAAGGAATTCTTCCAGCGTCAGCGGGTCGTCTTCGTCTTTCCAGCGCAGCCCCTGCTGGTACATATAGTCGCAATGATCCTCGTATCCGTCCGGCAGGCGCTTCAAGAGGTCGTCGTCCACCTCGAAGAAGTTGAGCTTGCCCTTCACCGGGAAGGGGATGACCTCGTAGAGCGGTTTGACATGCCATGCAAAGCCTTTGAGCGCGTCCTCCACATCGTCGTCGAACAGCATGGCCGCAGGCACGTCGGCCTCGGTCATGGGGCGCACATCGACCAGTTCGACCACCCCGAGTCCCATCCCGCCGGGGGCGATGAGCCCGTCGTTGATCGGGTAATCCCCCTTGCTCGAACAGATCAACAGCGGCCCACGGTAGTTGCAGCGCCACGTCCGGCACTCCACAGATTTTCCGCCGCCGGCGAGAAACGACGCCCAAGGCTGCCTGACAGAAATAGCTTTCATACGCGACTCCTCTTTTGAGTTTTGCGCCAGTATAGCATCCCGTCGCGGCGATGCAACGAAAAAAGCAAAGGAACGACCCCGTGCAATGCACAGCCAAATCGAAACGCTCAGGAGAGCAATGCAGGAACCATGCGGTAAAGGGAAAAACAAAGTGCCGTATTCATGGGGGTGCGAACGACGGCCCTCCAAAGGGCAATAAAAACGCACTGAAACACGGCGCATATGAGGCCATCTCGCCGGAAACCATGACGGAAGAGGAAATCGCCTACGCCAATGCGGTCACGCTGAATCCGTGCGAAACCCTCCGCGAGCAGCTCAAGACGCTCCGCGTCAAGGAAGCGCGCATCGCCAAACGCCTGAAAAAGGCCAAGGACGACATGGAAAACGTCGGCAGGGACGACGGGACGGGCAGGAAGATCCCCGCAATGGTGGTGCTGACGGGGACACAGGGCAAACAGGCCGACGCCGAGGGGCGCGAGTCCACATCCCTTTCCACGACCTCCGAAACGCAGGAGATGCACTACCTGCGGCTGGACGCTGCCCATTCGATGGTCCTCGAACAGATCCGCCGGGTTTCGGACAGCCTCGCCCGGATGGAAGGCGAAGGCGGCGAGGAAAGCAGGAACGGAGTTGCCATCGTCCTCGATTTGGGCGGCGGGAGGAAATATGAAGGCGACGGTAACTGACGGCATCCCCGTCCCCGTCTACCACGCGGAACCCACGCTTGCGCGGTTCCATGCCAGCGACGCCTTTTTCCGTGGGGTCCGTGGGCCTCTGGGCTCCGGGAAATCCGTCGGCTGCTGCGCCGAGGTTATGTCCCGCATCCTCCGCCAGAAGGCGTTCATGGGGCTCAGGCGGTCGCGGTGGGCAATTATCCGCAACACCTACGGCGAACTGAAGACGACCACCATCAAGACATGGATGGACTGGTATGGGGCGGTAACGAAAATCTCCTACGGGCACCCCATCATGGGCCTCATCAACATGCCGCTTCAGGACGGGACGGCTGTACAGGCCGAGCTTGTCTTCATCAGCCTTGACCGCCCGGATCACGTCAAAAAGCTCAAGTCCCTTGAGCTGACGGGCGTATGGCTGAACGAAGCCAGTGAACTGCCGGAAGAGGTTCTGCAAATGGCGACCGGGCGCGTGAACCGCTATCCGAGCAAGATGCAGGGCGGGTTCTCGTGGACGGGCATCATCGCCGACACAAACTCATGCAACGTCGACAACTGGTGGTACAGGCTCGCCGAGGAGGAACGCCCGGAAGGGTATGACTTTTTCGCACAGCCCCCTGCTCTTCTCGTCGAAAAGGATGCCGAGGGAAAGCTCCAGTACCGGGAAAACCCGGAAGCGGAGAACATCGAGAACCACACGGCGGGGTACGGCTATTACTTCCTCCAGCTTCCCGGCAAGCATACGGAATGGGTCAACGTCTACGTCATGAACAGGTACGGGAGCAGCAACCCCGGAAACCTCGTCTACCCGGAATACGGCGACGGGAACCTGGCGGGCGTTTCCTTCGATCCCGGCAGAGACGTCATATGGACCCACGACTTCAACTTCACGCCGCTTTCCTCCGTAATCCTCCAGACGGACAAGGACGGAAACGTCTATGCCGTCGACGAAATCGTGCTCTCTTCCGCCGTGGCGAAACAGGCGGCCGTCGAGTTCTGCGAACGGTACGCGGGGTTCAGGGGCATCGTTTATCTTTACGGGGACGCCAGCGGGCATGTGGGCGAAAAGCACGGGCACGCGAGCGACTACGTAACCCTCGAACAGGAACTGAGGCGCAACGGGTTCCGGGTTCAACAGAAGGTGCCCCGCACCAATCCCGCGATCAAGGACGGGCAAGCCAGCCTCAACGCCAAGATCTGCGACGCCATGAATACCCGCTCCTTTTTCGTCAACAAGGGGAAATGCCCGATGCTGCACAAGGGCCTTTCCACGCTGAAGCTCAAGGGCGGCAGCACGTTTCAGGAAGAGGACGCCGAGTACCAGCATATTACCACCGCCGTCCGGTATTACACGGCGGTCGAATTCCCCATCAAGAAACGCGACGTCTTCTTCGGAAGCTCGCACGGATAAGGAGCGACAATGAACAGCAGTTACGAGCAGAAACACCCGCTGTACGCGGCATCCTTCACCAAGCGCCGGAAGGCGATGGATCTCTACGAGGGCGGGGAACGGATCGAAGGAAACAGGGCCTATCTGACGCGCCACACCTACGAATCGGACAAGCAATACGACATCCGGGCGAGCCGGGCCACGTACCGCAACTTCGCGGCCCCCATCGTGGACGTGTTCGCCAGCTTCATCAACGAGGGGCGGCCGGAGCGTATTTTGCCCGACGCCCTCCGCCCCATCGAGGCGGACGCCGACAGGTACGGCATGACCGCCGACGCCTTCTTCGCGGACGTGACCCGGCTCGCGGCGGCAGGCGGGGCGCGGTTCGTCATCGTGGACATGGAACAAAAGAAAGGGGAAACCGTGGCGGAGGACAGGGCCAGCGGTCGCCGTATGGTGCCCTACTTTACCTCCATCAGCCCCGACGACGTGTGGGACTGGGGGATGGACGCCAAGGGCCTCGCGTGGGCGGTCGTTCACAGCGAAGAGATGGAGCACCCCG
Source organism: Bilophila wadsworthia ATCC 49260 (assembly GCF_000701705.1). Lineage (GTDB taxonomy): Bacteria > Desulfobacterota > Desulfovibrionia > Desulfovibrionales > Desulfovibrionaceae > Bilophila > Bilophila wadsworthia. The sequence goes on along the minus strand of NZ_JNJP01000066.1, from coordinate 11,015 downwards.
CAGCCTTCGCCGCCCCGCTCCGTTACGAAACCCTGACCGTCTGGACGCGGGACTCGTGGACGCGCTACCGCCGCCCGATGAAGGACAAGGAGAACACCGAGTACGCCATTGCCGAGGACGGCGAGCGCAAACACGGGCTCGGCGCCGTGCCGCTGGTGCCGTTCCTGTTCGAGCCGACCTCTCCCATGACCGGGCTCCCCGCCACGGACGATGTGCTGTCCCTGATCCTGCGCATCTACAGGCGGGACTCCGAACTCGACAAGATGCTGTTCGACCGGGCCGTCCCTCTGCTCAACGTGGGCGGCGTAAGCCAAGAGCATTGGGACACGTTCGTGGTCGCCAGCTCCAACGCCCTCATGAGCACGGAACCGGGCGGCATCACCGCGCAGTACGTGGAGCCGTCGGGCACCGCGTTTCAGGCACAGGCCGAGGCCCTTGCCCGCGACGAGGCCAGCGTGCGGGAAATCGCCCTTCGTATGGTCCGTCCGCAATCCGCCGTGGGAGAATCCGCCGAGTCCAAGGCCATCGACAAAACACAGCTCGACACGCAGCTTGCCAGCTTCGCCCGGCGCAGCGGCAGCGCGGAAGCGCTCTGCTGGAAGCTCGCCGCCCGGTGGCTTGGAGCTAAGGAGGACGGGATCGAGGCGAAATACAACGAGGCGTATGATGTGGGCGAGGCGACGGTGAAGATCAAGGGGCAGACTCCTGTGAAGGAAAGCCAAGAGTGACGCGAAAGCCCCGTCAGTGTGGGTTGACCGGGGCTTTCGCATCATGGAGGGTGATTATATCATCAAAGCGTGATGACTCGCTTACTTCCAATTTGGATCTTCCTTCAGTTGTTCCATCAGAAGAAATTGGATCGCCTTGTCCGGCTTGCCGATAAATATATAACGGGCATATTTACTCGGGGTATCTATTGCTTCAGGTACGTCTTTCACTTCAACTATCATTCCCCAAGCTTTTTGAGATGAAGGCTGGTAGGCGCTGATAATGAAATTATTACCGCAATCATGCGGTTTGCATTGCTGCCTGACAAGATATGTTTCACCATTGCACTGTACCATATCGGCCGTTCCAAGTGTCGTAAGTCCATGGAATATCCACTCTGGGAGATCCGCCCGGCTCTCGCCTTTCAGTGCCTGTTCCCATGCCTGAGCCTGTTTATCGGATATGGACGAGGCATAGGTGCCGATGCTGGCCAAGAGCAGAATACTCAACACTGCAAAGGCTATGATCGTTTTTTTCACTTCTTTTCTCCTTCGATGATTGCCGGAGGTTTTGCTCAATCACCCTACGGCAAGACTACACGTTGAAGGTCTACTTCTGGAGTCGCTCGGGAACAATATTCCTCAAGAATTATGAGCAAAGCGGTTCCGGAGGGAGACTCCCTTTTTGGTTTCGCCTCCTCCGTGCTTAGAATAACGCAAAAGAAGCCCCGAAGTCTATGATTGACCGAGACAACTTCCTTCACGCGTTATTTCTAGATGTCGTATGTGCAACTGAGGGGGATATTGACGATCCAAGCCTTGTCCAGTACCTGCCCGTTCACGTACAGATGTCTGCTCCCTTTACCCAACACCCCGGCCGTACATTGCCTGCTTGGCTGCGTAGTCCCCTATCCATCCACCAATGCTTCAATATAGCCACAGTTATCGGCATAGCAGTTTTTCGTCTTCCCATAAGTGTAGGGGGGGGGACCGAAGTCGACGTCATGACTGAATACACAACTTATGCTTTTGTCAAAATCGGACTTACATGGTTTATTTATTTGATATTATTAACTATTTATATAGTTCCGAGTTTCCTCTTGACAGAATTTTAGATCCATGATTTTTTACTAAAAAATTTGGTATACCAAAATAAAAACCATATGGAATTTAATATGACATCCCAATATAACGCCGCCAAAGATTGTGAAGAACAAGCTTATCTCCTGATAAAACAAGGACTTTTTGACGGCATCTATCCGCCCGGCTCGAGGCTTGTGGAACGACAGGTCGCGGAAAAATTCTCCCTGAGCCGAACACCTATCCGGGCGGCACTGCGCCAGCTTGAGCATGAGGGATTTCTGGAACGACAGGAAGGCCGAGGGTACAGCGTCCGGATTCTAGGCATCAGAGATGCCATCGAACTGCTGGACGTACGCGAGGCCATTGAGGGCATGGCAGCGCGCCTCGCTGCTCAGAATGGCACCGAGGAGCAACGCAAACGACTTATGGGCGTCATCGAGCGCATGGAACAGGATGAAAACGACGGAACCTGTTTCAATTACTATAAATTGTGTGGTGAACTTCATCAGATGATCTTTGAAATGGGCGGAAACCGCGTACTTGCCGACATGGCAGTGCGCATCAACGCCCAGTCAGCGGCATTCCACTACAAGACTCTGCTACTTTCCGAACGCGTACGTTCGTCCATCAGCGAACACAAAGAAATCGCCGAGGCCATCGTCAACGGCGACGCCGATGCTGCCGAATTCAAACTCCGCGAACATGTGCGCATGGTCAAACGTCTCGTTTCCCGTTTTGTCGAACAAGCTCCTCTGGGAGTCTTTTGATGCGGAAGGCTGCTTTCGAGCAGCCATGGGAAAACTTTTACCTGCCAACCTGTGTTGTAGAGGCCCGTTATGAAAAGATTTGGTGAAGCTGTCCTGTACACTCCCGGCCCCACGTCGGTTCCCCCCCGTATCCTCAACGCCTACTCCCGCCCCGTCCTACACCATCGTACGCCCACCTTTTCCGCGATCTTGGGGAGTTTCCTCAACAAAGCCCAATGGCTGCTCAATACACAACAGCCAGTCCTGCCGGTACACACTACAGGGCGCGGCGCGATGGAAGCGGTCATCTCCAATCTGTTGTCGCCAGGTGACGAGATCGTCGCTCTGTGCAACGGCAAATTCGCCAAGATGTTCGCAGATATCGCCGGGCGCTATGGCCTGACGGCCCATTGCGTGTGCACCGAATGGGACAAGATGCCGGATCTAGCCGAATTGGAAGCGACTCTTGCGGCCCACCCACAGGCCAAAGCCGTAACCATGTGCCACAACGAATCCACGACTGCCGTCACCATCGACATCAAGGCCGTATCCTCACTGGCGAAGGCGCATGGGATGCTCACTATCGTCGACGCGGTCAGTTCAGTGGGTTGCATCCGCATCGACTTTGACGACTGCGGAGCCGACGCCCTCGTTACTGCTTCACAAAAAGGCCTTATGTGCACAACGGGCATGGCACTCGTCGTCCTGAGCGAAACCGGCTGGAAAGCCTGCGAAAACTCTACCCTCCCAAAGTACTACACGAACTTCAAGGACATCCGGAAAAACGTCCTCGCCGCCAATCCTGAAACCCCCGGCTCCACGCCCGTAACCGAAATCTACGGATTGGATGAGGCCGTCAGCATGATGCAGGAAGAAGGCCGGGACGCTCTCTTCGCCCGTCATGCCCGCGTTGCACGAGCCGTGCGCGCCATGTTGCGAGCACTCGGCATGGAGCTTTACCCGTTGAATATCCCCGAAGAGGCGCGTTCCAATTCGCTGACGGCGTTCGCCCCCCTTGAGGGTCTGACAGCGTCCGAAATCAAGAACGGCCTTCAGGAAGGCTTTGGCCTGAGCATCGCCGGAGGTATCGGAGAACTGAAAGGCAAGGTTCTGCGCATCGGACACATGGGACATTTCTATGATCGCGATGCCCTGACCCTCGCGGCCTGCCTTGAAGCCTTCCTGAAAGGAAAAGGCCTGTTGCGGCAGCCGGGGGCCGGAGTCGCCGCCTGCATGGACGCGCTGTTGCGCTGACGGAAACGACCCGGCGGTTCCGTCCATATGCGGAACCGCCAAACGGCGGAACCTGCTCACGGACGGAGGCCGACATGGCTGGACAGACTCTTGTTGAAAAAATGCTTTCGGCACATGCCGGGCGGACAGTCCGCGCCGGTGAGACGATCAACGCCACCGTTGACGTAGTTATGGCAACAGACGGATCCGGGCCACTGACCATTGACTTCTTTAACAAAATGGAGGGATGTTCCAGCTTCGATCCCCGGAACGTCCTTATGATCATGGATCACTACGTCCCATGCCCCAACGATAAGGTGGCCGGGCTGCACACCATGATGCGCGACTTCGCCAAGCAGGGCTTCGGCACCGTCCTCGATCTGGGCGAGGGCATCTGCCATCAGCTCCTTCCTGAAAAAGGGTACGTCCGTCCCGGTCGACTCATCGTAGGCGGTGACTCCCACTCGACCACCTACGGGGCTTTCAATGCCCTCGGTACGGGCGTGGGTTCCTCGGATCTTGCCGCTGCGATCATCGCCGGGGAGCTGTGGCTCCGGGTTCCTCCCACCATTGGCATACGCCTTTCCGGGGCGCTGCCCCCCTCCGTCTCAGCCAAGGATCTCGCACTGTGGATTGTCGGACACATCGGCGCCGAGGGCGGACGTTACAAAGCCATCGAATTTTATGGGGACGGACTTTCCGGCCTCGGCATGTCGCAACGGATGACGCTATGTAACCTCATGGTCGAAACTGGGGCCAAATTCGCGGTCATGCCGGGAGACGGCAAAACGGCCGAATGGTTCCAACGGTTGGGCATCGTTCCCGTAGCCTTCACCACACCCGATCCCGATGCGGCCTATGAAACTGTCATCGACATTGATCTGGCCTCTATCGAGCCCATGCTCGCCGCCCCTCACCGTGTGGACAACGTCAAACCCCTCACAGAATTGTCCGGCACCCCTATTTGCATGGGAGTGCTCGGTACATGCACCAATGGGCGGCTCGACGATCTGGAGGAAGCGCTTGCCGTTATGGGCAATCGCCCGCTGACTCCCGGTTTTCAGCTTCTGGTCATCCCGGCCTCGCGGACCATCTACGCCGAGGCTTCGCGGCGCGGCGTTCTTCCCGAACTGGCCCTGCGCGGCGCATTGATCCTGCCTCCCGGTTGTGGACCCTGCTGCGGCAGCAGCCCCGGTATTCCCGGCGACGGCTGGAACGTCCTTTCCACGGCGAACCGCAATTTCATCGGGCGTATGGGCAACGTCAATGCCTCAATCTATCTAGGCTCTCCTGCTTCGGTGGCCGCCGCTGCGGTGACCGGGTGCATCACGGATCCACGAACCCTCTGATTCTCCTTAATTGAGCCGGAAGCAAGGAGGCCCTCATGCGCTTTCAAGGGACGGCCCATGTGCTGGGCGACGACATCAACACGGACTACATCATCTCCTCCCGCCGTAAGCGAGATACATTGGATGCGGTATTCCTCAGCCGCTATCTCATGGAGGATCTGGATCCCTCCTTTGCCGCAAAGGTGAATGCGGGCGATATCCTCATCGCAGGTTCTAACTTCGGCTGTGGATCGGCCATGGAAATCGCCGCGCTGGTCATTAAGGCCGCAGGCATTCCGGTCGTGCTAGCCAAATCCTTTTCACGTTCGTTTTACAGGAACGGTGTAAACAACGGTCTTCTGCTCGTGGAGTGCGATACTGAGGGGATAGAGGAAGGAGGCAGTATCCGGGTCACAGCTGATGATAGCGGCATTGCGGTGCATGATCTTGTGAGTGGCCTTGTCCGGCACGCGCCCCCTCTCGCCGATGTGCAGAGGGAAATCCTCGCCGCCGGGGGGCTGGTCTCGCTCATGCTGCAACGTAAACACTCAGGCCATGGAGTTTCCTGATGTCTACAGAGTCCTTAAAACAAACAGGGGCCCCACCTCTGGGCGCCCCCAAGGAGGATGCCCCTTCCAACCGGCGACGCCTTGAAAGCTGGCAGGCGTCCCTTGTCGGTTTCATCTGCGTCGTGTGGGCGTCTTTTCACCTACTGGTCGCCTCCGGTTTTCTGATCCTGCCCCCAACCCAGTTGCGGGCCGTGCATCTCGGCGCGGCACTCGCCCTATGCTTCCTGCTGGTTCCCGGCAGCAAACGCTCCTCGCGAACTTCAGTTCCCATGCTCGACTGGTTGCTGATGCTCGTGGCGGCTGGGCTTATGGGATACATGTTTTTCCGATACGAAACGCTCATCCGCCTCGGCGGGCGCACGGAGCCGCAGGATATCTATATCGGGCTGGCCGGTATGCTCATCCTCTTTGAAGCGGCCCGGCGTACCATCAGCCCCGGCCTTGTGGTACTGGCGAGCATCGCCCTGCTCTACGTCTTCTTCGGTGAATACATCCCGGGTAGTATGGGCCATTCAGGTTTTACGCTCCGACGCATCGTGCAGCACATTTTTCTATCTGGTGAGGGCGTCTTCGGCTTCGTGCTGGGCGTCTCTGCCGAAATCATCATCGTCTTCATCCTGTTCGGGGCCGTGCTGGAACGGGTGGGCATCGCCAGCTTCTTCAACGATCTAGCGAACTGCATCGCCGGGCGCGCCCGCGGGGGACCAGCCAAGATAGCAGTCATCTCCAGCGCACTTATGGGGATGGTCAGCGGCGAAACTTCGGCCAACGTCGCGACGACGGGCGTTTTCACCATCCCCTTGATGAAGCGGATCGGTTATCCCCCGTATTTCGCCGGGGCCGTCGAATGTGTCGCCTCGTGCGGCGGGCAGATCCTACCGCCCATCATGGGGGCCACGGCCTTCGTCATAGCGGACGCTTTGGGCATCCCCTACGCCAAGCTCGCTCTGGCGGCCACGCTTCCAGCACTGCTCTACTTCGTCGGCGTGTATGCCACTGTGCACTTCCGCGCCGTCCACCTTGGATTGCGGGGGCTCTCCAAAGAGAATATCCCCCATCTGCTGCCCACGCTCAAAAAAATCTATCTGCTTCTGCCTCTGGCGGGCATCGTGATCATGCTCATGAACGATTACACGCCTACCGCCGCAGCCTTCTGGGGCGGCATTGTAGTCGCTATATGCATCACGTTCATGAAAAAGGAAAGCCGCCTCACCTTTGAAAAGATCGGGCAGCTCATGGCGAACGCCTGCCGTACGGGCATGACCCTCGCGATCGCCTGCGCCGTAGTCGGAACCATCGTGGGAACCGCATCCATGACGGGCGTCACCATGACCATCGCGGACGGCATTTTCAGCTTAGCAGGCGGGATGCTGTTCCCTGCCCTGATCCTCACCATGCTCGTGACTATCGTGCTCGGCATGGGCTTGCCCACCACAGCGGCCTATGTCCTTGCCGCCATCAGCGCCGCTCCGGTATTGCAACGCATGGGGCTGCCGGAGCTACCCACCCATCTGTTCGTCTTGTATTACGGTGCACTCTCCGCCCTCACGCCTCCCGTCTGCACAGGGGCCTACACGGCTGCAGGCCTTGCCGGGGCCAGCCCCACCAAGACGGGATTTGCTTCCGTCCGTCTGGCCCTGTCGGGGTTCATCGTACCTATGTTGTTCCTATATGATCAGGAACTGGTACTGATGGGCGACTGGAAGGGCTTCGCTATCGTCGACGCGTTCGTCTCGGCGGCCGTGGGGCTGATCCTCATCAGTTCCGCCTTGGAGGGAGCACTGTTCGAACGCCTGAACCCACCGCTCCGTGCATTGATCGGGCTTGCCGGGCTGCTGATGGTCATCCCTGAACCGCTGACCAACTACGTCGGGTACGCCATCGCCGCCGTCGTGGTCGTCTATTGCTACAAGAATCGCAAGGAACCTGTCTTGCAACAGGCCGTCTAAAGAAAAACGGCGGAATCCCGTTTTCCGCCGCATCCATCAAGGGATTCATCTGTAAACAGGACGTTCGCGTCCGAAGGAGTTTCACATGAGCTACGTGAAGACCGTTCTTGCCGCCGTGCTGGTATCCGTCATGGCGCTCTCCGCTCCTGTCGGCGTTCAGGCGAAGACCAAGCTGACTCTCGGCACCGCAAGCATGGGAGGCAACTATTTCAACATGGGCGCGGCCATAGCCAAGGTATTCAACGACAAGGCGACGGGCTATACCTTAACGGCTCAGGCCACCGGCGGTTCCGCTTTCAACCTGACCGCCATCGAGGATAAAGAACTGGATTTCGGCATCAGCCAAGGCCCTGCGGTCATGTCCGCGATCTCCGCCCAAACCGTGCCTTCCCTCCGCACCGTCGCCAACTACAACGGTACGCCGCAGCATGTCCTCGTCCGTACGGATGCCGGCATCAAGAGCCTGAAGGATCTGAAGGGCAAGCGCATCGAACTCATCGCCGCAGGTGACGGCGTGGAAGTATGCAGCCGCAAGGTGGTTGAAGGTATCGGCCTCAACTGGGACGATGTGAAGCACGAATACAGCGGCAACCGCGTGCAGGCCTCCTCCCGCCTGAAAACTGGACAGGTGGACGCCATCATCGACGGCACCGGCGTCGGCGCAGCCTGGATTTCGGATATCCTGAAAAGCGGCAAGTTCCACCTGCTGGCCATGACGCAGGAAGAGATGGAGCAAATCATGAAGGCCAATCCCGAGTTTTCGGCCATGCCCATCCCCGCCAACAGCTACGGCGGGCAGGACGCTACTATCCCTACCGTGGGCAACTGGACGATCATCACCTGCTCCGCCGACCTGCCCGAAGAAGTTGTCTATAACCTGACGAAAATCTTCCATACCGAAAAGGATAAGCTGAAGGCCGCCCACGCCTTCTTCAAGGACATTGCCCCAGCGAATATCAAGGGGGCCGTCATCGCTCCCCTGCATCCCGGCGCCGAAAAGTTCTACAAAGAAGCCGGAGTCCTGTAACCCCATCCCGACGGCGTCTTTCCGCAAGGACGCCGCCGGACAAAGTGCCGGGCATGGCCCGGAGGAGAAGAACATGTCCATTGGCAACAGAGTCTATGTCAAGCGCCGCTTGCCCGACGCGTCCATTGTGGAGGCCTTCCGCAAACTGGCCGCAGCTCCTGTCGCGGACTGTATGGGGCGGCTATCCGCCATGCATCCCGAAATCCGGCTCATGTCCCCCCGTACGGGAAGACGTATGGTCGGCGTGGCACTCACCGTAAAAAGCCGCTCTGGCGACAATCTCATGATCCACAAGGCGCTCAACATGGCACAGCCCGGCGATGTCATCGTCGTCGGCACGTCGGGTGACCGCAGCCGGGCCGTCATGGGTGAAGTGATGTTCTCCTATGCCAAATTCAAAAAGCTGGAAGGGCTGGTTATTGACGCCCCGATCCGCGACGTGGACTGCCTTGAGGAGCTCGGCCTACCCGTGTACGCCACCGGTACCACCCCCGGCGGCCCCTACAAGGAAGGCCCCGGCGAAATCAACGTTCCAATCTCTTGCGGCGGCGTGAGCATCCATCCTGGGGACATCATTCTCGCAGACAGCGATGGCATCATCGTAATCCCGTCCGCAGACGCGGCGGAACTACTCGGCATAGCACAGGCTTTTGCCGCCAAGGACGACGCCAAGACCTCCGCAGCGCTCAACGGAACCTGCGACCGTTCATGGGTCGACAAGGCACTTGAAGCTAAAAAATGTGAAATCATCGATGATTACTACCTTTAGGCCTCCTCATTCGGGAGTATCTCTACCCCCATGGTACGCCTGAACAGGACGCCGCCCCTGTCCTCCCCCGGACAGGGGCTTTTTTTAAGTTCTTCACACAGATGCTCTCTTGTTAGTCTTATTTGCCAATATTTCTGGGGATGCCTAAGATAACGGCAAGAGCATTCGCGCTCAAGCCGAGCGGGGCCATATATTCTTCCCGGAGAATTTCTCTAGGATGGATAGCGACGCACATGTCTATCCTTCTCAAACCGCCTGCACGGACTGCTTCAGGCTGTCCACGATAAACTGATTGATACTCTTTCCCGAAGCGGACGCGGCAATAGCGACGGACTGGTACGTCTCGGGATCGAGACGCAAGGCAAAGCGTCCCGCCTGCTTCTTGGGGGAGATCCCCTTTTCCGCGCAGACCTCCAGAAAGGTCTCCAGTGAACTTTTGCCTTCACGCTTCAAGCCTTCCAAGTCCGCAGCATAAAAATCCGCCGCTCCGTTCAATCCGACAAATTCCCCCCGGAACATTTCGATTTCCGGGTCATAGGCAATGACGGCCTTGTAGCCGTCTTCAAACGTCATGACATTATTCATGGCTTTACTCCGTGGCTTTCCAACCAGATACGCACGCTTGCAACCGCTCCTTTGTCCGTGGTCGGCGCGGGATGCGGGCGATGAAACACTCGCACTTCCCCGAACAGCACCACAGCGATGCGAGAACCAGCACGTTCGCTTACTTCCGCGCCAAGCTCCACAAACAGGGCCTCAATGTCCGCCCATCTGATGCTTCCCGAAACGGGGCGGGCGAATATCTGCTTCAAGGTTATCTGGTGTTTCTTTTTCATGGCCTTATGATATTATTTTTTGACATCATGTCAAGAGATACTCCTTTTCCTTCCCCACGTAAGAAACACTCAAACAACCCCTTGCGGCACATCCCGGCTGCGGGTCTATACTCATGCCCAATTATGCGGGCCTGCCCGTCTATCGTGGCGTGATGCCAAGGAATCCCCCGGCGTGAAGCCCTAACCCGAACCGAGAAGGATACCATGAAACTCAAGCTCGACGAAAACGGCCATGTGGTGGTGAAGGACGGCTTCCCCGTGTGGGTTGCCGAAGACGGTGCGGAGATTGCGTATAACGTCCCCGACCTCGTGAACAAAATTTCCGCCGTCAACGCGGAATCCGCCGGGCGGCGCAAGGACATCGACGCCCTGACCAGCCAGCTCAAGGCATTTGACGGCATTGACCCGGAAAAGGCCAAGGCCGCCCTGGAAACCGTCGCCAACCTTGACGCCGGAAAGCTCATCGACGCGGGAAAAGTCGACGACCTCAAGATGGAAATCAAGAAGTCCTATGACGGAAAGATTTCCGATCTCGAAAAGGCCCTCGCCGACTCCAAGAAAGATTCCGCCGACAGGCTGGCCGCCAAGGAAGCCTCCATCCGTACGCTGCTGGTCAAGGGCATCTTCGATTCCAGCGCGTTCCTGAAGGACAAGACCGTGCTTCCCTCCGACGTGGCCTACGCCTCGTTCGGCAGGCATTTCGAGGTGAAGGAGGAAAACGGCGAGCTGCGCGTGGTTGCCACCATGAACGGCCAGCCCATTTTCAGC
>NZ_JNJP01000065.1 GCF_000701705.1 Bilophila wadsworthia ATCC 49260 | reverse complement strand
AGTTTCCCCTTCCCCTCCCCAAACCCCACCCCTTCCCTTCAAAGACTTTCGTCTTTATCGAATCCCTCATGGCGATTTCGGGGGAAGTGGGGAACACGTCTTTGTGTTTATGAAAAGAGCCCTTCAGGATGCTTCCTGAAGGGCTCTTTTGTTTATGGCATCCGGAAAATAGTTCTCTTCTGGAGCAAAACAGGGGGACTCCGGTAAAGCCGCCATCCGCGTCACAGCAACCATCATCTGCCATTACAAAAGTTTGAGGAGGATGGAGGTGTGGTTTGGGGAGGAGGAAGGGCCCCTTTTGAAAAAAGGCATCTTCCTTCCCAAGGCGGGTTCTCCTAAATAATCGACTTCCGCGGATACCGGGTGCCGGAAACGTAAAAGGTATTCTCCACGATGAAGAGGGCCTTGTCGTCAATGGCGAAAACAAGGTTCTCCAGACGCCGCAACATGATGTTGTTGGTTACGGTAAGGATGATCTCGCGGTCGCCGCCGCTGTACGCGCCCTTGCCCTTGAGCACGGTCGCGCCGCCGTAGCCTTCGGCGATGATCGCCTCGCACAGCGCCTCGCCCCGATCGGTGACCACGTAGACCATCTTCCTCTGGCTGCCCATACGGAGCGCGTATTCGATAGTCGCGGAAGCCACGAAAACCTGAATGAACGACACGATGACCATATCAAGGGAAATGGTCGCCATAGAAGCGAGGAACATCACCGCGTTGAAGCAGAAATTAAACCGCCCGATGCCGATGTTCCAGCGCTTGTTCAGGATAACACCGATGAGATCCAGGCCGCCGCCGGACCCCAGCGTCCGCAGCATGAGCCCGGTACCCGTACCGCAAAGGACGCCCGCCGTAATCGCCGCGTAGAAGTGATCCTGAATCGGGACCTGAAACGTGATAAGTTCACTGATGATCGTGGTCGCAAGGCTTCCGTACAGGCTGTAGAAGAAAAATTGGCGCCCGATTTGGAACCACGACACGAAGAACAACGGTATATTGATCAACAGGTACCAGATCGCGGGCGTAAACAGCCCGGTCGTATACCAGCCGAGCAGACCGGCACCGAAAATCCCCCCGGTAAGGAAGCCGTGATGCGCAGCCACAGCCTGCGCGCCGAGAGAAAAGAAAACAGCGCCGACAGTCAGCAGGAACAGGTTCCACAACATGGACTGAGCGAGCTTGTTTCTTTGAGGCAAACTGACTTTCATGAAAACTCCGTATGGATTAGGCGAGAGGGGCCGTACTGACGAGGTGGCGCCCGGCTTCGCGGACGGACGGGCAGCCTGTCAACACCATGCTGCGCACAAGCTGATTGTAAAGATGATCCGCCGTCAGCTTCACGCCTTCGGAACCGCCCCCCACGGCGGCGAGACAGAAGGGACGGCCAATCAGCACGGCGTCCGCGCCGAAGGCCAACGCCTTGAGCACGTCGAGCCCGTCACGGATGCCGCCATCCATCAAAACGGCCATGCGGCCCTTGACCTGCGCGGCGATGGCGGGAAGGACCTCGATGGTCCCCGGCGTATGATCCAGAGCCCGCCCGCCGTGGTTGGAAACCACGATGCCGTCGCATCCGGCGCGCTCGGCGGCGATGGCATCTTCGACCGTCATGATGCCCTTGAGTACGAATTTCATACCAAGCTCATGCGAACGATCCACGATGGCTGCCAATTCGGCGCACGTTTTCGGAGACACGGGGCGTCCCATACGGGCCAGGGCAATCAGCCCGGCTGCGTCGATGTCCATACCGAGCACACGGGTTCCGGTGGCTGCGGCCCTGCACATCTTGCGCTCCAGTTCCTCGCCTTCCCACGGCTTGATGAACGGAATCCCCCAGCCGCCTTCGGCGGTGATGGCGGCATTCCCCGCTTCGTGCAGTTCATCCGGCGCGCCGTCGCCGACGCAGCCGACAATGCCCGCTTCGCAGCAGCCGGATACGATGGCCCGCGCATATTCCGCCTCGGAAAGGGCCCCGCCCATATTGAAGGAGGTCCCCCCTATGGGAGCGGCCAGCACGGGCAGGCGCAACCTGAATCCGAGCACCTCCGTTTCCGTGACGGGCTTCTTGACCTCATGAATCAGACGCATGTTCAGACGGACGCCGGCAAACGCGGCCACATTGTTCTTGAACGCGCTCCCGGTTCCGATGCCGCCCATACCGGGCGTTTCGCCTGCGCAGGCGCGCCCATCGCACACGGGACAAACACGGCAAAAACCCTTCATGCGCTCTTTGGCGTTGGCGCGGACTTCCTTAATATCCATAATAGGGGACTCCCAAATGAAATGATAGAGAGAGGTGGATACCCGAACGGGCTTCGCCTTGCAATATTGTGAAAGGCTTCCATATCGTAAAAGAAGGATGCGAGGAGGGGAAAAACGGACGGAACAGCCTCTTTCGTGAGTACGTGAACCGACTTATATCGTCAACAGGCTGAGAAATATTGTTCTCCGCATGAGAGATGGCCGCCCCCCGCCAGCTTGCCTGCGGGCCATTCTTTTTCTATGCTTCCTGTTCGCCCTCTTTTTCTCTTGTAACGGCGGCACGCCATGCCGCTTCAAGGACGTTTTCCCATGACACAATCCGTACGTTCCCATACCGGACCCGCCGCGCTCATCAAGCTCGCGCAGGACGTTCTGAATACCGAAATCGCCGGGCTCGCCGCCGTGCGGGACCGGCTCAACGCCCGGACGCCGGAAAAAGCCCCCCTCGTCCTTGCGCTGGGGCTTCTGGCGGCGTGCACCGGGCGTGTGGTCGTGACCGGCATCGGCAAATCCGGCTTGGTCGGCCGCAAGCTTGCCGCCACCTTTTCCTCGACCGGTACGCCGGCCTTCTTTCTCCATCCCGTGGAAGGAGCCCACGGAGATCTGGGGAGCCTCCGCAAAGACGACGTCATCATTGCCATCTCCAATTCCGGTGAAACGGCGGAGCTGAACGCCATCCTGCCCGCGCTGAAATCGCTCGGCACCAGCCTGATCGCCATGACGGGGCGGGAGGACTCCACCCTTGGGCGTCTTGCCGACGTGACGCTGCATTCGGGCGTCCCCCGTGAAGCCTGCCCGCACGGGCTTGCCCCCACAGCCTCGACCACTGCGGTCCTCGCCCTCGGCGATGCGCTGGCCGTTTGTCTGATGCAGCTAAAATCATTTACGGAAAAAGATTTCCTGCGCTACCATCCCGGAGGCAGCCTGGGGCAACGCCTGAAGCTCAACGTCAGCGAAGTCATGCGGACCGAGGGCCTTCCTCAGCTTTCCGAAACAAGCCTCTTGTCGGAAGCCCTGCGCCAACTGGATCAAGGCAAGCTTGGAGCCGTGCTTCTGCTCGATAACGAACACAGGATCAGCGGCATCCTGACCGACGGCGACGTCAGGCGGGCCGTCTGCCGTGGGACGCTCAATCCCGAGGCCCCGGTCAGCACCGTCATGACGCCTTCTCCCCGCTGCGGGACCCAAAGCGATACGGTCGCCACGCTTCTTGAACTCATGGAAAGCAAAGCGATCACGGTATTGCCCATCGCCGACGAAGAGCGCCGCCTGCTCGGCATGGTCCACATGCACGACCTGCTTGGTCAGGGCAGCGTTGCCTTTTCGCAACATTGATGTCCGCAATGGCTCTTGTTTTCTAGAAAAACCGTATTCCCACAACGCCGCCCACAATGCATCCCCCGTACTCCCTTAGTCGCTTTTGACGCTGGCAGGCTCTCTGGGGGTAGCGGCTTGCGCAAGGGCAATCCGAGCCTATTTTCCTGTTGGATGCGGCACGTGCGCTCGGCATAAAACGCTGTGATACGCCGCACCATTTGGCGAGACACCGGGGAAGGGCTTTTCACGGAAAAAGCCCTTCCCCTTCTTTTTTGCAAGATAAGGAACGCTATGGAACCGATCACACATGCCTTGAGCGGAGCCGTCATTGGCTACGCCCTGCCGGGAAAACGCCGCTGGTGGCTTCCGGCATGGGCGGCGCTGGTAGCGGCTTCTCCCGATATGGATGTCTTCTTTACCCGCACCCCGCTGCAATACATTGAATACCACCGGGGAATCACCCATTCGTTCGTCGGCGGTTTGGGGCTCGCTTTGCTCCTTGCCCTCATCCCCTGGCTGATGAACCGCTGGCGCGTCCCAAAAGTCCCCGACGACTCTCCGCCATTCGGCTGGCCGCTGCCGCTGGCATGGCTCACGGCCTACCTGCTCATTCTGCATCACATTTTTTTGGACTGCATGAATTCGTACGGAACGCAGGTCTTTCTGCCGTTCAGCGACTACAGGGTACGTTTGAATGCGCTGTTTATCGTAGACCCGTTGCTTCTCCTGCCGTTGGCCCTTGGGCTCATATTCTGGCGGAAGCGGCGCGCCGTCATGATAGGCCTGCTGCTCTGGACCATCCTCTATCCGCTCGGCTCGCTGGCCACACGGGTGGGCCTTGAAGCGCATCTCAAGGACAGCCATTACACGCCCGACGTTTTCACCCAAGAGCTTCTCAGTGAGGATTTGGCTCCCGGGCAGCGTGGAAAGGGCCTCTGGGATGATGTGCGCGCCGTGCACCTCGTACCCGACGCCTTCACGCCTTTCCACTGGAAGCTCATTCTGGATCGCGGGAGCGTCTGGGACGTGGCGGGCTATACGGTATTCACGGAGGAGCCTCAGACGTTCATTGCCTACGCCAAGCCGCCGCAGCCGCTCTGGGCCGAGCTTGCCGCAAAGGACCGCATGTTCCGCGCGTACGAGCGCTTTGCCCTCTACCCCGCCCTTGAGGCTGAAATTCCGCTGGAGGGGCCCCTTGAGGGATATACAGAATACGTATTCAGCGATCTGCGCTTCGGCTCGACCATCGGCTGGGTTGACGATATTCAGGTACGGCGGCACGGCAAGCCCACGACCTTCCGCATCATGGCCCGCGTCGCCCCGGATGGCAGGGTCTCCGCAGTCCGCTTCATTACCACCACCGGCGCGGGCGGAGACAGCGGCTGGAATCCGCCTGTGGAGTGAAAAAAGAAAGAGGAAAATCGGGAGAGGGGAGAGGAAAGCCTCCTGGAGAAGGGTTTTCCTCCCCCCTCTTCTCTCCTTCCCAAGGCTTTTTTACAAAATGGGGAGGCAAGGCTGAAGGGAGTTCCTCCGTTTTCCAATCAGCAGCTACCCGCAAGCGAGTGGTTGCATGTTTCGGTCGTTTCGCTCCCTTAATCGACTAACGCCGTAACGCAAAAGGGCATCCAACGGGATGCCCTTGTCTTTTCAAAAAAACATTCACGAAACCCGACCCCCTCAATGAGGGATTCGATAAAGTCAAAATCCTTTGGAAAGGGCGGGAGGAAACCTAACGCCGCTCCAGCAAAGCCAGCGTGCCGGCAATCTGACGCCCGAGGGGCGACTCGCGGCGCAGCTCGCGCTCAACCGAAGCAATGCCCTTGAGCACCGTGGAATGCCGGCGGGAAAATTTGTCGCCGATGTCCTGCAAGGACAACTCGGTGTGCTTGCGGGCGAGATAGAAAATCGTGTTGCGGGCCACCACCAGATTCTGCTTGCGGCTGCGGGAGGCCAACTGCTCGGGCGAGAGCCCAAAACCTTCGCACACCTTGCGGATAATGGAATCCACATCCACAAAAGGATCGTCAAGGCTGTACTGCGCCAGAATTTCCTGCGCCATTTCCACGGAAATGGTACAGCCAAGCAACTTGGCCTTGAGCAACAGGTTATGCACGCAGCTTTCCAACTGCCGGATATCCCCGGTGAGGCGCTCGGTCAGCACATCCACCACCGTATCGGACAACAGCGCGTTGTTCTGGCGGGCCTTCTCCTGAAGGATGCGGCGGCGCGTGCTGGCGTCGGGCTTTTCAATACCGGCGAGGAACCCCGAACAGAAACGCGACACGAGGCTGTTGTCCACGTTCCGCAGCTCGCAGGGCGCAAAGGAACTCGTCAGGACGACGCGGCTCCCCTTTTCCTGCAGGGACTTGATGGTGGAAAGCACCTCATCCTGCATCTTTTCCTTGCCCTGAAGGAAGTGCACGTCCTCAAGGAGCAGCAAATCCACATCGCGGAAACGCCCCTTGAAGCGATCCACGGTCCTCGACTGGAGGGCCTGCACGAAACAGCTCGAAAACTCTTCGGCGGTCAGATATTCGACCTTGGGATTGGAGCGGTTGCTGGCCTCGCACAGAGCCTGCCCCACGGCCTGCGTGAGGTGCGTCTTGCCGAGCCCCGGCCCGGAGCTGAGGAACAAGGTATCCACGGCGGCACCGGAACGCGCCATGTTGCGCGCCGCGGCATAGGCCATGTCATTGGTGGGGCCGACCACAAAGCTGTCGAACGCGTACCGCCAGTTGTGCGGGACGGACTGGTTCACGGGCATGGTGATGGGCAGGGAAAGCTGCTCGGCAGCGGAAGAAAGCAAAGACGGAGCGGCCACCGGACGGGGCGCGGGAGCCGTACGGGGACGACGGGACGGAGCGGGCTCACCCTCAACGGAGACGGCAGGACGCCCCGGAACGGAACGGCTCGGCTTGGCGGGAGGATTGCCCGCAACCACGCTGATCTCCATCGTCCGCCCGAAAATGGCGGAAGCCGCATCGGAAATGTCGTTCAGCAGGCGATCGCGTACCCACGTCGCCACAAATCCATTGGGGGCGGACAGACGGATCTTCCCCTCCCCTTCAAGGTCGGCGGTGAGAGGCGCAACCCAAACCTTGTAGGTGCCGGGATTGAGCCTGTTTTGCAGATCTTCACAGATTTTGAGCCACTGAGTTTTCATATCCGATTCTTCTAGCGTTTGACTTGTCCTGTGACAAAGCAGATTCGCGGAGTTTCTGCCCGTCGGGGCGCAAAAGGCTTCCCACAAAGGAGGATAAAAAAGTTACCCGTAATGACAGGCCTTTTTGCAATACCGCCACTTCTCCGATGTTTTCTTTACCCTTGGGAGACAAGGGTTTTCATATGAGGGGCCCTTGTTATGCACTGGCTTGTGAAAAACTTTTCCACAACCGTATTCCTACACGGCTTGAAAAAGCTCAAGATCCCTTCATTTTTCAAAAACATACTTTGATACCGACCTGTTACCCGTATGGCACACAGATGAAACCGGAACGGCCACGGAGCCGCTCCGGTTAAACGGACACACAAAAACGGGCCGCGCGAAAAGAACACGGGCAGCCTGCGTTTTTCCGGGAAGAAACAAGACGGAAGGCGATTTTTCTCAAACAAACGGAAAAAGTCAAACAGAACTTCACAAAAATCGCCTCCTCTTTCTCAAACAAGAGTGGTTCCGGAACGCAACATCCCGGAACCACCTTCAAAAACATTTTTCGGTGCGAGAAACTACTTTTTGGCGGGTGCCTTCACAGCCTTCAGATAAATGTCGGTGACGTAATGGAGGCGCTCAAGGCGGGCCAAGTCACGCCGATCCAGTTCGCCGGTCTCGTTCTGGAAGGAAACGATATCGTGCAGCCATTCACGCAGTTCGCTGGTCCCATAGCTCTGCTTGAACATATCAAGCTGCTGGTCGAGAGCGTATACCGGGTGATCCTTGATGTCGCGGATGGCTTCCTCACGGGTCATGGTCTTGCCGGTCCACGCATTGTAGAAACGCATGTAGTCGTCGGCAAGGTCCTCGGCGGGGGTCTTCTTCATCATGTCCACGCTGCGGAGATACACGCGGAGGAAGGCCACGATATCGCCCTTGTGCTTGTTGGCATAATCCATATTGGCGACGAGCAGGATGGGCTGGCGGGCATTGCAGTCGCTGGAGTGCGCGACGGTCTTCAGGCCGAGCTTTTCGGCTTCAAAGGTCTGGGGGGCCCACAGCGCGATGGCGTCGCCCTGGCCGTCGGCAAACGCCTTCATGGCTTCGGACGGCTGCATGTCGACGATGTTGACGTCACGCTCGTTCAGGCCAAGGACGTGCAGCCAGCGGCTCAACATGTAGTGAGCGGACGTACCCTTGGGGACGATGAAGGTCTTCCCGCGCACGGATCCGGGATTGCCGTACACTTCCGGGCAGTTGGGGTTAAAACCCTTCATTTTGAGGATGGGGCTGTCGGCACGCGTGAAAATAGCGTTGGAAGCGGATTCGTCGTTGCCGATGCCGACGATGTACAGGCGGCTGCTCAACGAAGCGGTCAGCGCGGGCATGGCGCCAACGCCGGCAATGGCCCAATTGGACGACTGCATTTCGTCAATGACGTTTTTACCGGATTCAAAGGGCAGCAATTCGAGATCCAGCCCTTCAGCCTTGTCCCATCCCTTTTCTCTGGCGTACCAGACCAAAAACGTTTCATGCTCGCCGAGCCATGCCGTGCGAAGAGGCACAAGGGGCTTGGCGAACGCTGCGGAGCCGCTCAGGCACCACGCGACCACAAAAAACAGGGCCAACAGACCAGCAAAGGGATTGCGCACTTTCATGATTTCCTCATCCACCCATGAGAACGTTCGTTTCCCCGGCTTCCGAACAGAGCCACTCCCCACAGAACAGCCAAGGACATTTGCCATGACCATACCTCAAAAAAAAGGCAGTGGCAACGCGGGGCGCTCTTCAGAGTTTTTCGGTGTCAAAAGAATCATGGAACAAGCGCCGCATCATCACGCCCGACATGGCGGCAGGAACGGCATCAGGGCCATTCCCTTGCTTCTTTTAAGGAAGCGGCATATCTTTCGGGGCAGAATCCGTACCGTCAGCGCCGCGCGGCGCGCTCCGGGCCGACCGGAAAGGCCCCCAAGCGTTCCCGCCGCGCTCTTTCTTACGCAACAAACGTTCCCGCGATCCGTTTTCGCGTATCCTGCGAGGGAGTTCATGGCACTTTTGAGTTTACAGGGCGTCACGCTCAATCTGGGCGGCAAGACGCTTCTCGATACCGCCGACCTGCATGTGGAGCAGGGTGAGCGGGTTTGTCTCGTCGGGCGCAACGGCGTCGGCAAGTCGTCCCTGATGGCCCTGCTGTCCGGCGACCTCACGCCCGACGGCGGCACCATCGTCCGCACGCCGGGCGTCACGTTCGGACATATGCCGCAGGCCGTGCCCGATCATTGGAGCGGCCCGGTCTTCGGCGTGGTGGCCTCAGGGCTCGGCAAGGAAGGCGAAGCGCTGGCCGCCGCCCATCTCATTGCCACGGGCCGCGAGGATCAGCTCTCCGCCGCCAAACTGGCGCTGGCCCGCGACCTCCTCCAGAGCGGAGAAGGCTGGGAACGCCACGGCGACATCCTTGAGGCGATCAACCAGCTCGGGCTCGATCCCGAGGCGGACTTCGCCACACTTTCCGGAGGGAACAAGCGCCGCGTGGCGCTGGCCCGCGCCCTCGTCGCCTCCGAAAACCTGCTGCTCGACGAGCCCACCAACCATCTGGACATCAAGACCATCGCGTGGCTGGAAGATTTCCTCGTCCGGCGGGTCAAAACCTTCGTCTTCATCAGCCATGACCGTGCTTTTGTCCGCCGCCTCGCCACGCGGATTGTGGAAGTGGACCGCTCCCAGCTCTACAGTTATGCCTGCACGTTCGACCAGTTTCTCGAACGCCGGGAGGAACGCCTCGACGCCGAGGAAAAACAGGCCGCGGCCTTCGACAAGAAACTCGCGCAGGAAGAAGCGTGGATACGGCAAGGCATCAAGGCCCGCCGCACCCGCAACATGGGCCGCGTCCGCGCGTTGCAGGCCATGCGTTCCGAACGGATGGCCCGCGTGTCGCGTCAGGGCGTCGTTTCCATGCTCGCGCAGGAGGCGGAACGCTCCGGCAAGCTGGTTATCGAGGCGAAACAGGCGGGATTCGCCTACCCAGACGGCTACCGCGTATTCAACGCCTTTTCGACCATCATCCAGCGCGGGGACCGCATCGGGCTCATCGGCAACAACGGCGTGGGCAAGACCACCCTGCTCCGCCTCCTTCTCGGCGAACTCGAACCCACGGAAGGCTCCATCCGGCACGGGACGCGGCTCGAAGTCAGCTATTTCGATCAGCTCCGCTCCTCGCTCGATCCTGAAAAATCGGTCATGGACAACGTGGCGAACGGCAACGACACCGTGACCATCAACGGGCAGCAGCGACATGTGGCCAGTTACCTCATGGATTTCCTCTTTGAATCGGACCGGCTCAGGGTTCCGGTACACACGCTTTCCGGCGGCGAGCGTAACCGCCTGCTCCTCGCCAAGCTGTTCACCATGCCCTCCAACCTGCTGGTTCTCGACGAACCCACCAACGATCTGGATGTGGAAACGCTGGAACTGCTTGAAGAGCTGCTCGCCAGCTATTCAGGGACGGTGCT
Organism: Bilophila wadsworthia ATCC 49260; assembly: GCF_000701705.1. Classification (GTDB taxonomy): domain Bacteria; phylum Desulfobacterota; class Desulfovibrionia; order Desulfovibrionales; family Desulfovibrionaceae; genus Bilophila; species Bilophila wadsworthia. The sequence goes on along the minus strand of NZ_JNJP01000065.1, from coordinate 10,461 downwards.
CATGGTCAGCCACGACCGCGAGTTCCTCGACAACCTCGTCACCACCACACTGGCGCTCGAAGGCGACGGGCAGGTGCGCGAGTACGTGGGCGGGTATACGGACTGGCTGCGCCAGCGCCCCGAGCCCGTGGCTGCCCACACCGACAAGCCGAAACCCAAGCCGCTGGCCCCTCCGGCCAAGATCGGCCCGCGCAAGCTGACCTTCAAGGAACAGCGCGAGCTTCAAATGCTCAAGGACGAATTGGAAGCCCTGCCCGGCAAGATGGCGGCGCTGGAAGACGAACAGCATACGCTGGAAGACCGGCTCAACGATCCCGGCTTCTTCGCGCGCGATCCCGACGGATTCAACGCTACCGCCAAGCGCATCTCCGAGCTTGACGACGAGCAGACCGCCGCTCTCCAGCGCTGGGAGGATGTCGAGTTCCGCATTGCCGAACTGGAAGGCAAGGCCGAAGACAAGTAGAGCCATTGGGGAGGGAAAACTTTTCTGAAGAAAGGGGGAACCCCACACTTTTCCCTCCCCTCCCCAAACCCCACCCCACTCTTTCCAAAGAGCTTTGTGCTTATTGAATCCCTGTTCGCAGGTCTTTTGGGAGCACAGGTTCTCTTTTAAAAAGACACACATTGAGGTGACACACTATCCGTCACACTTCATCAAGCTGTATTTACATTCTTTTTTACCTCCATGCATTGTCACCATGACAATCCACATTGTCCCGCTCGCCAAAAAGATTGATCCATGACCAGCCGGATCGCTCCCCCGGTTCTCCGGAGCGCTGTTAAGTTGCGTCCATCATCAACGCAATCAGCAGCTTCTCAAGGAGATAGATCATGGAAAAAGGAACGTTCCAGCTCAAGTCCGGCCTGGCCGAAATGTTGAAGGGCGGCGTCATCATGGACGTCACCACCCCCGAACAGGCAAAAATCGCACAGGAAGCGGGCGCGTGCGCCGTCATGGCGCTTGAGCGCGTCCCCGCCGATATCCGCAAGGCCGGGGGCGTCGCCCGCATGGCCGATCCGACCATCGTCCTCCGCATCATGGACGCCGTGACCATCCCGGTCATGGCCAAGGCGCGCATCGGCCACATCGTCGAAGCCCGTATCCTCGAATCCCTCGGCGTCGACTACATCGACGAAAGCGAAGTGCTGACCCCCGCCGACGACCGCTTCCATATCGACAAGCGCGACTACACCGTGCCTTTCGTGTGCGGAGCCCGCAACCTCGGGGAGGCCCTGCGCCGCATCGCCGAGGGCGCTTCCATGATCCGTACCAAGGGCGAGCCCGGAACCGGCAACGTCGTCGAAGCCGTGCGCCACTGCCGCATGGTCCTCGGCGAAGTCCGCGCCCTGTGCGCCCTGCCCGAAGAGGAAGTCGCCAACTTCGCCAAGGAAAACGGCGCGCCGCTCGAACTCGTGCTCAAGATCCGCGCCGAAGGCCGTCTGCCTGTGGTGAACTTCGCCGCTGGGGGCATCGCCACGCCCGCCGACGCCGCTCTCATGATGCAGCTCGGCCTTGATGGCGTGTTCGTGGGCTCCGGCATCTTCAAGTCCACAGATCCGGCCAAGCGCGCCAAGGCCATTGTCGCAGCCGTGACCCACTACAATGATTACAAGATTCTTGCCGAAGTCTCCCGCGATCTCGGCGAAGCCATGCCCGGCCTGGAAATCTCGACCATCGCGCCCGAACAGCGTATGCAGGAACGGGGCTGGTAAACCGATGGCCGCAACGTCCGCTCCGCGCATCGGCGTGTTGGCCATTCAGGGGGCCTTCCGAGAACACGTCCGCTCTCTCTGCCTCTGCGGAGCCGAAACCGTGGAAATCCGCACGCGGGAAGACCTCGAAGGTCTCTCCGGCCTCGTGTTTCCCGGCGGCGAAAGCACGGTCATGGGCAAGTTCCTTATCGAATGGGGCATGATGGACCGTGTGCGCGAGCTGATCCGGAGCGGGATGCCCGTATTCGGCACGTGTGCGGGGCTTATCCTGCTCTGCTCGGACATCCTCGATCATCCCGGGCAGCCGCGCATCGGCCTCTTGAACGCTTCCGTGCGCCGGAACGCCTTCGGGCGGCAGATCGACAGCTTCACGACTCCGCTGGAGCTGTGCCCGTTCCCCACAGCGAACGGCAATCCAACGGATCAGCCTCCCCTCGAAGCCGTGTTCATCCGAGCGCCGCTCATTGAAAAGATCGGCCCCGGCGTGGAGGTACTCGCCCGGGTCAACGGGTTCCCCGTTGCCGTGCGGCAGGGGAACGTCCTCGCCACCTCCTTCCATCCCGAGTTGACCGATGACCTGCGTCTTCATCAGTGGGTCGTGGATATGGCTGGAAAGAATTAAGCCTTGAGGAGGGGAGAGGGGACCTTTCTGGACAAAAGTCCCCTCTCCCTCCCAAGACTTTTGCAAGGGTCGGGGAAGGGGGATAAACGTGGGGGTCCCCTTCTACAAAAAGTTTCTTCCCCTTCCCCAATCTTCCTCACGTCCTCCCTCCTCCAGCCATACCATACCAGTGGACAGAGCACGGCCTGACAACGTATAGAAACCCAGACGGACGCTTTCACAGCGGGAACATGAATCCCGGCGTTTCGGAGGACCTATATGCGATTTCTTCAATTTTGCGGCCTGATCCTGCTCGGCGGCCTCGTCAGCTGCTCTTGGCAGAGCGCCCCCACTCCCCCCCCAGTGGAACCCCAACCGCTTTCACCCGTAGCCCAGTTCATGGTCGCCAACGCCACAGGCGCTACGGCGGTCATAGAAGATGAAACTTTCGGCGGCGAAGTCCGTGTAACGCTTGAAGACGCCTTCCTTTCCGCAGCGGGCGAAACCTGCAAGCGGGCTACCCTGCTTTCGGCGCAGCATGAAGCGGAAATCGTCGTGATCTGCCACAACGGGCAGGAAGGCGACGGAAGCAACCCCGGCGAATGGCGGCTCATGCCCCGCGTGTGGGGCAAGGGCATTTCCACGCCGTAGCCTGTCGGCACATCCAAGCACCCCCTTCCGGCGCGCCGGGAGGGGCGTTTCCTGTCGTCCTCTTTTGGACGCCGTTCGACCATCCCTCTGGAGGCATCCCTTGTTTTCCCGCAGTAATCTGCTGTTTTTCCTTTGTTGCCTGCTGGCTATGACGTTTGCCCTTCCGGCGTCGGCCGCTGATGCCGCATCCGCCAGCGCCACGGCAACGGCGACCGCCACAGCTTCGGCCCCGGCTGCGCCTGCGGCTCCGGCAGCCGATCCCGCTCCGTTTGGAACCAACCTCTTTCAAGGGCACTTTTCCCAAAGTTCGACCAGTAAGGTCATACAGAGCGGCGACCGCCTGATCATGCGTTTGTGGGGCGGACGCACGATGGACGATATCCTGACCGTCGATCCCGAGGGCATGATCACCATTCCCGATGTCGGGCGCGTGCCTGTGGCGGGCCTGCCCATCGATGCCAAAGAACCGCTTGAACAGGCCATCAAGAGCAAGCTCAACGCGGCGGGCGTGGTCGATGTGGAGATGTATATCCGCCCGATGGACACCCAGCCCGTCTCGATCTTCGTGACCGGCTTCGTGCCCCGCCCCGGCAATTATACGGGCACGCCGTCCGATACCATCCTCGCCTTCCTCGACAAGGCGGGCGGCATCGACTCCAAGCGCGGCAGCTACCGCAATATCCGCGTATTGCGCCAAGGGCAGGAAGTGGGCTCGTTCGACCTCTATCCCTTTGCACTGAAAGGCGCCATGCCGCATATCCGCTTTCAGGACGGCGACACCGTTGTTGTCGGCGAAAAGGGGCCTTCCGTCATCACTTCCGGCGAAGTCCGCAATACGGCGCGCTTTGAATTCAAGCCCGGCGAACTGACCGGCGCGAAGCTCATCGAGCTTGCCGATCCGCAGCCGAGGGCCACGCACGTCAGCCTCAGCGGATCGCGCGGCGGCGCTCCCTACAACCTGTATCTGCCCATGAACGACTTCAAGGCGTTGCGCCTTGAGAACGGCGATCAGATCAGGTTCCTCGCGGATCGTCCCGGGGATACCATCATGGTCGAAGCGCAGGGGGCCATCCGTGGCGCGTCGCGTTTCCCGGTGCGCCGCAACACGCGCCTGCACGAGGTCATGAGCTACATCGCCGTGGAACCGGGCCGCGCCAACCTCGAAGGCCTGTACATCAAGCGCAAAAGCGTGGCCGTCCGCCAGAAGAAGGCCATTGAAGACGCCCTGCGCCGTCTGGAGCAGAACGCCTATACCGCTACATCAGCCAGCTCCGATGAAGCGCAGATCCGCTCCAAGGAAGCGGAAATGCTGTCCAATTTCATTTCCCGTGCCAAGGAGGTGCAGCCCGAGGGCGTCGTCGTGGTCGGCACCAAGGGCAACATCGCGGATCTCGCCCTTGAGGACGGGGACGTCATCGTCATTCCCGAGAAGACCGATGTAGTGCTCATCAGCGGTGAAGTCATGATGCCGCAAGCCATTGTCTGGAACAAAGACAAGGATATGGACGACTACATCAAGGGGGCTGGCGGATTCAGCAACCGTGCCGACGAATCGAACCTCATCGTCGTCCATCCGAGCGGCGAAGTCGTCCCCCGCGCCAAGGAAGTGCTGCCCGGCGATCAGGTGCTCGTCCTGCCTCGCGTGGAATCCAAGAACCTGCAGGCCGTCAAGGACATCTCGCAGGTGCTCTATCAGGTCGCCGTCGCCTGCAAGGTTATTTTAGATCTGTAATAGATTGGGGAGGGAGGGGAACCTTTCTTCAGAAAGGTTCCCCTCCCTCCCCAAACCCCATCCTCTCCTTCCCAAGGCATTCAGCCTTATCGAATCCCTCCCCCGTACATTCCCTGTTTTCGCCGGATCCTGCGTAGCGATCTACTTCTCAACAGTCTAGAAATACACGATCTATCCGTTCGGCCATGTACTACTTGCGGCAGGCGGCTCCCACCTTACGGGGGGAGCCGCTTCTCCCTTATTGTCCGAAAAATCAGGCAAGTCATCTTTTCATGACAATTAGTCAGAAAAAGATGACTCACTATCCCAGTGCGCGGATCCCCGCCGACATGATTCCGGGCAGTTAGACTCAGGCCCAAATGGCACCTTTTTTGCTGTTTGCGTGACAATGGTGTGAAAAAAAGCACTATAACCGCGAACGGGATGAATCGTATGTTCTTTCGCTCCATGAAAGTCTGGATCGCGGCAACGGTACTTGTTGTGCTCGTGCTGGCAGGCACGGCGATAGGGGTGCATGTCACCTCATCGACGTCGTTCTGTCTGTCCTGTCACGAAATGCGGGTGCATCAGCAGGAGTTGGCGCTTTCCCCCCACGCGCAGGATGCGAGGGGCAACGCCATCGAATGCGTGCAATGCCACATTCCGAGCACCAACATCGTCCGTATGCTGTCGGCCAAAACGTGGCTGGGGACCAAAGACTTGTGGGTACACGCCACAACGGGCGGCAGCGTGACGCTCAACCGGAGGGAAATCCAGCCGGAGGCGCGGCGTTTCATGGATGACGCCAACTGCCGCGCCTGCCATGAGGATCTGTACCGCAACGCCAAGAACGATGGGGCGATTTCCGAATACGGACGCCTCGCCCACGACAACTATCTGGACAAGAACGGATCGTCCCGCAGCGGCTGCGCCGGGTGCCACCGCAACATCGCGCACCTGCCGCCCGAGGACCGCCATTACGACGCCAACGCCGCATTCGCCAGCAAGCTCACCTTCAAGGAGGTCAGGTAATGGCCAGACTGCTGAAAAAGCCTCTTATCATCGCGTTAGCCGCAGTGATCCTGCTGGTGATCGGGTTCTTCGCCTACATCCAGAACGCCTTCACCGGGACGCGCTGCGAAGCCGCGAAGCATCTGGACGCCGACATGATCGGCGACTGTTACGGCTGCCACCTCAAGGTGACGCCGCAGGTTGCGCAGGACTGGTATGAAAGCAAGCACGGCGTCACGCTGGTCCGCTGTCAGGTCTGCCACGGCCAGCCGGACGGCAAGGGCGCTGTCCCGTTCAAGCGCGTCCCCGGCGTGGAAGTCTGCGCGGCCTGCCACGGCCTCGCCATCGACAAGATGACCGCCCTCTACGGCAAGCGCGACGACTGCTCCACCTGCCATCCCTATCACGCACGGCCCATGCACGGAAAGGTGTATGAAAACCGCCAAGCCACAACCAAGACGGTGCTGGAATAGGAGGAATGACAATGCAAATGACCCGACGTGATTTTCTCCGCTCCGCAGCCATGAGCGCCGCCCTGGCGGCTGTGGCCGGACCCGCGGGCGTTGCCCGCGCCGCCGAAGCCAATACCCCCGAAAAGTGGGTCAAGGGCGTCTGCCGTTACTGCGGCACCGGCTGCGGCGTGCTGGTCGGCGTGAAAAACGGCAAGGCCGTCGCCATCAAGGGCGATCCCAACAACCACAATCAGGGCTTCCTCTGTCTCAAGGGCGCGCTCCTCATCCCGGTGCTCAATTCGCCCGACCGCGTGACCAAGCCCATGATCCGCCGCACCAAGGGCGGCCGGCTTGAGCCGATTTCGTGGGACGAAGCCCTCGATCACATGGCGAAGAAGTTCCGCACCACCATTGATACGTATGGCCCCGATGCCGTGGCGTGGTACGGCTCCGGCCAGTGCCTGACCGAGGAATCCTATCTGGCGAACAAGATTTTCAAGGCCGGGTTCAAGACCAACAACGTGGACGGCAACCCGCGCCTGTGCATGGCCTCCGCCGTGGGCGGCTATACGACCACGTTCGGCAAGGACGAACCGATGGGCACCTATGCCGACATCGACCGGGCCTCCGCCTTCTTCATCATCGGCTCCAACACTTCGGAAGCGCACCCCGTCCTCTTCCGCCGTATCGCCCGCCGGAAGCAAAACGAACCCGGCGTGAAGATCATCGTGGCCGACCCGCGCCGGACCAACACGTCGCGCATCGCCGACCTGCACATAGCCTTCCGTCCGGGGACCGACCTCGCCCTCATGAACGGCATGGCGTGGGTCATTCTGCACGAAGAGCTGGACAATCCGCGTTTCTACAACAAGTACGCAATATTCAAGACCAATGACGGCAAGGATGCCACCTTTGACGACTACCGGGCGTTCCTTGAGGACTATACGCCGGACAAGGTAGCCAAGCTCTGCAACATCCCCGAGCAGCAGGTATGGGAAGCCGGGCGCCTGTTCGCGGAATCCCCCGCGACCATGTCCCTGTGGTGCATGGGCATCAACCAGCGTATCCGCGGCGTGTGGGCCAACAACCTGATCCACAACCTGCACCTTATCACCGGGCAGATCTGCCGCCCCGGCGCGACCTCGTTCTCCCTGACCGGACAGCCCAATGCCTGCGGCGGCGTACGCGACACGGGCTCGCTCTCCCATCTGCTCCCCGCCGGGCGCGTGGTCGCCAACAAGGCCCACCGCAACCAGATGGAAGCATTCTGGGGCATCCCGCAGGATTCCATGTCCCCCAATGTGGGGTATCACACCATCGCGCTGTTCGAGGCCCTCGGCAAGGCCGACGTGAAGGCCATAATCATCTGCGAAACCAACCCCGCGCATACGTTGCCGAACTTGAACAAGGTCCACAAGGCCATGTCCAATCCGGACACGTTCATCACCGTCATCGAAGCGTTCCCCGACGCGGTGACGCTTGAGTACGCCGACCTCATCCTGCCGCCCGCGTTCTGGTGCGAACGCGACGGCACGTACGGCTGCGGCGAGCGGCGCTATTCGCTCATCGAAAAGGCGGTCGAACCTCCGGCGGATTGCCGCCCCACCGTGAATACGCTGATCGAATTCGCCAAGCGCGCGGGCGTCGATCCCAAGCTGGTGAACTTCCGCAACTCCGCCGACGTATGGGACGAATGGCGCAGGCTGTCCATGAAGGGCCCCTACAACTTCGGCGGCATGACCCGTGAACGCATGAAGCGCGAGTCCGGCCTTATCTGGCCCTGCCCCACGGAGACGCACCCCGGCACGAACCTGCGCTATGTACGCGGCGAAGATCCCAACATTCCGGCGGATCACCCCGACAAGATCTGGTTCTACGGCAACCCGAGCGGCAAGGCGAACATCTGGATGCGCCCCTACAAGGGCGCCGCCGAGGAGCCGGATCAGGAATATCCGTTCTACTTGACCTCCATGCGCGTCATCGACCACTGGCACACGGCGACCATGACCGGCAAGGTCCCGGAACTGCTCAAGGCCAACCCCGCCGCGTTTGTGGAAGTGAACACCGAGGACGCCTCACGGCTGAACATCAAGAACGGCGATCAGGTCGTCGTGGAAACGCGGCGCGATGCGCTTACCCTGCCGGCGCATGTCAACGACACCTGCAAGCCGGGGCTCATTGCCGTGCCTTTCTTCGACAAGAAGAAGCTCGTCAACAAGCTGTTCCTCGACGCCACCGACCCCGCGTCCCGCGAGCCGGAGTACAAGATCTGCGCCGCACGGATCAAGAAGGCGTAACCTGCGCTTTCCGGAGAAGCGTTATGCCGTGCCCGTCAGGCTAGAACAGATCTGGCGGGTACGGCCCTCCTCCCAGTGGAGGGGAAGAGGTGGCTGGCCCCGTGTGCCGACATTGTTCTCCATTCCTTCAGCGACAAAGCCGGTTCCTCTCCGTCCGCTTAGAGGGAAAACGCTGCCCGCACCACTGTGCGGAGCGGGGAACGGCCCCTCTGATTCGTCTCATCGGAACATGAAGTGGTTCCGGCAACGGGTTGAAAAAAAAGAGAGGCAGGTGAGGAGTGCGCTCCTCACCCAAAAGCTTCACAAAGGATATTCTATGGCAATAGCAGGCATCACCATCCAGACCACGGCGGAAGCGTACGGAACCGTGCGCGAACGGCTGTGCGCTTCAAAGGATGTGGCGGATACGCAAGAGACGGGCGTGCCCGGTATGCTGGCCGCCGTAATGGAAACCGACGCGGCGTATATTGAGGATGCTCTTGGCGCACTCAGTGGTTGGGACGGCGTGCTGAATGTCGGCCTCGTATCCATCAGCTATGAGGACGAATTGGAAAACAAGGGGTACATCTCTTGCCCGGAGCACAAGCCCCGCAAGTGCGGCCCGGCCTGTTTCGGAGAAACGCCCAACCCGCTGGATTAGGAGGCGGAACGTGAGCTTCTTGCGTCCGCCGGGGGCTTTGCCCGAATCCGCCTTTCTGAAAACCTGCATCCACTGCGGGCAATGCGCGGCGGCTTGCCCTTATGGAAGCGTACGTATGCTGGAAACCTTCGGGCCGGAACGCCACACGCCGGAAATCAGGCCGAGCGAAATCCCTTGCTGGCTGTGCATGAAATGCCCCCCGGCCTGCCCCAGCGGAGCGTTGCGGCCCGTGGCCGCCATGAAAGAAGCGAACATGGGCAGAGCCGTGATCTTCAAGGATCGTTGCCTTAACTGGATCGAAAGCGGAACCATGTGCATGACCTGTTACGATCGCTGTCCCCTGCGCGGTGAAGGCATGGTGCTGGACATGGGGTACGTCCCCGCTGTGGGCGAGAGCTGTGTGGGGTGCGGGATGTGCGTATACGTATGCCCGAAAAACGCTGTTGCCGTGGTTCCCGATGTACAAAAGAAGGGAGGGAAGGCATGATCCGCCTTTTGCGGCTGCGGCGTCTGGTACAAGTTGCGGTCCTGCTGCTTCTTGCCGCGCTCCCGTGGCTCAACCGGGATGGTTTCACGGGCATGAAGGGCAGCCTGTTCGCCTTCGACTTTTTCGGGCTGCCGTTTGCCGATCCTCTTGGCGCGGTTCAGATAGGGCTTTCAGGCATCATTCCGGGTTGGCGCTTGATAGCCGGTGCGCTTGTTGTGCTCGCCGTCGCCCTGTGCCTTGGGCGCATCTTTTGTTCATGGTTCTGCCCTTTCGGGTTCTTGTCCGAACTCGTACACGCCATCCGAGGCAGACGTCCCCAAAAACCGTTTAAGTACGGATTTTGGTCCCGGGCCGTGATCGCGCTTGTCGGGCTGGCGCTTGTGCCCCTGCTCGGCTTTCCGCTGCTCAACCAGCTTTCCCTGCCCGGCGGCCTGTCCCTTGGCTTTCTGACCGCCGCCGCTCCGCTCTCCTCCAAAACAATCCACACCGTTCTGGAGCATCTCCTCTTCTTTGCCGTGCCGTTTCTGCCCGTGATTACTGTACTCGCCGTCGAGCTTGTCACGGGCGAACGGCTCTGGTGCCGCTGGGTTTGTCCGCAGTCCGTCCTGCTCGCGCTGATGGCCCGCCTGCCCGTGGCCCCGCGTCTGCGGCGCACGCTGTCCCATTGTACCTGTAAAGGAGAACCCGCCTGCCGCCGCGCCTGCTCGCTCGGCCTTGATCCCCGAAATCCCCGCTCGGCCTCGCCGCTGGAATGCACCAACTGCGGTGCCTGCGTACTCGCCTGTTCCCGCGTCCACGGCGGCGGCCCTGCCGCTTTGGCGTTGGGGAAGAAGGATTGAAATGTGGGGGAAGGGAGGAGAGGGCTTTCTGCAGAAAGCCCTCTCCTCCCTTCCCCCAC
>NZ_JNJP01000064.1 GCF_000701705.1 Bilophila wadsworthia ATCC 49260 | reverse complement strand
CAATCTTGCTGCGAGGCAGTTTAGCTGAGCTTGCATGAGGGGACAAGCTTTTTAGGGGGGTGGGAAATGTGGGGGAAGGGAGGAGGAACCTTTCTCCAGAAAGGTTCCTCCTCCCTTCCCCCACATTTCCCACCCCCCTAAAAAGCTTGTCCCCTCATGCAAGCTCAGCTAAACTGCCTCGCAGCAAGATTGAGCCTTTGGAGGGCAACGCAATGAAAACGGATACCGGGGCCATAGGTGTTCTGGGTGGGGTGGGGCCGTATGCCGGTCTGGACCTCATGCGCAAGATTTTTGATCAGACCGAAGCGAACTGCGATCAGGAACACCTGTCCGTGATCCAGTATTCCCTTTCCGAACATATCATCGACAGAACGCGCTTTCTGCTTGGGGAGACGGACGAAAATCCCGGCGAAGCCATCGGCGAAATCATGGTGCGCATGGCGAAGGCCGGGGCCACCGTTATCGGCGTGCCTTGCAATACGGCGCACAGCCCACGGATCATGGATGTAGCCGTCGCCATGCTGCATGAGGCGTCCCCGAAGACGCGCTTCGTCCATATGATCGATTCCGTCGTCGCCTTTATCCGTGAGAGCCTGCCCCATGCCCGGAAGATAGGCGTCCTGAGCACCAAGGGGACCTACGCGACCGGGCTCTATCAGGATGCCCTTTCCGCCGCGGGGTTCGTTCCTTTGTTCCCGGATGAGGAAGGCCGCGAGCGTGTCCAGCAGGCCATCAGCAATACTGCGTACGGCATCAAGGCCCAGTCGAATCCGGTGACGCCGGAAGCGCGCGCGGCGTTGCTTGCCGAGGCGGAAAAACTGGTGGAGCAGGGGGCCGACGCCGTGATCCTCGGCTGTACGGAAATCCCGTTGGCGCTCACGGAGCCCGATTTGCGCGGCGTTCCGCTGCTGGACGCCACCAAGATGCTTGCCAGGGCCCTTATCATTGCTTTTGCTCCGGAACGCCTGAAAAAAGCTTAAAGCTATTTTTTTCAGAGTATTGCGCTTTCCTTTTACGTATTAGGGACTGCCTATGTCTGTTTCTTTGCCTTCCATTGCGTCTTTCCATCAGGGCGCGCACTCGGTGGCCGTCGTCGGCCTCGGGTATGTCGGCCTGCCGCTGGCCGTCGCTTTTGCCCGGCATTTCAACGTGATCGGTTTTGATTTGAACGCCGCCCGCGTGGAAGAGCTTTCCGCAGGCACGGATCGGACAGGCGAAGTGGACTCGGAGGCGCTGCACGCTTCCACGGCTCGTTTCACCAGCGATCCGGCGGCACTCCGCGAGGCGGGCGTCATCATTGTGGCGGTTCCGACGCCGATCGACGAGCACAGGAATCCGGACTTGTCCCCGGTGGAAGGGGCTTCCCGGACTGTGGGGCGGCATTTGTCCCGTGGCGCGGTCGTCGTGTACGAGTCCACGGTCTATCCGGGCGTGACCGAAGAGGTCTGCGTCCCGATCCTTGAGGCCGAATCCGGCCTGCGGTGCGGAGCCGACTTCACGGTGGGCTATTCTCCGGAGCGGATCAACCCCGGCGACAAGGTGCATACGCTTGAAACCATCAAGAAGATTGTTTCCGGAAGCGACGCGCCGACGCTGGATCTGCTGGCGGATCTGTACGGGACGGTCGTGCGCGCGGGCATCCACCGTGCCCCCAGCATCAAGGTCGCGGAAGCCGCCAAGGTCATCGAGAACACGCAGCGCGACCTGAACATCGCGCTTATGAATGAGCTGTCCATCATTTTTGACCGGCTCGGCATTGATACGCTGGATGTGCTGGAAGCGGCCGGGACCAAGTGGAACTTCCTGCCGTTCCGTCCGGGGCTGGTCGGCGGGCACTGCATCGGCGTCGATCCGTACTACCTGACCTTCAAGGCCGAGGAACTCGGCTGCCATCCGCAGGTCATTCTGGCCGGGCGGCGCATCAACGACGGCATGGGCAAGCATGTGGCGGAAACCTGCGTCAAACTGCTGATCCGGCAGGGGCGGCTGGTCAATGCGGCCCGTGTGGGCATCCTTGGCTTTACGTTCAAGGAAAACGTGCCGGACTTGCGGAACACCCGGGTTATCGACGTGATCCGCGAATTGCAGGAATACGGCGTCGATGTGCTGGTACACGATCCGCTGGCTGACGCTGGGGAAGTACGCCATGAATATGGCCTCTCTTTCGCGGCGCTGGATGAGCTCGCCAATCTGGACGCGCTGATTCTGGCCGTGCCGCACAAGGCCTACGCCGAAAACGGCGTTCTGGAACCGGCAGCCCTGCACGCACGGTTTGCCGTGCCCGATAAGGCCCTCCTGCTGGATGTGAAGGGCTGTCTCTCGCCCAGTGCCGTGCAAGCCGAAGGCATGGCCTACTGGAGGCTTTAGGCGAGGCAAAGGGAACGCTGCCTGTCCCAGCCTCGTTGTCTTTGAATTGGGGCTGTACACATCTTTTCCCGATATGTCCCGTCCGCGTATCCTTCGGGGGCAGAGGCGGTTCGTTTTGGGGGAGTGTTCTGTATCCTGAAAAGAAGTCAAGAGCCGGATGTGGTGCATCGTCGGGGGAAATTTCCTCCATCATCTTGGCAATGAGGCCGTTGCGGGCATTTGATGTATTTCCCAAACGTGTCTGGAAGGTATCCGAATGAAGACAGTTCTTGTAACCGGAGGCGCGGGGTTTATCGGTTCCTGCTATGTGCTGTCCCGGCGCACTGCGGGGGAGCGGGTCGTCAACCTCGACAAGCTCACCTATTCCGGCAACATCGGTAATTTGGCGTCTCTTGATGGGGATGCCGAGCATATTTTTGTCAGGGGCGATATTGGGGATGCGCTGCTCGTCCGCCAGTTGCTGCACCATTACCAGCCCGATGCGGTCATCAATTTTGCCGCTGAGAGCCATGTGGATCGCTCCATCCATGACCCGGATGCGTTTGTCCGCACCAATGTCCTCGGAACCTGCACCCTCCTGCGCGGCGTATTGGAATGGTGGAAAGAGCTGTCCGAAGAAAGGCGGAACGCTTTCCGTTTCCTGCACGTTTCCACGGATGAGGTATACGGAACGCTCCGCCCCGGCGAGCCCGCCTTCACGGAGACCACCCCGTATGCGCCGAACAGCCCCTATTCGGCATCCAAGGCGTCCAGCGATCATTTCGTGAGGGCCTATCACGAAACCTATGGGCTCCCCACGCTCATCACGAATTGCTCCAATAATTACGGCCCGCGCCAGTTTCCGGAGAAACTCATTCCCTTGGTCATCCTGAACGCGCTGTCCGGAAAGCCGCTGCCCATTTACGGCACCGGGGAGAACATCCGCGACTGGCTGCATGTGGAAGACCACTGCGAGGCCATCGTTGCCGTCTTGGAAAAAGGGGCGCCGGGAGAGTGCTACAATATCGGCGGGCACTCCGAGCGGGCCAATATCGATGTCGTCCGGAGCATTTGCCGCATTCTTGACAAGCTCCGCCCCACAGCGGCCCCCTATGAAAAGCAGATAACCTTTGTGGCGGACAGGCCGGGCCATGATTTGCGCTACGCCATTGACGCCGCGAAGATCGAACAGGAGATCGGCTGGGTTCCGCGCCGTCGTTTTGAGGAAGGGCTTCGGGAAACGGTGGGCTGGTATCTTGAGAATGCCGCGTGGGTGGAGAACATTCAAAGCGGGGAATATCGCCAATGGCTCGAAACGAATTATAGCGGGCGGTAGGCTGTACGAAGCTGCGGGCGGCTCACGTAAGCCGGCGCGCAAGATGGGCGGTTTCAAAAAGTATGGGAACTGAGAGCGGGGAATGCGTCGAGGAGCGCCAGCCTCCAAGAGCATTCCCCGTTCGCGCGCAACGGCGGCTGAAAGTGCCGGGATAGTGAAACACGGATGTTTTCGCGTCTTTTTCGGGAAAAAGGCAAAATGGCCATGAGTTGGGAAACTACGGCGTTGCAGTCCGCGGGACGTGAATTGTCATACCTTGTTTTCAAGGACGTCCGCGATGAACGCAATCATCTTCTTCCGAAAGATCTCCTCGGAAAAGCTTTCCGCCTGCCTTTTCAGCTTATCGTGTACCCACGTTTGTTCTGTGGAGGCTTCATAGGCGTCGAGCGCCTCGGTTAAGGCGTCAGCCGTCTGCCGTTCAAAAAAGATCCCGGTCTCTCCGTCCGCCACACTGTCCAAGACCCCGCCCCTGCCGTATGCGATAACGGGGCGTCCGGCGGCCATAGCCTCAAGAGGCGTGATCCCAAAATCCTCTTCGCCGGGGAACAGGAAAGCCTTACAGCCCGCATAGAGGGCGGGGAGCGCCGCATTGTCCACGCGGCCCACAAAACTGACGTTCGGCCCGGCAATGCTTTCCAGGCGCTTCCGCTCCGGGCCATCCCCCGCAACGACAAGCCGCCGCCCGGTACGGGTACACGCCTCCACCGCCAGATCCACACGCTTGTAGCTCACCAGTTCGCTGAGGCAGAGATAGTAGCTGCCGGGCTCTGGGGTGCCGGGGACACTTTGAAGGCCCGCCATGTGGGGGCTGGAGAAACGTGAGATGTCAACGGGGGGATGGATGACGGCGGCCTCCTTTCCCCACCAGCGCTTGACCCGGCGCGCCACGGTGCGCGAGTTTGCGATAACGTGATCGACGCGTTGCGCCGAGGCATAATCCCACAGCCGCAGCCGATGGAACAGCGGGCGCATGAGCAGACGCGTCACCGCTCCGGCGGATTCCAGATAGTCTTGATAAAAATCCCAGAGATAGCGCATGGGAGAATGGCAATAGCAGATGTGCGGCGTGTCGGCCCGGGTGATGACCCCTTTGGCGGGCCCGGACTCGCTGGAAATGACGAGATCATAGCCGCGCAGATCCAGCTGCTCCAACGCAAGCGGCATCAGGGGAAGGTATTTCTGGTAATGCCGCACGCTTCCCGGAAGCTTTTGGATAAATGTCGTATGGATCGGGTGGGACGTAATGGTTTCGGAGAGCGCCTCGGGGCGTACGACATGCGTGTAGATATCCGCCTGTGGAAAAATCCTGCACAAGGCTTCGACGACTTTTTCTCCGCCGCGCATACCCGTAAGCCAGTAATGGATAATGGCTACGCGCAGATGCGGCAATGTTCTTTCATCCATGCGATATTTCCTCGGCGTTTCCTCTGGGAGCCTTTTGTGAAGCGGGAGCAATCGGCGGACACGCCGAATCCATACCCGGCGGGGTGCAGCCGAGGTACGCACCTTGTGAAGGGGTGCGCCTCCCCCATCCCTCAGGCCGTACTGGGCTGCGGGGTTATTTCCATGACTCGGCGACGCGTTCGGGCAGGGTCATGAGGTAGTCCCCATAACCGGATTTTTGCAGCGGGGCCGCCAGCTTCATGAGCTGCTCCGTCGAGATGTAGCCCTTACGCCAAGCGATTTCCTCAATGCAGGAAACTTTGAGGCCCTGCCGGGTTTCGATAGCCTGCACAAACGTGCCCGCCGCCATGAGCGAATCGTGGGTGCCGGTGTCCAACCACGCGATGCCGCGCCCCATCAGCCCCACATGCAGTTTCCCCGCGTCGAGATAGGCCTTGTTGACGTCCGTGATTTCCAGTTCGCCCCGGGGGGAGGGCTTGATTTCACGTGTAATGTCCACGACGTCCTGATCATAAAAATAAAGCCCGGCCACGGCGTAGCTGGATTTGGGATGTTGGGGTTTCTCCTCGAGGGAGCGGACTTTCATATCCTGATCGAACTCGACCACGCCGTAACGCTCGGGATCGCTGACGTGATACCCGAAGACGGTCGCGCCCTCTTCCTGCTCCCGGGCGCTGATGAGGAGATCTTCGAGGCCGTTGCCGAAGAAAATATTGTCCCCAAGGATCAGGCAGGAGTGGCTTCTCTGGATGAAATCAGCGGCAAGGAGGAACGCTTGAGCGATACCTTCCGGCTTCGGCTGTGTGATGTACTCAAAGGAGCATCCCCATTGGCTGCCGTCCCCGAGAAGTTTGCGGAACTGCCAGCCGTCGTCTGGCGTGGTGATGATGGCAACCTCACGGATGCCCGCCAGAAGGAGAACCGACAACGGATAATAGATCATCGGCTTATTGTAGACCGGCAACAGCTGCTTGCTGACGCTGAGCGTGAGGGGGTGAAGCCGCGTACCGGAACCGCCCGCCAGCAGGATACCTTTCCGTGATGCCATATGCAAAACCTTCCCTTAAAATTGAAACAGGCAAATACCATTCGCAAGGAGGACAGGGCAAGCGGCGCTCTTTGAGGGGGAAATCCGCGTGATGAGCCAGCCGCCTGCAATGCCTATCGGCCCGGCCTTTCTTTCCTTACGAGCTTCAGTGCGCCTGTGGGGCAGACGGTGACGCAGGCGGTATCCAGCCCGGCATCGAGGCGGTCTTTGCATTGATCGCATTTGACGGATTTCCTTTTGCGGGGATCAACCCAGATCAGGTGATGCGGGCAGGCTTTCTGGCACGCCCCGCAGCCGACGCACGCTTCTTCCCGTATGAAGACGATCCCGTCGCTCTCCCGGCGGATAAGCGCCTCTTTGGGGCAGACTTCCACACAGCGCGGCTGAGGGCACTGTACGCAGGCCCGGTAGCGGGTATGAAGCACAACCCGGGGCTCTCCGTCCGCCGCAAGCGGTGCGGGCGCTTCCGGCCGTGCATGTTTGACGATGATCGGCGTTGCTTCTTCCGCGGCGTCTTCAAAGCGGGGGCCATCGACAAGCAGCGTTCCGAGGGAAATGCCCGGTGCGCTGTCATGGGCCGCCTTGCAGCTGGCTTCACAGGCATGGCAGGCGATGCAGCGATCTTGATCAACGACAAGGCGATATATGCTCATAGTGCCTCACTCGGATGCCTTGCATCCGGCGATTGTTTGCTGATGCGGCGTCCCCCGCAGCGGGTACAGGGGAACGTCCATTCTTGAGGGCCGGTTCAGTTCGTTTCTTCGGCTTTTCGGATCGTTACGAAGTGCTTTTGAAGGGCCAGCCCCCCGCCGAGCGGATCTTCATGCTCCAGCCCGCTGCTCATGCAGGCTTCGTCGGCCACGCCCTTGCCGAAGGCCCGCGTTTCTTGAGGCGTTTTCCTGCCAAAGCCGTGCAGCATGAAGACGGCCTCGGGGTGGATGCCCGTGGTTACCTTAGCGCGTAACCGGCCAACGGGGCCTGTGGCTGTACACACTTCAACCCAGTCGCCATCGGCAATGCCAAGGGCCTGGGCCCGTTCCGTGTGGATCCATAACGTATTGGTGGGCGCGAGTTCGGACAGCAGGGGGTTGTTCGTCGTGCTGGCCTGCGTATGCAATGCCGCCCGGCCGGGAATGACGCGGAACTGGTCGGGCGCGGCAGGCCGCTCCGGTGCCGTGTAGGGCGGCAGGGTGTCGTGCCCGGATGCGGCCCATAAGCGGCTGCGGGCCTCTATCTTGCCGGAAGGCGTGGGCAACGTGGTTTCCGCAAGGGTTTTCCAGCGCGGAGCGGACGCGAGCGGCACAAAGCCGGTTGCGTCGAACGCCTCTATGCCGAGCCCCGTACCTTCAAGCTGGTAGTTCCATATATCCTCAATGCGTGAGAAGGCGAGTTTGTCAAGCCCGAGGCGCGAGGCGAGGCCGCACAGGATCTCCCAGTCGGCGCGCGTGTCGAAACGCGGCTGCACGGCGCGCTGGCGGCGGAAGAACTGCGGCTTCAGCCCCAGTTTGGAGGCCAGAATGCTTTCCCGGGACAAGGCCGGGGAGAGCGGCAGCACGATGTCGGCATAGTCCGCCGTGGGCGACCACGTGGTGGTGATGGCGACGATAAGGTCGAGCTTGTCCAGCTTGCTGCGCAGCGTATCCGGATCGGGCAGCGAAGACAGGATGTTGTGGCGCATCGAGATATAGGCGCGGACCGGATACGGATCGCCGGTCACGGCGGCGTCGAAGGCCCGGTGGAGCAGGCCGGGCTGCTGCCAGTCGGCCTTGTCCGCCATCGGCTTGGTGATATTGGGGTAGAGCGCCGAGAGAGGCCGCAGCCGTTTCCCCGTTTCCTTGGGGGAAAGGCTGATGGGCATACCGCCGCGCGCGCCGATGGAGCCGAGCAGGGCGTTGATGAGGTAGGCGCTGCGCACGGTGACGAAACTGTCAGCATACCGGGCCGTGAACCAGCCCGGGTACCAGAGGACACGGGGGGCGGCCTCAGCCAATTCACGCGCCAGCCTGACGATGCGGTCGGCCTTGATCCCGGTTTCGGTTTCCGCCCACTCCGGCGTACAGGGGCGGACGCGCTCCTCCAGTTCCCCGAAGCCGTCGATATACGGCAGCATATGGGGATCATAAAGCTTTTCCGAAATCAGCACGTGCAGCACCGCAAGGTTCATGGCGTAATCGGTGCCGGGGCGGACGAAGAAAAAGGTGTCCGCTTTGGCGGCGCTGACGGTGGCGCGGACGTCCATGACCGTCACCTTGCAGCCGTTGGCCCGCGCTGCGGTGATGCCCGCGACTTCCGCAAGGTTCAGGGCCTCCAGCGCGTTGCGGCTCTGGAGCACGATGTGTTTCGACTCCCGGTAGTCAATGACGAGGCGTCCGCGATCCAGCCCCAAAACGGATGCGCAGGCCTGATCCACGTTGCGGGTGCAGGTGACGCTGTGGCTGTAGATATTAGGCGTACCGAGGCCGCGTGCGAAGGCCTTGTAGAGATCCGTAAACGGGCCGCCACGGTGCGAGAACATGACGCTTTCGGGGCCGTATTGATCCCGTATGGCGCGGAGCTTGCCGGCTACGGCATCGAGCGCTTCTTCCCAGCGGACGGCGCGCCACTTGTGCCCTCCGCGGGCCCCCACGCGCATCAGGGGCGACTGCGGGCGCTCGGAATCCTTTTCCAGCGCGAGCGCCGCGATGCCGCGAGGACACAATGTCGAACCCGTGGCCGAGTGGGGATTGCCCTGAATCCAGACCGCTTCGCCGTTTTCGACTCCGACGGCAACCGGGCACCGTGTCCCGCACATGCCGCATACGCTATAGACTGTCTTCATGATGCGTTCCTGAATGGAAAGAGGGAATAATGGAGAAAATGCGTTGGTTCCATTGCTCTGTCCCCAAAATGTTGAGCGGCGGAGGCTGGCCAACGGAGATTTTCCCGTATCCGTTTTCCTCCACGCCGCCTTGATAGGCTCTTTCGAGATTCCCCAGTGTACCCCGTCGGGTTATTCCGATCAATGGAGTCAATCCGGGCATACCTCCGACTGAAACAGGGGATCCCATAAAGTCAAAAACCGTTGAAGCGGGATGAGTGGAGGGTGGTGAGGGAAGGGGAACCTTTCTCCAGAACATTTCCTCTTCCCCCCGCCAGTAAGATCTCAATAAAAAACGCCCCGGCCTTTCGAGCGTGCGGGGCGTATCCTGACAGGGAAACGGGCATGGAGGGCTTAATAGGAAGCTATGTAGTCATCCATGTTCGCCGCCGAGCAATTGCGGCTTACCCAGAAGGCCGAAGCCCAAACCATAAGGGCCGTGGCTTCGGTGTCGTCCAGGCGTTTCAGCTTGGCTTCAAGGCTGGTGCGGCTCGCGCCGTAACGGGAATGGAAGTCGGTTTGCTCGCACAGATCGGCAACGCGCAGGAGAAGATAGGAGAGGCGGGTATGCGCGGGGAGCAGACGCTGATCACGGTGAGCTTCAAGAATGGTTTTGAGTTCCGGTCCGGTAAATGTGCCTTTGATGGTCGTGATCGCGCGGAAAAACGTGTCTACCGCCCACGGCAGAATGAATTCGGCCCCCGCACTCTTTGTGCGGAAGTAGTCCTTCAACCAGCGTTCCTGCTGCTCGTTGATGCGTGCTGCGACCTGAGGCATACGCGGCTCCTTGTGAAGAATATTGACTAGACGCTATCGTAGAATCTCTTAATATTCAAGCGCCTTCGTGCCCGGAAGCAGCAAGTGGGAACATGTCGTCATACCATACTTTTTTCATAGTCAGACCGCAGGCCGGAGCCGTGAGGGGAGCTATCCGGCGATCGCAGGCGTCGAGGATGCCGGGAATGTCCGCCGGTTCCAGCTTGCCCCGCCCGACAGCGACGAGCAGCCCCATGGTATTGCGGACCATCTGTTTGAGAAAGCCGTCCGCTTCAAAGCGCCAGGTCAGTTCGAGGCAGCCTTCGGGGAGCGGGCCCTCGGGGGTGCGGGTGATGGACAGGATGGTACGCACCGTTGTGCGGAGATCCGTCCCGGCGTTTTTCAGGCTGGCGAAGTCCCGCTTGCCAAGGAGGTAGCGGCTCCCCTCGTCCATACGCTCCACATCCACAGGGCCGCAGGCCCAGACGAAAGGAAAGAGCTGCGGCGGCGTGTAGCGTTTGGAGAGCCAGAGGCGGTATTCGTAGGTCTTGCGGACGGCACTGTGCTGTGCGTGGAACGTGTCGGGCACAAGAACGGCGTCCGCAATGCGTATGTCGCGCGGCAGGAGCGTATTGAGGGCCAGCTGCCAGTCCATACGGGCACGCGATTCGGGGACATCGAGGTGAGCGACCTGCGCTTCGGCGTGAACGCCCGCGTCGGTCCGTCCTGCACCGTGCACATGGACGCGCTCGCCGAGCACGTGAGCCACGGCGTCCTCAATGATGTTCTGAATGGTGGGCAGGGGGGAGGCGTTTTTGCGGGCCTGCGTCTGCCAGCCGTGATACTGGGTGCCTACGTAGGCTATCGTCAGCTTGAGGCGGGGCATGGAAGACCTTTGGGAAAGACGAAAAAACGACGAAAGCCCCGACCCCCGATCCGCGAAAACGGCGGGGCTGACAGTACAGTATCAGGGCCGGTTCGGAGCGGGGCGTTTGCCCCTCTCCGGGACTACTTGGAGCGGTGTTCGCTGCCGGTGATGCTGAAGGCAAGGGCGTAGAGATAGTGGAAGAAGTCCACATACTCCACGACGACCTTTTCAGGCACGTGGATCCGGGCCCCCGCGAAATTCAGGATACCGCATACGCCCGCTTCGACCAGATGGTCGGCCGCGCGCTGCGCGCGTTCCGGCGGCGTGGTGATGATCCCGATTTCAATGCCCTTGGCGTCCACGGCGGACTTCAGGTCGCTCGTACACGTGACTTCCAGCCCATAGACCTGCTCGCCGATCTTGAACGGATCGCAGTCGAAGGCCCCCACGATGTTGAAGCCGCGGGCCTTGAATTCGGCATGGTGCAGCAGCGCGCGGCCGAGGTTGCCCACCCCGATCAGCGCGGCGCGCCATTCGCGGTCAACGCCAAGGGAAGCTTTGATGGCGGCGATGAGGCTGGCTACGTTGTACCCTACGCCACGCACACCGAATTCGCCAAAAT
Organism: Bilophila wadsworthia ATCC 49260; assembly: GCF_000701705.1. Classification (GTDB taxonomy): domain Bacteria; phylum Desulfobacterota; class Desulfovibrionia; order Desulfovibrionales; family Desulfovibrionaceae; genus Bilophila; species Bilophila wadsworthia. Next base: position 10,026 of record NZ_JNJP01000064.1, on the reverse strand, counting down.
AGGCAAGGTCCTTGCGCACCTGAGATGCGTTCACGTCGCACGCTTCAGCGAGCGGGCCGGAGGAGATGACCTCCACGCCGTTGCGCTGCATACTTTCGAGCACTTGAACGTACACGGCAAGGCGACGAATGGTGGCTCTGGGAATACGTTCGCTTTTCAATGAGAGCATAGTGGTATCGCATTGCTAAAGATGAAAAAAACAGGGGGAGAGAACGGCGTTGCCGGTCCCTCCCCGGAAACCCCGGCGGGCCGAGGACCCGCCGGGGATAAGCCGCTTGCTTATTTAGATGAAGGGGTTGGCGAACAGGATGATCAGGTTCACCACGAGGGAGTAAATGGCCAGGGATTCCACGAAGGCGAGGCCGAGGATAAGGCTGACCTGAATCTTGCCGGCGGCGTCAGGGTTGCGGGCGATGCCTTCGCAGGCGCTCTTCAGACCGAGGCCCTGACCGATACCGCAACCGGCGGCGGCGACGGCCATGCCGATGGCGCAGCCGAAGATGGCGAGGCCGAGAGAGGCGGAATCCAGTTTCACGGGAGCGCCGTCGGCGGCGAAAGCGAGGCTGGCGATGCCCATCATGGCCACGGTGCTGAGCAGGGTCACAAGAATCTTGCGCATGTATGTTGCTCCTTGAGCGGTTGTATTGTGTTGGTCAAAAAGACCATTTCCCCCGAGAGGTGTGGCCCCTTAGTGGGCCGGTTCCATAGCTCCCTTGAGGTAGATGAGGGCCAGCATGTAGAAGATGAAGGCCTGCAATACCTTGGCGAGCAGGAACAGGAAGTAGATGGGCAGCGTGCTCACGAGCGGCGCCATGAGGAAGAAGAGCAGGAGCACGATTTCTTCGCCGCGGATGTTGCCGAAAAGACGGAGCGTCAGCGACAGCGGGCGGGCGAGGTGCGAAATGAATTCAAGGATCATCATGAACGGCGCCAGCGGGAGCATGGGGCCCATGAAGTGGTGGATGTAGTGGCCGTGCCAGCGCTTGATGCCCTGATAGTTGTAGTACAGGAACACGAACAGGGCCATGCCGATGTTGGTGTTGATGTTGGCGGTCGGGGCGTCACAGGCGGGGATGAGGCCGAGTATGTTCTGTACGGCGATGAAGAGGAACAGGCCGCCGAGCACGGGGAAAACCTTGCGTCCGTCCTCGCCCATGTTGGTGACGGTGAAGTCCTCAAGCCCGCCTATGATCGACTCGAAGATGTTCTGCATCTTGCCGGGGATCAACGAAATATTGCGGCGCACAAGCCAGCCGACGACAAAAAGGATGAGCATGGCCATCCACGTATAGAAGACGTGCCTGAATTCCACCGTCTGCCCAGCGATGGTGATATGATCCAGATGAACCAGTTCGGAGATGAGAATCGGCTCAGGAAGTCCGCCTGCCATGTGTGCGCTCCTTCAAATGTCATTTACGCGTACGATGCGTCCGAAAAGAGGCGTCCCCGAGAGTGGCGAACACGCCTGTTTTCATGCCGACCGGAATCGGTTCGATAATCGGCTGTAGAAACCTGATGAAACAAAGATGCGGCTTGCGCGGGCTCTCTGTAGCCTGTCAGACCGGCTTTTTCAATGCCTTTTTCAGCCCTCCCGCGGTCATCCCGACGAGAAGCACGGCAAGCCCCAACAGTACCGCAGAGATAGAGCCCTTAAACCATACCAGAACCATGTACAACAAAATTCCGGTAAATAAAAGTCTCATGTTCGTGCGGAGGAGAAGGGCAAAAAGGCTGCTTTTGCTCCAACCAGCCGAGATTACTTTAGGAACAAATTTTATTAAGGCAAAAAAATTCCATGCGGAGAGCAGCGCTCCGAAGCCAAACCAGAAGATCCACGCCCCCGCCGGGTGAAAGGGCCAGAGCACCGCGCCGAAAAGCAGGGACAAGGCAATGACGCTGATCTGCCAGCACAGGATTTCCCGGATCGTGGGGTCCTGCACGCCGCTCCGCCACAGCCTCTTCTCCAGCCAATGGAACGGGCCGTTATTTTTGCCGCTTTTTGCCTGCATCGTCCTGTTCCCCTTGGCGGAGCAATATGCGCGCGTCCAGCCAGATATTGCGGAATCCCGCGCCGATGCCCACGATAAGGCCCACGCCGGCGCACCACGGATAGGTTCCGAACCATTTGTCCAGCCAGTACCCGAGGAGGCAACCGACGATGATGCCCGAAACCATGTGCAGGCCCATGACGCTGGCGCGCCCCAGCGAGTCGAACAGGCCCTGCTTGTTCTCTTTTGATGTCATTGGAGTTCCTTTTGGGGGAGGGGCAGGAGTACCTTTTGGAAAAGCTGCTCCTGCCCCTCCCAAAACCCCACCCCTATCCTCCCTAAAACGTTCGTAAGGGCCGATGGCGGGCGGGGCTGAAAGGGTTTGCCTTCATGATCCGTCTCCCGGAGCAACAGGGAAACGCAGGCGATGTGTCCGCATGGATGTCAGGGGTGCGTCTTTTCCGTGTGAAGGAGGAAAATATCAGGTCTTCGGCACGGAGCCGTTTTGATACGGACTTCTTGCAGAGAGCGCAATCCTTTGACCGCGTAATACTTTTCTTTTTGCAGGTCAGCTTTCTTTGAGAGCCTCAAGCAGCTTTTCGGCGGCGCGGGCGGCGCTGCCGGGCTCTCCGCAACGGCGGCGGAGTTCCGCAAGTTCGGCGCGGACGGCTTCGATTTGCGGGGGGATATCCAGCCACGCGGCCAATTGGGAGGCCATCATTTCGCCTGTGGCGCGCTCCTGCAACAGCTCGGGAAAGAGTTCTTTTTGCATGATCAGGTTGGTCAGGCTGACCCATTTGACCTTAATCAGCAGACGCCCGACCAACGCGGAAAACGGTGCGACCCGGTAGCTGACGACAGTGGGGACGCCCGCCAGTGCCGTTTCCAGCGTCGCCGTGCCCGAGGCCGCCAACATGCATCCGCAGCGCCGCATGGCCGTGTAGCGGTCCTCCGGCGCGTCAAAGGCGACGGGCACGTCGGACGGCCAGAGCGCCCGGAGTTTTTCTTCGGGCATGTTCGGCGCGCGCAGGCAGTGGAAGGTCACGTCCCGGCCCTGTTGCAGCAAGATGCGGGCGGCTTTCCCAAACTCCGGCAGAAGCGCTTCCACTTCCTTGCGGCGGCTCCCCGGCATCAGCCCGATACGGCCCTTTATGGGCTCGATTTTTTTCAACTCGGGCCAATTCACCATATCGACGAGCGGATTGCCAATATAATCAACCTGTACGCCGTGTTTGGCGTAAAAAGCGGGCTCAAAGGGCAGGATGCAGAACAGCCGTTTGACGTAGCGCTGGAGGAAGCGGACGCGTCCCGTGCGCCACGCCCATATTTTCGGCGGGATGAAATAGTAGACCGGAATCCCGAGGCCGTGCGCGATCTTCGCCACCCGGAAATTGAATTCCGGGGCGTCCACCAGCACGACGGCATCGGGCCGCAGCCGGGCCATTTCCTTTTTGATCTGCGAAAGCATGTGGAGGGCGCGGGGCAGGGCGGTCAGGACTTCCATGATCCCCATGACCGAAAGCGACTCCACGCGGAACAGGTTCTTTTGCCCGGCACGGGCCAGATTCGGGCCTCCCATGCCGATGGCGGCGAGTTCGGGCTCGCGTTCGCGCAGGGCCGTCAGCAGCGCGGCGGCCTGCATATCGCCGGAAAGCTCTCCGGCATTGATCCAGATTGTTTTCATGAAACCTCGTTGGGGGCGGTTTCCGGCTCCCGTGCGTCACCCCGGAACCGGAGGTACAGGATGTTGATCACGGCGCAGGTGACGAAGGCCAGCGCCAGGCGCAGAAAGAAAATCCCTCCGATGTGCGCGCCGATGAGCAGCATGAGGCAGGTATCCTCAATGATGGCGTGCGCGAGCCCCATCAGGGTCATGCAGGAAAACACGTCGTGCCGGGACATCTCGCCGCTGCGGACTTCCTTGAGGATGACGCCGCTGGCGTAGACGATGCCCGTGATCACGCCGACGATCATGGCCGTCGCGGCGGCGGGGCGCATACCGAGTACCCGCAGGGCCGGGGCGAGCGCCCGTCCTACCAGATCCGCGACCTTGAGATAGCGCAGGAACCGCTGGAGCAGCATGACGAAGAAAATCACGCAGAAGATGCTGACGAGGTTCCGGACTTCCCCGAGCGCCCACCAGAGCAGGTTGACGTCCGGCGAAGGGGTAAAGACGATGCGGGCGGGCGTATCCAGCCAGCCGAACGCCTGGCAGGACGTATGCACGATGACCCCGCCGATGATGGCGACCACGAGCCGGATGACGGCCTGGCCGATGAACGACACGCCGCACTGGGCCGCGATGCGCCCTTCGGCGGGGATGCTGTGCGCGATGAGCATCATGACCGCAAGCGTCGTGACCTGCTCCGTGGTCAGCGACGGCAGTCCGGGCAGCAGGCCGATGAAGACGATCAGCGCCGAATAGAAATTGACCATGATGCCCGTGGCCCACGCGATGCCCAGATCGGCGGGGAGCCCGGTCAGCTGCATGACGGGCTCGAGAGGCAGGGCCAGATAGCGGATCCAGTCCAGCTCGGCAAGGATCTTCATGGCGATGCTGATCGGAATAAGCACCTTGAAAAAATCGAAGCTTACATGCACTGCATCCATAAGGACTTCGCGCAGCGTCTTGAGCAGATGGCTGGTCATGGCATATCCGCGGCGGTTATTGGGAGGCAAGAAGGACCGAGTAGATGTATTCCCGCAGGGCCTGAGACCAGGGACGCATGGGACATCCGGTGAGGGCCGTATACTTTGCGGAGGAAAGCACCTCATAGTTTGCGCGGAGCGTCTTGTCCGAGCTTGCGACGGCCCGCACGGAGCAGGGCAGGCTGGCCTGGCGCACGGCTTCCGCCGCCAGCTCGCACCAGGTGGCCTGGCCCGAGTTCGCCACATGGTACAGTCCGGGGGCCCGGAGCTTGACAAGCTGGAGCGTGGCCTGCGCCAGATCCTTCGCGTACGTCGGAGAACCGATCTGATCGTGGATGACCTCCACGGTCCCTTCGGTCTTGGCCCGCCCGAGGAGGCGTTTCAGGAAGCTGTCCCCATCCGGGCCGAACAGCCAGCCCGTACGGATGATGCAGATGTTGTCGGCGTTGAGCTCAAGCAGGGCCTGTTCACCGGCAAGGCGGCTCTTGCCGCACAGGGAGATCGGATCGGCCTTGTCCTCCTCGGTGTAAGGGGAGTCCTTGCGGCCGTTGAAAACCTGATCCGAGCTGTAGTGGACGAGGAATCTGGACGTGCCTTTGACCAGCCCGCCGAGGAAGGCCGGAAGGCCGCGGTTGACAGAGAGGGCTTCTTGTGGCTGTTTTTCAGCAGGGTTTTCCGTGTTCCAGCTTACGGTATTGAAAATGACGTCAGGGTTGATGAATTCGATGCGCGGCTGGAGTTCTACGGGATTCAGGAGATTGCAGTCTTCAAAATCCAGCGATTGCGCCTCCCAGCCGTTTCCGGCAAGCTGCTGCGCCAGAGGCTGGCCCAGAAGGCCGTGTCCGCCAAGAACGAGAGCGACAGGAGTACTCACGGGTTTTCTCCATAAATGTATAAGGCGCTCAGGGTACCAGCCGCGTTGAAACGCGTCAACGCACGCTGGAGAGCCGTTCGTTTTATCCACTTGTCATGTAAGGTGAAAAAGGAGGGTACAACTTTTTGTACGCTATAACGATGAAAAGAGGCATCCTTCTTGCAGCGTTTGGTTCGGGCAGTTCTCAGGGGGAGTCGACGCTCCGGCGTTTCGATGCGCAAGTCCGTAAGGCTTTTCCTGATGTGTCGGTGCGTTGGGCCTTTACGTCCATGCTCATGCGGGAACGGCTGGCCAGCGAACGGAAAAAATCGGATTCCGTTCACAAGGCATTGAAGAAAATGGCTTTTGAAAAATTTACCCATGTGGCGGTTCAGCCGGTGCATGTCATTCCCGGCCTTGAATACGGGGACATCGTGTCGGATGCGGACGAGCTGCGTGCCGACGGGACGTTCGCGTCGCTTGTGGTGGGCGCGCCTTTGCTGACGGAGTCGCAGGCATCGGTGGATCGCGCCGCGCGCGCCCTGCTCGCCGAGCTTCCTTCCGGACGCGCCCCCGGCGAGCCTGTGCTGTTCATGGGCCACGGGAGCCGCCACGCCGCGGAGAGCCGCTACGAGGCCCTTGCCGCGGCTGTGCGGGAACGGGATCCCCTTGTGCTCATGGGCACGCTGAACGGGACCATCCGCCTTGAGCACATCGTGGAGCATCTGCGGGCTTCCGGGCGTCCGTTCGATCGTGTCTGGCTGCTGCCCCTGCTCGCCGTCGTGGGGCGGCATACGCTTGAAGACATGGCTGGGGATTCGGAACATTCGTGGCGCTCCCGGCTCGAGGCCGAGGGCATCGCCTGTGTTCCCGTTCTTCGGGGGATGATGGAGTATCAGGGGTTTATGGATATTTGGGTCGACAATCTGGCGCAGGCTATGAAAGGGTGGGGCTGAGCGAATCGGGGGAGGGGGAGAAGGAACTTTCTGTAGAAAGTTCCTTCTCCCCCTCCCCCGACCCCCTCCTTCTCATCTTCAAAGACTTTCGTAAGGGGCGATGCGGGGTCCGGGGGCGGCTCGCCTCCCGGACGGGGGGCAAGGGGGCGGGAAGCCCCCTTGCCGCCGGAGGCCTTACGCCTTCACGGTGGCCGCAGCGGGCTTGTTGATGATGGCGTCGAACTCGCGCTGCAGCGAGGAAATCAGGTCGTGTACGGAAACGATGTTGTTGACGCGGGAGACGTTTTCGCCGCAGAAGGCGAACCCGCGCTCAAGGTTGCCCTTCATGGCGTTGATGAGGGCGGCGGCGATGCAATAGGGGGTCTTTTCCTGCTCGCAGGTCTTCACGCAATGGAAGATGCACTTGAACGGCTTCTTGCCGCCGTCACGCATGGAATCGATGAAGTTGTTCACGAGCGCGCGGCCGGGCATCCCCACCGGGCTCTTGATGATGGTCACGTCTTCCTGTTTGGCGTCGATGTAGGCCTGCTTGAAGCGGTCGTCGGCGTCGCACTCGTAGGTGGCGACGAAACGGGTACCCATCTGGACGCCGGACGCGCCGAGATCCATGTACTTCTTGATGTCTTCGCCCGTGTACACGCCGCCGGCGGCGATGACCGGGATCGCGCGCCCGGCCTTGTCTTCAAGCGGCTTCACCGCTTCCACGACCTGCGGGACAAGCTGTTCGAGGGCGTAGTTGGGATCAACGATGTGTTCGGGGCTGAAGCCGAGATGCCCGCCGGCCTTGGGGCCTTCCACCACGAAGGCGTCGGGCATGTAGCCGGTGCTGGCCATCCATTTGCGGGCGATGAGGGTGGCGGCGCGGCCGGAAGAGATGATGGGCACGAGCTTGGTCTTGAACTCTTCCTTTTTGCGTTCGCACGTTTCATTGAAAATCTTGGGCAGGTCCATCGGCAGCCCGGCGCCGGAGAAGATCACGTCGGCCTTGGCTTCGATGGAGGTGCGGACCATTTCGGCGAAGGTGGTCAGGGCGACCATGATGTTCACGCCGATGATGCCCTGCGTGGCTTCACGGGCTTTTTCGATTTCGCGGCGGAGGGCGCGGAGGTTGGCTTCAAGGGGATTGCTGGCCACATCGGGCTCTTTCATCCCAATCATGGCTCCGGCGATGACGCCGATGCCGCCTTCGTTGGCCACGGCGGAAGCGAGCCTGGAAAGAGAAATACCAACGCCCATGCCGCCTTGGACGATCGGAGTTTTAGCGATGAGGTCGCCTATGTTCAGAGTGGGAAAAGACATGAAGAACCTCCTAGAGGTCTCTTATGGAGTTATGGGTACGCAAGCGGGAATAGGAATGCCTCCCTGCTTCTAATACCCGAATCTATTGTTGGGAAGATATGATACACACGTTCCGCCAGGAACACCAGCGGCAATGTGCCCCTTCCCGTGGGCGAAATTCCGGGCAAAGCTCCATATGCAGGAGGATGAACCCGATGAGGCGGGGAATGAGCGACAACGCCCGCTCCCGTTCCTCAATGGTCATGCCCTTCCCGAAAAGGGGCCGCTCCCCGCCGTCTTCGCCAAGGGCGACGAACGCCGCGTCGAGCACGGGCTTGCCCGTAGCCTGCCCATACAAATAACAATAATACAGCAATTGCACTGTGGGAATACGCTGTGCCATTATTGGCAAAAAATCATGTTCGGGGTCTGGCTCGGAAGCGGCTTCGGCGGCTTTTTCCGGATCCAGCGCATCCCAAAAGGCGTCGTCGGCCCAGATGTCCGGGCGCAGCGCCTTGATGCGGCCCGTCTTGTAGTCGAGGATGACCGCCCCTTCGTCGATCGCGCCTTCTGGGTCTTCCTGTTCGCGCCAGTCCACACGGTCGAGATTGCCGGTAAGCCGTCTGATGCGGCCCCCCACCCGGATTTCGGCATCGTATTCCTCTTCCAGGGAAAGCACTTCCGTCTGTTCCGGCTGGGCGCGCAGGAACATGCCCAGGCGCTCCGGCCCGGTGACGGAAAGCATGGCCGCGCTCTCCGGCGGCAGGGCGGCCTCCAGCCCCGAGGCGTCGAGGGCCGTGCGGAACAGGGCGCGCAAGGCTTTTTCGTCGAGGAACGGCAACTCGGGATCGCCCGATTGCGCGTCGCGGCGTACGGTCTTGCCCACGGCGGGAGCGTAGAAATCGCGGAGCACGTTATGCAGAAGCACGCCCACGGCCGCCGGATCGTCGTCTTCGTTCACCTCGTCGATGGGTGCGATGGCGCACAGCCGCTCATAATAATACCGCAGCGGGCAGGTCAGGTAGGCGTCCAGCCGGGTAGCGGACAGAGGATGCTTGAGCGATGCGGCTATTTGCTCCCGGATAGCCGGGGTCTTGGGGACGACCTTGCGTACCCTGACCGGCGGGCGGACATCAAGGGCCGCCGTGCGGAGCGGTTCGCGCCCCGGCTTCAGACGTTGCCCGCGGGCTTGCTCCTCCTGCCAGATGAGTTCCTCCACAAGGCGGCTGCGCTGCTTTTTGCCGTCGAACAGGCCGGAGGTTTCCACGCCTTCCTGCCAGTAGAGCCAGACCTCATCGGCCCCGGCGATGAGCCGGTGGAAGGTGTAGGCCGCGAGCTGTTCGCGGTTGCGGGTGTCTGGCAGGCCGAGAAGGGCGCGCAGGCTGTCCGGCAGGAGCGGGCTGCGGATCGGCGCGCCGGGAAGCCTGTCGTCGGTGACGTCCACGAGGAACACCCGCGAGAAGCGCAAGAGGCGTGTTTCCAGCATACCGAGCACTTGCAGGCCGGTCAGGGGGTCGGCTTCGAAGGGGACGCGCTCGGCACGCACGAGTTCCAGCAGCATGGCCTGCATCAGAGGCCACGGCAGCGGCGTGTCGGCCATGCCGTTGTCCTTGAGGGCGGGGATGACGCGCTGCATGAGGCGGAACAGGCATTCCGCATCGATGGGGAAACGCGACCAGATGTCGGCCTTGCCGTTGCCCGCGCCGTCCTCGTCGTTGCCGCTTCCATAGACAAGCAGTGTGTCGCACAGGCCGGAAAGCGCGTCCGCGAGTCCGCCGAGGGTATGGACTCTTGCCCAAGTGTCCACGGTATCCCGCAAGATCCGGTTGAGCAGTTCCCGGATGGCGGGCATGGCCTCCGCCACGTTGGGCAGGGAGGAGGCGGCGAAGAAGTCGTCCGCAGCCCCTTCGGCGACGGCATGGGCGTCGGCGTGCCGGCTGCCGTTGCGGAGGCGGGTTTCCATGTTTTGGAAGATGTCGCGCAGGGAAATGCCGTTGGCCTCAAGCAGGCGCAGGTACGGGTGGCGGACGAGATCCGCAAGCGTTTTCCAGTGGGTCGTGCCGTTGGGCTGGCGGCGGTTGCGGGCGTCGAGCACGGTTTCCAGCAGGCGGAACAGGAGCGAGCGTTCAAGCGGGTAGCCGAGCGAAATGTTGCAGTCCTTGCGGGGCAGGTGGTGCAGCACGGGCAGCAGAGCCCCGCTGTGCGCGAGGGCCACCGCGATGTCGAGCTGCGAGGTGGGGATGGGGGCGGGGGTTGGGGCGAGCCCACCGGGGGAAGGGAGAGGGAACCCTTCTGAAGAGGG
>NZ_JNJP01000063.1 GCF_000701705.1 Bilophila wadsworthia ATCC 49260 | reverse complement strand
CACACAGGTGCCCTTCCAATATCTTGCAGCCTCGGCGGTTGGCCAATTCATGAAATACGCCCACCAACTCCTCACGAATCTTGCCGTACAAAACCTTTTTCCGGTATTTCGGAATCCACACTATATGATACTTACACTCCCAGACCGTATGACTTAAACTTTGTAATTGCTTCATAAAAAGCCTCCTTGTTCTGCCTTGAGCGGTTCGGACAAGGAGGTTTGCTGTTTTAGGGAATTGTCAAACTGCAGGAGCCCCCCGGCTTAGCCGGGGGATCACGTCAAGGATTCGAGTGCTGTCCGTTTTGTTCAACGGTGCCCTACTCGGAAAAGGCTTTCAGATTTTTATCTTCCCTGAAGCAAGAAAAGCCCCCGGAATATCCCCGGGGGCTTTTCTTGTGTCCTGAGAATGTCCGGCAAGCGGTTTCTCAAAGGCTTTATTCTCCGGGGCGGGCCCGCTACTGCGGACGGGGCCTTCCCCTTGGGGAGAAAGCGGAGGGCGGACACTGCGGCATATCTCCCGCATCACCGTTGCTCCGCGTACCTTTTTATTTGTCAGGGGGGGAGCGGGCTGGCCGTCCCCTTGTCTTTGAGGAGGGGTGGGGGTCGGGGAGGGGAGGAGAACGACCTTCCTCAGAAGGATCTCCCTCCCCGATTCCATACCCATTCCCCTGCCCTACTAGGCGGATTCGCCTTCCATGAGCGGTTCCGAAACGGGGGTTTCACCCTCAACAGGCAAAGCAGGAGGAAAGCCCTTTCTGTTGAGATGCCGGATCCACAGGGTGCAGGCGGCGCTGATGAGGCCAGCGGAGCCCAGATAGGCGCAGAGATACCAGGGCTCGCCGCCATTCCAAGCCACGAGCATGGTCGCCACCATCGGCGTCAGGCCCGCAGCGAAGATGCCCGAGAACTGATAGACGAAAGAAATGGCGGAATAGCGGACGGAGGGGTCGAAGCTGTCGGAGAAGAGGCTCGACATGGTCCCGAACACGGCGGCGTATACGACACCGAACGGCAGGGCCAGAGCGAGGCAGACATAAAGATAGTTGTCGGAATAGTTATGGAACACCCAGAAGGCCGGGAAACCGAGGATGCCGAGCAGCAGGGCGCAGAAGCCGAACACGCGGGCCTTGCCGATACGGTCGGCGACATAGCCCCAGAAGGGGATGAAGAAGGACATGACCACGGAGGCGATCATGACCACCGCGAGGGCGGAAGAACGCTCAAGCCCGCGGGTCTGGGTCAGGTAGCTCAAAGAGAATACCGCGAAGGTGTTGAAGGCCACGCCGTCGATGAGGCGGGCGCCCATACAGGCCACCATCATCTTGGGATAACGCTTGAAGGCGTCGAGCAGGGGGTACTTCACTTCCGGCATCTTGGCCTTGGCTTCCGCGAAGTCCTTGGTTTCATGCACGGAGGAACGGATATAGGAACCGACGAACAGCAGCCCCGCACTCATAATGAACGCGATGCGCCAGCCCCAGCTGATGAAGGCTTCGTTGGAAAGCACTGCGGAGAAGAAGCCGATGACGCCGGAGGCCAGCAGCAGGCCGAGAGAAAGCCCCACCTGCGGCAGGCTGGCGTAAAAAGCGCGCTTGTGCGCGGGAGCCGACTCGAAGGACATCAGCACGGCGCCGCCCCATTCGCCGCCGAGGCCGAGGCCTTGCGCAACACGGCACAAGATGAGCAGGATCGGGGCCCAAATCCCGATGCTGGCATACGAAGGAATGCATCCGATGGCCACGGTCCCCGTGCCCATGATCATAAGGGTAAGCACCAGCACCTTTTTGCGGCCGATTTTATCGCCGAAATGGCCAAACACGAGGCCGCCCAAAGGACGGGCCACAAAGCCGACCGCGAAGGTGGCGAACGCCAGCATGGTCCCGATGCGGTCGTCGAATTCGGGGAAGTACAGATGATTGAAGATAAGCCCCGCGACAACGCCGTACAGGAAGAAGTCATACCACTCTATGACGGCCCCTACGAGTGAGGAAACGACGACGCGGCGAAGGTTTTTATCGTGTTCGATCTGTTCTGTGGTTTTCATGGATGCTCCTTGGGATGCGTTGGTGTTGCCCCTGTTTGTTGTCCCTAAAGAGCACAATCTGTGCCATTATTTTAGCGTATTCCCTTGCCTTCATTCGTTTTCAGCCCATTTTCGACTTTTTTTCTCCTTTGCCTGAAATGGATTACCGCACGTACCGAAACCGCCGATACTGCTTGCTCAAAAAAGGTATCGGTTTAAATTTGCATCATCAGCTCTACAAAAAAAAGGTACATTGGTGAATAAATGCATCAAATGAAGTGTTAGATTTTAAGAAATAATCCTGATAGATGTTTTTATGCATCATTTTGAAATATCCGGAAAAACATCCTTCATGTGCCGAAAAAAACAAGTGCCGCGGTACAAAAAAGAGTGAAAAATCAACGGGCGGGAATGCGTGTTGAGGCCGGAAGTGATTTGACTTTTGCCCTCCCCGCTGGTATTCGGCAGCATGGAAGTGAGGAGGAAAGCACAACAGGAACCACCATGGCAAAAAAATCCGGCAAGAACGTCTATCTCGTGGCGCTTCTCCTGTTTTTGGGAGGCGTCGGCTATCTTGCGTATTCCGGCTTTTCCGAAAACAGCGTCTATTTCCTCAATGTCTCCGAAGCGCTCGCTACCCCCTCCGACAAACTGAAGGCCGCCCGCCTCTTCGGCACCGTTGCCGAGGACGGCCTTTCGCGCTCCGAAACCGGCCGTGACGTCAAGTTCCGGCTGGAGGATCAGGAAAACAAGGCCACCACGCTGTGGGTCGAGTACACGGGCGCCATTCCGGATACCTTCAAGGCCGGTGCGGAAGTCATTGTGGAAGGGGGGCTCCGGCCTGACGGTTCGTTTCAGGCCAAAACGCTCATGACCAAGTGCCCTTCCAAATATCAAAAGGAAAACAGAGGCTGAACGCCGCCCTGCCCCGAATCTTCGGCTGGCCTGCCGCCTAGCGCGGCGGGCCCCGTATGACGCGGGCGGCGCGGCTTTTTTGTACGTACAGGAGCCGTAATTGCGGTTCGCCCCACTCTCTCGGGAAGAGATCCCGGACAACTTGGAGCTTCCATGTATTATTTCGCTTTCGTCCTCCTCGCGCTCTCCATGCTCTGCGCACTCGCCGGAGCGGCATGGGCCGTCAAATCGCTGTGGCCAAGGACGGCCCCGGCGGCGGGCAAGGCCTCCCGCCGCACCTCCGTTCCGGGCCTCGGCTTTGTCGAAAAGGCCAACCTGTGCCTGACGGGCTGCTACATCATCGCGTCCGCTATCCTTATATATGCGCTGGCGAGCTATGACTTCTCCCTGGTCTATGTGGCGAGCTACACCGACCGGCTGCTGCCGCTCTTCTACCGCATTACGGCCTTCTGGGCAGGACAGGCCGGCTCCATGTTGTTCTGGGCTTTTTCCGTAGCCATCTGCGGCGGGCTGTTCCAGCTCACCCGCTCCTATAAGAGCCTGACCCCCGATACGCGGCTTTGGTACTGGGTCTTCTACCTCGGCATCATGAGCTTCTTCGGGCTCATCCTCGTGACGTGGAACAATCCTTTCCTCATGAACCACGCCGTGCCGCAAGATGGCAACGGGCTGAACCCCCTGCTCCAGAACCCCGGCATGATCTTCCATCCTCCGCTGCTGTTCCTCGGCTACGGCGGATTCGTGATCCCGAGCTGCCTCGCCCTCGCTCAGGCGCTGAGCCGCAGGCAGGCCGATGAAGCGGCATGGACCGATGTGGCCCGGCCCTTCACGCTGGCGGCATGGGCCATGCTCACCGCCGGCATCGTGCTCGGCGGCTGGTGGGCCTACATGGAACTCGGCTGGGGCGGTTACTGGGCATGGGACCCGGTGGAAAACGCCTCCCTCATCCCGTGGCTCATCGCTACGGCGGCCCTGCACACCATGCTCATCCAGACGCGCCGCAACAAGCTGCACGGCGTGAACGTCTTCCTGATGGCGCTCACCACCATCTCGGCCTTCTTCGCCACCTACCTCGTCCGCAGCGGCGTGGTTCAGTCCGTGCACGCCTTCGGCTCCGGCGGCGTGGGCGTCCCTCTGCTCCTCTTCATCCTCATCTCCGTCGCCCTCTCCTTCTGGATCGCCCTGCTCGCGCGGCGTTCCGACACGGGCGAACTGGCCGGGATCGAAAGCCGCGAAGGGTTCCTTATCCTGACCTCGTGGCTCCTGCTGGCGCTTTCGCTGATCATCCTTATCGCCACCATGTGGCCCGTGTTCAGCGCCTTCTGGAAAGAGACCGTCATGGGCCTTGCCCGCGACGTCGTCCTCGACGAGGCCGGGCATGACCACGGCGGCGCGGTGGGCCTGACCGCCGACTTCTACAACCGAGTCTGTATGCCCCTGTTCGCCGCGATGGTCGCCATCCTGAGCATCTGCCCGTGGCTCGGCTGGAACGGCGGCGTCCGCAACATGCGCAAGCTCCTCCTTGTGGTGTGCTCCTTCATCGGCGCGGCCGCCGCGATGTATTCCCTCGGCTACACCCTGCCCGTCGCCGTGCTCGGCGCGTCGGCGAGCGTCGCCGCGCTGGTCAGCATGAGCCTGAAACTCTTCGAAAGGCCCGTATACAGCCATGCACCGAGCTTCGCCGCCTACGGCATCCACATCGGGGTGGCCCTCATCGCGCTCGGCATCGCCTTCTCCGGCCCGTACAAGATCGAATCCGAACCCACGATGGCTATGGGCGAGACCGTGAAGGTCGGCCAGTTCGAAGTCACCTTCAAAAACCTGTATGAGGGCGAAGGCGCCGGCTACATCTTCCTTGAAGGCGAGCTGGAAGTTCGCAAGGACGGCAAGCTCATCGGCATCGCCGCGCCGCAGCGCCGCGTCTACGCCAAATGGGGGCAGATGCAGTTCGCCGAGGCCGCGGTCATCCCTTCGCTGGGCAATGAATTCTACGCAACCCTTATGGCGGTGGACCAGCAGAACCGGGCGGTGTTCCGCCTGAGCTCCAACCCGCTGGTCAACTGGCTGTGGATCGGCGGCATCCTGATGTGCCTGCTGCCGTTCGTCAGCTTCAGGCGCCGCAACGGCCGGGAAAACTGATGCTGCTGAAGCTCGCCGGAATCGGAAAACTCTTCGGTGCCCGTGCCGTGCTCAGGAACATCTCGTTTGAGGTGCATCCCGGCACGGTCACGCTGCTGGTCGGCGCGAACGGCGCGGGCAAGACCACCCTGCTCAAGATCATGGCAGGGCTGGCCCGCCCCACCGTGGGCACCGTCGAACGGTTTTGCGAGGACGGCGGGCTCGGCTATCTCGGGCACGCCACGTTCATCTATCCCGGCCTGACCGCGCTCGAGAACCTTGCGTTCTGGAGCGGGATGCACGGGAACCCGACGGACAAGGCGACGCTTTCCGAAGCGCTGGCCCGCGTGGAACTGGCCCCCTTTGCCGAAGAACGGGCCGGGACCTTCTCGCGCGGTATGGCGCAGCGGCTGAACCTCGCCCGCATCCTCCTCCAGTCGCCCCCATTGCTCTTGCTTGACGAACCGGGCACCGGGCTTGATGTGCGTTCCCTCGCCATCCTGCACCGGGAGATCGCCGCATCCCGCGATCGGGGCGCAGGGATCGTCTGGATCACCCATGACGTAGCCGGGGACGCCAAGCGCGCCGACCGGATCATCGCCATTGAGAACAGGAGCATCGGCTACTGTGGTCCCGCCTCCGGGTATGAAGGCGTCCGCACCGGGGAGGCAGTATGTTGAAAGCCGCCTGCCTCATTGCCCGCAAGGATCTGCGCCTCGTGCTTTCACGCGGGGCCGGGCTCGTGCAGGCGCTCCTGCTCGGGCTGCTGCTCATCTTCGTGTTCAGCTTGTCCCGGGAAACCGGGGAGACCATGAGCGGGCAAGGGGCCGCCACGATCTTCTGGCTGTCTTCGGCGTTCTGTCAGGTCTTATCCTTTAATATGCTGTACGGGCTCGAAGAGGCCAACGGTTCGCGGGCCGGGCTGCTGCTCCTGCCCACGCCGGTCCAGTCCGTGCTGCTCGGCAAGGCGGCGGCGGGCCTGTGCATCATCCTGACGGCACAGTTCCTCTTCCTTCCGGCGACCATCGTGTTCCTCGGGCAGTCGCTCGGGGACGGCTGGCCGCTGGCCCTGCTCGCCCTCGTTCTTACCGACATCGGCATGGCGTCGCTCGGTTCGCTGCTCGGCGCGCTGTCGCAAGGGCAGGCCGCGCGGGAGTCGCTGCTGTCCATCGTGCTTTTCCCGCTGATCATCCCCATCCTGCTGGCGGGTATCCGCGTCTGCGCCGGGGGATTCAGCGAAGCGCTGCCCGAAGGCGTGGAATCATGGCTCGGCATCGCCGTGGCCTTTGACGCCGTGTTCCTTGCCGCCGGGCTTGTCCTCTTCCCCTTTGTCTTTTCAGGAGACGAATAATCTCATGCGATACACATGGATGCTCCCCTGCGCCGTGCTCGGCGGCGTGCTCATGGCGGCCTGTCAGGTGCTTATCTATCGGTATGCGCCTGTCGAGCAGACGATGGGACTGGTGCAGAAGATTTTCTACACGCACCTGCCGTTGGCGTGGTGGTCCTTCGTGAGCTTCTTCCTCGTCTGCGTGTCCGGGGTGGCCTACCTCAAGACGCGCAACCGCCACTGGGACGCCGTGGCCGGGGCCGCCGCCGAAGTGGGCGTGGTGCTCAGCGGGCTGGCGCTCGTTTCCGGCTCCATCTGGGCGCGCCATTCGTGGGGCGTCTGGTGGACGTGGGACCCGCGCCTGACCACGACGATGATCCTCTGGTTCCTCTATGCGGGCTACCTCGTCCTGCGCAAGATGGACATGCCCCGCGAGCGCCAGGCGAACCTGTGCGCGGTGGTCGGCATCGTGGCCTTCGTGGACGTGCCGCTGGTGTTCCTGTCCGCACGGCTGTGGCGTTCCATCCATCCCGCCGTGTTCGCCAACAAGTCCGGCGGGCTTGAACCCGAAATGAAGATCGCCGCCATCGCCGCCGTCGCCTGTTTCGGGCTTGCCTGGGCGGGCCTCGTCGGCCTCCGCACTTTGCAGATCAAGCAGAAAGAACGCCTCGACGGCCTCGCCGTTCATGGCGAGTTGTAATCTAGAGAAAGAACCGGAGGCGGGACCTTTTTGAAAAAAGATCCCTCCCCCGGCCCCCCTCCTCCAAAAACTTTCGCCTTTTGGGTTCCGGAGGTTACATGGGAGTTTTCCTCATTTACAGGACTCCCTGAGCGTAGCCTCCCCACCAGTCAAAAGTCTTAGGAAGGGTGGGGCAAACCTTAATGTTACTTAAGGAGTCCCCTCATGACCGACATGGATTGGCTCATGTACGCGAATATCGCCGTATGGATCGGGCTCGGCGCCTACCTTGCGTTCCTGCTCCGCAACCAGATTGCCCTCAACCGCCGCCTTACCCAGCTGGAGACCCTGCGCAATGACTGATCAGACCTTCGGAAAGAACCGCCGCTCCATCCTGCTGCTCATCACGGCCGGACTGGTGCTCATGCTCGTGTCCACCCTGTCCTACTTCTCGGCCAACCCCGGCTTGGTCTCCCATACGACCACCGGGACGCAGGCCGCCGCGCCGTCAGGGCAGCAGATGCCCACAAGCGCGGGCATGGACGAAGCCACGCAGCAGGGCGTCATGGCCCTGATGCAGAAACTCCAGAAAACCCCCACGGACCTTGAGGCCCTTGTCGGCCTGACCGAGCACTTCATGCACACGCAGGACTGGCAGCGGGCCGAGACGTTCGCCCTGCGCGCCGTGGTGGCCGCGCCCAACGAAACGCAGCCGCTCTACATGCTCGGCATCATCCAGCACAGCCAGAACCGCAACGCCGAAGCCGCCGCCAGCCTCGAAAAGGTCGTCGCCGCCAGGGAAGATCCTTCCGTACGCTACAGCCTCGGCATCCTCTACGCCTACTACCTCGAACAGCCGGACAAGGGCCTCGAGCAGCTCCAAAAGGCGCTCGATAACCCGAATACCCCTGCGGATCTCAAGAAGGCGGTGGCCGAGGAAGTCACGAAAATCAAGGAACACAAAAACCACACGCCTCAGCAGGCGCAGTAACGTCCATAAAAATAAAAAGGCCGGGGCTCCTCCCAAGGGGAGTTCCGGCCTTTTCGTTTATGAAGGGAACACGGGGTGAAGCAGCCATTGACGGCCAAAAAAGAAAGCGCCTAGCGGCAGGCAACGCCACAGGACACGGATAGCGTAACTAAGGAAAGCCGATTGTTCCACGCCGCGTGCGGATTCTTGGAAGCGTGCCGGACCGTCAATTTCGCCACGCGGATCGTCAGGGGCATGGACGCCAAAAACCCTCCCGCAACAAGGGGAGGGTTCCTATGCCATTAGGACGTTCCGGCGCCGGACGGGCCGAAACGGATGTGTTCAAGAGATGATCAGGCTCCGCAGGACTTCTGGCGCTGGCAGGAACGCAACTGCAGCTCCAGCACGATAAGACGCTCGTAATCCTGAACAGGAACCACCGTTTGCTGATATTCGGCACGCAAGGCGCTCTCGATCTGCTGGGTTTCTTCCCAGAAGTCGAGAAGCTCTTCATCAGCCAGATTCTTGATCTGGATGTTGAAGGGCGCTTCATCAGCGGGAGAAAGACGAGTGGCCATAAAATACTCCTTGTCAGCGTACGGGGCCGGAAAGCTTCCGGATTGTATCCTGACGACGTAGATTGCCTTTACTTTACGGTCAAACTATAAGAACAAACACCGTGGCTGGCAAGCGACTCTAACGCCGTTCCCGTGTTTTGGGGCCCCAGGCGCGGAGAAACGGGGTCCCGATCCGGCGCGATAGAAATAACATTTATGTCAAAAAGGGCAACCGGCCTGCGCCGCGCCCCCCTTCCGCGCGCCTCGATGCGGAAAGCCCGGAACCCTTTGATATCCAAAAGGCTTTTGCCCAATCACACGTGAATGCCCGAAATGCTATCAAAAAAGGATACGGATTTCGGGTGAAAAGCGCTCCAACGGACTTGACAGCGACGGCAACCCGTTAGATGAACGTCGAACGCCTTGCGAAAATCACATGCTCCGAGGCTTTCCTTTTTTGTTCGAGGATAGAGGATACCATGTCTGAAAAAAAACTCGTTGTCGCTGTTGTGGGAGCTACCGGCGCCGTCGGCCGTGAAATGCTGAAGACCCTTGAAAGCCGGAACTTCCCCGCCACTGAGGTCGTTCCCTTCGCCTCGGCCCGTTCCGCCGGGACCAAAGTCCCCTACGGGGATTCCGAGCTGGTCGTGCGCGAACTGAAGGAAGATGTGTTCGAAGGCATCGACATCGCCATCTTCTCCGCGGGCGGCTCCACCTCCGAAAAGTACGCCCCCCACGCCGCCGCCGCGGGCTGCATCGTCGTGGACAACTCCAGCGCGTGGCGCATGGACGAGCGTTGCCCGCTGGTTGTGCCCGAAGTGAACCCCGAAGCGCTGGAAGGGCACAACGGCATCATCGCCAACCCGAACTGTTCCACCATCCAGATGGTCGTAGCCCTGAAGCCCCTGCACGACGTCGCGGGCATCCGCCGCGTGGTGGTCTCCACCTATCAGGCCGTTTCCGGCTCCGGGCAGAAGGGCATCAGCGAACTGGAAACGCAAGTCCGCCAGATGTTCAATCTGAAAGAGCCCGAAGTGAACGTGTATCCCCACCGTATCGCGTTCAACTGCATCCCGCACATCGACGTCTTCCTTGAGAACGACTACACCAAGGAAGAAATGAAGATGGTCCATGAAACCGTCAAGATCATGCGCGACCCGAACGTGAAGGTGACCGCCACCTGTGTGCGCGTGCCCGTGTTCTACGGCCACTCCGAGTCCGTGAACATCGAAACCGAACGCAAGCTTTCCGCCAAGGAAGCCCGCGCCATCCTTGCGCAGGCCCCCGGCGTACAGGTGTACGACAACCCCTCCGAAAAGATGTACCCCCTCGCGGTCGACGCCGCGGGCGAAGACGCCACCTACGTGGGCCGCATCCGTGAGGACGATACCATCCCGAACGGCCTCAACATGTGGATTGTCGCCGACAACATCCGCAAGGGCGCCGCGCTCAACGCCGTCCAGATCGCCGAAGAGCTGGTCCGCCGCGACCTGCTCGGCGTGAAGGATCGCACCGTGTTCATCAAGAAGTAAGTCCGGTTCCTGCGAACCGTTCCTTCCGATTGGGGCATCCGGGAAACCGGGTGCCCCAATCTGGTCTTTTCGCCATGAAGGGAGTAAGAACACAGACAACCCACCCTTGAAACCACCAGAAAGAGGTTTGTCATGATTCCCGTACTGGACACGAACGCATGGATCGAGAAGCTCCGGGAACTGGAACGTCCCGGCGCGGACAACATTCTGGCTTTCTACGAACACCGTTTCGGCGCGATCTGCCGCGATCCCCGGCTGATGCTGGCCCCGCTGGACGATCATCTCGTCCATCGCGGCGACGGCGTGTTCGAAACCATCCGCTTCACCGAGCGCAAGGTCATCCATCTTGATGCGCACCTGCGGCGACTCGCCAACTCCGCCGCCGGGCTGTCCCTCACCCTGCCCTGCCCCATCGAGGAAATCCGGGACATCGTGCTCGCCGTAGCCAAGGCCGGAGACGAACCCGAAGGCAATATCCGCATCCTGTCCGGACGCGGCCCCGGCGGATTCGGCATCGCGCTCAAGGAGTGCCCCCAGCCCAGCCTATACGTGGCCGCCTACCGCGTCCCGGTGCGCACTGACGCATGGTACGACAAGGGCCTCACCGCCTTCCGCAGCGACGTGCCGGTCAAGCCCCCCATGTTCGCCCGCCTCAAGACGACCAACTACCTTTCCGCCGTCTTCATGACGCTTGAGGCCATGCAGAAGCACATGGACGTCGCCCTGACCTTTGACGCGAACGGCTGCCTGACCGAAGCGGCCATTGCCAACGTAGCCGTGGTCGATGCCAAGGGCGCATTGGTGCTCCCCGAATTCAAGAACGCGCTGGTCGGCACGGTGGCGACCAAGGCGATGGAGCTTGCCAAAACGTTCATGCCCGTGGAGATCCGCCCCATCCCGCAGGCCGAGCTGGATTCCGTCCGGGAGATGATGATCCTCGGCACGGCGCACGAATGCATCGGTGTGACCCATTTCGAGGGCAGGCCCATCGGCGACGGCAGGACCGGCCCCGTGGCCCACAAGCTCCGCAAGCTCATCCGTGAGGATCTTCTCGCCGGCGGCGAGGCTTTTTAGGGGGGAAGGGATTGTGGGAATATGGCGGGGGAGGGAGGACCTTTCTAAAAAAAGGTCCTCCCTCCCCCGCCGCGCCTCCCCCTCCCACTCCAAAGGCTTTCGCGCTTATCGAATCCCTGTTCGCGGCGTTCCCTGTCCGCCGATGAACGCGGGATAGTGAATAGGGGAATAATAGGCGATGGTTTTACAGGTCATTTTCAATCCCCCATCCGCAGTTGAGGGCATTTATTCCCCCATCGCGGTTTTCGGGCTCTATAGAAAGGACCTGTTCGTGGGCAAGGTGAAACGAGGGCATCGTATTTCCCGCAATGGACATAAAAAATCAAACCGTTCGGGATGATACTCATGGCTTTTTATGGCGGCACTTCCTAGCGTGGGATGCAAAAGGAGGGCTGCCATGCTCAAACGTACGTTGTGCGCCGCCTTTGCGGTTGCCGTTCTTGTCGCTTTTTCCGTCCCGGCCTTTGCCGGTTCCCACCACAAGATGCGTGTCCGCGGCACTGTGGAAAGCGTTGATCCCGCCCAAAAGACCTTCGTTGTGAAGGACCGGGACGGCAAGGCGATCCCGTTCCGTGTGGATGACCGCAGCGAATTCGAACTCGAACACAGGGACAAGCCCGATCAGGACGTGCCCTTCACCGAATTGAAGACCGGCGACCGCGTCAAGGTCAAGGCCTTCAAGGGAGAACCGCCGCACCTCGTGGATGATGTGGACATCTACAGGTAAATCCGGTTCCGCCAGCTGATGCCTCAGGGGGGAAAGAACGCCGTTTCTTTCCCCCTCGCTTTATCTTCTCCTTTCCAGACCAGCCATACCGAACACGCCGCAAAACGAAATCCTCGTTGTGCAGCGTGTTGCTTCAAGCATACCGGAAGTACCGAGAGTATGCAGGAGAAATTCCCGGAAAAATCACAGAAGCGTTAAAATATCCTTGGCAAAGCATCATTCCGTGCCTTTTCCCATGAGGCGGCGGTACAGATCCATGTATTGCTCAGCCATCCGGGTATCGGTGAACTCCAGCACGGATCGGCTTCCCGCCTCGGCAAGCCGTGCCCGCAGGCCTTCATCGGTCAGGCAACGCGCCATCGCGTCGGCAAGCGACACGGGATCGCCCACGGAGGCAAGCAGTCCGTTCTCGTCCCCGCGCACCAGTTCCTGATTGGAAGTCAGTGCCGAGCAGATCACCGGAACTCCCGTCACCCAGCCTTCCTTAATGGCCCCGCTGCTCCCCTCACCGTCCACTGACGGGACCACCAGAGCGTCGCAGTCCGGCAGCATGTCCACGCTGTCCCGGCGGCCGGGCAACGCGAGCAGAGCATCCACGCCGAGGGTACGGGCTTCTTCTTTAATGGGATCCAGCAGCGGCCCATCGCCCACGATGCGCACGGCCCACGGAGGCAGGGAGCGCTTCCGCAGTTCCGCCATCGCCCGGACAAGCACGCTGTAGCCTTTCTGAGGCGTGAAGGCGCCTATGCTCTGGAAGAGGAAGCCCCCATCCTGACGCGCCTCATGAGGGCGGTAACGGGAAGGATCGATTCCGGAATGGATCGCGCTGACCCGTGAGGCGGGGATGCCCGCCCCGATCATGCCGTCGGCGATTTCCCGGCTGACGCCCACAGCGGCATCGGCAATCCGATATTTCCACGAGCGCAGCCCACGCCGCAACGGATACGAAACCCGGCGGCTGTGGATCAAGAGCGTGCCGCTGTGCAGCAGCTTGTAGAACGCGCCCATCGTAGCGGCGTTGGCGTCGTGCGTGTGCACAATATCCGGGGAAAAATCGCGCAGCCGCTGCCCCATCCAGCGCAGCAGCAACAGGTTGGCAGGGCTCCGGCCCGGCAAGCCCAGAACGGGCAAACCTTCATCACGCAGCAGCTCCGCCAGCTTTCCCGTACGAGGACAGGCCACCAACGGCTCCATGTCGGGTATGCGGGCCAACGCGCGGGCCAGATAATACACCTGCCGCTGGCCGCCCCGCAGTTCCAGCCCAAGATCCAACAACAGAACGCGCATACCCGTCTTCCACCCCAGTTCATTCTGTTGCCGCCCAACGGCGGCCACCTTCCGAGCCCGGCGCAACCCATCGGCTTTCATGCATAACGCCAAAGCCGATTTCTCCGCCGAGCCCGCTGCCCCAAATTCCAACCGCCCATCAAACGAACGCCCTCCAAGCGGCCTCCCCACCAGTCGAAAGTCTTTGGAGGGAAAGAGAAAGTGGGGAGGGGAAAGGTTCCCTTTCCCCTCCCCAAATCTCATAACATCCACATCACATCTGCTGAGGATGCTCGTAGCCGGGAAGGACCACGGACGTGGCTTCCATCTGGCCCTGCCCCTTGGGACAGTTGCTCTGAAGGACGCAGATCTCACAGCCGCCTTTGAAGGGATAGTGCGTTACCACGGCATAGCGGCGGGACAGGATGGGATCCTTGTCGTTGCTGTACGGGATACCCTCGGCCTCCAGCGCTTCGCGCAGCGTGGCGGTGGGTTTGGGGGCGGGCGCGCAGCCGGCGTCCTGCACTTCGGGGATCACGGCGTGTACGGCGGCCATGCACATGGTCTGCGCCAGCGCGTTGTACAAGAACGCGTTGGACGGCGAACCTTCCCACGCCTTGTCCACATCCTGCTCCACGCTCTCGTCGAGAGCGACCAAAAGATACTTGATCTTGCCCGTGTCGATGCCCTTCACGGTCAGGTGCGGGAGCCAGTTCTTCCACAGCGTCATGAAACGGTCCATCACGTCGCCGCCAAGCCGGGTCTCCTGGCTGACGCCCATGAACAGTTCCATATCAAACCACGGTTCTACATCGATTTTTTCCGTCGTGAATGCGGTCATGCTTTCCTCTTTGGAGATGTTCAAAAATACCGTACAATATTGGCGGGCCTGATAAGAAGCCGCCGGACGGGAGAGGCAACTTTACTTCATCCCGTCACTTTCCTACAATACCCAAAACCGCATGACGCGGTTGTTTCAGCAAGGTCAAAGGAGCCGTCAATGAGCCAACAGTATCCCAGCCGGATACGCTATGAGTACGAACAGGACCCGGAAACCCGCCTCCAGTATACCCACGGCGTATGGGGGGGCATCAACCCGCAAGGCGAAATCGAGATCAGCTTCTATCTCGAAAGCGACAAGATGCCGCCGTACTCCGAACGTATCATAGCCCCCGACGGCAGCTTCGGCCATGAAATCGCCCCTTACAATGACGAGGAGCGGACCATCACCCGGCATATCCATTCGCGTGTGGTCATGAACTACCACACCGCCCGGGCCATGCTGGAATGGCTGGAAGACAAGGTCGCCGCCCTTGAAGCCGAAGAGGACGGCAGCGCGCCGCTTTCGTTCGACGAGAGCGGCTTCCAGCACCAGTGAGAAGCTTTTGAACCGGTGAGGAAACCTGTTTTCCGACGTTCCCTCACCGGAACCTCTTTTCTCTCTTCCTCAACTTCCGTATCTGTTGCCAGCCCAATGCCGCACCCGGCTTCGGGCTGCTCGGTTCTTCCATTCGCCAATCCGGCGCACTCGAAAAACTGCTGGCATCCCAGATTGCCAAACGGCTTGACGCTTCCCGCGCCGCCCCTGCGCAGCCGAAAACATTCAGAGAGAAGGGAGAGGATTGAAGGAGCAGAGGTTCTTGCTAAAAAAAGCCTGCCTTTCAGGCTTACCTTTTTATCTCACAATTCTCCGAATGCGGATAAGCCGCTTCTTCCAGTATTCCTGAGCCAAACTGTCCTCACGGACACGCTTGCCGCTGGTGGGGCTGTGCACGAACCGCCCGTTGCCCGTGTACAATGCGGTATGGAGCCCCGTGCGCCCGCGATTGGTATCGAAGACAAGGATGTCGCCGGGACGCATGGCAATGCCGCGCCCCACGCCGTACCCGGCCTTGGCCTGCGCATCGGTCACGCGGGGGACATTGATCCCATGCTGACGATAGGCCCACCAGATCAGCCCGGAGCAGTCGAACCCTTTGGGCGTGGTGCCTCCGAGACGGTAATGCGCACCGATCTGGGAGCGCGCGGTCTGAGCGACCCGGGCGCCGAGGGAAGAGGTATCATACCGCCCACCATAATCGGGTGCGGAAATATATGTCGTACCGCAGCCGGAGAGCAGCAACGCCAGACAAAGCAAACCGGCAAGCGCCATAAAACGGCACGCCGATCCCATCACGAACCATTGTTTCACCACTCTGCCTTCCATCTCAGCATGGTAGATCACGGAAGGGCTCCATGCCAAGCGCCCGTTGAGCCCCCGCCGTCAACGGGACGCACCAGCCCTGGGCCGCGCTTCCCGCAAACCACGCCACGGAACGAGACAGGGCGGCGGCTTCGGAAGCGGCATCAAGCGCCCCCGGCCCGTCCCCCTTATTGGCGAACACGAGACGGCGGCACCCCGCCGGACAGTTGCGGAACAGCCCTTCGGGGTGCTCCACCAGACAGGCCAGCGTCGCGGGCGTCACCGGACTCCCCGGCTCCTGCCCCGCCGCCGCGCAAACCAGTGCGGAACGGTGCACATGCCCGTCGTCCAACGGCTGCCCCACGCTGTCCAGACCGACCACCGCCACGCAACAGCCCAGAGGCTCCGGCAGGACGGGTTCATGCGCCGCGGGTGCCTTGAGGGGCTTACGGGCCGCGCCGTCGGCCTCCACAAGAAAAAGGGCCTCGGGCAGCGCCGCCGACAGTACGGCAAGCATGCGGGGGGATACGCCGTCCAGCTTCCGCACATCCGGCAGCGGACGCCCGGCAGCCACAACACACGGCACGGCGCTCAGCGCATCGTGGACGGCGGCAACGGGATCGGCCGCGCCTTCCAAGAGAACCACGGGAAGGCCATCCTCCGGCGGGAAAATCTTGGTCGTGGTGGTGCAGACCACACGCCGCCCGGCATCGGCCATGCGCCGGGCCAGCGCGTACATGAGCGTCGTCTTGCCCCCGGCCCCCACAAGCGCGGTCATCCGGGGAAAGGCTACGCCGCCGGATCCGGCAAACAGGGCTTCAAGCGGCCACCTCTTCATGGCTATCCGAGCAGGGAGCGTTTTTTCAGATGGATTTCCAGGCAGGTCAGCGCCGCCGGAGTCACCCCGGAAATGCGCCCCGCCTGGCCAAGGGTACGCGGGCGTACGGCACAGAGCTTTTCCACGATCTCGGCGGACAGGCCGGAAACGGAGGGGTAATCCAGATCCGCCGGGAGGCGGACCTCCTCAAGCCGTGCGGAGCGCTTGACCAGCTCGTCCTGCCGCACCAGATAGCCCGCGTACTTCACGGAGGTCTCCGCCTCCAAAAGGACTTCTTCCGGAAAAGCCGTCACGCCGGGATGCAGGCGCTCAAGCCGTTCCAGCGTCATGGACGGACGCCTGAGCACTTCCTCCAGCGTCAGCGACTTGTTCGGCACGGGCTCGCCCAGCTCGCGGAAAGCGTCGCTCGTCGCCGCGTCCGGCGAAACCCGCACTTCACGCAGCATGTCCAGCAGCCGCCCCAATGCGTCCTGCTTGCGCCGGAAGGCGGACCACTGTTCGTCGCCCACCAATCCGAGCTCCCGCCCGAGCGGGGTCAGCCGCGCGTCGGCATTGGCTTCGCGCAGCAGCAGCCTGTATTCCGCCCGCGATGTGAACATACGATACGGCTCCTGCGTCCCACGCGTCACGAGATCATCCACCAGCACAGACATATAGGCCACGTCGCGGCCCGGCAGGAACGGCTGGCGGCCCGTCAGGCGGCACCCCACGTTGATCGCGGCCCACATCCCCTGAGCGGCGGCCTCCTCATAGCCGGACGTCCCGTTGATCTGCCCCGCCAGCCACAAGCCGGGCAGTACCTTGGCCTCCAGCGTGGGCTCAAGCTGTACCGGGTCCACATAGTCGTATTCGATGGCATAGCCGGGACGCACCATCTTGGCATGTTCGAGGCCGGGGATGCTGGCAATCATGGCAAGCTGCACATCCAGCGGCAGGCTGGTGGAAATGCCGTTGGCGTAGCATTCCTGCCCGTTCAACCCTTCCGGCTCGATAAAGACGTGGTGCCGCTCACGCTCGGGAAACCGCGCCACCTTGTCCTCCACGGAGGGGCAGTAGCGCGCGCCCGTGCCTTCAATGACGCCCGTGAACAGCGGCGAGCGGTCCATGCCCGATCGGATGGCGTCGTGCGTCCGCTCGTTGGTCCACGTCACATAACACGGCACCTGCGGCTGTCCGGGCTTTGGCCCGTAAAAGCTGAAGCCCGGAGCCGGATCGTCCCCGGGCTGTTCCTCCATTTGCGAAAAATCGATGGACGACCGGAGCAGCCGCGGGGTGGTCCCGGTCTTGAGGCGGCCCAGGGTGAGGCCGTGCTTCCGTAGCGAATCCGAAAGCTTCATGGCGGCGGCATCGCCGAGGCGCCCGCCGGGAAAATGCGTGAGCCCCACATGGATGAGCCCGCACAGGAACGTGCCCGTGGTCAGGATGACGTGCGGGGCCTCAAAGGTCTGCCCCAGCTCGGTGCGAACCCCGGCGGCGCGTCCGCCCCGCTCCAGCACCTCGTCCACGGTATCCTGCCAGATGGTGATGTCCGGCTCGGCGAACAGGGCGGCCTTCGCCGCCTCCATGTAGCTGTCGCGGTCGATCTGCGCGCGGGTGGCCCGTACGGCGGGCCCCTTGCTGGCGTTCAGCGTGCGGAACTGGATACCCGCCCTGTCGGCCCACAGGCCCATCATGCCGCCGAGGGCGTCGATTTCCCGGACCATATGCCCTTTGGCGAGCCCCCCGATGGCGGGGTTGCACGAAAGGTGCCCGATGCGATCCACATTGCCCGTGATCAGCAGCACGCGCTGCCCGAACCGCGCCAACGTCATGGCGGCTTCGCAGCCCGCATGTCCCGCGCCTACGACTATACAATCGAACATAAGCTTTTCCTTGGGAAAAAGCGGGGGAGGGAAACCCTTCTGGAGAAGGGTTCTCCCTCCCCCGTACCCCACCCTTCCCAAGACTTTCGACTGGTGGGGAGGGGACGCGAAAGGAGTATTCTTTGAAAAAGAAGCAGGGAGAGTCCCGGCTATACCGAAATGTTCCCTTTCAACAAGCCGCCGGGAGACGCCCATCAAGAAACAGCCTCCCAAGCCGCCCGCCCCTCCATCGAACAATACAAAAGCCTTTAGGAGGGAAAGGGGTCGGGTTTGGGGAGGGGGAAGCCCCTCTTCAGAAGGGTTCCCCCTCCCCAATCTTCATCATCCCCTAATCAAACAGCATCCGGGCGAGCACCTGCGCGTCGCCGATGGTGCGGGAAATGAGGGAGTATTCGTTGGCGAGATGATAGGTCGGCACGACGCTGGCCCAGACCGCAGCGGGGATGCCCATGTCGCGGAAGCCCACGGCCACGGTCCCGCCGCCGCTGCCGTCGCAGTGCGGCTCGATGCCGTAGATCTCACGGATACCGGCGGACAGGCGGAGCACCACTTCGCTGTCGGGCGGGGTTGCGGGCGACGCGGGCGCATTGGTCACCGTGGTGATATCCACGGTCACGCCATGACGCTCCGCCACGGCTTCCATGATCTCCCGGGCGGAGGCGAGCACGTCGTCGTGGCTGATGCCCGGCAGAATGCGGCAGTCGATGTAGAACACGTCCTTGCCCGGCAGGGAATTGATATTGGGGACGTTCTCTTCGTGGCGCGTCGGGACGAACGTGCAGCACGGGGGCTGGAACAGCGGATCGACCTGAGCATAGATGGATTCCAGATCCCGCACGTGCAGAATCATATCGGCGGCGGCGACCAGCGAGTTGCGGCCTTCCTGCGGGCGGGACGCGTGGCACTGATGCCCAAGCACCTCGACGCGCATCCACAGCTGGCCTTTCTCGGAAATTTCGATGGAGGAACCATCCGCCACGCCGTAATCGGGCACGACCACGAAATCGTCGGGGCCAAACAGATCGGCGTGGGTCTTGAGGATGTAGTGGATGCCGTAACGGCTGGAAGTCTCTTCGTCGGAAACGAAAATCAGGCCAAGGGAGAGGTCGGGGGTGATGCCCTGCGCCTTCAATTCCTGTGCAATGAGCAGGCCGCAAACGATGGCCTGCTGATTGTCCTCCACACCACGGCCACGGATCTTGTCGCCGTCGACGACAACCTTCCACGGATCGGTCTTCCAGTAGGAAAGCTCTCCCGGAGGCACAACGTCCATATGCCCCAGGATCCAGAGCCGACGCGGCGACACGCCGGGGATGCGCGCGACCACATTGGGGCGCACGCCGTCGGGGACCCGCGGGTCGGGCGCGTCAATGCGCAGGATGTCCGTTACGCCGAGCTCACGCAACAGCCCTTCCAGATACAGGGCTTTGGGCATTTCGCCCGTGCCGGCGTTCTCCGGGCCGAGAGCGGGGAGTTCCGTCATGCGGGTCTGGTATTCGATGACCTTGTCCCGCTGCTGTCCGATGGACTCAATAAGCCGAGAAAAACGTGTCATATGTTCCTCGTGTACGGCTTCGGAAAATAAGAAAGGGGGAAGACGAAGCCTCCCCCTGCCTTGGGAGAACGCCCTTTCCAAAGACGGGCGTTCTCAAAAAAATTGCGGTGCATACCCGCGAGCAAAACGCTTCCGAACGGCTTAACGACCCTTCGCAGCACGCTTGGACGCCTTCAACGGGTTGACCTTGGCGGCCTTGCCGCTTTCCGTCTTGATGTGGGTAGCAAAGTTGCAGCGCCCGTCGAACCACTTCTTGGCGGGGTTCGGGTAGCTGCCACAGAACTGCTGCTCTTCAAACGTACGAACGCGATCACAGCCTTCGCACTTTTCAACGACGGGCTGCATCAGCATACCCTTCACTTCAACGCCCTGCTCAGTCTTGACGGCACCCACGAGGGTTTTTTCGTCGCTCATGATAACCTCCTGCGCGCCGGAGCGCGATTTTTTACGTAAGAAACGAACTCTTTTATCCATATCAGCGGAAATGTCAAGACCCGTCCACGTGTTCCGGCGGCAAGTCCACCTCCGCAAAGGCAGGGCACCATGCGAAACAACACGGGATCCAGCCCGTTCCGCACCAAAGGCGCGTTTGCCTTTTCCCGACGTTTTGGGCAACGTAACGCAAGCCGATTTCACTTTTTCCCGAGGACAGCCATGCCCACGACCACCCTCCCCTATCGCTATACCCACGCCTCCACCGAATCCATGACCGGATACTTTTCCTGCGAGCCGCCGGAAGATCTCTGCTTTGAGGATGCGCTCGCCCGCCTTGAGGCCGCCCCTCTCGACGAATTTTTGCACCGCCATCTGCTGCGCCGCATCGCGGCCTTGCCCCCGGATGAAGCCGCCGCGCTGCGTACGCCTTCCCGTCCGGTGCTCATGGGCTTGCTCTACGAAACGGCATTCCTGAACGCCGGACACGCCGGAATGCTGAACGGCGTCTCAGCCGGGGAACTTGAACGGCTGGAAGGGGCCACCCCCCTGCCGTACCTCAGCTTCGCCCGCAAATCCCTCACGAAAGAAGGGCAAGAGGAGCAAGCGAACCTTGCCGCATGGAACGCGCTGTTCGAAGAAAACCTTTCCCGGCACCATCCCCTGCCGCATCCCGACGACAACGATCTCCCTTTGCCCGCGTATGTGCGGAACGCGGAGCCGCCCAAACACGGACGCACGGCGGCGGAGGTTCACGCCGAGCGGGCCGTTCCCGGACAGCCCATCTGGTCCCGCCCCCCGGCCCAGCATACGGCGGCGGAAGCGCTGGCCTCGCTGGCCACCTGCGGCGTGATCGCCGGAACGGAAATGCGGCACGAATCCTCGCTCGCACCCGTGGGACTACTGCGAAACTGGAACGTGGACATCGCCGTGCGCAACGGCAAGATCGACTATACCCTGCAGGGGGAAGCCACCACATGGGGGCGCGGCCTGTCCATCGCCACGGCCCGGGCGTCCTACTCGATGGAGATGGTCGAGCGCGCTTCGGCCTATCTGTCCGTGGACGGGGACGCCATCACCGATCGCCTCCACCCCACGCCGATTGTCCGGGCCAGCCATGCGGAACTGCTGGCGCAAGGCCGGGCCGCCATCGATCCGCGCGGCCTGCCCATCGACGCCGAGTACAACGATCAGCCTCTTTACTGGATGGAAGGCCGCGGCGTTTCGGACAGCGCGATACTCGTCCCGGTGCAGGCCGTGGGGTTGTTCTGCAATCTCGACGAGCCCGCTCTTTTTCTGTCGCCGGGTTCCACGGGCATGGCTTCGGGCAACACACTCGATGAAGCCAAGGTCGGCGCGCTCACTGAAATACTGGAACGCGACGCCGAAGCCACGGTACCGTGGCGGCGCGGCCAGTGCTTCGAGCTGCTCGCGGACGGCGAGCACCCGTTGGCGGTACTTCTCGCGGATTACGCCCGGCGCGGCATCCATGTCTGGTTCCGGGACATGACCACGGAATTCGGCGTCCCCTGCTACCAGAGCTTCGTAACCTGCAGCGACGGTTCCGTAGTTCGCGGAGCCGGGGCGGGGCTTTCCGGGGCAGGGGCTCTGCTCTCGGCGCTGACCGAGACCCCCTATCCGTATCCCAACGGCCCGGCTTCCGCGCCGGTTCCGGCTGGCCTCGCGCAGCGCCGCCTCTCCGAACTGCCCGATTACCGGCTCAGCTCGCCCTCCGACAACCTCCGGCTGCTGGAAGAAGTGCTCATCTCGCATGGGCACGCCCCCGTCTATGTGGAGCTGACGCGTGAGGATCTGGAGTTTCCCGTGGTCCGGGCCATCGTTCCGGGGCTCGAACTGACCGCCGACTTCGACGCCCATTCGCGCCCCTCCGTCCGTCTGTTCCGCCGCTACCTGGAAAAGGCGGGCTCATTTGAAAGGGAATAGGGAATTGGGGAGGGGGAGGAGAAACTTTCTGGAGAAAGTTTCTCCTCCCCCTCCCCAAACCCCACCCTCTCCTCTTCAAAGACTGTCAAAACCCCCGGCAAAGCCGGGGGCTTGAAACGCGGTAACCGCTCAAAGCGGTTTTTGCTATTCGCCTACGGCGAATTACAGCAGCTTAAGCTGCTCCACCTTCCTGTCTTCTTTTTCCTGGTTCCCTATGTAGAGCCGAATTTCCCGTTCTCCTACTCCTACCGTGCTTACAAAATATCCTCTCGCCCAGAAACTCGCTCCTGTTATTTTACAAACTTTTTCAAAATGTTTCGCTATCTCAATAGCGCTTTTTCCTTTTAAATAGCCCACTACTTCTGCCACCCCATATTTAGGTGGAATCGACAGTAACATGTGCACATGATCCACACAC
>NZ_JNJP01000062.1 GCF_000701705.1 Bilophila wadsworthia ATCC 49260 | reverse complement strand
CCTCTCCCCTCCCCAAACCCCACCCCTCTCCCTCCTAAGACTTTTGTAATGGGGGAGTGCTGACACCGGGGAACGGGGGAAAAGATACTGTGGAGCGGGGTTCTCGTCATGTATGGGAGTCCCGCTTTTCTTGTTCCTGCCGTTGCATGGGCTGGTTAAAGCTGGTATCGGTTTTTTAGCCGGCCTCGTTCGGACGGAGCTTGCAGATGCGTTTTGGTAAAGAAAATAAGAGGGATCGGTATGAAAAAGGTCGGTATCATCCGCTGTCAGCAAACTGAGGATTTGTGCCCCGGCACGACGGATTTTGTCACGGCGGCCAAAGGAAAGGGAAGTTTCGAAGCGTTCGGTGAATGTCAGATCGTCGGCTTCGTGAGCTGCGGCGGCTGTCCCGGCAAGCGTGCCGTAGCCCGCGCCAAGATGCTGGTGGATCGCGGGGCGGAGGCCGTTGCGCTCGCTTCCTGTATCGGCAAGGGATCGCCTATCGGCTTCCCCTGTCCCAACCGTGAGCAGATGGTGCAGGCCATCCGTGCGAAGATTGGTGACATCCCGTTGCTCGAATATACCCACTAAGGCGTAAAGGCACCTCTCAAGGGGGTTCCGCCAACAGGCCCAGACATCCGGCTCTCCTCCAGACAGGGGAGAGCCTCTTGCTGCCAGAGGAGAAGAAATGGCCTCAAGCCCTGAGTTCATGCAATCCGTCGCGGCACGGCTGGAAGACGCGGGAACCATCACCTACAGGAAGATGTTCGGCGAATATTGCGTCTATTGCGACGGCAAACCGTTCGGCTGCGTTTGCGACGATCGCCTGTTCGTGAAGATCACGGAACCGGGAAAAGCCTTCATGCCGGATGGCAAGCTGGAATTGCCCTATGAAGGGGGAAAGCCGATGCTCCGGGTCGAGCGGTTGGAAGACAGGGCCTTTCTGAAAAAACTCGTGCGTATGACCTGTGAAGCGCTCCCGGAACCCAAGAAAAAGAGATGAACATTTCCCTGCCCCTGTTTTCCCTTTTTTCTCAAAAAAAGACGCTCCAGTACGGAGCGTTTTTTTATCCGGTATAACCGACGAAAGGGATTCGATAAGGTCAAAAGTCTTTGGGGAGGATGGGGGAGGTTTGGAGGGGGAAGGAGGGGCTTTCTTCAGAAAGGCCCTCCTTCCCCTTCCAATATTTTCTAAAACAGCTTCATCTGCGTAGCTTTCGTCTGCACATGGCGGACAAGCCGGGTGTGCCGGAACAGCTCGGGCAGCGCGGAGAGGAAGCGCGAAGGAGGCAGTTCCAACGCCTTGCCGTAGAGATGGCGCTGCGCCGCATGGCTGACGAAAACCGCATCCTGCGCACGGGTCAGGCCGACATAGAACAAGCGCCGCTCTTCCGCGAGCGCGTCCGGGTCGATAGCGCCGCCGGGGTCGCCGTGAAGCAGCGCATCCGCGCCGGGGAAGGGCAGGATGCCCTCTTCCAGGGCGGGCAGGAATACGGCCCGGAACTCAAGCCCCTTGGCGGCGTGCAGGGTCATGATCTGCACCTGCTCCGCCTGTTCGCGCACAAGATCCAGATCCTGCCGCAGGCATACCCAATCAAGCAACCCTTCCCATGTCTTGCCCTGTTCGCGGAACGCCCGGAGCAGGGCATTGCAGGCCGCCGATTCGGTGAACAGCGGGGCGAGGAGCTTGGCGGCATCCAGATGGGAGGCCAGCGCGGACGGCCCTGCCTGCCAGAGCTGTTCGGGCAGGGACGCGGCCAGCTGCGGCACATCCACGTCGAGGCTGCCGGGGCCTTCCGGCGCGGCAAAGGGACGCTGGAAGCGCAGCCCCGCCAATTCAAGGATGAGGGCGGCGGAAGGATCGCCCCAGAAGGGGGCCGTTTCCGGTGCCGAGCAGGGGACGCCCCGGCGCTCCAGAGCGGTTTTCAGAGGCGGGATGAGCGCTTTCATGCGGACCAGCACGGCCACTTCGCCGGGGCTGCACGGCGTGGCAAGCGTGGCATCGCGGCGGCGGGAATCTTCCAGCGTATGGGAGGTTCCACCGAGAAGAAGCGCAACCTGATCCGCGACCCATGCGGCTTCCTTGCGGGCGTCCGGGGCGCTGAACAAGTGCAGGCAAGCTTCCGTATTCCGGGTGGGGATAAGTTTTCCACAGGCTGAGGATAGTCCGAGCAATGCCGAAGCCGAGGTCAGGATTCCGGCGGCGGAACGGTGGCTTGCGGCGAGCGTGACGCTCTCCAGCGAAGGCCACGCTTCACGCAGGGCGGACTGAACATCGGGATGCGCCCCACGGAATCCGTAAATGGCCTGATCGGGGTCGCCGATGCCGAAGAACCCATGCCCGTCTCCGGGCATCAGCGCCCGCACAAGGGCAACCTGCAACGGCGAAAGGTCCTGTATTTCGTCGACCAGCACGTTGGTCCACTGGCGTTCCGGTTCGGCTTGCAGGCGGGCCAGCCAGTGCTCCAGCAGATCCGTATAGTCCGCAAGCTTCCGCTCGCGCTTGGCGGCGTGGTAACGCTCCTGCAGGGCGGACTGTTCGTCCGTCAGGGGGGCGAGGCGCTCGCGGGCGAGGGACAGCTCATCCCATACGCGTCTGGCGTCGGCGGCGGACAGGGCGTTGGCCTTGGCGAACACGCTCCGGGCCGTTTCTTCGGGCAACACGGCTGGCAGGGCCTCCTCAGCGGAGCCCCAATGGGATAAGGCCAGAGCGTGCAGGGTATCGGCCTGAGGCAACGGGACGCCTTCCCCAAGGGCGCGTTCAAGGCGTTCCCGGAGCTCGGCGGCGGCGCGGCGGGTAAAGGTAACGGCAAGGATGCGTTGAGCGGGGATGCCGTCCTTGAGGAGGCGCTGGACGCGGCCCACAAGGGTGCGGGTTTTGCCGGAACCGGGGCCCGCGAGTACCAGCACGGGGTTTGGCCCGGCTTGGATGGCTTTCTGCTGCGCTTCGGAATACGGGAACGCCTTCGGATCGGGCGGCGTCTGGGGCGCCGGGGGCGTCATTGCCGCGAACAGGGATACCTGTTTCGATGCTGGTTCCTTGGAAGGTGCCGCTTTGGGTTTTCTGCCCGGTTTTTGGGCTTCGGGCAGAGCATCCAACAAGGATGAAGAACGATACCTTCCGGTCACAAATTGTTTGCGCTCTTCTTCCGAGAACACTTTGACGACCCCGTATTCGCCGTCAAAGCCCGCTTCCTTGATGACGTCGCCCCGGCGCATACGGGCCACGGCCTCGCCGAGGGCGTCCCAGTGCTGGCGCAAATCCGACTCGGGGACCGTGTGCAAAATATCCATTTCCGAACCGAACAAGCGGACCAGTTCGGACTGCCTTTCCTGCACTTTTCGGCTTTTGGGGCCGACGGAAAGCAGTTCGCCGAGCATTTCCGGAAGCGGGAACAGCGAGACGAATCCCGGATCGTGCTTGGGCATGACCGGGGCCTTGCGGTCGGCCAGCGCCATGACCCGGTGGAGTACGCCGACGGTGAGCGGCTTGCCGCATACCGGGCAGATATTCCCGATTTTCATGGATTCTTCCGGCTCAAGGACAACATTGCAGGCGCGGTGCCCGTCAAGGTGGTACTTTCCTTCCTCAGGGAAGAACTCGACCGTCCCCCGGTAGATGCAGCCTGAGCCTTCCTCGTCCCGGGCGGCCCGGCGCAGCGCGTCGAATATGCCGTCATAGGAAGGCGTGCCTTCAAAGAGATTGGCTTCGCGGCCGAGGTTTTCCCCGGAATGCGCGTCGGAATTGGAAACGAGCGCATAACGGTCGAGCGCGGACCAGAGCCGGTTCATGTCCGGATCGGAGGAAAGGCCGGTTTCCAGGGCGAAAATATGTGAGGAGAGCGATCCGAAGCAGTCTTCCAGCGCGTCAAAGCCGGATTTGGAACCAAAAAGCGAAAACCACGGCGTCCAGATATGCGCGGGAATGAGCACGCCGCGCTCGTCGGCTTCAAGCACCATTTCAAGGAGATGCTCGCAATCGAGGCCAAGGATCGGACGCCCGTCGGAAGTGATGTTGCCGATTGCGGCGAGCTTGTTGGACAGCTTGTCCGCACTCTCCAGACTGGGCATGATCACGACGTTGTGCACTTTGCGTACGGAACCGTCTTTCTTGTAGATGGAGCTGATTTCCGCTTGGATGAGGAACTGCGGCTCGCTGACACCGTCCGGACGGGAAAAGCCGGGGATTTCCGTTTCCAGCGGCGTCTTTTCGCGGACGCGGTAGAGGCCGCTGTTGTCGTCATAGACGAGGTCACGCCGCAGCTCGTCCCGCCATGCCGGATGGGTGAAATCGCCCGTGGACATGACGGAGAGGCCTTTGATCATACTCCATGCCGCAAGATTGCGGATATTGAGCCTGCCGCTGGTGGCGCGGGAAAAGCGCGAATGGACATGCAGATCTGCGCGAAAGTATTTCATGCCTTCAGACTAGCGCAAAAAAGGGCAGAAAGCCAGTGATTCCAGTGTGAAAAAACGTTCCGGGCCGTACAGGGCGATTGGTTCGGCGACGGATGGTTTGGCGTGTGCGCCTTTACGGGCTTCTATGAGCACGAACGTGGCCGGAGAAGTTTTTTGCTTGTGGATATATTGTAACAAGTAGGGAGTGAGCCCCGCCCCATCCAGCGCCGCCAGCATATCCTGAAGCCTGTCCGGGCTTATGATGCAGGCGAAACGTCCATCTTCTTCGAGCAATGAGGAGGCTGCGGACGCGAACAATGGGAACGTTCCTTTATCCCCGAATAAGGCTTTTTGGCGGGCCTCTGTTGCGGGTAAGCGTCCGGAGCCGACAAGACGCCACGGCGGGTTCGCCATGACCAACTGGACCGGGGAGGCTTCCATACGGAGGTTTTCTAAAAAACGCGTGTCGGCAAGTTCCCCGGTATGCAGAGCAAATCGATCCGAAAAACCAAGCTTGGCAGTATTGTTTTGAGCGGCGGCAATCAGCTCGGGATTACAATCCATACCGAAGCCTTGGCAAATGTTTCGTTTAAGTAACAAATAGGCAAGGCCAACAACGCCGCACCCTGTTCCAAGATCTATAAACCGTATGGTAACATCGGTTGTACGGCTTGCCGCAAAGGCCGCGAGCAACAGCGCGTCGACGCTGAATCGGAAGCTGCCCTCGGGCTGTTCCAGTCCTGCGGGAAAGGCCCGCCGCGCTTCCGCGTGAGGAGCTGGGGACTCACCGATCGGCGTTGTTTTTTCAGGTTGGGTCATAAACGGTATGCGGTAGGAAAGGAGGGGAGTGGCCGGTTGTGGCCTGATGAGAAGAGACTTGGAAGAGAGGGAGGAAAGGAACCGCAGGGCATTTCCCCGGAAGGCCCCTTTCCCTCCTCCGGTGAAGTTTAGAAAGTATAGTCGATGGCCTGGCGGGACTCGGTCACGAGCTTGATAAGTTCCTTGCCGACGGCGACATGCGCGGGGTGTTCGGCATAGGCCTTGAGCCCTTCGGCGTCGTCATGCGTGGTCATGAGGATCACGTTGACCGGCATGGTGCAGGTCGGGAGGAAGTCATAGGACACTTCAAGGGACTTGAGGGACGGAATCTGCCCCATGAGGGCTTCGAGACGCTGTTTGATGAGCTTGGCGTTTTCGGCGGCGGTACGGCCTTCAGCTTCGGGTTTCAGCGTCCACCAGACGATGTGACGAACCATGATGCGACTCCTTTTGAACAGAGGTTGAATCAGCGGAGAACGTGGGACGCCCACGCGGCCTGACCATAGGACAGCCCGCCGTCTCCGGGCGGCAGTGCGTGATGCGTGAGCGGGACAAGCCCGCGCCGCGCCAGCGCTTCCGGCAACAGCAGGGCTATGGTCCGGTTGTGGAAGACGCCGCCGGACAGGGCCACGGTGCGGACGCCGCAGCGCCGCGCCCCGGAAAGCGCCAGATCGGCAAGCCCTTCCGCCAGTCCAAGGTGAAACCGGCGGGCCAGATCGGGGACAGAAACGCCTGTCCGCCGCAGTTCCAGCAGGTGCAGAAAAAAGGCTGCCGTGTCAAGTTCCAGAAGGCCGCCCCGTTCCTTGATGGAGAAGGGCACGGCCATTGTTACCGATAGGTCTTGATGCGCTTCCAGACGGATGGCGGCCTGTCCTTCGTAGGTGATGGACGGGCACAGTCCCAGCAGTGCGGAAACGGCGTCGAACAGGCGGCCGCAGCTTGAAGTCATGGGCGTGGCCTTGCGGCGGACCATCTCCAAAATGGCGTCGTGTATGGCGTGCTTTCCGTCCACCCCAAAGAGGGCGTCCATGTCCTCCGCAAAATCTTCCAGTCCTTCAGCCTCGGGAAGCCCCATGAAGCCGCTTGCGATGCGCCACGGTTCCCTGATGGCGACTTCGCCTCCGGGCAACGGGAACGGCGCAAGGCGGCCGATGCGTCCGCCATAGCGTTCCTCGCCAGCGGATTTGGGATCGACGAAGAGGAGTTCTCCGCCCCATATGGTTCCGTCCGTGCCGTATCCGGTGCCGTCCAGCGCCAGCCCGAGCGCGGGGGCGTCATGCCCGTTTTCCGCCAATACGCCGTACACATGGGCGAAGTGGTGTTGCAGGCGCAGGACGGGCAGGCCGGAATCCAGCGCATAGCCCGTGGAAAGGTAGTCGGGGTGCAGATCGCAGACGATTGCTTCGGGTTTGACTTCCAGCAGCCCGCCGAGGTGTTCCGCCATGTTTTGGAAGAACTCGAACGTCTCAAGGTTTTTCAAGTCGCCCACATGCTGGCTGAGGAAAGCATCCTTGCCGCGTGTAAGGCAGAGCGTGTTCTTGAGTTCCCCGCCTGTGGCCAATACGCAGCGGCCCGCGTCGCGGGGGAGTTCCAGCGGCCTCGGAACGAACCCTCTTGCCCTCCGGAAGAAATGGAGCGGAGGAGACTCCCGGGGGAGGGCGTTTTCCGAAGAAAGGTTTCCGCCCCCGGCCCCCCATCCCTCAAGGTTTTTGGCTGACGGGGAGGGAATCCCCGCAGAAGTTCCGTTTGGGCGGGAGGGGAAACTGGCAGAGGGGATGCTGTTTTTTTGTGGATAATATTGTGGATTGTTGTCTGTGGAAAAGTATTCTCCCGGCAATGATTCCACCCGCACCACGGAGTCGTCGGCACGGATCAGGATGTCCCGATTGTGGAACAAAAAGAGGTCGGCGATGTGCCGCAAGCGGGCCAGTGCCTCGCGGTTGCCGAGCGAGATGGGCTCGCCGCCCGCGTTGCCGGAGGTCATGACGAGGGCCGGGAGCGGAGAAAGCGCGGCGAATGCTTCGAGGAGCAAGTGGTGCAGCGGGGTGTAGGGCAGCATGACGCCGATGCTGCCCACGTCCGGCGCAATGGCGGGCGGCAGGACGCCGCGCGATGCGAGCACCACGATGGGCCGTTCGGAGGAGGCCAGGACGGCGGCTTCCGCATCGGAAACACAGGCGACGCGCCGGGCCGTTTCAAGATCCGGCACCATGATCGCCAGCGATTTGTGCGGGCGGCATTTGCGTTCGCGCAGCAGGGCGATGGCTTCGGCACTCGTTGCGTCGCAGACCAGATGAAAACCTCCAAGCCCCTTGACCGCAACGATGTTTCCGGCACGCAGGGCGGCGGCTGTCCGCTCAATGGCGCGCTGCCCTTCGGCAAGCTCCGGGCCGGGGATACGGGGATCGCCTTCGGGGGCGGAGGCCAGCCAGACCTTCGGCCCGCAGACGGGGCAGGCGTTGGGCTGGGCGTGGAAACGGCGGTCGAGGGGATCGTTGTATTCGGCGGCGCAGTCCGGGCACAGTGGGAAGCAGCTCATGGACGTGGTGGCCCGGTCGTAGGGGATGGAATGGGTGATGGTGTAGCGGGGGCCGCAGTCCGTGCAGTTCGTGAACGGGTAGCGGTAACGCCGGTTCGCCGGATCGCGCATGTCCGCGAGGCAGTTGCCGCAGGTCGCCACATCCGGGCTGACCAACACGGCGTGGCCGTGGTGCCCCTCGCTGTGCGCGATGGCGAAGGCCGCCTCGCCGTCCGCAAGGGGCAGTTCCTCGCGGCGGAGGGACGTGATCCGCGCGAGCGGCGGCAGTTCGTGTTCGAGGGCGTGGGCAAAGGCGGCCAGAGCCTCATCGGTTCCCTGCACCTCCACCCTGACGCCGTCCGACGTGTTGCCCACATGCCCGGTGAGCCGGAGCCTGGTTGCGGCACGGTATACGAAAGGCCGGAAACCAACCCCTTGGACCTGTCCGCCGATGATATAGCCGTGTCGTTTCATGTTGCGCTCCCGTTGTGTCCGAAAAAAGAGGCGTTGCGTCCGATTTCTGTTCTACCGCCGGAAAAACGGGAGAAAGCCGCGGGTGCACCGCCCGTAAGCGTTTTCCGGCACCATAGCCGCCCGTGAGAAGCGCGGCAACCCCCAAAGCTCTCATGACGGAACCCTTGCGGGCCGGGTACTTCGTTTGGTATGATCCCCGTTTGCTTTTCATGTCTGCCAATTTGTTTTTTCGGAGTCCTCACATGAGCGATTTTACAGTGCAGGAACTGACGCTGGGCCAGCTTCTGGAGAATACGGCGGCCCGTTTTCCCGATACCGACGCCGTGATCCACGCGGACCGCGAGTTGCGGCAGACGTGGTCCGAGTTTTCGGCGTGTGTGGACGATATGGCCAGAGGCTTGATGGCCATCGGCGTACAAAAGGGCGAGAAGGTTGCCGTATGGGCGACCAACGTGCCCCACTGGGTGACACTCATGTTCGCCACGGCTCGCATCGGGGCCATTCTGGTCACGGTAAACACCAATTACCGCGAAACGGAATTGCGTTACCTGCTGCAGCAGTCGGAATGCGAGAACCTCTTCATCATCGACAGCGTGCGCGACCACGATTTTATTGCTTCCACGTATGAGGTGCTCCCCGAACTGCGCCGCCAGCGGCGCGGGATGCTCGAAGTCGAGGGGCTGCCGCACCTGAAGCGCGTGTTTTTCCTTGGCACGGACAAGCACCGGGGCATGTATTCCCTGCCGGAACTCTTTTCCCTCGCCGGAGATGTCTCGGATGAGGAATACGAAAGCCGCAAGGCGTCCATTTCGCCCTATGACGTGGTGAACATGCAGTACACGTCCGGGACGACGGGCTTCCCCAAGGGCGTGATGCTGACGCACGTGAACATCGTCAACAACGGCTATTGGATCGGCTACCATCAGAAATTTTCCTCGCGCGACCGGGTATGCCTGCCCGTGCCTTTGTTCCACTGCTTCGGCTGCGTGCTCGGGGTCATGGCCTGCGTGAACCACGGGGCCACCATGGTGCTGCTCGACGCCTTCTCCCCCGTGCAGGTGATGACCGCCGTGGAGCAGGAGAAGTGCACCGCCCTGTACGGCGTGCCGACCATGTTCCAGGCCATTTTGGATCACCGCGTCTTCTCGCGTTTCGATTTTTCCTCGCTGCGTACGGGGATCATGGCAGGGTCCGTGTGCCCCGAGCCGCTCATGCGCCGGGTCATGGATCAGATGTGCATGAGCGAAATCACCATCTGCTACGGCCTGACCGAAGGTTCTCCGGTCATGACCCAGACCCGTACCGACGACACCGTGGAGCGCCGGGTCAAGACCGTGGGGCGGAGTATGCCCGGCATCGAAGTCACCATCCGCGATCCTGAAACCAACGAGGAAGTCCCCCGTAATGCCGTGGGCGAGGTATGTTGCCGTGGCTACAACGTGATGCAGGGCTACTACAACATGCCCAAGGACACGGCCGAGGCCATCGACGAAGAGGGCTGGCTGCACTCCGGCGACCTCGGCATCATGGACGAGGACGGGTATGTCAGCATCAGCGGGCGAATCAAGGATATGATCATCCGGGGCGGCGAAAACGTATACCCCCGCGAGGTGGAGGAATTCCTCCTCAAGATGGACGGAGTGGCCGACGTGCAGGTCGTGGCCGTGCCGAGCCGCCGCTACGGCGAAGAGGTGGGCGCGTTCCTAATCCCCAAGGAGGGGGCGGACGTCGCTCCCGAGGATGTGCGCGACTATTGCCGCGGCAAGATCGCGTGGTATAAAATTCCGCGCTATGTGGCTGTGGTGGAAGGTTTTCCCCTGACAGCCAGCGGCAAGATCCAGAAATACAAGCTCCGTGAAATGGCGGCGGCGTATTTCCCCGAGGCCATGCGCGAGCGCAACGGACTCCCGTCTAGGGGACGCCGGGGTACGGCGTGATATTTGATTTTGGGAAAAGGCGGCGCGGGCGTCCGCACTGGGAGCCATGTTGATGAAGACCATCGGCCTTATCGGCGGCATGAGCTGGGAAAGCACGGTTACATACTACCAGATCGTCAATCGGCTGGTGCAGGAGCGGCTCGGCGGGTTCCATTCCGCCAAGTGCATCCTGCACAGCGTGGATTTCCATGAGATTGAGGCCTGCCAGCGGGCAGGGGACTGGGAACGCAGCGGCGAACTGCTGGCGGAGGCCGCTCGCGGTCTGGAACGCGCCGGAGCCGATTGCGTGCTCATCTGCACGAACACCATGCACAAGGTGGCGGACGCGGTGCAGGCGGCGACGTCCCTGCCGTTGCTGCACATCGCGGAACTGACCGCCGACGAGCTGGAGGCCGCCGGAGTGTCCACGGTCGGGCTGCTCGGCACTCGCTACACGATGGAACAGGATTTTTACACGCGCAAGCTCGTGGAACGGGGCATCACCGTGCTGATCCCCGAAGAAGATGGGCGCGCGTTCGTCAATCGCGTCATCTTCGATGAGCTGTGTCTCGGGACGGTCTCCGAGTCCTCCCGGCGGGCGTTCGCGGCGATCATCGGCGGCCTGACGGCCCGGGGCGCGCAGGGCGTCATCCTCGGCTGTACGGAAATAGGCCTGCTGGTGCGCCCCGGGGACACGTCCGCGCGGCTGTTCGACACGACGGAAATCCATGCCCGGCGCGCTGCCTTGTATGCGCTTGGCGAAGCGGTCCCACGCGACGGGGGAGAGTGATGAACACGATTTCTTCAATGAAGGTTCCCGGCCTGACCGAGGACAAGTGCGTGACCCTTATCGGCATGGCTGGAGCCGGCAAAAGCACCGTGGGCCGCGCTGTGGCCGAACGCCTCGGCTGGGCCTATGTGGACACCGATCATCTGATTGAATCCACCTATGGGGCGCGCCTTCAGGACGTGACGGACGCTCTGGACAAGGAACGTTTTCTGGATGTCGAGGCCAGAGTCATCCAGTCCCTTCGGATGCAGCGCGCAGTGCTCGCCACGGGCGGCAGCGTGGTCTATCGGCCCGAAGCCATGCGGTATCTGACCTCCCTTGGTCCGGTGGTCTTCCTTGATGTGCCGCTTCCTCTCATTTTGGAGCGCATTTCGCGCAAACCGGATCGCGGGCTTGCCATTGCGCCGGGGCAGACTGTGGAAGACTTGTTCCGTGAACGTGAGGCCCTCTACCGTCAGTGGGCTACCTGCCGTGTCGCGGCTGGGGACATCGACGTTTCCGAAACTGCGAACGCCGTTTTTGACGCCATTGCCGGGTGCGGACAGGC
Source organism: Bilophila wadsworthia ATCC 49260 (assembly GCF_000701705.1). Lineage (GTDB taxonomy): Bacteria > Desulfobacterota > Desulfovibrionia > Desulfovibrionales > Desulfovibrionaceae > Bilophila > Bilophila wadsworthia. The sequence continues at coordinate 10,934 of NZ_JNJP01000062.1, read as the reverse complement.
TCTATGAGCGAACGGGCTTGCGGCGTGCGGCTTCACCCTGCGGCCCGGTTGCTGCGGTGGATGGGACGCCATGCCGTAGGAGTATGCTTTCTCCTGATCGGCGTCTGGCTGTTCCGCGCGGTGCTTGCCGGAGCGGACGGCATTTCCTATGACTGGCAATGGTATCGCGTCTGGCGGTATCTGGGGCGCTGGACGGACGGGCATTTCATCCCCGGCCCGTTGCTCGACGGGCTCGGCATGACCGTGCGTATCGCGCTTTTCGGGCTTGCCCTTGCCGTCGCCGCCGGGCTCGGCGCGGCGTTGCTGCGGCTTTCCCCGTGGCCTGTGGCGCGGGGCATGGCGCATGTCTATGTGGGGTGTTTGCGAAATACCCCGTTGCTCCTTCAGTTGTTTTTTGTGTATTTTCTGTTCGCTCCCGCCATCGGCGTGGGGCCTTTCGGCGCGGCCGTGCTGGCCCTCGGCCTGTTCGAGGGGGCGTACATGGCGGAACTGTTCCGGGCGGGACTGCAATCCGTGCCCCGGGCGCAGTGGGAAGCGGGCATCAGCCTCGGCCTCGGCGTATGGAACACGCTCCGGCTCGTTATCCTGCCGCAGGCCGTGCGCCGGATGTTGCCGCCGCTGACCAGCCAGCTTGTTTCGCTCATCAAGGACACCTCGCTCGTCAGCGCCATCGCCGTGGCGGATCTCACCATGCAGGCGCAGGTGTTGATCGCGGATACGTTCCTTGCGTTTGAGATATGGCTGATCGTCGCGGCGCTGTATCTCGCGCTCACGCTCTGCGTGGCGCTGCCCGCCCGCTGGATGGAGCGCCGGTACGCTTGGCGGTAGGCTTTGGGCGGGGGAAGGGGAACCTTCCCGAAAAAGGCTTCTACCTTGCTCCCCCTCCGCCTTCCAAGGCGTTCGGCTTGTGGGAGACGGCGCGGCGGGCGTTTCCGTTGCGGAAAAGAAAAGTTCATAGGAGGCGTTATGAAAAAGTTTTTTGCTGTGTTGATGCTGGCGGCGGCCTTGATCCTGCCCGGTCTGGCGCAGGCGAAGGACGCGCAGACGTCCATGATCGACGATGTGGTCAAGCGCGGCGTGCTGCGTGTCGGGTTTTCCTCGTTCGTGCCGTGGGCCATGCAGGACAAGAACGGCGAATTCGTGGGCTTTGAAATCGACGTGGCGAAGCGCCTCGCCAAGGATCTGGGCGTGGAACTCCAGCTTGTGCCCACGAAGTGGGCCGGGATCATCCCCGCGCTGATGGCCGGGAAATTCGACGTCATCATCGGCAGCATGAGCGTTACCCCCGAGCGCAATTTGAAGGCGAATTTCACGGTTCCCTATGATTACGCCACCATCGAAGTCATGGCGAACAAGGAAAAGACCAAGGGCATGAAGTTCCCCGAGGACTTCAACAAACCTGAAGTGGTCGTTGCCCTGCGCACGGGCAGCACGCCTGTTCCCGTGGCCAAGAAAGTGCTCCCCAACGCCACCTTCCGCCTGTTCGACGACGAAGCTCCCGCCGTGCAGGATGTGCTCTCGGGCCGCGCCGACGTGATGTTCTCGTCCGCGCCGCTTCCGGCCTTTGAGGTGCTCCGCAACCCCGACAAGCTTTACCAGCCCTCCACGGACGCCTTTTACCGTCAGCCTGTGGGCATGGTCATCCGCAAGGGCGATCCCGACAGCCTGAATGTGCTCGACAACTGGATCCGCACGGTCGAAGCGGAAGGCTGGCTCCCCGAGCGCCGTCATTTCTGGTTCAAGACGACCGATTGGGAAGCGCAGCTTCGATGAGTTCCGGCGGCTCCCGGAAGGCGCTCCGGCGCGAATGGTCGCCCTATGCCGAGTACGGTCGGCAGGGGCGGCTTTTCCCCACGTTCGGGCGGGTGGACGCCGTTCTGGTCGTCTTGCTGCTTCTGGGAGCCTGCTTTTTCCTGTGGCGTTCGGAAACCATAGCCGCCTATCGCTGGAGCTGGCCGGAATTGGCGGATTTCCTTGTCCGCCGCACGCCCGGCGGCTACGAGCCCGGCCTCTTGATCCGGGGGCTCATCGTCACTCTCCGCCTCGGCGTCTGGTCGATGGCGCTGGCTCTGCTCATCGGCGGCGTTCTGGGCGCCCTTTCCGCCGGGCAACGCGGCGTCGCAGCGTTGCCCATTCAGCTTTTCGTCAATTCCGTCCGTAATATCCCTCCTTTGGTGCTGCTGTTTCTCCTGTATTTTTTCGCGGGCAACCTGCTTCCCGTTTCCGATATGGAACAGGCCCTTCGCTCCATGCCTCCTTTCGTCAGGGATGCGGTGGCGTGGGGATTCGCCCCTGAAGGCCAGCTTGACCGCATGGTTGCGGCGGTACTGACGCTTGGGGTGTACGAAGGGGCCTATGTTACGGAAATTGTCCGCGGAGGCATCGAAGGCGTGCCGCACGGGCAATGGGAAGCTTCGGCGGCGCTCGGTTTTTCCCGTTCGCAGCAGCTCCGTATGGTCATTTTTCCGCAGGCCGTGCGCGCGATCCTGCCTCCGCTCGTGGGGCAGGTCATCACCACGTTCAAGGATTCCGCGCTGGCTTCGCTCATTTCTCTGCCCGACCTGACTTTTCAGGCTCTCGAAGTCATGGCGATCAGCCGCATGACCTTTGAAGTCTGGATCAGCGCCGGGGCCATCTATTTGCTTCTTGGTGTCATCTGCGCCCGCTACGGTCGCTGGCTCGAAACCCGGGAGACGTGGAAGGCGTAGAAGGGTGCAAGAGTGGAATCGGTGGAAGGGGGGAGCACCCCCACGGTTTGCCCTCCCTTCCACCGGATCTCCACCCCTCCTCTTCCCTAGGCTTTCGGTGGGTGGGGAGGCCGCGCGGCGGGAGTTCCTGCCGTATGAAGGGCCGTTTCCGGATACGGTGCGAAGACGCTTGACCTTTGCGGGGGAGAAACCGTACTGTGCCGTTTTTCCTCTTTATCATCGGACGAAGCATGAAGTGGTTTACGCACAAGGCAGTGGCTGTAGCGGGAGCGCTCGCGGCAGGCGCGCATCCGGCGGCGTTGTTCGCCGTAATGATCGGGAGTGTGCTGCCCGATATGGTGGATACGGCAATGGCGCGGGGCGACAAGAAAGTATGGAGGCGCATCCACCGTCAGACGTCGCATTGGTTCGGCTGGTACCTTGTCATCATTATACTGGGCTTTCTTATCCCGACACAGCGGATCGTGCTTGATCTGCTGAGGGCGACACACATCACATTCCCCGGCGTGTCTCCGTCGGCGCTGGCGCAGATCAGCGGCATCGGCAACGATCTGCTCGTCTGGGTCGGCATCGGCGGCTTGATCCACGTCCTGCTGGATGCCCTCACGCCCATGCGCGTTCCTCTGTACCCTTTCGGAGGCAGCAAGCGCTTCGGCATCAATCTCGTCAGTACGGGGACGTGGCGCGAAACCATATTCCTGTTCGTGGCCCTCGGAGCCATAGCCCTCCAGTTCGATCAGGCCCGCGCCGTCTTCGAAGAGGCCGTTAGGACTATTCTGTAAAAGCAATCCTACTGGAAACAAGGCGGAAAGAATAAAATCCTTCCCGTCGCATCCCATAGAAAACGCCCGAACGGTTTTCCGTCCGGGCGTTTTCCGATCACAGGCAACCCCGTGAGCAGGGATTCGATAAGGTCGAAAGTCTTGGGAGGGAGAGGGGTGGGGTTGGGAAGCCCTTCTCCAGAAGGGTTCCCTCCCCCTTCCCCCGCATATCAAAATGCTATTTGCACCACGGGGCGTTGCCCTTGTCCCAGAGGGAGTTGAGCGCCTGCGCGTCACGCAAGGTATCCATGCACTGCCAGAAACCGGTGTGGCGGTACATGGAAAGCTGGCCTTCGGCGGCAAGGCGTTCGAGCGGCTCCTTCTCGAGATCGCAGGACTCGTCTTCCGAGAGATAGTCAAGAAATTCGCGCTTGAACACGAAGAACCCGCAGTTGATGTATTCGTCCAGAACGGGTTTTTCCTGCCAAGACAGGATGTTGCCGTTCTCGTCGGTCTTGACGGAACCGAAGCGGGAAGGCATCCGGACGCCGGTGAAGGTCGCCATCTTTCCGGATTTGATATGAAAATCAACAAGTTCTCTAATATTGATGTCGGAAACGCCGTCCCCGTAGGTGACCATGAAGCGATCCGTGTCGATGTGCTGTGCGATGCGCTTGATGCGCGCCCCTTTCAGGGTTTCCGGCCCGGTGTCGGACATGGTGACGCGCCAGTCGGTCACCTGCGCGGTCGGGTGGTAGGTCGTCGAGCCGGTGGCGAGATCCACGGTGAAGTCCGCATTACGCATACGGTAATCGTGGAAATACTGCTTGATGACCTCCCCCTTGTAGCCGAGGGGCAGCACAAAATCCTTGTGACCGTACCGGGCGTACATGGACATGATATGCCACAGCACCGGACGCCCGCCGATTTCGACCATCGGCTTGGGTTTGAACTCGGTTTCTTCGCGGAGCCGGGTTCCCTTACCGCCACACAGAATAATAACTTTCATGGACTTGCCTCATGTTTCCAGATATAGGAAGCTCCGTATCCTGACCGGATCATCGGAGTCCGGTCACACTAGCAAAACACGCGGCAAAGGTGAATACCCCCGTCCTTCCGGGCAAAAATCCCCCCACCCCGCAATCCCTTTTCGGCCTCTTTTCGACGCCATCCGCATCAGGAGAAATCTCATGTCCCCATCCGTTCAGGCCATCAGGCGGTTCCTCGAAGCCCACGACCGTTTCGCCGCACACAACGGCATCACCGTTGAAGATGCCGACTACGATTACGGCAAGGTCAGCCTCGCATTCGAGGATCACGCCAAAAATTCTCTCGACATGCTGCACGGCGGCGCGCTGTTCACCCTCGCGGACATGGCCTTCGGCCTCGCTTCCAATTTCGGGCAGGAAGACGGCACCATGATCAGCACCAATGCCACCATTTCCTACATGAAAAGCGCCAAGACCGGCCCCATCGTCGCCGAAGCCCGGCTCGCCAACGGCGGCAGGCATCTCGCCACCTATGAAGTCAAAATCTACGACGGGCAGGGAACCTATATCGCCTGCGCCATGATCTCCGGCTACCGCCTCGACACGAAGCTGGCGATTGAAGAATAGAGAATGTGGGGGAAGGGAGGGGGAACCTTTCTGGAGAAGAGGGGAGCACCCCCGCGGTTTCCCCTCCCTTCCCCCATATCCCCATCCTCCCTCTCCCAAGGCTTTCGACTGGCGGGGAGGCCGCGCGGAAGGAGTCCGTTCCGGCAATGTGCTGAAAACACGTTTCCTCGCCTTATCAATCTCCGTGCCGCCGAGCCCTTAAAAAAGACGACTCCTGACGGCATCGGGGCGAATGAAAAGGGTTCCGCATCCGGCGCAAGCAGGATGCGGAACCCTTTTCATTCGCCCTGAGGGGGTCTGGGGGGCATCATGCCCGCACTGCCTTTTATCTCCCTACGCGGCGGGCGTGGCGGGCGATGATCTCGTTGTAACGGGCCTTGAAGGCCCCGGGCTCGGCAAGCTCAAAACCGGACTGCACCGGACGGAACACAAAGAGTGCCTGCGCCGCCTTGCCGTTGGACCAGCTCATGGGAGCCATGCTCCACTCCATGTTCTGGGCGGAAGCCAAACGCTGGTTCACCTGCGCGGGCGTCCACGGGGTTTGAAGATTCATGACCGAGGCCATGCGGACAAAGTCATACCCGATGCCTTCCCAGAAATCCGGGGTGCCCTTGCCGGACTCGGCCATCGCACGCACGAGGGCGCCCGCCGCCGGGGACGGGGACGCCGGATTCCACGCGCCGGGGAAAATCGCCAGATCAAGATTCGCCACATTAACGCTCGAACGGTTGGAAAGCCCCTGCTCCCAAAGGGACGTCCCCATCAGCACGAGGCGATCCTCGCCCTGATAGAACAGGAACGGCACGAGCAGCTCCAGATTCTTCCAGCTGTCCGGAATGAAAGCCGCTTGGAAGGTCGACGTCGGGACGGGGGTTTTGCCGCGCATGGTTCCGCCCACGAAACCGCGCATCACCTCGCCCCAGCTGGTGGTGTCGCCGGAAGGATAGGTCGCTATCTTGGCCGTGGAACCGTTGGTGCGCACGGCCTTGAGGAACAGATCCGTCATGCGCTGCCCGTAAGTATCTGTCGGAGCAAGGACGCCGTAGCTGGAAATGCCGAGATTGCGCGTAAAATTGAGGACCGCGTCGATTTGATCCTGCGGGCTGGCGAAGAAACGCCACGCGACCGTCCCTTCGTCGCTTCCTTCAAGGCTCGGGAGAAAGGCGAAGACGGCGCGCGATTGCTGGATGCTGCGGGACTTCATCGCGGTATAGCGATCCGCGCGCAAGGGGCCGCCCACCATCACGCACTGCGGGGGCAGCTGAGACAGCTTGTCCAGCCAGTCGGAAGATTCCGTATCGATCATGCGGACATCCATCATCATGCCGGATTTGGACAATTCACCCTGCGCGGCCGTGGCACCCGCGGCGATCTTGTTGCCGAACGGCCCGTACGCTCCGCTCAGAGGCAAGGCCAAGGCCACACACCCGGAACTGAACGACGGCTGCCCTGCGCCGCCCGCGCCGGAAAGCTTGCTCCGCACATCAAGCCACGCGGAGCTGTTTTCCGCTCCGGGGACCAGATCCTTCCAAAATTTCAGGGCATTCTGGGCGCCCTGCATGTTGCCGCTGGAAAGGGCCGCCCGAGCCACACGCTCCCACGCCAGCGCGCGCTGTTCCGTGGGAAGGGCCGCGTCACGGGCCACCACATTGTACAGGCGCTCGGCTTCGGCATAATTGCCCGCCCTCCACGCCGCATCGGCCTGTTCGGAAAGAGGCTGGCCGCTGACGGCATGGCCGGGCTGGGACGAAGGATACCCGCCGCCGGAGACAAATACGGTACGGCCGCACCCGGCGAGCAGCAGAAGGCACGCCAAAACCACCAAAGCGCCTGCCCGTGCAGGCCGTTTCAGACAACCGTTCATGATTCCCCCCAAAATATGGTTCCATCCGTATGCGATACGCCGCACAGGGAACAAAAAACCCGCAAAAAAGCAGGGTTCGCAACCTGAAAAAGGCAGACGACAAGGCGTATCCGTTTCCTCATAGGCGTTTCAAGGCTACAGCATGGCGGAAAGCGAGGCAAGCCCGGTTCGCCTAACCACAGGGCTTTGATGCCGGTTTACGCCATTTGACCGGCGTTCGCGGCAAGGGTACAAGGCAAGGGTACCCTCTGTTTTCCCGTAACCACCGCACCTTCTCACGGAGCGTTTTATGAACCTCATCGACCTCATCAGCAAGCACCCCGTCCCGGTCACCCGCTTCCAGCGTCCCTACGTCATCGCCGAAGCCGGTGTGAACCATGAAGGCAGCATGGACATCGCCCGCCGCCTCATCGACGAAGCCGCCCTCGGCGGCGCGGACGCCATCAAATTCCAGACCTACAAGGCGGGGACCCTCGCCTCCAAGCATTCCCCGGCCTACTGGGACACCAGCAAAGAGCCGACCCCGAGCCAGTACGAGCTGTTCAAAAAGCACGACTCCTTCTGGAAAGGCGAATTCGAAAACCTGAAAAAGCACTGCGATCAGGCCGGTATCGCCTTCATGTCCACCCCGTTCGACGTGGAGTCCGCCAAATTCCTCAACGACATGATGGATGTGTTCAAAATCTCCTCTTCGGACCTCACGAACCGCCCCTTCATTGAATTCATGTGCGACTTCAAGAAGCCCATCATCATGTCCACCGGGGCGGCCAGCCTTGCTGAAATAGCCGAGGCCGTGAGCTGGATTGAAGCCAAGGGCAATCCGCTGGCCCTGCTCCACTGCGTGCTGAATTACCCCACGATGGACGAAAACGCCGCGCTCGGCATGATCCCGGCCCTCGTCCGCCATTTCCCGCAGCACGTCATCGGCTACTCCGACCACACCCTGCCCAACGATATGAAGGTGCTGGAAGTTGCCGCCCTGCTCGGTGCGCAAATCCTTGAAAAGCATTTCAGCCACGACAAGACGCTGCCCGGCAACGACCATTACCACGCTATGGATTACAAGGATCTCCAGCTCTTCCGCCAGAATTTCGAGCGGACGCTGTCCATGATCGGGGAAATGCGCATCGAAGCGCTGGCCTCCGAGGAGCCCGCCCGCCAGAACGCCCGCCGCTCCCTCGTCGCCAACCGCAACATCCCCGCCGGGAAGATCATCGACAAGGACGACCTCACGTGGAAGCGTCCCGCTGGCGGCATCAGCCCCCGTCACTACTATGAAGTGCTCGGCATGGCCGCCCGCGCCGACATCGAGGAAGATACCGTCCTCCAGTGGGCGCATCTGGAATAAGAAACGCATGTGCGGGAAGGGGCTGGAGAAGGTCCCCTTTCCTCCGCCCTATCCGTTGCGGGTCGCCTCTTTCCCCAGAATTCCGCACGGAAGAAGGGAATGGAGAGCGCCCGCCACAGTGAACGGCAAGACAATCATTGAGCATTCGGTTCGTTGTGTTTCAATCTTCCTCAAGTCCGGCGCGATCCGGCGTTTCCCAAGAAGGGAAACGGGGAAACGCGCACATCTTGCAGGAAGACAGGGGTGGGGGCCCGAGGGAGGGGAGAAGCAAAGCCAAGGGAACCTTCTTTCGGGAAAAGCGTGCCTCCCCTCCCCCGGGATTCCACAACACACATCCAAAAAGGAAACGCCATGAAAAAAATGCTCATTGCCGCCGTATGCCTGATGCTGCTGAGCCCGGCCCATGCGGGCGCATCGCTGTTCGGTTCGGACGGCCCGAAGGACACCGACGAGATCACGCCTCTGCAATACGCCTCCCTGCTCGGCCTGCGGGACATCGATCCCGTGATGTTCCGTACGAAGCTGATGCCGCTCATTGACGAAGCCATGAAAGACGGCAAGATCACCGTCGGCGAATGCAAAGAAATCGAAAAGGCGGCCGGGAACGTGGCCCCGGCCTTCTACGCGGCCGCGAAGGCCCCGCGCCTTCAGGACAGCATCTCGGAAACGATGGACAAGGCGAAGAAGGACGGCAAGGAATTGGGGTCGAAACTTGAGGACACCCTCAACAACCAGCTTCCGCAGTTGTTCGACGACGCCATGAACCTGTTCCGGGATCAGATGCGGCAGTACAACAAGGAAAAACCAGAAGCGCCCACAAACCTCTGATTGCCTGCGGCGCGGAAAGAGGCATCTCCTGTGACCACTCAATCCATCACGACGCTGATTCTTGGTACGGCCCCGGAAAACGCGACCCCGGCCACCCACATCCTGGCCGGGCCGTGGTGTACGGCCCCGGCGTCAGCCGAAGAAACCGGTTTCGACATGCCGCCGGAACCGCTGGCCGATCCCGAACGGCTGGAAACGGCCGCCAGGCAGGCGCGCCAGCTCGTCACGCAGCTTGCCCCCCGGCTCCGGGATTACCTGAACGGACTTTACGGCACGCAGCACGACGACCGCTATTGGGATTTCGTACTGGCCCCGTGGCTTGTCCGCGCCGTGGAAACGCTGATCGACCGGCTGTACCGTACCGCCGGGATTCTGGAAACGTTCGGCGGCCGCCCCCTTTCCGTGCCCGTGCTGGACGCTTCGGAATTCGCCTTCGCGGATACGCAGGACTTCATCATGGGCGGCATCCTGAATCCGCAGTGGAACCACTGGCTGTTTTCCCGCCTGCTGAAACGGGACTGGCCCGCCGCATGGACAGCCGAGGAACTGCCGCCCGTCCGGCGCGAGGCCGCCCCGACCAGACGGGAAAACCTCTTGAAGCATGTTGCGCGGAACATCCTGTTCAGCCTGCCCTTTCCCCGCGTCAAAGGGTTCAGCCTCAGGCAATCGTTCGATCTGTCCGTCGTGCTCACGCTCAACCGGGACCGGCGGGACGACACCATCCCGCTCCGGCTGCTCGGCGATCCGTCCGCGCCGCCCCTGCCTCTCGGATTCACGGAGGACGAAGCCTTTGATCTCGCCGTCGCCCTGCTCCCCGAATCCTTGCGGAAAGCGTCCATCCCGCAGACGCTCGGCCACGAACAGGCCCGCATCCGCTCGCGCGTGGTCAGCGTGGCGGCCTGCGAGGACGACGCCTACCGCATCAAGATGGCCCTGCACCGGGGGCGCGGCTGCCGGATGCTCTTCATCCAGCACGGCGGCGAGTACGGCTATGTCAGGACTTCCGTGGCCTATCCGCTCGTCGAGTATTGCCAGCACCGCTTCATCACATGGGGATGGAAGCGCCACGGCCTCATGCCCGGCAACTTCCTGCCCCTGCCGCATCCCCAGCTTGCGGCCCTGCGCGATGCGCACCGTGAGAAGTCGCCCACGCTGCTGCTCGTCGGCACCGAGATGGCCTTATTGCCCTACACGCTCAAGTCCATGCTCCGGGGGCGGCAGCAATTCGCCTACCGGGAAGACAAGGCCCGCTTCATGGCCGCCCTGCCCGAAGCGCTCCGCAAGCAGTCCCAGTACCGACCCTATTTCGACGTCCCTTCCTCGCTTGAGGACGCCCCGTGGCTGCTCCGGCGGTTCCCCGAGGTAACGCGCTGCACCGGCCCCCTTGAGCCGCGCCTGCTCGGCTGCCGCCTGCTTGTGCTCGATCACGCGGGGACGACGCTGGCGCAGGCGCTTGCCGCGAACATCCCGTTCCTGCTCTACTGGAACCCCGAGACCGCCAGTTTCACCCCTGAAGCCCTGCCGCTGCTCGACAAGCTCCGTGAAGCGGGCATCCTGCACGACACGCCGGAATCCGCCGCAGCCAAGGCCGCCGAAGTCTGGGGCGACGTGCCCGGCTGGTGGGCCTCCGTCCGCGCCGCGTGCAAGCCCTGGGCGTCGCAGCACGCCCTCACGAACAAGGACGACGTCCCGCATGTGTGGAAGCTCGTGTTGAAGGATGTATAGAAGAGAAGATTGGAGGGGGCGAGGGGCCCTTTCTGGAGAAAGGGCCCCTCGCCCCCTCCAAACCTCTCTTCTATACATCCTTCA
>NZ_JNJP01000061.1 GCF_000701705.1 Bilophila wadsworthia ATCC 49260 | reverse complement strand
GGGGTGGGGTTTGGGGAGGGGAAGGGGAAACTTTCTGAAGAAAGTTTCCCCTTCCCCTCCCCAATCTTCACTTCCCGCTCATTTAAAACACTATCGCCAGTTTCGCTTCAAGCTTCCAACGCTCGCCGAGGGAGGCGGCGGTGGGGTAATCGACGTTCCCGATGCGGGCCACGGCATCATAATTCTGATAGAGGCTGAACTGGGCGCTCACGCCGAGTGAGGCATTGTACTCGGGCAGCTTCAAGGTCACGGACGGCCCGGCAAACCATGTCGTGCTGGCGTCATTGTTGGAACGTCCGTAGCGCCGCGAATCCGTGTTGTATTCAAACTGCGTCTCGACGCCCATGTCCCAGTGTTGGGAGAGCGCATAGACGTAACGCCCGTTCAGGCGGAATACGTCGCTGACGTCTACGCGGGACGTGTGCCCTACCCCGCGATACAAATACATAACCTCGCCTTCGACGAACTGCCGCCCGCCGTCAAAGGCGTGCCCCACGCCGAGGCCCGCCATCGCGCCCCAAGCGCCTGTGCCCACGCCGTCGTCGGACGTGCCGCCCGTGGGCGTCCAGACGCCGAGGTCCCACGCCATGTCGACGGGGGAACCTTCCCGCTGGCTCAAAAACTGCTTGTGCAGGACAAACGTGGTGTCGCCGATGCCGTTCTTGCTGCTGACGCTGTTGGGCGTGAGGGTGCTGTGGGCACGGAAATTGTTCATCACAATGGGCGTGGCGAAACGCACGTCGTAGCCGTCGCCAAGCCCGTAACGCATCTTGAGGACAAACCGATCGTGCAGATTCCGCTGCGTACCCTTATTAAAGGGATACTTGGCCGTGTGCCGGGAACCATTTTTATACCACGTGTGCTTGTCGGCGTGGATGTAGTTGACGATGGTCGCCAGCTTGCCCTTGGGGATTGTGCCGGACGCGGGCCCCATGCTCTCAATAACGACCTGCCCGACGCGCGGGACCGGCTGTTTCGCTTCGTCAGCCAGCGCGGGAACGCCCAGCAACGACAGGCCGAGCAATACCCCGGCGACGCCCAAATACTTCATGCGCCAATCTCCTCTTGTTTTGCAATGAACACACAACGGCGGACAGAGGCCATGCAAAGCGTACTCCGTATGGCCGCAGCATCCTCCAACTTCACAGCAAGAGAGCCCCTTTTTTCGGAATAACCGAAGCAAGGGGCCCTCTTTTCAGGATGTTTCTATACCGTCAGGCATTTTTTTACAAGGCTTCTTCGCCTTCCGCATCCGCGTCGGAGTTGACCGTGTCAAAGCCGACCACGCGGGCGCCGTCGTCCAGCTTCACCAGACGCACGCCGATGGTGGCGCGGCCCACGGAACGGATTTCATCCACGCCCATACGGATGATCTTGTTGGTGGAGGTCAGCAGCACGAGCGCCTCGTCATCAAGCACCGACTTGGCACCGATGACCGGGCCCGTCTTCGGCGTGACCTTGAAGTTGATGATCCCCTTTCCGCCCCGGCTCTGCACGCGGTAGAGATCCACGTTGGTACGTTTGCCGAAGCCGAGCGCGGAGATGGTCATGATCGCCGGGCTGTCTTCCTTGAGCACGAGGCAAGCCACCACCGTATCGCCGTGGCGCAGGGCAATGCCCTTCACACCGGTGGCCCCGCGTCCCATGTTGCGGACGTCACGGCAGCTGAACCGGATGGCGATGCCGTCAGCGGTCGCCAGCACCACGAAATCGTCGTCCGTGATCTCGCGCACCATGATAAGCTCGTCGTCCTCACGCAGGCCCACGGCAATAAGGCCGCCCTTGCGGCTCCGGGCATAGAGCGCGGCGCTGGAGCGCTTCACCATGCCCCGGCGGGTGGCGAAGAGGAACGACTTGTCCTCGGCGAATTCGCGCACGGTCAGGATGGTGTTGACCCACTCGTCCTTTTCCATGGGCACGAGGTTGGCGATATGCACGCCCTTGGCCGTCCGGCTGCCTTCCGGCACCTGATGGACCTTGAGCTGGTGCATACGGCCCTTGTTGGTGAACATCAACAAGAATTGGTGGTTCGTCGTGGTGATGAATTCCTGCACGAAATCGTCTTCGCCGGTGTGCACTCCGGCCACGCCCTTGCCGCCACGGCGCTGCTGCTGGTAGATGCCGAGGCTCGTGCGCTTGATGTAGCCACGGCGCGAAAGGGTGATGACCACGTCGTCGTCGGGCAGCAGGTCTTCGATGTCGATGTTCGAAAGCGCCTCGCGGATAACTTCCGTACGGCGGGGCGTCGAATAGGTCTGCTTGATGTATTCCACTTCATCACGGATGACGCCCCAGAGCACGGAGGCGTCGCCAAGGATGGACTGGTACCACGCGATCTTTGAGAGCAGATCCCGCAGTTCTTCTTCAATCTTGCCGCGCTCAAGCCCGGTCAGGCGCTGCAACCGCATGTCGAGAATGGCCTGCGCCTGCACTTCGGACAGTTCGAAGCGCTGCATGAGACGTTCCTTGGCCTCCGGCGGCGTCGCCGAGGAGCGGATCAGGGAAACAACCTCATCAATATGATCGAGCGCCTTGAGGAGGCCTTCCAAGATATGGGCACGGGCCTCGGCCTTGCGCAGTTCGAACTTGGTACGCCGGACCACCACTTCGCGGCGATGGTCGAGGAAATAGGCCAACGCGGTCTTGAGGTTCAGCAGCACGGGGCGGTTGTCCACCACGGCCAGCATGTTGATGCCGAACGAGGTTTCCAGCGGCGTGTACTTGTACAGCGAGTTGATGACGATCTCGGGCATGGTGCCGCGCTTCAGCTCGATGACCACGCGGATGCCCCGGCGGTCGGACTCGTCGCGCAGGTCGGACACGCCGTCGATCTTGCGGTCGTTGATCAGCGCCGCGATCTTTTCCACAAGGCTCGACTTGTTCAGGCCGAACGGGATCTCCCGGATGATCAGCGACTGGAAGCCCTTCTTGCGGTCCTCGATCTCGACCTTGCCGCGTACCTTCACGGTACCGCGCCCGGTGGTGTAGGCGTCGTACAGCCCCTGCCCCGCGTAGACGTAGCCGCCCGTGGGGAAGTCCGGCCCCTGCACGACGTCCATCAGGTCCTCGACGGAACTTTCCGGAGCGTCGATGAGCATGAGCAGGGCGTCCGACAGCTCGCTCAGATTGTGCGGCGGGATGTTCGTCGCCATGCCGACGGCGATGCCGGACGAACCGTTCAGCAACAAGTTGGGAACCTTCGTGGGCAGGACCACGGGCTCGGCCAGCGTGTTGTCGTAGTTGGGCCGGAAATCGACGGTTTCCTTGTCGATGTCGTTGAGGAATTCGCTCGCCAGACGGGACATGCGGACTTCGGTGTAACGCATGGCCGCCGCGGCGTCGCCGTCGATGGAGCCGAAGTTGCCCTGCCCGTCTTCCAGCGGATCGCGCATGGAGAAGTCCTGCGCCAGGCGGACGAGGGCGTCGTACACGGCGGAGTCGCCGTGCGGGTGGTACTTACCGATGACGTCGCCGACGATGCGCGCGCACTTCTTCGGAGGGCGGTTGTAGCTGTTCGCCAGTTCCTGCTGCGCGAACAGGATGCGCCGGTGTACCGGTTTCAGGCCGTCGCGGACGTCCGGGATGGCTCGCCCGATGATGACGCTGAGCGAGTACTCCAGGTACGATTTGCGCATTTCGTGTTCGATATTCACATTCTGAGACATAGTATCCTCGAAGGCAGCGCCTCCGGCGGCCGGGGGGAATGATTCCCCCCGGACCCCCTCAGGGCGGTGGACGGAACGGCGTAGCCGTTGCGTCCACCGCCCCGAGCGCGTCGGAACAGGCCGTTTCCGGCATCGTTCCGCCACCCAAGTACCTGCTTGTCAAATATGCACGAAGGATGAAACCATCCCCTATCGCCGCCCTTCCCTCGCCCTGAACGTAAAAGTCTTAGGAGGGAGAGAGGAGGGGGTCCGGGGGAGGAGAGAGGGAAGCCCTTCTCCAGAAGGGTTCCCCTCTCTCCTCCCCCGGTTTCACTAAATATCCAAATCCCGCACGGTGAGGGCGTTGCGCTCGATGAACTCGCGGCGCGGCTCGACGCGGTCGCCCATGAGCTGCTCGAACGTATCGCTGGCGGCTTCGGCGTCCTCGACGGTCACGCGCAGCAGGGTACGGTTCTCGGGGTTCATGGTCGTTACCCAGAGCTGTTCGGGGTTCATTTCACCGAGGCCCTTGTAGCGCTGGATATTGAGCCCCTTCCGTGCTTCCTCAAGCGTCAGGGCGTGCAGGTCGAAAATGTCCGACGCCGCGTACTCCTGCTCCTTGTTGCGAAGCATGAAGCTGAGGCCGCCGCACTTCTGCCGGATGGCGTCGAGGGCTTCCCATGAGTTGAGGTACATCTTGGAGATGAAGAACTCGACGGATACCCGCGTGCGGTGGCCGTTGGCGTTCTCGATGAGCGCAAAGACGCGATCGCCGTCTTCGTGCGCTTCCGTCTCCGTCGTCAGCTCGTAGCCCCGCTCCTTGAGGAAATCGTAGCAACGCGTTCCGGAAGTGAGGCAGTCCGGGGTGACGCGGTCCTCCACGTCGACAAGGGCGAGGAAAAGATCCCGGTTGATGCCCGCCAGCTCGGCGTCGCGCACACGGTGGGAAATGTTTTCGATCTGCCCCATGAGGGCCTTGATCTCCTCACCCCGGAAGAGCGTGCCGTTAGGGGCCTCCACTTCCATGTCGTCGCTCACGCGCTGCATCAGGAAGGCGTTCAGCTCGTAATCGTCCTTGATGAACTTCTCCATCCTGCTGTTGTGCGCCCGGTACAGCGGCGGCTGCGCGATGTACAGGTAGCCGCGGTCGATGAGCCCCGCGTAGTTGCGGAAGAAGAAGGTCAGAAGGAGCGTACGGATGTGCGCGCCGTCCACGTCGGCGTCGGTCATGATGACGATCTTGTGGTACCGCAGCTTGTCGTAATCGGTGTCCTCCTCGCCGATGCCCGCGCCCATCGCGGTGATGAGCGCCTTGACTTCCTTATTGGCGAGCATCTTGTCGAAGCGGGTGCGTTCCGTGTTCAGGATCTTGCCGCGCAGGGGCAGAATGGCCTGCGTGTTCGGGTTGCGGCCCTGCTTGGCCGAACCGCCTGCGGAGTCACCTTCCACGATGAACAGTTCGGAATCCGCCGGGTCCTTGCTCTGGCAGTCGGCCAGCTTGCCGGGCAGCGCGTTGTCCGAAAGGGCGCCCTTGCGGCGGACAAGCTCCTTGGCGCGGCGGGCCGCATCGCGGGCGCGGGAGGCGTCCACGGCCTTGTCGATGATCAGGCGGGCGTCTTTGGGGTTCTCCTGAAAATAGGTGTCGAGCTTGCCGTACACCACGCCGCCCACGATGCCCGCGACCTCGCTGTTGCCGAGCTTGGTCTTGGTCTGGCCTTCGAACTGCGGCTGGGGGAGCTTCACGCTGAGCACGGCGGTCAGCCCTTCGCGGACGTCGTCGCCGGAAAGGGCCTGCCCCTTCATCTTCTTGGTCAGATCGGGCTGGCTCTTGATGTAGTTGTTGATGGCGCGGGTCAGCGCGGTCTTGAACCCGGCAAGGTGCGTACCGCCTTCCTTCGTGCGAATGTTGTTCGCGAAGGTATACATGTTTTCCTTGTAGCCCGCGTTGTACTGGATGGCGAACTCCACGGATACGCCGTCGGCCACGCCTTCCCCGTCGACGATGGCGTGGATGCCCACTTCGCCGGAGTTCAGATCCTTCACGAACTGGTGGATGCCGCCCTCGGCATGGAACAGATGGACTTCGCTGGTACGCTCGTCGCGGCACTCGATCTGGAGGCCCTTGTTCAAATACGCCAGCTCCTCAAAACGCTTCTTGAGGGTGTCGTAGGAGAATTCCGTGGTCTCGAAGATGGTTTCGTCGGGCTTGAAGCGGACGGTCGTGCCGTGGCTGTCGGACTCGCCGATGTACTGGAGCTCCTCTTGCGGCACGCCCCGGCTGTACACCTGCTTCCAGCGCTTCCCGTCCCGGCGGACGGTCACCTCAAGGCGCTCGGAAAGCGCGTTGACGCAGGAGACGCCCACGCCGTGCAGGCCGCCCGACACCTTGTAGGCGGAGTTGTCGAACTTGCCGCCCGCGTGGAGCTTGGTCATGACCACCTGAACGGCGGGGACCTTTTCCTTGGGGTGGATGTCCACGGGGATGCCGCGCCCGTTGTCGCGGACCGTGACGCTGTTGTCCATGTGGAGCACAACTTCGATGCGCGTGCAGTAGCCCGCCATCGCTTCGTCGATGGAGTTGTCCACCACTTCGTACACGAGGTGATGCAAACCACGGTAATCCGTGCTGCCGATGTACATGGCCGGGCGTTTCCGCACGGCCTGGAGACCTTCAAGAATAGTGATTGAATCAGCTGTATAAGCGTTCGCGTTGGCTGTCATAGGCTCGTGAATCCATATGTTGGTTGTGGCGCCTCCGGCGGCAAAGGGCTGCCGCAGACGGTCCGCAAACGCGGCCTCCGCGAGGCCACGCCCCTTCGGCCTTTACCCGGGAAAAGCCCCCGGGCCCCTCAGAGGCCGCCTCATGCCGCGTGCCCGGGAAGGTATGCGGCATGAGGCGGCTCCTGAAGATGTCCCTCTTCAAAGCTGAACGTTCCAAAGCGGGGATAAAGGTTGTGACTAGAAAGAAACAATACCATAGACGGAATGAGAGGACCATCCCCCTATTCCAAGCGTTCAGGAAAAGGGGAATTGAGGAGCGCTTCCATCCCGAAGCGCTCCTCCAAGTATAGCACGCTCTAGTTTTCTTCGTAATAGCTTTCTTCGGCGATTTTCATGGGCATGATCAGCACGGTGTAGTCGGGATCTTCCGTGCCGTTGATGCCGCAGGGCCCCTCGGCCCCGGTAAGGGTGAGGGTAAGTTCGCCGGACTGGTAATGCGTGAGAATTTCCATCAGGTTCTTGGTCGGGAACGCGATGCGCCCGATGGAGCCGTTGTAGGAGACTTCAAGGGACTCGTTGGCCGACCCGGTGTCCTGCCCCTGTGCGGAAAGCATGGCCTCGGCGCTGGACAGTTCGAAATACGTACACCGATCGCTCTCCGTGTTGAAGATGCTGATACGATCGAGCGCGTCGAGGCAGTCCTTCCGGCTCAGCTTGAGCAGGGACACGTCGGGGCTCGCCAGACGAGTCATGAACGGCGAGTAATCGGGGTAGGCGTATCCGGCGCGGGGAAGGCTGAGGGTTTCATGCCCGTCGCCCGAACGCACGAAAAGGCGCTTGTCCGTCAGGTTGACTTCGATCTCATCGCCGCCGAGCCACTTCCGGAGTTCGCCGACGTATTTACGCTGGATCAGCACACCGTCTTCGGGAAGGCGGGCGGACAGATCGTCGTGCGTGAAGCGGGTCAGGGCGAACTGATGGCCGTTCAGGCCGCACACTTCGATATGGCCTTCGCCAACGGGCTTGAAGTAGAGGCACGCGATGGCGTCGGAAGATTCGTCGTCGCTCACGCAGAAAAACACGCGGTCGATGATCTCCTGGAAGAAATCGCCGGACCACACCACGGCGCCTTCGCTGGAGAACGGAGCGAGGCTTTGGAACCACGTGGGGTCATTGGCGGGAAGTTTATAGGTACGGCGGCCCTGTTCGAGGATCACCGTCCCCGTGGCGTCGTCAAGCCGGATACGCAATTCGCCGGCGGGAAGACGGCGGACGAGATCCACGAAGTTCCGGCCGTTCACCCCGACGAGGCCGGGTTCCTTCACATCGGCGGGATATGTGCCGGTGAACTCGATGTTCGCATCGGTCGCCATGATGGTCAGGACTTCCCCCTCGGCCTTGATCCAGAGCGAACGCAGATAAGCCGCTCCCGCTCTCGTGGGGATGATGCCCGCCGCTTTCTGAAGGCCTTCGATGATGTTCTCTTTCTTTACTGTAAAAAGCATGTAGAAGATCCTTGTTGTAGATTATTAAGAGACGCGCAATGTGCGTATCCTGATTAACTTCTTGGAATCGCTCTGGTTTTTAGTTACAGCTCGTTCGGCTGGTTAGGAACGGCGGGAACAGCTTCCGTGTTCGTAACCTCAGCCGCGGTGTTCGAGGCACGCTTTTGTCAGCTCTGTCACCATGCTGTGCGCAAGTCGATCACTTTCCTGTAATAATTTGATTTTTTTTACCCCATGCATCACCGTGCTGTGATCCTTTCCGCCGAACATGCGCCCGATGACGGGGTAGGAGTGGCCAAGCAGTTCGCGGCACAAGTACATGGCAAGCTGGCGGGCCTGCACGAGATCCGGGCGGCGCTTCTCACCGAGGATTTCCTTGGCCGGGACGCCGCAGTGCTCACCGACGATACTGACGATGAGCTGAGGGGTCAGCGCGGAGCTGTCGCCGCCCTGCCGCACGATGTTGAGCAGATCCTGTTCGGAAAGATCGCGGCCGAGCAGGGAGCGGTGGGACGCCACCCGGAGGATGACGCCGGAAAGCCGCCGGACATCCGGGCAGTGCTGCGCGATGAGCAGCAGCTGCTCCCTGGACAGGGGCAGGCGGCGGAATTTGGCCTGTTGCTGGGCGTAGCGCAGGCGCACGTCGAGATCCGGCTCGGGGAGTTCCGCCCAGAGGCCGGTTTCGAGGCGCGAAAGCAGCGCCTTGCCGAGGCTCCATTCCTTGGGACGCCCCACGCCCGCCACGATGACGGGTTTGCCCTGATCCATGAAGCGATCCAGCAGGAGGCAGAGCTCCTCGCGCACGGACGGCCCGGCGGGCTGCTCCGGCTCGGCGACAATCTGGGCGCGGAACCGGGACGCCGTGGTGGGCGTCTTGTCGGGAATACGGCTCAGGTGCTGGAAATCATCGATAAGAACGGCTTCTTTGGAGAGCAGTTCCTGCCGGGCGGCGAGGACCGAACGCCCGGCGAACAGCAATTCCAGATCGCTCAGGGAAGCGTAGTAGAGATCGCTCCCGAGCGTGCGGAAGAGTTCGTTGCCAATGGCCCGGAGCAGATGGGTCTTGCCGGTCCCGTGAGGGCCGCAGAGCACCAGCAGGCCCGGGGCTTCGCCGATGTCGTCGAGCGAAGGCGCACGGCCATGCGTGGCCCGGTAGACGGCGCGCCGGGTGATGTCGCGGGCAAGGCTCAAGGCCCATTTGTGCTTCCCGTTGCCGATGAACGTGTCGAAGGTCCATTCTTCCCCAAAAGGCATCGGGTTGGCCACGGCGGGATGGAGGGCGTCCTGCCGGCTTTCGGGAGCGGGCTGGACGAAGGGCACGGGGGGCGACGGAGTGAACTTTCCCGCGCCGTACGTGATGGAAAGCCCTTTCCCCCAGAGTTCCCGGGCCTTTTTTTCGAATAGTTTCTGGAACAGGCTGGAAAAGCGTATGCCGAAGAAGGCGTGGGGGAAACGGACAGCCAGCGTTCCCGCTTCTTGATCCAACAGGATTTCAAGGGGATCAAACCAGCTCTGCAACGCGGTTTCCGAGCACGATTCCAACGCTTCGCCAGCGGCGGACAGGCGATCCTGAAGCTGGGGTTTGGGGTTTTCGGCGTTGGTGAAGCAGGAGAGCAGGGACGGGCGCGCTTGAGGGATCGCTTCGGCTGAAGAAGTGAGGAGGTATTTGCGTAACGTTTCTTTAGACACGGCGTTGCGAAGCTCCACAGGGGCCAGAGCCTGAGTCAGGCTGAAAAAGATGGTGAAAAACGGAGGCGAAAACGCTTTGTTTCCAACGGAGAAAACATATCAGAAAAAAGTACGTTACACAAGCAAAGAGCCCCTGTGGATAAGTTGTTGAACCTTCCCTGAGGAAATGTGGAATTCCCACAGGAAACGGGCCTGGCGTTTCCTGTGCGGGATGCCTTCATCCTGGCTCCCGGGAGAGGAGGGGAAACCGGCACCACCGGAAAACGTTTCAGCGCAGAAGAGAGCGGAGACAGCCCGGAACCTCCCCGTATTGCAGGGCATGTCTCCTGCGGACCCCGGATCTGGACAATAGCGTAACAGGTTGATACAATACAAGATAAGAGTTTTTCTCATACAAAAAATTGAACTGTGCCGTATCCCGGCGTATGCCAATCCACTTCTGACAGCGTGGTTCTTCCCTTGCGAAATACCTTTTCCGCAGGCACCATACTCATCAGTTTTATCTGCCTCTTCCTCGTTGTGGGCGGGATGTATCTCGTCAACAGTCGGCGGGAAGCCTCTCTGCTGATTCCCGAGAGCCAGCCCGTCGCGGTGTCTTCTGTGGCTCAACGCCTTCAAGATCAGGTGACTCCTTCCCTTTTTGCCTTATGGGAAAGGGCAAAGAGCGCTGTTGCCGTGCTTCCTGAGGAGCCTCCCGCTCAGGAGATGCCGGAAGGTGAAGCGGCTATCGTTTCCGAGATGCAGCAGGTTCCGCTGGAGCAGGAACCTCCGTCCGATCCTTCCGTCATCAACGGCGTCATAGCCAAGGGCGACAGCGCCTCAGAACTGCTTTCGCCATATATGTCCGCGAGTTCCGTCCAACAGCTTCTGAATGTGACGCGAAAGCTTCACCCGCTCAACAACCTCCGCACAGGGCAACCCTACACGCTGGTCTGCTCCCCGGACGGCAGGGACATGGAACGCTTCGAATACGAGATCAACGATCGCAAGAAGCTCATTGTCACGAAAACGGATGAAGGGCTTGTCGCCCACGTCGAGCCGATAGTCTATGATTTCAGTCTGGTGCGCGTAAGCGGAACCATCCGTTCCAGTTTGTTCGAGACACTGGCCTCGACCGGTGAATCGCCCATTCTGGCCGTGCGCATCGCGGATATTTTCGGCTCGGAGATCAACTTCATCAAGGACTTGCGCGAAGGTGACAGTTTTTCCCTGTTGATTGAAAAGCGGTTCCGGGAAAACGAGTTTAAGGGCTACGGCAAAGTGCTCGGGGCGACGTTCACCAACCAGGGGAAAACGTACGAAGCCTATAACTTCGCCACGGAAGACGGCGAAGCCTTCTTCAACGCCAAGGGCGAAAGCCTCAAAAAGACCCTCCTGAAGGCTCCGCTGGCGTTCACGCGGATTTCCTCGGGGTATTCCATGAACCGCAAGCATCCGATTTTTAAAACACATAAGCCGCATCAGGGCGTCGATTACGCGGCTCCCACCGGAACCCCGGTCAAGGCCGTCGGCGACGGCACGATCGAAAAGGCCGGGTGGGGGAACGGTTTTGGGAACATGGTCATTCTCAAGCATTCCGGCGGGCTGGAGTCCATGTATTCGCATCTTTCCGGGTTTGCGTCCGGTGCCAAGCGCGGGGCGCGGGTCAGGCAGGGGCAGGTCATCGGCTATGTGGGCGCAACCGGATATGCCACCGGCCCGCATCTGGATTTCCGCCTCAAGCAGAACGGTAAATACGTGAATCCCGCCAAGGTTGTGGCGCCGCGCGGCGGCAGTATCCCCCGCAACCGGATGAATGATTTTAAGAACAGGAAAGCTTTGATCGGAGAATACTTGAGCGGCAAGCGCAGCCTGTCCGACTATAAGCGGTGATGCTGCAAGGGCTTCCCGGCATGTTGAAGGCGAATTGAGATTCGGCGGAAGTCCACCAATGCACAGATTTCTTCTTGGGGATGAGGCTGAGATAAAATTGTTACCACACGGTATAATATTTAGCGAGTCATATTTAGTTCATAAAAGAGAAAATATTTAAAGTAGATAGAAAAGAACTTTTCTGGAAGATGATACAAAAGGGACCGAGAGGTTCCTTTTTTTAGGTCTTCCGCAAGTACGGCTTGGGTGATAAAATGCATCTTTCACTACGCCATGAAAGCCTTTTTGAAGAGTGCCCCGCATCAGGATGCCGCTCAAGGAGCGCGCCCACCACACCTGCCGGATACCGTTTTTTTAAGACAAAATACAGGGATTTCAATGTATTCCATCCAACAGTCCGAAGCCGATTTTCTCCTTTCTTCTTATCGTTATGAATTGCCTCCCGAGCGTATAGCCCAGCATCCCGGTGAACGTGGAGCGTCGCGGCTTCTCGTGCTGGACCGCGATACCGGGAAGCGCATACATTCCCATTTTTCCCATCTGCTCGAATATTTGCCGAAGGGCACGCTGCTCATAGCCAACAATTCCCGGGTGGTCCCCGCGAGGATGATCGGCCAGCGCCCCTCGGGCGGCAAGATGGAGTTTCTGTTGCTTACGCCCATGCCTCTGCTGGAACAGCATGGAGAAGGGGACGGCTGGCATTGCGCGGAGGCCGACGGGCTGATCAAGCCCGCCAAGAATGCCAGGATAGGGGATCATCTTGTTTTTGGCGATGATCTGCGCGTGGAAGTCCTTGCCAAGGGGGAATTCGGGCGGCATCGGGTACGGCTGCACTGGACGGGCGATATCCGCGCGCTTTTCGAATCCCGGGGGCATTTGCCGCTGCCGCCGTATATCAAGCGCGAGGATACGAAGGATGACCGGGGAACGTACCAGACCGTTTATGCCCGGGACGACAAGGCCGGTTCCGTGGCCGCGCCTACGGCGGGCCTGCATTTCACCCCGGAATTACGCGCGCAAATGGCTTCTGAGGGCGTCGAATGGGCAGAAGTGACCCTTCATGTCGGATACGGCACGTTCAGCCCCGTACGCTGCGAGGATATCCGCGAGCACGTCATGCATGAGGAGTTCGTGGAAGTGCCGCAAGCCACGGTGGACGCCATTGGAAAGGCAAAGGCCGAAGGACGGCCCGTCATAGCCGTAGGCACCACTTCCGCCCGGACACTCGAAGGCGTGGCTGGCGCGCATGGAGGTGAGCTAACGGCGCATCAAGGTTGGATCAACTGTTTTATCTGGCCTGGATACAGGTTTCATGTCCTTGATGGCCTGATCACCAACTTCCATCTGCCTGAATCCACGCTGCTGATGCTCGTCTCGGCGCTGACGGGCCGGGAACGGATGCTTGAGACGTATACCGAGGCCGTGAAAATGGAGTATCGCTTTTTCTCCTACGGCGACGCCATGCTCATCCGCTGAATTTGCCAAAATGTTTCCCTGAGTTATCTTTTGGAAGACCAGCAACCTGTCACAAGGGAGGCCCGTATGTGGGAAGCGCTTTTTTTGATACTGGCTATCGCCGCGGCGCTGGTGGTGCTGCGGCTGGCAAAGAAGGCGGGGTTGGATATCATGCCCTGCGGCTGAGGCGTCCGGGCGGTTCCCCGTGCGGAAACCGAGAAGAAGGATGATAACCATCTCATCGTCAAGTAGGCGTCATGGTAGAGGCTATAATTCTTATCGTCGTGCTGGCCGTTACTGTGGGGATTCTGTGGCTTGCCAAGCGGCACGGCATTGTAATGCGTCCTGAGGCAGACGGACTTGAAGCCCTTCCCAAGGAGCTTCACGAAGCAGAACTACGCAATAAAAACGATGGAAAAAGACTGTAATTTTTAATAGTTATTCAAGTTAAGAACAAAATATAAACAATATTATGCACAAAGCTAAAAGCCCTCCCTTTGCAGAAAAAGGGAGGGCTTTTTTTGAGGGGACTATTGTATCAATGAGTAGTCTTTTTTATGAAACTGTAAAAAAAATATTATTTATTTTACGTAATTATTGTAGTTATGAACAGAATATGCTCAGGATTATGAACAAAAAGTGAGCAGGGCCTTTCATCAAAATACTGGATGCCTCATGAAACTATAAAATTTATTATGTTATTTCAGTATGATTAATATGTTATACACAGAAAAGAAACAGAGTTACGAACAGAAGCCAGAGTGGCATTTTCTCTGGGAGGGGTGTTTTTCGGAAATGCCGGAAGAATGCAACAATATAATATATAATTATATCATATTATTTAAATGTATTACCTATTTTACGAACAGTATATGAACAATATTATGCACATTAGTGGAGAGAAGGAACAATATGGCGTATCCCACCGTAATAAAAAAAGCCTCCATACGGAGGCCTTTTTATTTCATGAAAGACAGTGGAAAATCGGGATGGTCAGCTCTTCCTTTCCCACCAGTTACGATCGGGGCCGAGATACCACCAATCCGTATGATCGGTTTTGAGGATGGTCTGAGCCAGTTCTTTGGCGATATCCGTGCGCAACCGCTCTACGGCGCTTTCGAGCCATTTGTCGGCGTAACGGTTCCCGAGATCGCTTTCGCGTTTCAGATTGAGGATCAGATCAAGCTGGTCAGCATCATGGGCAAGCAGCGATTCGGGCGTGGTCCGGCACGCATGTTCGTCCCATATGGACATGATGTCTTCTTCCAGCCCTGTGCCTTCCACCGCGTCTTCCAGCGCGTCGCGCTCGCGTGAAGTATCGTAGAGGCGGTTTACGTAATTGAAGTCCCCTGTACGGGCTTCCGGCAGGTCATGGAAGAGGCAAAGCATGACCGTGCGGGCCGCGTCCGCTCCCGTCTTTTTTGCCAATACGTAGCCGATGACGGCCGTCCGGTGCGAATGTTCGGCCACGGTTTCTTGGCCGGACCCAAGAAACTTGTAACCACTCCGAGGCGTATGGCGGAGCATCCCCACCTCGTTGAGAAAATCCGTGAGCCGCTGCATGGCGTCCCGTTGTTTGAGCTGTTCTGCTGACATGAAGCAACACTCTGATTGAGATCCGAATGGTGGAAAATATTCGGAATAAAGGTCTACAGGAATACACTCTGGGAGAGAAAAAGGGAGGAAATGAACTGTTCGGTTCAGCTTATTTCTTCCAGCTTTCCCCAACGGCCTTACCGGACGCCCATGCCCAGTGCAGATTGTAACCACCTAGTAACCCTGTGACGTCGAGTACCTCTCCGGCGAAGTATAGGCCGGGTTGTTTGCGGCTTTCAAGCGTGCGTGGGTTTACGTCACTCGTATCCACCCCCCCGGCTGCGGCTTCAGCGTGTCCCATACCTTCCGAGCGGCTTGGTGTTACCATATGGTCATGTATTGCTAGCGCAAGGTATTCCCTGTCTTTTTTGGCAAGCTGAGCGACTTTTCTTGAAGCCAGCGATCCCGGTATGAGCCGTTCGGCCAGGCGGGTGGGGAGCACCTTTTTGAACAGCCCCAAAACCGTACTCTTGCCGTGCTCGGAGTGGTGCATAAGCTCCAAGGCGGGATGGTCGGGCAGAAAGTCGATATGCAGCGCTTCGCCCTGCCGCCAGAAGCAGGATGCCTGAAGGATGGCGGGGCCGCTGAGCCCTTTGTGGGTGAACAGGAGCGGGTAGCGGAAAGTGCGCCCGCCCACGGATACGGCGGCAGGCAGGCTGACGCCTGCGAGGCCGTGCAGAGGCCAGGACTCGGGGAGCAGCAGAGGAGCCAGCACCGGGCGTACGGGGACGACCTTATGGCCCCATTGGCGGGCCAAGCGCATCCCCCCATCCGTTGCCCCGCAAGCGGGCCACGCGGGGCTCCCTGTTGCGATGACAAGGCGCGGGGCCTGTAGGGTGCCTCCGGACGTTTCCACAGAGAACAGGCCGCCCTCGTGCCGGATTTCGCCGAACGTACGGTTAAACAGCAATTCCGCCCCTGCATTGCGGCAGGCGGCTGCCATCGATTCCACAAGCCGGGCCGCCTGTACCGTGCAGAAAATCTGACCGTACTCTCGCTCTTCCCATTCGATGCCGAATGACGCCAACATGCTCAGGACAAAGTCCGTCGAACAGCGTTTAAGCAGGGTGTCAGGGAAGCCTTTCTGCGTGCCTACATACCACTCCGGAGATATATACCGATTGGTAACGTTCCCCTTGCCTCCTCCGGCAAGGCGCACTTTGCGCCCCGCAACCGGGCTATGGTCGATGACGGCGCAAGAAAAGCCCCGGCGCCCGGCGGTCATGGCGCACATGAGCCCGGCGGCCCCGGCTCCGAGAATGATGGCGTCACGGATCATTGTTCGGCCGGGAGGCTTTTGAGCTTGCGGAACAATGCCCGATAGGCGTGCGGAGGACGGCTGTGTTCGCGTTCGTTGCGGGCCTTTGCCGTGAGATCGCGGATTTCGGTGGCGTCTTCGGCTGAGAAGGCGGCAAGCAGTGTATCCATTTCCGCATCGGTGGCGTTCATGAGGTCGTCCCGCAGTTTCTCGGAACGCTTGAAGCTGGCGGTTTCGCCCGTGTGCCCAAGCTTGATGGCGTCCAGCGCGTCACGCACGGCCTGCGGATCCGCCTCTTCGCGCATCAGGCGCCCGATGTACTGCATTTGTCTGCGGCGGCCTTCATGTGAGCTGAGGCGCTGCCATTCGAGGACGGCTTCGCGGATGTTGGGAGTGAGCGGCATCTTGGTGAGCACGGATGAGCCGAGGGTGGTGAGTTCTTCACCCATACGCTGGAGTGCTGTGCTGTCGCGTTTCTTCTGTGAGCGGCTGGGGCGGTCATCCTCAAATTCGGAATCTTTTGTGTCCCACTGGTAACGTTTTTTCGGCGGCATAGTGTGTCGGTGAGGTTGAAAGTTGCGGAGGAATGCGCTTTTTGGAAAAAGCGTCTCCTCCCTGGTCCCCACCCTTAAAAACGCTGACAAGTGGGGAGGATACGCAAAGAAATTTTTGTTGGGCACATAACGTGACTATATAGTCACGTTTGACGGGGAAAACCTCTGATAGAAAAAGGGGCTGCCCCAAAAGGCGAAAGCTTTTGAATGGGGGAGAGGGTATGGGAGGGGCGGGAAAAGCCTTTCTTCAGAAAGGTTCCCCCGCCCCTCCCAACTTAACCAGTCAATGAATTACAGTTGCAGGGTGCCGCGGAACTCGGCGAGGTTTTTGATACCAAGTTGCTGGCACAGATGGGGAAGTTCTTCGGCGATCCGGAAGGCGGCGTCGGGGCGGACGAAGTTCATGGTCCCGATTTCCACCGCGTGCGCACCGACGAGGATAAATTCCAGAACGTCCTGCGCACAGGTGATGCCGCCGATGCCGATGACCGGGATCTTGACCGCATTGCAGACCTGCCAGACGCAGCGCAGGGCCACGGGCTTCACGGCGGGGCCGGAGAGCCCCCCCACCACATTGGCGAGCAGCGGCTTGCGGGTCTTCACATCGACGCCCATGCCGGTGATGGTGTTGATGCAGGAGATAGCATCGGCTCCGGCTTGCTCGGCGGCCTTGGCGATGGCGGTGATGTCCGTCACGTTGGGCGACAGCTTCACGATGACGGGCAGGTTCCCCGCGTGTTTCTTGACCGCTTGGGTCACTTCGGCGGCGAGGGCCGGATCCTGTCCGAACAGCACACCCCCGTTCTTCACGTTGGGGCAGGAGATGTTCACTTCCAGACCGGCTATGCCCTCCTCGGCGGCGAGGATGCCCGCCAGTTCCGCGAATTCAGCCGGCGAGGTGGCGTAGAGGTTGGCGATGACCGGCGTTTCATGCCACGGCAGGCGGGGCAGTTTGTTCTTGAGGAAGGATTCCACGCCGTCATTCTGCAAACCCACGGCATTGAGCATACCGCAGGGGGTTTCCGCCACGCGGGGCAGCGGATTGCCGGGACGCGGCTTGAGGGAAAGCCCTTTCACCACGATGCCGCCGAGATGCGTGAGATCGCCGTAATTGGCGAACTCGACGCCGTATCCGAACGTGCCCGAGGCCGTCAGGATGGGGTTCTTGAAGACGAGCGGTTTCGTGTTCCCGGAAGGCTTATGGGAGGAAGAAAGTCGTACGGTGAAGCGATCCATGACTAAGCCTCCAGGGTGATCTGATCGGCCCAGAACACGGGACCATGGGTGCATGTCTGCACGGGCGTTCCGGCCTTTTCTTCGACGGGCCACTTTTCCGTCGTCTTGGTGACGCAGCCGAGGCAAGCGCCTACGCCGCAAGCCATGCGGCTTTCCAGAGAAAGCTGGCAGCGCGCCTTGGCCGCCAGAGCGAATCCCTGCACCGCCTTGAGGAACGGGGCCGGGCCACAGGCGAGCACGAGGCCGTTGCGTTCGGCATAGGCTTCGATGCGCGAGCGGACATGGTTGAGGAACCATTCAAGGTCTTCGCTGGTGTTCTCGTGGAAGGATTCCACGTCGATGCGCTCCCCGAGGCTTTCCACGGGATAGCAGTCTTCGGGCAAGCGGTGGCCGAAGACCATCGAAAGGACGCCCGGCGTGGGGTGGCGTTCCGCATACCCGACGAAAGGCGCGATGCCGATGCCGCCCGCGAGGAGCAGCGTCGGGGTCCCGCCTTCCACGGCGAAGCGATTGCCGAGGGGCCCCCAGAGGTGCACCTTGTCGCCGCGCCGGAGTTTGGCCATTTTTTCGGTGCCTCTGCCGGCCACCTGGAAAAAGATGACGAGCTCGTTGGTGCTCACCCGGCAGATGGAGAACGGACGGGCCCAGGGCATATCGAGCGCCCAGCCCTGAGGACGGAGCATGACGAATTGTCCCGGCGCCCAACTCTTCCAATCGGGCCGTTCGAGGCGCAGGGCAAAAAAACGTCCCTGCGATCCGGTGAGCCCGAAGGGAACATTATCAATAACCGCCAGGTCGTAAAACGCGGACTGACTCATGTGCGAACTTCCTGTCTGATACAAGTGCTTTGGAGTTTTGTAGTGTGTATGCCCCCCTACGGTCAAGGGGCTAGAGAAGTCTTTTGTAATTCCCTTGAATTTCGCCGGGATGGATGCTCCGGTTTTGTTTGATTGTGGGATGCAAGCGTGGCATACTTTTGTTTTATACCTATCTGTTTGTGAGGATTGCAACATGTCCACCGCTCCCAAAGGCTTTCGTTTCGCCACCGCGTGTGCCGGATTCCGTAAGGAAGGCCGCGCGGATCTTGCCCTTCTCGTCAGCGATGTCCCCGCCGTCGCCGCAGGGACGTTTACGCAGAACCGTTTTCCGGCGGCACCCGTCCTCGTCGCCAAGGCCATGCTCGCCGAGCGTCCCGCCGCTCGTGCCGTCGTGATCAATTCCGGCCAGGCCAACGCCTGCACCGGTGATGAAGGTATGCGAAACTGCCGCACGACCCAGGAGCTGGTGGCCGGCGCCCTCGGCCTTGAGGCGTCGGATATCCTGCCCGCGTCCACGGGCGTTATCGGCGCGCAGCTCAAGATGGATCTTTGGGAGAAGGCCGCCCCCGCCCTCGCCGCCAACCTCGGCAAGGCGACCCCGGAGGATTTTGCCAGGGCGATCATGACCACGGATGCTTTCCACAAGATTTCGCACCGCGAAGTCTCCCTTCCCGGCGGCGTGGTGAAGCTTGTGGGCATGGCCAAGGGCGCTGGCATGATCTGCCCCAACATGGCGACCATGCTGTCCGTCGTGCTGTGTGACGTGCAGGTGGAAGCCTCCGTCTGGCAAAAAATGTTGCGCGACGCCGTGGAGCTGACCTTCAACCGCGTGACCGTGGACGGGGACACCTCCACGAACGACACGCTGTATGGCCTTGCCAACGGCGCATCCGGCGTGTCCGCGTCCGGCGAGGAATCGATCAAGGCGCTGTCGGCCGCCCTGACTTCCGTGCTCGGGGATCTGGCCTATATGCTGGTAAAGGACGGCGAGGGCGCGTCCAAGGTCGCCCGTATCCATGTGGCCGGGGCGGCATCCGATGCCGACGCCGAGCGCGTGGCCCGGACGGTGGGGCACTCGCAGCTGGTGAAGACGGCCCTGTACGGGCGCGACGCCAACTGGGGGCGCATCGTCGCCGCCGTGGGCCGCAGCGGGGCGGACTTCAACCCCGACGATGTAGTGGTGACCCTGTGCGGCGTGGAGTTGTTCCGCAAGGGGCAGCCCACCGATCTGGATTTCGACGCCCTGCTCGAAGAGCCCCTCAAGCAGCGCGATCTGCCCATCGACATCGTGCTGGGTTCCGGTTCCGGCAGCTATACGCTGCTCGCTTCCGACCTCGGGCATGAGTATGTGAACGTCAACGCCGATTACCGCAGTTAGAGCGGATGCTCTTTCAGATGATGTGAAGCCGTTTTGGGGAGGGAAAATTTTTTTCAGAGAAGTTTTCCCTCCCAAAAAATTCCGCCAGAGCGGAGCCCCTCCCTTTCCAAATATTTTTGTGGCTATCCGGTCCCTGCTCACAATCTTTTTCGGCACGGATTGCCTCTGGAATAAAACGCGCTTCAAAATGGAAATGGACAAGAGAGGGAACAGGGGGAATACTCCTTTTCACGGAAAGGCCTCCTTCTCGTCAAGGAGGCCCTCATCCTCCAAAGCGTTTGTAAGCGGGCATCGGATCGGTTTCGATCGTGAGCCCGAGCCGATCGGATGCCTTGCCCAATCTCCCGCCCGTCAGAAGCGTTGCGGGCGGGAGATTCCGGTTTGCGCGCCGCATGAAAATCCGCCCTCAGCCTTTCCTGAGCGGGCACGGCGACACGAAGGACATGAAGCTCCCCCTCCGCAGGGGGAGAGGCCGTATTTTTCAAAGGAATGCCATGCCTGAACCATTGCAAGTGACGGCGGCGGAAGCCGGGCAAAAGCTGTTGCAGTTCCTGTCCCGGCGTTTCGAAGAGCCGCAGAGCGTCCTGCACCGCTGGATCCGTACCGGGCAGGTCCGGATCAACGGCGGGCGGGCCAAACCGTTCGACCGGGTGGAACTGAACGATGAAATCCGGGTTCCGCCCTTTGCCGGGGCCGGAACGAAAGCGGAACGCGTCCCCGTGTCGTCGGGCGGCAAGGAATTGCCCCCCATCGTTGCGGAGACGGCTGACGTCATCGTGTTCTGCAAGCCGTCCGGCCTGCCCGTACATCCGGGCACGGGACACACGGACAGCCTGACTACACGGCTTGAAGCGGCGTTTGCCGGATCGCCTTTTATCCCCGCTCCGGTACACCGCTTGGATAGGGATACCTCCGGCCTGTTGCTCGTCGGCAAGACGTATGCCGCCGTACGCCGCCTTTCGGATGCGCTGGCGGCTCATGATGGGAGCGTCGCCAAGGACTACCTTGCGTGGGTGCAGGGCGAATGCCCGTGGAGCCGCCCGAAACGCCTTGAGGATCATCTGGCAAAACGCACAGTCGGCGCACAGGGCCGCGAAAAGGTCGTTGCCGGGAAATCCCGCACGGGTGGGCCCGACGAGAAGCCCGCGAGCCTGACGGTCCGCTGCCTGACCGTGTGCGAAGGCCGGAGCCTTGTCCTTATCCGCCTGCACACGGGGCGGACGCATCAGATCCGCGTACAGCTTTCGGAGCGGGGTTTTCCGCTCGTGGGGGATGTGAAGTACGGAGGCCCGCGCTGCGGGGATGGGCTCAAGCTCCATGCCGTGCGGCTGCGGGTGGGAGAGGAAACCTATACGGCCTTGCCGCCGTGGGCCGGTCCGTGGCGCGTTGCGCACCTGCCGCCCGAATGGGAGGATGTCTGAGATGTATTTCCCCACTGCGGAAATCGAAGTTTCGCCGTTCGTACCGCCGCTGGTCGCGTTCGCCGTTTCCTTCTTCACGTCGATGGGCGGGATTTCCGGCGCGTTCCTGCTGTTGCCTTTTCAGATGACCTTTCTGGGCTACACCAATACCTCGGTCAGCGCGACGAACCAGCTCTACAACGTGTTCTCCAATCCGGGCGGCGTGTTCCGCTATTACCGCGAAAAACGGATGCTCTGGCCTCTGTCGTGGATCGTCATGGCCGGGGCCGTGCCGGGGGTCGTCATCGGAGGCCTTGTCCGCATCAACTGGCTGGCGGATGTCCGGCCTTTCAAACTGTTCGTGGCGCTCGTGCTGCTCGGCATCGGCCTGGAGATGATCCGCGACCTGCTCGGCTGGATGCGTTTCAAGCCCGCCCCAAAATACGAACAATCTCCTCCCAAGCCCTATGTCGAGGTCGTGGAGCGGAACCTGTCCCGCGTATCCTACACGTTTGACGGGTATCTCTATTCCTTTTCCGTGCCGATCCTCTTATTCTATTCCATTGCGGTCGGTCTTGTCGGCGGCATCTACGGCATCGGCGGCGGGGCGATCATCGCGCCGTTCCTCGTTTCCGTCTTCCATCTGCCCATCTACACGGTGGCGGGGGCGACGCTGGCGGCGACCTTCGTCAACGCGCTGGCCGGCGTTCTCTTCTACATAGCCATTTCGCCCCTCTATCCCGACCTGAGCATCGCCCCCGACTGGGGCATGGCCCTGCTTCTCAGCCTCGGCGGGTTGCTCGGCATGTATTTCGGCGCGAAATTCCAGAAGTGCATCTCGCCCGTGCTTCTCAAGTGGATGCTCGTTGTGATCCTTTTTGGGACCGTCATTGCGTATTTTGTGGAATTTGTGAGGGGGTAAGGAAGAGAATATTGGGGAGGGGAGAGGGGCCCTTTTTGAAAAAAGGGCCCCTCTCCCCTCCCCAAACCCCTCCTCTCTCCCTCCAAAAATTTTCGACTGGTGGGGAGGCCGCGCGGAGGGAGTCCCTGTCGGATGAAAGGATAACGCCAGAAATGTATTTTAGTCCTGTGTTTTTCTTGAGCAGAGGACGAAAACGAAAAGCCCGGAACATGATCCGGGCTTTTCGTTTTCAGAAAAACCGTCAACAGGGATTCGATAAGGTCAAAAGTCTTTGGGGAGGGTGGGGGAGGTTTGGAGGGGGCGGCCTGAACCCCTCTCGATCTCCCATAAAAGAAAAACCTCCCCTCATATCAAGGAAGGCTCTCTTTCACGGTACAACCGGGAACAGGGATTCGATAA
>NZ_JNJP01000060.1 GCF_000701705.1 Bilophila wadsworthia ATCC 49260 | reverse complement strand
GGGGGTGTGGGGGAAGGGGAACCTTTCTTCAGAAAGGTTCCCCTTCCCCCACATTTTCCCTTACCACAAACCTTACGAAGCGATGTGCGCTTCGGTGTCGTAGATGTACAGCGGCGGGGCCTTCTTTTCGATGACCGCGTCGTTGATCACGCACTCCTTCACACCGGGCATGGAGGGAAGCTGATACATGATGTCGAGCATGACGCTTTCCATGACGTTGCGCAGGCCGCGCGCGCCGGTCTTGCGCTCGATGGCCCTGTGGGCGATGGCACGCAGGGCGTCGGAGGTGAAGCGCAGGGTCACGTTGTCGAGCTCGAACAGCTTCTGGTACTGCCGGGTGAGGGCGTTCTTGGGCTCGGTCAGGATACGGACGAGGTCGTCCTCGCCGAGATCGTCCACGTGCGTCAGGACCGGGATACGGCCCACGAATTCGGGGATGAGCCCGAACTGCACGAGGTCGGCGGGATGCACCTGTTCGAGGAGCTCGCCGAGGGTGCGCTCCTTTTTGGTCTCCACCTTGGCCCCGAAGCCCATGCTGCCGCCGCGCATACGCTGCTCGACGATCTTGTCCAGGCCGATGAACGCCCCGCCCACGATGAACAGGATGTTCGAGGTGTCCATGCGGATGAATTCCTGCTGCGGGTGCTTGCGGCCGCCTTTGGGAGGGATGTTGGCTTCCGTGCCTTCGATGATCTTGAGCAGCGCCTGCTGGACGCCTTCGCCGGACACGTCGCGGGTGATGGACGGGCCGTCTGCCTTACGGGAGATCTTGTCGATTTCGTCGATGTAGATGATCCCCTTGCGGGCCGCTTCAAGGTCGTAGTCGGCATTTTGAAGCAACTGGACCAGAATGTTTTCCACGTCTTCGCCCACATACCCGGCCTCGGTCAGCGTGGTGGCGTCCACGATGGCGAACGGCACGCGCAGGACGCGGGCCAGCGTCTTGGCGAGGAGCGTCTTGCCGCTCCCGGAGGGGCCGACAAGCAGGATGTTGCTCTTTTCGAGCTCCACACCGTCGTCGCCCTTGAGGGCGTCGGCGTAAAAGACGCGCTTGTAGTGGTTGTGCACCGCCACGGCGAGGATCTTTTTGGCCTCGTCCTGCCCGATGACGTATTCGTCGAGGCGGGCCTTGATTTCCTGCGGGGTAAGCAGGCGTTCGTCTTCGCGGACCTGCTCGATGGCGTTCTGGGCCATCATTTCGTTGCAGGTGGCGATGCACTCGTCGCAGATGTGCACGCCGTCCGGCCCGGAGACGAGCTGGTTCGCCTGCGTTTCGGTTTTGCCGCAGAAAGAGCAGCGGGGTTCGTTCGGGGGAGTGGTATTGGGCATCTCTCTTCCTATTCGGACTTTTCGGCGAGGAGGTCACGGCGGGAGGCGAGAACCTTGTCCACCAGACCATAGGCCTGCGCCATTTCGGCGGTCATGAAGTTGTCGCGTTCGGTATCCTGGGCGATCTTTTCGATGGGCTGGCCGGTATGCTTCGCCAGCAGCCCGTTGAGGGTCTCGCGCATACGCAGGATCTCGCGGGCATGGATGTCGATGTCGGTGGCCTGTCCCTGGAATCCGCCGAGGGGCTGGTGGATCATCACCTGGCTGTTGGGCAGGGCGTAGCGCATACCCTTCTGGCCCGCGCTGAGGAGGAAGGCTCCCATGCTGGCGGCGCGGCCCATGCACACGGTGGCGATGGGCGGGGTGATGTAGTTCATGGTATCGTAGATGGCCATGCCCGCCGTGACGGAGCCGCCGGGGCTGTTGATGTAGAGATAAATCTCTTTTTCCGGGTCCTGCGATTCGAGGAAAAGCAGCTGGGCGCAGATGAGGGACGCCACCGCGTCGTTGACCTCGGAGCCGAGGAGCACGATGCGGTCTTTCAGCAGGCGGGAAAAAATATCATAAGCGCGTTCGGTGCGGCCCGACGTTTCGACGACGATGGGCACCGTCATATCAAGAATATCTTGCATACTGTCTCCATATGATAATTGGGCATCAGGGCTTTCCCCGTCAGATAAGCACGATTGCGCCGTTGTCTCGGGATGAAGCCATAAAAACGGGAAATAGCACAGGGCCCCCATACAATAAAGAGGGGAGTGCGGACACTCCCCTCTCCTTATTTTTCCCAAAAAGCGGGCGGAAAACGGACTAGTCCGCGTTCTTGGGCTCGCTCAGGCTCACGGCGGGGACTTCGTTGATCTTCGCCTTGCTGTAGACCATTTCCAGGGCCTTGTCAGCGAGGATGCGGTCGCGCAGCTCATAGATCAGGCCGCTCTTGTGATAGGCTTCGCTGACCTTCTTGTAGTCCTGCTGGGCGCGCATGGCCATGCCGTAGATGGCCATTTCCACTTCCTGATCGTTGACGGTGATGTTTTCCTTCTGGGCGAGGGCCATCAGGAACACCTGGGGACGCAGGGTTTCGAGGGCTTCCTTCTTGGCTTCTTCGCGCTTTTCTTCCTGAGCTTGGTCCTTGCGGAGGTCGTCGAGGCCCATGCGCTGGAGCTTCATGGCCTGTTCCTGCACCACGCGCTCGACGCGGGCGTTCAGCATGGAATCGGGGATTTCGAAAGAAACCTTTTCAAGGAGGCCGTCGATGAGCTTCTTCATGGCTTCGCTGCGGGCGGCCTGAGCCTTCGTGGCGGAAACGTGCTCGACGATGGAGGCCTTCATCTTTTCCAGGCTTTCTTGGCCGACCTTCTGAGCGAACTCCTCGTTCACTTCGGGCTTCTGGCTGGTCTGGATCTTGTTCACCTTGATGGTGAAGATGACGGTCTTGCCGGCCAGCGGCTTGTGGGGGTAGTCGGCGGGGAAGTTCACGGAGCCGGTCTTTTCTTCGCCGACCTTGGCGGTCTTCACGAGGGCTTCGAAATCGGGGAGGGCCTGGCCCTGGCCGAGGGCCACGCCGAAGTTTTCGCCCTGCACGTCGTCGATCTTGTTGCCTTCCTCATCGGTGCCGGAGTAGTCGACATCCACGGTGTCGCCGTCCTGGGGCAGGCGATCTTCGGTCACTTCGGTAAGTTCCGCCATGCGGCCGCGGAGGTTTTCAATGATTTCGTTCACGTCGTCGTCGGACACGTCGGCCTTGGCCTGATCGACTTCGAGGCCTTCGTAGTTGGGGAACTCGATTTCGGGCAGCACGTCGAAGGTGACGTTGCACTTGAATTCGGTATCGCGGGCGAAGGCGTCATGGTTGTCCATTTCCATGCTGGAAACGGGGGTCAGGCTGGAGTCCTTGAGGGTCTTCTGGAGGAGGCCGTTGATCTCGTCCTGCGTGGCGCGGGCGTACACGTCTTCGCCGAAGCGCTTTTCCACTACGGACGCGGGGACTTTACCCTTACGGAAGCCGGGCAGGGACAGATCCTTCTGGAAGCCCTTGACGGCGGTGTTGATAGCGGCGTTCACATCATCCGCGGTCAGGGTGAAGGCGATCTTTTTCCGGGTAGGGGAAAGGTTTTCAACGACAAATTCCATGGGGATTCCCTCCTTAGGGGAGCCGACCTGCTCAAGGGCGGACGGACGAGCTTTTTATCAATCAAAACACGAGGTTTATGAATGCACCGGAAGGC
This sequence comes from Bilophila wadsworthia ATCC 49260, assembly GCF_000701705.1. GTDB lineage: Bacteria > Desulfobacterota > Desulfovibrionia > Desulfovibrionales > Desulfovibrionaceae > Bilophila > Bilophila wadsworthia. The sequence continues at coordinate 19,546 of NZ_JNJP01000060.1, read as the reverse complement.
TTTCTGGTGCGAGAGGGGGGAGTTGAACCCCCACGGAAATCCGCTGGATTCTAAGTCCAGTGCGTCTACCAATTCCGCCACTCTCGCCAGTCGGCACACAAAGGAGGGACTCTACTGCGAAATCCCAAAAATCGCAAGTTCCATCCTGTTCAGGTGGGGTTAGGTGGTACGGGAGAGAGCCGCCGCTTCGTCCTCATACTCCTTCAGCTTCCTGTAGAGCGTGGCGACGCCGATGCCGAGGGCGGCGGCAGCGGCCTTCTTTCCGGGCGTGTCGTCCCCGCAGCGGCGGACGGCGTCCAGAATGGCGTTGCGTTCCAGATCGCGGAGCGGGATGATCCCGCCGGGCGGGAGGGGGGCGGAGGGGGAAGGCGCGGAAGAGGGCAAGGCCCCGCGCACGGAGGCGGGGAGCATGTCAGGATGCAGGACCCCGCCGGACGGGGCCATGTTGACCATAAACTCCATCACATTCTCGAACTCGCGCACGTTGCCGGGCCAAGGGTAGGCGGAGAGGGCCGCGAGCATGTCCGGGCCGAGCGACGGGACCGGCTTGTTGAACCGGGCACTGTAGCGGGCGAGGAAATGGGAGGACAACAGCTCGATGTCGCCGTGGCGATCGCGCAGGGGAGGCACCTGCAGCGGGATCACGTTCAGGCGGTAGAAGAGATCCTCGCGGAAACGGCCTTGGCGCACCGCTCCGGCAAGATCTTCGTTCGTCGCCGCGATAATACGGATATCCACCTCAATGAGCCGGTTGGAGCCGAGGCGGGTGAAGGCCCGTTCCTGCAGGACGCGGAGCAGCTTCACTTGCAGGTAGAGCGGCATGGTGCTGATTTCGTCGAGGAACAGCACGCCCTTGTGGGCCAGCTCGAATTTGCCGATGCGCCCCTTGGCGCTCGCTCCGGTGAACGCGCCGCCCGTGTAGCCGAACAGCTCGCTTTCGAGCAGGGCGTCGGGGATGGCCCCGCAGTTGATGCCGATGAAGGGCTTGTCCCGGCGGCCGCTGGCGGCGTGGATGGCCCGGGCGACGAGTTCCTTGCCGGTGCCGGATTCGCCGGTGACGAGGACCGTGGACGTGGAGCCCGCGATCTGGCGGATTTGATCTTTCAGCTGGAGCATGGCGGGCGAGCGCCCGACGAGGTTTTCGACGCCGGAAAGGGAGTCCCCGAGGGAAGAGACGCGATCCGCCATGCGCGGCAGGGACTCGAAGGTGAAGACCGTGGCAAAATGGTAGTCCGACGGCGCGAGCGGGGTCATCTGGCCCATGAGCGTGTGCTTGCGGCTCCGGGCGGTGACCACGAATTCCTCGAGATCCGAAAAGGATTCCCCGGTCCGTTTGAACTGCACGTCCGTGGGCAGGCCGTCGTCCTTGAGCCCGAGATCACGGCGGGCGATGTCGTTCAGGTAGGAAATGCCGCCCTTGGCGTTGAAGATGACGATGCCCCGGCTGTTGATTTCGAGAATCCGCAGCATGATGTCGAGGAATGACCGGGCGCGGAGCAGGTCGGCGTGGTCGTGGAGCTTGTGCAGGATGAATTCCGCGCAGCGCTCGATGAACTGGACGTACACGTCCTTGTGCCCGAGGACACGGGCGCGGTCCTCGTCGGTGGAGCAGACGAGCCCGATGACGCCGAGCACGTCGCTGCCGTCGATGATGGGCGTGCTGATGGAAAGGGTTTCTCGGCAGAGGTCGCGCCCCGGGCAGCGGGTGCAGATGAAATGCTCGCGGGGCGTCTCCATGACGAACGAGCGCCGGATGCGCATGACGTGGCGGTAGGTTTCGCCCTCGGCGCGGATGTTTTCCCCGACCCCGGAGGCATAGAGGCCCGTCCCGGCGAGGCGGTTCAGGCCCGCGTCCACGACTTCCACGTCCACGCCGACCACGCGGGCGATGAGTTCCGCATAGTCGGCCACCGTATCCCGGATGTCCAGCAGCATGGGCATTTAGGCTATCCAGATGACGTTGGCCTGACGCCCGCAGATCCCGTCCCGGCGGTAGGAGAAGAAGCTGTCCGGCATGGACGCCGTGCACAGATCGAGGCCGAAGATGCCTTCGTCCGGCAGGCCCGCCTCCAGCAGCTGATCGCGGGTCAGCCGCCAGAGGTTCATGGTCTTGTCGCGGGCGTTGAACCAGTTGGCGAAATCGGGGCCCCATTCCTTGCCGTAATTGACGAATTCCGAGCGCTGCGGCCCGAGGCTCGGGCCGCGCACGGCGAGCAGATCGCGGGCGTCGAGGCCGTAGCGCCCGCAGAAGCCCGCGATGCCGGACTGGAGGAAACGCAGGCGGTTGCCGCGCCAGCCGATGTGGAAGGCCGCGATGTGCCGCCCTTCCTTGTGCGCGACGAGGACGGGCTGGCAGTCGGCGGTCTTGATGATCAGGCCGATGCCGGGTTTGTCCGTGGCAAGGCCGTCCCCTTTGGGAAAGGCGGGCGGCTCCACGAACCGCTCCAGCGGCGAGGGCGGGGGATCGAAAACGAGCGTATCGCCGTGGATCTGATCGAGTTCGGCGATTTCGGCAAGCTCAAGAGATGCGGCGAGATCCAGCCGGTTGGCCGAGACGCGCAAGGGATCGTCCCCTACCGTATAGGCGATGTTCCCGCCTCCATAGGGCCCTTCCGAAACGCCCCAGTCGCGGGTCTGGAAGGCGCAGCGGACGCCCGGGGCGCCGGGAAAGGCGAAGGGGATGAAGCTCAGAGCCATATGAGTTCCTTTTCGGTAGCGTAGCCGTGCATGGGGATGTCCAGAGGCCCGGCGGGAAATGCGGCGAGCTGGAGGGAGTGGACCAGCGCGAGCCGCTTCGCGCCGCCCCAGCCGGGCAGGGCGAGCAGGCGGTCGTAGAAGCCCTTGCCGTACCCGAGGCGCGCCCCGGCGGGGCTGATGCCCACGGCGGGGACCAGAATCAGATCCGGCAGCCGGAGAGACGCATCCGTCCCGGAAGGCGGGACGAAGGTTCCGGCGGCGTCCTGCCCCCATCCCGTGCGGGGCAGGGGTACGCACGCGGGGCCGGGCTCGGAGAGGCCGAAGGCGCCGGGCGCCAGTTCATCATAGCCCCGGCACAGGACGAATTCCATGATTCCTTCGCCCGCGCTCGGCGGGAGGCAGCGGGGCAGGAGCACCTGTTTGCCTTCGGCCCACGCGCGTCTGATAATTTCATCGGTGGAGATTTCGTTCCGCACGGCGATATACATGGCGACAGTACGGGCGTCGCGCCACTCGGGGATGGCGAGGACACGCCGCTGGACGGCGGCGGAATGGCGTTCCCACTCGGCGGGGTCAAGGGCTTTACGGGCGCGTATCAGCTTGGAACGCAAGACATTTCTGTCCGGTACGGCGAGGCCGGAGGGCGTACCCGTCGCGGAAGGGGAGGTCGGGGGAAGGGACATGGCGCACCTTTGTCAAACCTGAAACAATAGGTTAGGGTACGAAAGATCAGTGAAGCGGAATCCCTTGCAGGGAAAGGCAAGCCGGTATACCCTGCAACCCCAACAGTACAAGGAAGTTGCCGACATGCCAAGCGCCCAGCCTCTTTCGTCCTTTGCGGTCCCCGCTTCCGGAACTTCCGGTGCGGCGGCCCCGTCCTCCGGGGTCCGCACATGGATCGTCATGGGCGATCTTCACGACAAGGCAGCCCGGCTTGGCGAAATCCAGGGGCTGGAAGAGGCCGACGGCATCATCGTCACCGGCGATCTGACCGTCACCGGCGGCGCGGCGCAGGCCCGTAATGTGCTTGAGAAGCTCACCCGCTATAATCCCGTCATTTACGCGCAGATCGGCAACATGGATCGCGCCGAAGTCACGGACTGGCTTGCCAAGCAGGGATGGAATACCCATTTATGCGTACGTGAGCTGGCTCCCGGCGTCGCGCTCATGGGGCTTGGCGGCTCCACGTTCACGCCGTTCGGTACGCCGAGCGAATTTCCCGAGTCCCGCTTTGCGGACTGGCTCGAACACATGTGGAGGGAGGCCCGGACGTATCGTCATGTGGTGCTTTCCGTGCATACGCCTCCGCATGACACGCTGTGCGACATCGTTGGGGACGGAATCCACGTTGGTTCCTCCGCCGTACGCGACTTCATTCTGGACGCGCAGCCTGATGTGTGCCTGTGCGGACACATCCATGAATCCCGCGCCGTGGATCGCCTCGGACGCACCGTGCTGGTCAATCCCGGCGCGTTTGCGACGGGCGGCTATGCCGTCCTGCGGCTTGCGGGGGACGACCTGTCGGTGACGCTTCACATGCTGGACTGACCGGTTCGCCCGGATCGTCGCTTCCCCGCCCGGACCGCTGGCCTGTCCGTGCGCAGGGGCATTTGTCACCGCCGGAAAAATTTTTTGGAAACCCGCGTCTTGCGGCCTTGCCCGCCTTCCGTATTCTCCGGAAAGGCTTTCTCCCGGCGAGGCCCGTATGCATGGGGCTCCTTCGGAGACGCCGAGCGAACGGCGCGTCCGAGCCCGCGATTTTTGCGGCCGCCCGCGCCAGCCGGACGGCACCCCGATACTTTTTTGTTTTTTTGAGGAAACATATGACCGATTCTGAAAAGATCGCAGCCCCGGCGGAACAGCCGGCTGCGTCCGAAAAGCCCATGTCCGCCGCTGCGGATGCCGTTGAAACCCCTTCCGAGCCCGCTCCCGAAAAGAAGCCCCGCCGTCCGCGCCGCAAGAAGCCTGCCGTGGAGCAGGCCACGCTGGAACTTTCCGCTCCGGAGAACGCCGTGCCGGCGCAACCCGTGGAGGAACAGTCCGTGTCGGCCCCGCCCGCGCCCGAGGCTCCCGCACGGAAACGCCCCGCGCCGAAGCAGTCCGCGGCGAAAACAGCCCGGAAACAGTCCGAGCAGCCGAAACAGCCTGTTGAGGCGCCTGTGGAGCCGAAGCAGCCTGAACAGCCCGTGTTGACCGAACATCCCGTTCAGATTCCCGCCGTCGCCGCTTCCGTTCTGCCCGCCGAGGCGGTTGCGTCCGCCGTTCCCGCCGTGTCCGAACCCGCCGCCGTCCCTGCCGTCGCCTCGCCGGAGGAATCCGCTGCCGCCGATGCTTCCGAAACCGCCGAAGGCGATGCCGCCGCACCCGCGAAGCGCCGCCGTTCCCGCCGCAGCGGTCGGGGCCGCCGCCGTCCCGCCGAAGGCGATGCCGCCGTTGACGCAGCCGCGCCGGAAGCGGGTGAAACGCCCATTCTTGATGAGCCCGTAGCCGCCGACGCTCCGGCTGAGGCCTTTGCCGAATCCGCGCCCGCCGTCGAAGATGAGCCCGCAGGGGCTGAATCCGGGCAGGAATCCGCCGCCACGGGCGAAGAGGCTCCCCGCAAACCCCGCTCCCGTTCCCGCCGCCGCAAACCCGCGCGTCCCGCCGCCGAACAGGCTGAGGAGACGCTGAAGGACCAGCAGGCCGCCGTGCCCGAGGATGAGGTGTTCGTTTTTGATGATGATGACGACGACGGACCCGCTGCCGCTCCCGCCGAAGCCGAGGGTGAGGAGGCGCGCGCGCCTCGCGTGCCGCGCAAGCCGCGCCGCCGCCGGAACAAGAAGGCCTCGGTTGCCGCCGCGCTGCAGGAAGCCGAGGACGAGTCCGCCGAGGAAGGCGAAGAGGAACAGGACGCCAAGAAGGGCCGCAAGTCCGCCAAGGCCGCCGCGTCCGGCGTGGACCGCAAGATGCTGGTCAGCGTCCTGCCCGGCGATATGGTCGAGGTGGTGCTCACCGAAGACGGCTCCGTGCGCGAGTACTACGTGGAGATGACCCATCAGGCCAAGATCCGGGGCAACATCTACAAAGGCGTCATCAACAACATCGACACCAATTTGCAAGCCGCCTTCGTCAATTACGGGAACGTGAAGAACGGGTTCCTGCAGATCGACGAAGTGCACCCCGAATATTACCTCCAGCCCCACGAACCCACCAAGGGCCGCAAATACCCGCCCATCCAGAAAGTGCTCAAGCCCGGGCAGGAAGTCCTCGTGCAGGTCGTGAAGGAGCCCAACGGCTCCAAAGGCGCGTTCCTGACCACATGGCTGTCGCTCGCCGGGCGTTTCCTCGTGCTGACGCCGGGGCAGGAGCAGATCGGCATTTCCCGCAAGGTGGAGGACGGCGAGGAGCGCAACCGTTTGCGCGAGCTCATCCGGGGCCTTGAGCCCGGCGAAGGGCTTGGGGCCATCGTCCGCACCGTGAGCGCGGGCACGAGCAAGACCACGCTCCAGAAGGACCTCTCTTTCCTCAAGCGCGTCTGGAAGGATATCCGCAAGCGCGCCACCACGGAAAAGGTCCCCTCCCTGATCTATCAGGAACCGGGCCTCGCCAGCCGGAGCGTTCGCGACTATCTGTCCGACGACGTGTCCGAAGTCTGGGTGGACAACGCGGAAACCGCCGAAGCCATACGGGAGATGGCTTCCCTGCTGTTCCCGCGCAAGGGCGACCTCGTGCACCTCTATGAGAAGCATGACAAGACCCTTTGGGAACACTTCGGCCTTCTCAACCAGATCGAGCAGGTACATTCCCGCGAAGTGCTCATGCCGTCCGGCGGGCGTCTGGTGTTCGACCAGACCGAGGCGCTTATGGCCATCGACATCAACTCCGGCAAGATCGGCGGCAAGACGAATTTTGAGGCTATGGCCTTCCGTACGAATATGGAAGCGGCGACGGCCATCGCCCGCCAGCTTCGCCTGCGCGACATCGGCGGGCAGATCGTCATCGACTTCATTGAAATGCGCGATCCCGAGCATTGCCGTGAGGTTGAAAAAGAACTCCGCAACGCCATGAAGGGCGATCGCGCCCGTCACGACATCGGCAAGATGAGTTCTTTTGGCCTGCTCCAGATCGTACGCCAGCGGACCGGCTCCTCGGCGATCTCCATCAGCATGGAGACCTGTCCCCACTGCAAGGGGACGGGCCAGCGCCGCAATATGGAGTGGCAGTCCGTACAGACGCTTCGCGACCTGCACCGCGCCATGCGCAGCGCTGCGGCGGCGGGGCAGACCGAGTACGCCCACAGCGTGGACGCTGAGCTCGGGCTGTATCTTCTGAATCACAAGCGCGAACGGCTCTCGCTCATGGAAAAGGAATTCCACATCCGTCTGGATATCCGCATCGAGGGTATTTCTTCCGCGCCGGCAGCTCCAGCACAGCAGCAGGGCCATCAGCACAACGGGCAGAACAATGGCAGGTAACGGCAAGAAAGTGCTCCTGCACGCCTGTTGCGGGCCGTGCAGCATCATGTGCATCCAGTCGTTGCGCGACGAGGGCTATGACGTCACGGGATACTTCGCCAATCCGAACATCCATCCCGTCTCCGAATATTTTCGGCGGCGGGAGGCGATGGAACAGGTGGCGGAACAGATGGATCTGCCCATGTTGTGGCAGGACGATGTGTATGATCTGCCCGGCTGGCTCAAGATGGTGCACGATTTGGGTATCGCGGACAATCAAGGGTATGCCCGCTGCGGCTACTGCTACGAGAGCCGTCTTGCCCTGACCTGTGCCATCGCCTCGGAGAACGGTTTCGACTGCTTTACCACAAGCCTGTTGTATTCCCGGCACCAGCAGCACGACGCCATCCGGGGAATCGGAACCCGCGTCGCGGCGTCCGGTGACTACAGGACCAACGCCGGATTCGGTTCCGAATTCCTGTACCGGGACTTCCGCCCCTTGTGGCAGGCCGGGATCGACCGCTCCAAGGAAATGGGCCTGTACCGCCAGAACTATTGTGCGTGTATTTTCAGCGAATACGAGCGGTTTGAGAAGAAGCTGAGGAAGCTAAGCGCGGAATGAGTGCTATGGTCAAGGTTTCCGTTATAATCCCCGTGTATAATGTAGCTCCGTATCTTGGCGAATGCTTGGACTCGGTTATTCAGCAGTCTCTAAAAGATATAGAAATTGTTTGTGTGGATGATTGTTCTACGGATAATAGCTCGTTTCTTTTAAAAAAATATGCTGAATCAGATATTCGAATCCGATTATTTTACAATGAAAGAAACAGAGATTTATCCTTTACCCGTAATAGGGGATTAAAAGAATCCTGCGGAGAGTATGTTTTCTTTTTAGACTCTGATGATGCTTTATACGATAACGAAGTTTTGAAAGAACTTTATATTATTGCTGAACAAGATGATGCTGAATTGGTTTCGGGAAGGACTGTGAATTGGTTTCCTGACGAATCAGGAAAAGAGTACGTAGTCAATACAGCGGTCTACCCCGACCAGGATATTAGAGGGAAATCTCTCTCAAGATGTGGTCTTTTTTCAAATAATGTTATTGCGTGCAATAAGCTATTACGGCGTTCTTTTCTTGTGGAGCATGCTATATTTTTTGATGAGACATTGCTTAAGTTTGAGGACAATGATTTTTCGTGCCGTGTGGCCGTACATGCGAAGACGATTTCGTATCTTGCCGTCAATACCTACAAGTACCGCCAGAGAAAAGGAAATGACAAATCCAAGATGTATATGAAAGGGCGTGAGGACGCCTTTTGGAAATGCCACGCAGCGAAGAACATGGCTTCAGTCGTGCGCACTGCCGAACCGATGATTCAGAGAATTTATGCGAACAATATCGGAGATATGTTGCGGGGTGCGTATAGGGACTTTCTCAGATATGGCAGAGCTGATGAATGTTCTGAATATATGGTTGCCTTAGATGGTGTTTTCGCGGCCTTGCCGGAAGACGTTTTGGAGAACCTCACTATGGATCTTCAGCTTGTTTCTGCTCCATTGAAGCAGAAAAAATATGCCGATGCATGGACAATGCTCTATATGTATAAGAAAATGAGAGTACTCTATTATGTTCGGTATGTTGTTCCATTGATGAAGCATCTGATTAAAGGATTTCTGCGGTAATACTTTTTTAGGATTTCAATAAAAAGAGGCCATCCTAGGATGGCCTCTTTTTATTGATAACATAGGAATGTATTTGGCTCTAATCCGCCAGAATCGTCTCGTTCTTCAGTTCGATCTTGGCATTGGAACGGAGCAGGCTGAGGAAGCCGCGGAACATCTGCTCACGCTTGGCGTTGAGCACGGCGTCGGTGATCTGCGGAGCGGCGGTCTTCCAGTCTTCGTCGCTCGGCGTCACGACTTCGGCCACGCGGGCGATGACCGCGCCGCCGTCGAGCGTGTAGGCCACGGGGAACCATTCGTTCACCTTGGCGGCGAAGGCGGCTTTGGCCAGTTCGGCGTTCATGCCCAGCTCGCCCATGTAGCCCTGACGGCCGACCGGTTCGGTCTTCTTGAGCTTGCCCTGAAGTTCCTTGGGCAGAGCGGCGGTAAAGGTCTTGCGTTCGGCATTGGCGGCCTCGAAGGCAAGCGTGCGGGCCTTGTCCTGCTGGAGGCGAGCCTTGATGTCGTCCTTCACGGCGTCAAGCGGCTTCACGGTCTGAGGCTTGGATTCGTTTACCTTGGCGATGACATAGCCGGTCTTGGTCACGAAAGGCGTGTCCAGCACGGTGCCGGGCTTGGCGGCCAGCAGCGCGGGCAGGTTTTCAGGCTTGATGCCCATCTTTTCGGTCAATTCGGTCGTGTTGACGAGGCCGGTTTCCTGCGGGGCCAGCTTGAGCGGTTCCCCGGCTTCCTTCAGCGACTTGCCGCCGATGACCGCGAGCTGAACCTGTTCCAGCGCTTCCTGTACCTTGCCGGAGGCTTCATCCTGCGCCAGACGGGTGCGGATCTGATCCTTCACTTCATCCAACGGCTTCTGCCCGGCGGCCTTCTTTTCTTCAAGCTGGATGAGGTGCCAGCCGAACTGCGTCTTGACGGGCTCGGAAAGCTCGCCGGGGTTGAGGGCGAAAGAAGCCTTGTCGAATTCGGGAACCATCTGGCCGTGCGCGAACCAGCCGAGTTCGCCGCCCTGCGGAGCGCTGCCCGGATCTTCGGAAACTTCCTTGGCGACCTCGCCGAAGTCTTCGCCGGCCTTGATGCGCTTGGCGATTTCTTCGATCTTGGCCTTCGCCTTGGCCTGATCCTCGGCGGACGCCTTGGCGTCGCTCAGGATGAGGATGTGGCGGGCGCGCACCATTTCGGGGGTGGCGAACTGGGCGGCGTTCTTTTCATAGTACTCGGATACGGCGGCGTCGCTGATGTTCTGGGCGGCGGCCAGCGCTTCCGCGCCGATGAGCAGGTATTCCACGTCGGCCTGCGGGGGCACGGTGAAGGATGCCTGATTGGCTTCGTAATAGTCCTTGATCTGCGCGTCGTCGACGGTAACCTTGGAGGTATAGTCTTCCAGCGGGTAGAAAACATACTCCAGAATGCGGCGTTCGCCTTCATAGCGGAAGAGATCGCGCACTTCGGCTTCGGGAACGAAGGCCCCGGCGGTGACGTCCGCGCGGAGCTTGTTCATCAGCATGTTGTTGCGAAGCTCGGCTTCGAAGTTGCCGGGGGTGTTGCGCTGGGCCTTGATCACGCGGACATAGGCGTCGGGATCGAACTTGCCTTCGGCGTTGTGGAAGGCGGGGAAGCTTTCGATGAGCTTGCGCAGCTCCACGGGCGTCACGACGATGCCGACGCGCTTGGCTTCCTGCATGATGAGGTTTTCGAGAATGAGGTTCTGGATGAGCTGCTGCTTGAGCTGCATCGCCTTGAGGCCAGCCGCATCGAGATCGGGATACTGGGCGCGCACCTGCTGCTCAAGCTGTTCGTATTTCCGCTGGAACTCCTGAATGGTGATGGGTTCCCCGTTCACGGTGAGGATGACCGTGGAAGGGCCGCCCGTCAGGCCGCCGACGCCCCAGAAGACGAAGACCAGAATGATGATGCCAAAGGCGATTTTGACGCCCCACGATTGGGCGTTGGCTCGAATGAGATCCAGCATGACAGCTCCAGTTCAAAGGTTACGGGCCCCGGGAAGCCGTACGGCGCCCCGCACGGCTTCCCGGGATCCGGCTTACATTTTTTCTTTTACGGCGTTCAACAGGCCGCCGGACCGGATGATGTCCAGTTCGGCCGCCGAGAGATCATTCCTTACAGGAAGAACGCCCACGCCCGCAATCTCAATGTTCGTCACGCCGCCGGGCGTGATTTCCGTGAGCGGGATGCGGATATCCGCACCTTGAGCGACCTTAGCATAATCTTCCCTGTTCACGAAGACCAGAGGCAGAATGCCGAAATTCACGAGATTGGCGCGGTGGATGCGGGCCATCGACAGGGCGATGACGGCTCTGATGCCGAGATGGCGAGGGGCCAGCGCCGCGTGTTCGCGGCTGGAGCCCTGACCATAGTTTTCGCCAGCCACGATGACGCCGTTGCCTCCCTCTTCGGAGACGGCGCGGGCGCGCTTCACGAAATCGGGGTCCACGCGCACGAACACGTGCTCGGAAATGGCCGGGATATTGGAGCGCAGGGCGAGGATTTCCGCGCCCGCGGGCATGATGTGGTCGGTGGTGATGTTGTCGCCGAGGCGGATCACGACGTTGGCTTCGAGCACGTCTCCGGACGCGTCGAGGCGGGGGAATTTCTCCAGCGCCACGATGTTCGGGCCGCGCAGGACTTCGACGCCGTCACCGTTTTCCGGCGGGAACACGAACAGGTGCCGGATGGACGGCGGATCGGCGGGCAGTTCCGGCTTGGCGGGCGGGGTCCCCCATGTGGCGGGATCGGTGAACTTGCCGTTCAGGGCGGCTTGGGCGGCGGTCAGGGGGCTGACCAGATAGACCTTGGCGTCCTTGGTGCCGCTGCGCCCCTCGAAGTTGCGGTTGAAGGTACGGGCGCTTACGCCGGAGGTGACGGGTGCGCCGCCGGAACCGATGCACGGGCCGCAGGAACATTCGAGCAGGCGTGCGCCGGAGCCGATGAGCGGCTCAAGGAGCCCTTCCTGCGCCAGCATGGTGAGCACCTGCTTGGAGCCGGGGGAAATCATGGCGTCGGTGCCGGGATTGATGCGGTGCCCGTCGAGGATCTGCGCGACCAGCTTGAGGTCCGCGTAGGAGGAGTTCGTACAGGAACCGATGCAGACCTGCTCGACGGGCAGGCCGTCGAGTTCGGCCACGGGCACCACGCGGTCGGGCATGTGCGGCTGCGCGGCCAGCGGGACCAGCGCGGAAAGATCGATGGCTTCCTCTTCATCATACGCGGCATCGGCGTCAGGGCCGAGTTCCCGCCAGTCGGCTTCGCGGCCCATGGCCTTGAGGAAGGCGCGGGTCACGCCGTCGGAGGGGAAGAGGGTGCCCGTGGCGCCGAGTTCCGCGCCCATGTTGGCAATGGTGGCGCGTTCCGGCACGGAGAGGGTGGCGACGCCGGGCCCGGCGTACTCGAACACGCGGCCCACGCCGCCCTTGACGGTGCGGCGGCGGAGCAGTTCGAGGATGACGTCCTTGGCGGAGGCCCATCCGGTGAGCGCCCCGGTCAGGAAGACGCGCACGACCTTGGGCATGGGGATATAGTAGGGTTCGCCCGCCATCGCCAGCGCGACGGAAAGCCCGCCCGCGCCCATGGCGAGCGAGCAGATGCCGCCCGCGGTGGGGGTGTGGCTGTCGGAGCCCACGAGGGTCGCGCCGGGCTTGGCGAAGTTTTCGAGGTGGAGCTGGTGGCAGATGCCGGTGCCGGGCCCGGAGTACACGCCGCCGAATTTGGCCGCCACGGTGCGCAGGAAGCGGTGGTCGTCAGGGTTGCGGAAGTTCATCTGGAGCGTGTTGTGGTCCACGTAGCTCAGGGAAATATCGGTCTTGACCCGGGGGATGCCCAAGGCTTCGAACTGGAGCCACGCCATGGTCCCGGTGGCGTCTTGGGTCAGGGTCTGGTCGATGCGCAGACCGATTTCGCTTCCGGGCGTCATGGTGCCGGAAACAAGGTGACTGCCGATGATTTTCTGTGTGAGGTTCATATGCTTCCCTTTTGTCTGGACTGCGTTGAAGCCGAGGGGCGCACCCCAACCGGGCCGGCTGGCGCGAAAGGGGATAATCTACGCGGATAGCTGAACAAAGGCAAGCAGTTGCCTTTTTGTCATTTTGCAACCCAGCGCCGATGATGGCTTTTGGAAGGAGGAACCTGTTTTTTCAGGGCACGGGTGTGTCACCGAGTATGCGTATTATTTTTTTAAAAAAAGTACGAACAGTGTCGGAATTGTTGGGTAAATGATTATAACATGCGGAAATAAAATAAAAATTGAATTGACGGAAAATCATTTTTCCGGGTAATACATTTTTGAAAAAGATAACACAATACTGTGCCGTGTTATTCAAAACAAGGAGTTCGCCATGCTTTTCAAAGTGTTGCTTGCTGGGATGTGTTCACTCTGCCTCGTTGGGACCGCCACTCTTGCCTCCGCGCATGAATTCATCGTCAAACCCGACAAAACGCAGGCCGCCAAGGGCGAAAGCGTGGGCGTGCAGGCGCAGGCGGCGCACGTATTCATGATCAGCGAAGAGGCCGAGCCGGTGGAGACCGTGGTGGTCGAACTCATTCAGGGCAACGCCAAGGAGCCCGTGAAGCTTGCCGAAGACGCCAAGGTGAAGGCGCTTGTGGGCAAGGCGGCCCTCCCTGCGGACGGCCCCGCCATAATCGTCGGGCATCGTCTGCCGCAGACCTGGAGCGACACGACCGAAGGCGTGCTGGAGGGCGGCCGCAAGGATCTCGAAGCCAAGGGCAAGAAGGTCCTCAAGGTCGGCAAGTATGAGAAGTTCGCCAAGACCATGCTCAATCCCGCCGCGAATGACGGATTGTACAAGAAGGTTTTGGGGCACGATCTTGAGATCGTGCTGTTGACGAATCCCGCCGACATCAAGGCCGGTGACGACATCAAGGCGGAAGTGCTGCTGAACGGCAAGCCGGTAAAGGCCCCGCTTGGCCTGACCTACGACGGGTACAGCGCCGAGCAGGATGCCTACATGGCCAAGGCTGAAACCGGCGCGGACGGCATGGCGTCGTTCAAGGTGACCAAGCCCGGCCTGTGGATGCTGCGTACCGAAGTTACCGAAAAGCTCACCGACGGGAGCGCCGACAAGCGCAACATGCGCGCTACCTATGTTTTCCCGGTGATGAAGTAGGGAGCAGGGAAAAGGAAGGCTGTGGAGGGGCGAGGGAACCTTTCTGAAGAAGGGGGAGCACCCCCACGGTTCCCTCGCCCCTCCCCAAACCCCTCCTCTCCCCCTCCAAAAATTTCCATAAGGGCCGATGGAGGGTGGGGCGGCATGGAAATTTTCCGTTGGGAATACGTCTCCCGGCGGGGCGCTAGGAAAGAGCGTTTCTGCTGTGTCGGGGCGCGGCCCGGCGGCATTGTTCGTGGGAAGGATGCGCGGGTGTCCCGGCTGGATGGGGAAAGCCCGATGCGGATTGAGTGTGAGATGAAAGTGGAGTGCCCGGAGGCTCCGTTTCCGGTGTTCCCTTTCCAAGGAGAAGATATGTTGAGACGTGTAGTGTTGGCCGCCCTGTTGGTTCTGGGCTGGTTTTCCGCGGACGCGCAGGCTCACGCGCTGCTGGCGAAGGAGCTGGCGTCCGGAGATGCCCGTGTGGTGGCGTTCTCGTATTCCACGGGCGACGTGGCGGCGTATGCCGAAGCGAAGCTGTACGGCCCGGACAGCGCGGATGTGGAATTTCAGAACGGGCGTACGGACGCTCAGGGAAGATTCGCGTTCCTTCCGGACAAGCCCGGCACATGGACCATCGTGGTTGCGGACAACATGGGGCATAAGGTTTCCCATCCCATGACAATCACGCTTTCCGATGAAGGTACGGTGGAACGCGAGGTCGCCCCGTCCGGATTCAGCGAATCGCTGTTGGCCTTGCCGGTCCTTTTCCGGGCGGTGCTTGGTGTGAGCCTGCTTTTGAACCTGTTCCTCGGGCTGGCCCTGTTCCGGCATCGTGCGGGGAGGCGGGCTTAGGGATGCGCTTCTGCATCCGCCGGAGTGGAACCGTCATCTCCAGGCAAGGGATAGGTCTAATATGAGAGGGGGCGGGGGCCGGTGGAAAGGGCCTTTCGGTTTTGCCTTGGGGGGCAAGGAAAAGCGGGAAGGGGGCGTGTCGCGGAGCCCCTCTTTTTTCTTTTTGCAAGCGGGGCCGAGAGAGCCTTCGTTAGAGGCTTGTTATAAAGATCGTACAAATAATTGAATATTTATTTCGGTGAGAGAAAATGCCCTTGAAAGCTTCACCTCGGATCCTGAAGCTTTTGGTGTTTCCGGCTCTGAGAGGAAGAGGTCGGAAATACCCCAACCTTCACCATGAAGAAAGGAGATTTTCGTCATGAAGAGACTCACCACGCTTCTGCTTGCGGCCGGGCTTATCTGCTCCGCATTCTCCGCCGCCAATGCAGCCGACATCAAGGCTAAGGGCATGTGGGACTTCAGTTTTGAGTATACGAACGATTCGTTCGACAAGCACAACAGCAGCGACCGCTTCGGCGCGGCGCAGCGCCTGCGCACCCAGATCGACGTGATCGCGTCTGAAAGCTTGAAGGGCGTCGTTTATTTTGAAATCGGCGACACGCATTGGGGCCATGCCAAGGACGGCGCTTCCCTCGGCACGGACGGCAGGACCGTTGAAGTGCGCTACTCCTACATCGACTGGGCCATCCCCGAAACCGACGTGCTGGTCCGCATGGGCTTGCAGCCCTTCGTGATGCCTGGCTTCGTGGCCGGTTCCGCCGTGCTCGACGGCGACGGCGCGGGCATCACCATCGGCGGCAACTTCACCGAAAACGTCGGCGCGAACCTCTTCTGGCTGCGCGCTGAAAACGACAACACCAATGGTTATGGCAAGTGGCATGACGATCAGAACAACGCCATGGATTTCGTTGGCCTGACCTTGCCGTTGACCTTTGACGGTGTGAAGATCACGCCTTGGGGCATGTATGGTTTCGTGGGCAGCCGCAGCCTTGGTGGCGACGCCAAGGGTGACATCGATGACATGCGCGCCGGGATGCTCCCCGTGCTCCCCAGCGGCAGCGATCTGACCACGCTTGAAGGCAACCGCAGCGAAGGCAACGCATGGTGGGTTGGCATCACGGGTGAAATGACCACGTTCAGCCCCTTCCGCCTCGCCGGTGACTTCAACTACGGCTCCGTGGATATGGGCACGGTCCGTTCGCTCAGCGGATACGACGGCGCGACCAGCAAGACCATCGACCTGAAGCGCAGCGGCTGGCTGGCTTCCGCCATTGCGGAATACAAGCTTGATTTCGGCGTTCCCGGCCTGCTCCTGTGGTACGGCTCCGGTGACAACTCCAATCCGTATGACGGCTCCGAACGTATGCCCACCGTGGACGCCGGCTGGTCCGGTTCTTCCTTCGGCTTTGACGGCGGTTACGGCATTTCCAGCGATACCATCCTCGGCACCAGCCCCGTGGGCACGTGGGGCGTCGCGCTCCGCATGAAGGACATCTCCTTCATGGAAAACCTGACTCACGCCATTCAGGTCGGCTACTATCGGGGTACCAACAACAAGAACATGCCCGCGAACGCCGGTATGACCACCTTCCATGCCAGCTATCCTGATGCCACCGGCAGCATGGTGGGCTCCACCTACCTGACCACCAAGGACGGCGCGTGGGAAGCCACCTTCGACACCGACTACCAGATCTACAAGGATCTGACCCTCGCCGTGGAACTCGGGTACATCCACCTGAGCCTCAACGACGGCGTTTGGGGCAACGTCCTCGACAACACCAACCGCAACGCCTACAAGGCCTCCGTCAACATGCGGTACGCTTTCTAAGAACAGGCTTTGCTGAACCGGGAGGGGAAACCAAGGATGCGTTTCGCGCCGCGCGGCTGAAGCTCCTCCGCACGGATTGCCTTTTGGCATCCTTCCCTCCCAAACCGCTCCGCCCTTCCGGCCACCCGGCGGGAAGGGCGGAGCCCCGGATTGGCGGCAGTCACGGGCTGCCGATCCGGAGACATTTCCCGAAGGCTTTCGGTGTCCGACAGCAACGAAGCCGACGGCCATCCTTCCTTCTCTCCTATGCGGAAAACCGGGGCAGCCTGTTGCGCGAGGCTGTCCCGGTTTTCTTTTTTTATAATGCCGTCTGCCGGGGGCTTCCCGTCTTAACGCCTAGTTCTGTTCCACCAGCGGGGCGGTATACTGCACTTCGGAGTCCCACGGGAAAAGAATCCACGTATCTTGGCTGACTTCGGTGATGAAGGTGTCCACGAGGGGCTTTCCGGCGGGCTTGGAGTACAGGGTGGCGAAATGGGCCTTGGGGAGCATGTTGCGGATGATGGTGGCGGTGTTGCCGGTGTCCACGAGGTCGTCGACGACGAGCCAGCCGTCGCCGTCGCCTTCGATGGCCTTGAGGACTTCTTCGCCGCCGGTCTGTTCGCGGCCCTGATAGGTACAGATGCACAGGGTGTCGACCAGACGGATGTTGAGCTCACGGGCCACGATGGCGGCCGGGACAAGCCCGCCGCGCGCGACGCCGATGATGCCCTTGAACGGTCCCTGTTCCAGAAGGCGCCATGCCAGCGCTTTAGCGTCGCGGTGGAGTTGATCCCATGTGACGGGGTACAGTTTCTGATAACGGTCGGCCTTGCCCATACTTGGTTTCCTCTCGGGTTTCGTGTGTCTAGTCGGCTTTCGCCTGAAGGCGCAGCTTCCCGAACGAGTCTTCGGTCAGCGCGACGATGCAGAAGTTATGCTTGTCGGCAAGGGCCAGCGCTTCGGCCCTGTCGAAAAAGAGCGTTTTGCCCGCGTCCACGGCAAGACAGCGGTAGTGTTGTTCGATGAGGAGGCGCACGGTCTGCAGCCCGATGGACGGCAAGTCCACGCGTTCGTCCTGTTTGGGCTTGAAGCGTTTGATCGCCACGCAACCTTCGCCGCGCAGTTCGCCGCCGCGCCGCAGGGCAGCGTCCGTGCCTTCGAGGCATTCCACGGCCACCACCATGCCCTGTTTGACCACGATGCATTGGCCGATGTCAAACCGGCCGAGCGCTTCGGCGATGGGCCAGCCGTAGTCGATTTCCGCAATCTCCTCGGCTGAGGGGCCGCGCCGGGTCAGGACGCCTTCGGGGCAGAGCAGGGAGGTGGAGAGTTCCGCCGCCTGGATGAGCGTGAAGCCTTCCTTTTCCAGATCCGCCATGATGGCCCGGAGCAGCGCGTCGTCGCCTTTGCCCCTGAGGGAGAAGAGGATGCGCGCCGCCCGGAAGTCCGGGCGCAAGTCCAGCGCGCGCGGCTTGTTGATCGCTCCGGCCATGCACAGCCTGCGGACGCCGTGCTTGCGGAAGTAGTCGATCACCTTGTCGAACTGGCCCAGATAGACGGTCGTGTACGCGTCGGCCAGCGCTTCAAGGCCGGGATCGGTGAAGCCGTGGAAGGCGCAGACCACAACGCCATAACCCGCCGCCTTGGCGTCTTCCGCCACGAGGCGCGGGAATTGTCCGCTTCCTGCAATAATGCCGATGGATTCGCTCATAATCCGTGCCCTGTACCATAAATGCCCGGTGAATAAAAGCGTGCCGGAGCCCCGCCCCGGCACGCTTACACCATCAATGATTGCGCTGGGATCAGCCTATCTGCACCACGCTTCGGGCGTGGACGGGGCAGGCTTCGACGCAGGCGGGCACGGATTTGCCCTCGCGCTTCATCCAGTCCTTGCACAGGTCGCAGCGCACGGCCACGGAGCGCATACTCTTTTGGGCCATCGTTTCCGACGTGGCGGAGGGCAGGCCGATGGATTCCAGCGAGATCGCGCCGTAGGGGCAGGCCATGATACAGAGCTGGCAGCCCGAACAGATCTGGGCGTTCATGGTCACGATGCCGTCGTCCTGCTGAAGCGCCCCGGTGGGGCAGATGCGGGCGCAGGGGGCGTTCTCGCACTGGCGGCAGGAGATGGGCGACTTCACCGAGCCGCTCTTGACGACATGGACGCGGGCGACGAGTTCGTCGCGCTTTTTCAGGGCCTCTTTAAAGGTCAGGCCGTGGTGGGCGGCGATGCAGGCGATTTCGCAGCGGCGGCACGCCTTGCACTTTTCCGGGACCGATTCGATCATGTAACGGCTCATGGCATATTCCTTACGAACTTTCGCAGTCAATCTGGGGTGTCAGCAGGCGTCGATGCCGGTGATGAGGAAGTCCCGGCCGCCCTTGCCTTCCAGCCGCAGGCTTCCGCATTCCGGGCAGCGGCAGCGCGGCGAGGTCATGGGAAATCCGTGCCCGCACTCAAGGCAGCGCCCTTCGGCGGGGACGGTCGTGATGTCCAGTTCGGCCCCTTCCGCCGCCGTGCCTTCCGCGTACAGCTCGAAGCACGCTTCCAGCGTTTTGGGCTCCACCGCCGTGAACAGCCCCACCGAAAGCCGCACCCGCGTGATCCTGCTCACGTTGTGGCGTCTGGCCTCGTCTTCGAGGATATGCATCATGCCTGCGACGATGGATGCTTCGTGCACGGGTTCCCTCGCTGGGGAGGGAAGACCGGGGGAGGGAGCTTTTTTCAAAAGTGGGGGCCCCCCACACGCTCCCTCCCCCGGCCCCCCCCCCGCAAAAACTTTGACTGGTGGGGAGGCGGCTCGTCAGGAGCCCCTTCGCATCAAAACCGTTTTTCTTTCGACGCCGCTCCGGGGGACGTGCGCCAAAGATGAATTTTCTCTCAATACCCCGCCCTCCGTCGACCCTTACAAAAGTCTTGGGAGAAGAGGGGGTGGGGTTTGGGGAGG